>NZ_DATLPB010000001.1:0-12100 GCF_035535915.1 Acidocella sp.
CTGAGGGCTTGATGGTCGTCGTACCTCCCCCGGTTGTGGGACACGTAATTCCGCCATCCGTCTTTAAAATAGAAAAACTCCTTCGCCGCTTCCGAAAGAAACTGCAATTTCTCGTTCCTCTCAATGCCGCGCGGAAGCTTCTTTCGCTGCTCAACTATTTTAGATTCGATCTGGTCAATAATGTTATGCCATTGCTGAAGATCGAAACTTAAGCCGAGTTCAGACGCTAATGAAGACAATCCGTGCTCTAGTACCCTCATGCAGTGAAAAACGGAGGCGGTGTTATGCCCCATCGCGTAACAATCTGTTGCGCTCATTGCATCGACCGAGATCGCTGGGAAAGCGGCGATTGCAACTTCCAGTCAGTCTCGTGTGAGCCTAATTTTTGACCTTTGAACTTTGGGTATTGGTAATAAAGATACTCTTTTAATTCATTGTCGATGGCATTTCTTAACGCAACGGACCGACTTTTGAGATCAGACCACTTCTGTCCATGGCCCTCAGTCCACCACCGCAAACTAGAAATCGCATGATTAATATGGACGCAGTTTAAGTCACCAAATAGAGTTTCAGCCATTTGAGTTAAAGATTTAACTTCAGATATTGCTTTCGAAAGAGTTTGCGAGTGCTTTGGCGCCGCAAGCAGTTCGAAGTTTCTGTACCCGCCATTATCTTCTATGAAGCGCTGGTTGTGGTCACCTAGATTTATCAAAACGTGCAGCTCTGTCTGAATAACGCGAAGTGCATTGATCCGAAAATTTTCGACCATATCCAAAAGGCTCCAAAGCCGCCTGGAATCGCCCCCCATGGCGCGGTCATACGGCGCCTCCGCTAACTAGCAGCCGCCCATGGGTATATGAAGTATATTATTGCCAAAGCTTTTACGCCTCTTTTCCACCGCCAAATCGGCTTGCTATGGTGAAACGTCATGACGAACGACATGCCACCCGGCGCCATGACCGCGCCATCCACCGCCCGCAACCGCGACCCGATCCTTGCGGTGTTGAAACCCCGTTTGCCCAATCGCGGCTTCGTGCTGGAGATCGCCGCCGGCGCCGGCGAGCATGCCGTCTACAACGCCGCCGCCTTGCCCGGCCTGCAATGGCAACCCACCGATCCCTCGCCCGAGGCGCTTGCCAGCATCGAAGCCTGGCGGGCCCAGGTCGCTTTGCCGAACCTGCTGCCGCCGCTGCCGCTCGACGCGGCCTCGCCCGACAAATGGCCGGTGGCGCGGGCGGATGCGATCGTCAACATCAACATGATCCATATCTCGCCCTGGTCAGCGACCCAGGGGCTGATGGCCGGGGCCGGCCGCCTGCTGCCGGCCGGCGGCGTTCTGTTCCTCTATGGCCCCTATATCGAGCCGGGCGTCGAGACCGCGCCCTCCAACCTCGCTTTCGACGCGAGCTTGAAGGCGCGCAATCCGACCTGGGGGCTGCGCCGCCTGGACGAGGTGGCGGACCTTGCCGCCCAGCATCGCCTTGAATTGGCTGAAACGGTCCCGATGCCGGCCAACAATCTCTCGGTCATCTTCCGCAAGGCGCCGCGCTGAAGCACCGCCCAGGCGCCACGGGATGGCGCTCAAGCGGCGGCGGCAGGAGGCGAAAATTTTGCCCACGGCCAGTCCGGCAAGGCTCACGGCCGCCGCCGCATTGCCCCGCGCGAGAAAGACCGCGTGGCGCCGGCACTGGACGGTGTAATTGGCCCAATGCGCCTTATAATCCACGTGAAGATAGCGCATGTCGAAATCGCGGCCGTTTTCGCAGGCCCATTGGGCGACATAGGTCAGCAGCAGGATTCCCGGCGAATACGGGTGGAACGCCCGATCGTACGTGGTGATGAAGAATTCGAGGGATTTTGGCCCGACCAGATTGAAGCTGGCGGCAATCGGCCTCCCCCCGACCTTGACGAAGCTGACCAGCGGAACCGTGTCTAAATCCGTGCGGCGGGCCATGGCGATGCAGAAATCCCGCATCTCGGGCCTCATCAGATACGCGGTCCTGAAGCCTCGCGCTTCGGCCCAGTCTTTTTTGTTCGCAAACAGCCATGTCAGGACCGTTTCGGCCTCGTCGGCCCGCCGGCACCAGCCAAACTCGATATCTTGCTGCTCCCTGAGGAGCTTCCGCAACCGGTTGTTATGCTGCCGGCGAACCGAATGCGCCCTGGTCGCGATGAAATCCTGCCAGCTTGCAAAACCGGCGAAATGGATCGTGTAGCGCGGCATGCCCTCGCCCCCGGAGGCGGAACGAATGCGCCGCGGCGCGTGGCGGACGATCCAGGGCTGGGGCACGCTTTCGATCAGAAGCTGCAATGCCGAACCGTCATCGACCCAGGCGAGCTCGAACAGATCGGCGTCGATCCGGGTGAGAGCCCGCACCGCTTCGCGCAGCACCTCATCCGCGGCCAGGGCGCGCAGCAGCGGTCCGCCATATTTCTCGCCGCTATCGGACCTCAAATCCCGCGCCACGCGAACAAGCCCGTTCCGGCGAACGGAGATCGGCCATAACAGAACGAGGCCGCGATCATCATATATTTTGATGACATAAAGCTTTGCCTGTTTCGCCAACGCCGCCGCGGCCGCCAGCTCACAATATTCGTACGTCAGGCTTTGCGAATGGGTGGGCGAGTCATTCGCCAATTGCGTCCATTCACATCGTAAGCGTGAAAATGCGCGCAGATCCAACACGCCAGCAAGTTCGTGTCGCACAGCCTCCCCCATTCGAGCCCCTCACGGCCGAATGCCGGCGCCGGCTCATTTTTGTCACTATATAGAAACAAATATAGTTTTGTTTTTATTGCGTTCCGATGTTTATAAAAAAATTTATATAAAAGACGCCGCCCGGCCTGGCGAACGCCCGGCCGATCCGTCCCCGCTCCGCGGGAAATGCGCGCAGCCTTTCTGGCGAGCTTCGGCGCTCAGCTGCCGCCATTACGGAAGCCGGCGCTATCGGCCTCCATTTGGCACGCATAGGAGCCGCTGCCTTTCCCATATTTGGCGGCGCCGGGCAGGAGATAGATGAGCTTCGATCCCGTCAGCCAGACGATCGTGTCTCCGGGGCAATGATCGGCCGCCGCGGCGGCCGATCGGAACCGGTGCGACGAGCCCAACCCGGTCGTCGCGCCCTGCCGTTCACTCTGGGCCGACGGGCTCACGCTCTGCGCCGACGTTTGTGCCGACGCCATGATGGGGATGAAGGGCATGGCCGTGACCAGCACGGCCAGAATCGAGGGGAATTTCATATTGCCTACCTCGTCGCTATGTTTTCAAGACCGTTTCACGCGGCGCTCCACCGCGCCTTGACGCCGATCAAACCGGCGGGAATCCAGGCCTTTGTTCTTGCGCCGGGGCCCCATGATCGGCCCCGCGTCGAGAAAGACGCCTCAATGAGGGCGAACCCGCGCGGTCTTTGCCAGCTCCTCTTCGGTGACACTCGCGAAGCTGTCAGCGTCATAAATATGGATTTCCGTCACGCCTTGCGAGTGCAGCTCGCGCACAATGGTGAGGGCCTCACCCGCCTCGCGTTTCGCGAGCCATGATTTCGCATTTTTCCGCTTCCCAACCTCAATTAGAAATTTCATGGCAAGGGCCCTTTGCGTTATCGCTTTTGCGCCCATGTAAACCATTCCCCCCATGCAAAAACAATCGTTTTTTCAAAAGGGACCGTGGTCGCGACGAAAGAAGACGCTGCAATGGACTGAAGCCATTATCGTTTTGTCCGCGCGCGAGCGGCGTGCCGGTTGCCTCACCGCCGCTCTTCTTCGTGTCCCCTAGCCATCTAACGCGCGGGCCGCCGCACCCACAACATGTCCCAAACTTCATCCGGATCATTTTATAAGGAGATATCTCGTGTCACGCATTGTCCGTTTCCATAAAACCGGCGGGCCGGAAGTGCTCGAAATCGAAAATCTCGATCTCGGCGCGCCCGGTCCGGGCGACGTGCAAATCCGCGTTCATGCGCTCGGGCTCAACCGGGCCGAATCCATGTTCCGGTCCGGCGCCTATCTGGAAACCGCTACCTTCCCCTCCCAGATCGGCTATGAAGCGGCCGGGGAAATCGAAGCGATCGGGCCCGGCGTCAAAGGCCTGTCGGTCGGCGACGCGGTCAGCACGATCCCGGCTTTTTCGATGTCCCGCTACGGCGTGTATGGCGATACCGCCATCGTCCCGGCGAATGTCGTCGCCAAACATCCCAGCCATTTGTCCTGGTCGGAAGCCGCCGCCATCTGGATGCAATATCTCACCGCGTACGGTGCCCTGGTCGATCTGACGACCATCAACGCCGGCGACGCCGTGATCATTCCCGCCGCGTCGAGCAGCGTCGGCCTGGCCGCCATTCAGATCGTCAATCTCCTCGGGGGCATTTCCATCGCCGCCACCCGGACCAGCGCCAAGCGCGCGGACCTGCTGAAGGCCGGCGCCCAGCATGTGATCGTGACCTCCGAGCAGGACCTCGCCCAGGAAGTCATGACCATCACCGCCGGGCGCGGCGCGAAAGTCAGCTTCGACCCCGTGGCGGGCCCGGGCCTGAACGATCTTGCCGCCGCCGCGGCGGACGAGGGCATCATCTTCATCTATGGCGCCCTCTCGCCGGAGCCGACTCCCTACCCGCTGTTCCCGGCGCTCGCCAAGAATCTCACCGTGCGCGCCTATACGCTGTGGTCCGTCACCCGCCGGCCGGATCTCATGGAGAAGGCCACGAAATTCATCGTCGACCATCTCGCCTCAGGCGCACTCAAGCCGGTAATCGCCAAGACATTTCCACTCGAGCAGATCGTCGAAGCGCATCGGTATCTCGAATCGAATCAGCAATTCGGAAAGATCATCGTGACCGTGCGATAGTCAGCGAAGAAAAAGGCTACTTTTTGTGAACAAAAAGTAGCAAAAAAACTTTATTATGCTGGGTCATGGGCTTCGTCGCGGACACAGCCCCAGGCCCGGCATAATAAAAGTTTTTGCACCGCTTTTTTCAAAAAGCGGCCTCTTGCTCATTATCGTTTGCGACGGACCATGACGGCTTGTCATGCCCGCGCAGCCCTGCTCTGGATTTGGCGCGCTCAAGCGGCGCGGGCCATGCGCGCCGGAACCTCCCTCAAATTTTTCTTTCTTTTCCGCCGCGCCCGGTCGATTGTCCCTGGCAGGACCCGCCTTTTCATGAGCGCAGACCACGCGCCTCCGCCCCGTCGCGCGGCGTCCAGCTGTGACTGCCTTCTCAACCCCCAAGGAGTTCACAATGGCGAAGATCCTCGTCCTCTATTATTCAGCCTATGGTCACATCGAAACCATGGCGAACGCCGTCGCCGAAGGCGCCCGCGGCGAAGGTGCCCAGGTGGATATCAAGCGGGTGCCGGAACTGGTGCCGGAAGAGGTGGCCCGCGCCAGCCATTTCAAGCTCAATCAGCCCGCGCCGGTCGCCAATCCCGCCAACCTTGTCGATTACGATGCCATCATCGTCGGCACGGGCACGCGATACGGACGCATGACCTCACAAATGGCGAATTTCTGGGATCAGACCGGGGGACTTTGGGCGCAAGGCAAGCTGATCGGCAAAGTGGGCGCTGCCTTCACCTCCACCGGCAGCCAGCATGGCGGTCAGGAAATGACCTTGTTCAGCATCATCACCAATCTGCTGCATCAGGGCATGATCATTGTCGGTCTGCCCTACTCTTTCCTGGGTCAATTGAGACTCGATGAGGTTACTGGCGGCTCGCCTTATGGCGCGACGACCATCGCGGCGCCTGATGCGTCGCGCCAGGTAAGCGCCAACGAACTGGACGGTGCCCGCTTCCTGGGCCGGCACGTGGCCGCGATCACGGCCAAACTGGTGGCCTAGAGCGCGATGACTTTAAGTCGAACCATTTCATGGTTCGACTTAAAGTCAGAATCCTCTAGCTTATATCTAGAGACGGATTCAGATTTTAGAGCGGATCGCTACGCGATTCGATCTAAAATCATCCGGCTCTAGGATCGGACCGAAGGCCGCGCGCCGTCAACTCGCATTGGGGCCGCGCATCAGCTTCAGCGCGGCCTCGATCTGCCGCCAGGTTTTCGCCTGCCCGTCCTCGCCCTTCTGTTCGAACCGGCAGGCCTTTTGCGCCGCTTCGGCCACCGCCTTGGCGCCACGCGCTTCCCATAATTGCCGCGCATAATCGTGGATTTCAGCTTCTCTCATGACAACGCACTCCTCTCTCTGTCCTGTGTGAGGGCCCTTCCCCCCGCATTGCCGCTTCGACGGCCTGAGGCGAAGTTCATCAACCTCCCGCGCTTGCTTGTAACCAATATAGGTAACGATCTCGTCGTCGGTGAAGACGTCGCTCTTTAAGAGAAATTCATGAGCCTGGCATAGAGGCCGGAAGGAAGCGGCGGCTTTTTGAAAAAAGCGGCGCAAAAACTTTTGTTACGCTGGGCCTGAGACTGTGTCGACGACATCGCCCATGGCCCCGCATAACAAAGTTTTTTTGCTACTTTTTGTTCACAAAAAGTAGCCTCCCCTTCCTCCCCCCGCAAAGTGCATGAAATTCCTTGCAAAAAGCACCGGACGATCCCTTTATCCTTCTGGCGGAATATTTGCGCCTCTCAACCTCCGCGGGCCGCCCGAGACGTCATTTTCCCATGCTACGCTGCTGATCGACAGGAGACATTTTATGCGTGTGCTCTGCGTCCATCCTGGCCCCCTGATGTACACAAAAGTCTTCCTGCGCCTCGAACCGCTCGGGCTGGAACTGGTCGCCGCATCCGCCCTCGCCCACGGCCATGACATCGAGCTGATCGATCTCCAGGTCGAAGACCATGCCGCCTATTTTCGCCGGCTGCGCGGCTGGCGGCCGGAAATCGTCGCCTTTTCCTGCAACTATCTCGCGAACATCCCCGAGATCGTCGATCTTGCGAAAGAGACCAAACGGCGCTGGCCCGGCCTTCCCGTGGTGGTCGGCGGCCACAGCGCCTCCTTCGTGGCGGAGGCGATCCTCGGCCATAGCGAGGGCGCCATCGATTGCGTGCTGCGCGGCGAAGGCGAAGCGGTGATGCCGCTGCTGCTCGACGCCATCGCGGCAGGCCGGCCCCTGCAAACCTTGCCCGGCGCCGTCACGCCACAAGGCGCCGGGCCGAAGCCGGTGTTCGTGGAAGACCTCAACGCGCTCCGCCCGGCGCGGCATCTGCTGCGCCATCGGCGCCGTTATTTCATCGGCCCGCTCGATCCCTGCGCCTCGATCGAATTTTCGCGCGGCTGCCCCTGGGATTGCACATTCTGCAGCGCCTGGACCTTCTACGGCCGCAGCTATCGGCTGATCGACCCCGCCAACGTGGTGGAAGACCTCGCCGCGATCCGTGAGCCCAACGCCTTCATCGTCGACGACGTCGCCTTCATCCGCGCCGAGCATGGCATGGCGATCGGTGAGGCCATCGCCCGCCGCGGCATCCGCAAAAACTATTACCTGGAAACACGCGGCGACGTTTTGCTGCGCAACAAGGAGGTCTTCCAGTTCTGGAAGACGCTCGGCCTGCGCTACATGTTCCTCGGGCTGGAAGCGATCGACGAAGAGGGGCTGCAGCGCTACCGCAAGCGCGTGCCGCTGGGGCGTAATTTCGAGGCCTTGGAATTCGCCCGCTCGCTCGGCATCAACGTCGCGATCAACCTGATCGCCGATCCCGACTGGGATGAAACGCGCTTCGCCACCGTCCGCCAATGGTGCATGGATGTGCCGGAAATCGTCAATATCAGCGTCAACACGCCCTATCCCGGCACCGAGACCTGGATGACCGAGCAGCGCCAGCTCACCTCGCGCGATTATCGTCTGCTCGACATCCAACATTGCGTTTTACCAACAAAACTGCCGCTGGAGGCTTTCTATCGGGAGCTCATCGAGACCCAGCGCGTGCTGTATATGAAGCATCTGGGCTGGCGCACGCTGTGGGACACGGCCGGCATCGTAGGAAACCAGCTGATTCGCGGGCAGACGAATTTTCTGAAAAGCCTGTTCCGTTTCAACAATGTTTACGACCCGGCCAAACTGCTCGCCGACCACGCAATGCAAGTGCGCTACGAAGTGCCGCTGCCTTCGCCGGTCCCCGATGCGAAGCCCGAAAGCATTTATGTGCACGCTGCCCGCAGCCGGGGCGACCGCGCGCTCGATGGCAGCACCGAACAATTCGTGGTCGAAACCGGCGCACGGGCGTTCGAGGAAAAGAGCTAGAGCGCGATGACTTTAAGTCGAACCATTTCATGGTTCGACTTAAAGTCTGAATCGCCCTCTAGCTTATATCTAGAGGCGGATTCAGATTTTAGAGCGGATCGCTACGCGATTCGATCTAAGGTCAGGGGATCGGGCCACGGCTGAGAGGTTTGTGGCCGCTGTTATCTCCGTAAGTCAGCATCATGGGCTGATCGAATCGTTCAGGACCATGAACGACGCGGATTAAGAAGACCGTTCGGCTGTCAAACCCTCAAGAGACATGCAACAGCCGGATCAAAAGCAGACTGATGCCACCCAGCACCAGCAACGAGGCGGTCACGGCGGAGGACACGCGCACCCCCGCGCGCGCCACGGTGCGAACATCGACGCCAAGCCCAAGCGCCGCCATCGAAATCGTTGTCAACACAGCAGCGACATGGTTGACCGGGTGCAGCAGCATCACCGGAATCAGCCCGGCCGAGCGGGCGCCGGCCAGCAGCAGGAAGCCAACGATGAACCAGGGCACCAGATGATGGATTTTTGGCATGCCGGGCTTCGGCCGATCACCGGCGGTAAGATGCGCCGCATCGTCCATCTCTTCACGCAGCTTCGGTGCCAGCATCGCCAGGGTGAACACCACCGGACCCAGCATCAGCACGCGTACCAGCTTCACCACCGTACCGACCTGGTTGGCAAGCGCGCCGATCGGCAGAGTTGCGGCCAGCACCTGCGGCACCGCATAGACGGTTAGCCCCGCCAGCACGCCATATTGCGTGAGGGACAGCAGCAATATCGGCACCAACAGCGGCAGCAGCAACACGACGATGACGCCGAGCACTGCAGTAAAAGCGATCGAGGCGGCAATATCATCCGCGGCCGCACCGATCACCGGCGCCACGGCGACAATTGCAGAATTGCCGCAGATGGAATTGCCGCAGGCCACCAGCAGCGCCAGACGCGGAGACAGACGCAAGAACCGGCAGATCATGTAGCTGGCGGTGATCGACAGCGCGACGACGGCAACGATGCCGAGCAGCAGTTTGGGGCTCAGCGCCATCACCGTGCGAGCGCTGACCGCAACCCCCAGCAGCATCACCGCGACCTCGAGCAGGAATTTTGCCGCCAGCGTGATGCCGGGCCTGTACGCCGTCCCCGGCGCCCAGAGCGTACGTACGACGAGGCCCAGCAGAATGGCGAGCACCAGCGCTTCAAGATAGGCTTGGCCGATTACCCTGACCTCGACCGCCTGCAACACAGTGGCGGCGAGGGTGATGGCTACGCAGAGCAGCAAACCGGGAAAATATTTTTTTACAAATCGCATAAGCGACGATGTATCTTTTTCTATCCAAAAGACTACTCGATAATAATTGTCGAAATAACCATATTTGTGAATTATTTATCTATGTTGGAGGTTAAATGAATCCCAACAAATAAAGCCCAGGATTAGCGCGGCGGCGCCGCTTCCTACCTTTTCACAGCGCGGGAGACGAAAATATATCCGAGGCCCGTGGTAAGGAAATTGATGCCGAGGAGCAGGCCCAACGCGATGAGCGAAATGCCGGGCCAGCCGCACGCGATGATGATCGCCAAGGCGATGCTGGCAAGGCCTGAGAGCAGCATGCCTCCCCAGCCGGCCGCCGGACGCATTTCCATGGCGAACATGAGTTCCGCAGCACCTTGAAATATGAACATGACGCCCAGGACCAAAGTGAGGGCCACGGCGCCGGCCAGCGGGTTGAACAGCAAAAACACGCCGGCAACGGTGGACAGCAGGCCGAACAGGCTGGCCGCGAAAAACGGCCCGGTCCCATGGATCGAGAAAGCGCTGATGAACGTCGCCACGCCGGCGATGAGCAGCACCCAACCGACAAGAAGGGTGGCCGCCAAGGTGCTGAAGATCGGGAAGGCGATGGCGGCAATCCCGAGCAGCGCCATGATGAGACCGAACCAGAACAGCCTGGACGACGCCTCCCGCACCCGGTCGTGAAAGAAATTGCCACTCTGGAGGGATGTGATCATTCGCTGCTCCTGCAGTTGCACGCTGATGGGCCGTCAGGTCACAGGCAAGGCGATGGTCTGATATTGTTCTAGAGCGATGGTTGCTGAACAGGCAAGAAAAGAGAAGGGCTTCTTTTTGTGAACAAAAAGAAGCAAAAAAACTTTGTTTACTTTGGGCCCGTGCCGTTCCAACGCCTCAGGCCCAGCGCAACCAAAAGTTTTTGCGCCGCTTTTTTCAAAAAGCGGCCACTTTTCTTGTTCATGACTTCCACCTAAAGGCGACGATGCGGCCCTCCCCGGCGATATAGAGATGCCGGTTCGCCGCGATCGGCGTGGCGAAACGTCGCACGCCAGGAATGGCGGCGCTGGTGAACAGCGGCGCGCCGGTATCGCCGCGGAACGCATGCAGGCGCTCATCCCCCTCCGCCCCATCGACCCAGATGATCGGGTCCGCATGCCCATCGGTCGTGGTGACGATCGGCGCGCCCCGCCCGCGCAATGCGGCGCACCATAAGGGCCTGATCGCATGGGCGGAGAGGGCGAGCGCCGCCAGGCCGCCCGAGAACGCGCCATCCGGGCAGAGCGCGTTGCGCGCCTGGAACACCAAAATCTCGGTGGCTGCCGCGCCGGGAAACGCGGCAGGGCCTGTGATGATCACGGAATTGGCGACATGGAGCGAGGCGATCTGGCCGTTGAAACCGCCAAGATTGTCCCGGTCGAGCAGATAGGCGTCGCCGTCCTTGCCCAGGGCCAGCAGGCGTCGGGCCCCGCCGGGCAGATCGAACGGCAGCGGTGCCACCCCGCTAATGTCCAGATCCTCGTCATCCAGCGCCTTCCAGTTGCCGGGCGCGAAGAACGCACGCGGATCGGGGTTGCGCGCGAGATCGGGGGCGAGACGGAACACCCCCTCGCCGTCCGCCCAATCCGCGCCGGCATCGGTATTGCCGGTGGTGAAAAACAACGCCCCGTCGGCTGCGCTGATGCCGCCCGGCGCCCAGATGCCGCCTTTGCTGCCGCGCGTGGCCCAGGCGGCGAGGAAATGTGGTGGATCGGTCGCCAGGCCGAGCACAATGCCATGATAATCGCCGCAATCGCCGAACTGGCCGCCATAAGGGATGAACAGGCGCTGCCCCAGCAACATCAACGCCCCGCGCTGGTTCTGCAACGCCGGGTCGAAATTCCCGCGCAGGGCCTGTTGCACGTTCACCGGCCAGCCGGGCATGATTTTGCCATCGGACAGACCCAGCCCGAAGACGAGATGCTGCGGCGCCCCGTCCTGCTCGACCATGGCATCCAGATAGACCACGCCCCGCGCCGCATCGATGACCGGCGTGCCGGTGATGCCGAGCGGGTCGATATCGCCGCAAGGGAGCTGCGCCAGGGGCACCGGCCGGCCCAGCTGCGTGCGCCAGACCGTGCGGCCGGTATCGGCATCCAGCGCGTCCACCTCGTCGGCCTCGGTCGCGACGATCAGCATTCCATGGGCCGCGCCGGGCGGGCGCCAATAAAGCGGCTGCGCGTACACGGCGCCCTTCACCGCGCCCTGAAAATTGGCGTCGACATGCAGGGTGGACGCCGCGCCCCAGGACAGGCCCGGCGCGATGAACGCTCCGTCCCGCGCCGGACCGTTGTGGTAGGAGGTGACGCTGCCGGCGCTCAGGGCCGGGAAGAGGCCGGCCAGAAGGAATGCCGGCAACAGACCGGACCGAAGATGCATCGCACGCTCCTGTCTGCCGCAACCGACCTCACGCCGGATCGGACAGCCTCTTCAACCGTTCAAGCGATCAGGTTCCGGACGGCAAAAGCCGGAATATTCGGCAGACGTTTTCTTGTGGACATAATACAGCGCAAGTTTGAAAATGAAACAAAACGAGGGGGTCAACATGAAGCTCCGGGCAAGCCTGGCAAAACCGAACGCGAGGAAAATGATCGT
>NZ_DATLPB010000002.1:0-57851 GCF_035535915.1 Acidocella sp.
CGCCATTGGTCTGGCTGATCGGAATCGGAAACTCCCCGCCGACCTGGAAGCTCGCCTGCGTGCCGCTCAGCGTGGTCAGGGTCGGCTCCGCGAGCACATGGGCGAGATTGTCCGAGGCCAGCGCATCGATGACGCCCTGGAACGTGCCGCCGGGGAAAGTCACGCCGAGGGTGCCGGGCGTGGTGCCGGAAATGGAGGGCGCGCTGGTGCCGGTATTGCCGGTGATGGTGAACTTGCCGATCATGATGCCGGCCATGGTGGCCTGTCCCCAATCGATGCCGAGCTGGCGCGTGATGGTGCGCGACATCGTGGCGATGCGGACCTTCAGCTCGACCTGGATCGGCTCACGCACCTGGAGCTGGTTGACCACCGTGCCGCCCGGCGAAATCAGCCGCGCCTGACTCATCACATTGTCGGCGTCCTCGGGCGTCTGCACCGTGCCGCGCACGATCATGCCGCCGGCCTCGCTCTCGGCCGTCACATCCGCGCCGGGTGCGGTGACCTGGGCTTGCGCCTGCAGCCGGCTCTTCGCGAACGCCGACGGAGAGACCACCACGGTGAGCCGCGCGACCGGCGTGCCGGCCGAATCGGTCGCGACGATCGTGGTCTGGCCGAGATCCTTGCCGAACACGAACATCGTGTTCGGGCTGGCCGGCCGCACCTCAACCACGGCCGGGTCGGCGGCGAACAGATCGGCCATCGGCTGCGGCAACTGGACCAGCTGACCCGAGCCCTTGGCGATGTAGATGCTGCGGACATAGACCGGCGCGCTCGCCATGCCCGGCCGGTTCGATGCAAGCGGCTGCGCCTGCGCCAGGCCTGCAGAAAGGCCGAAGCCGGCGGCGGCGAGTAGAAGAGTAACGTAAAGGCGGGACATCAGAAGCTGTAATCCTGTTCTTCGGGTGAGCCCTGGAAGACGTGAACCGTGGAGATCTGCGGCGAGCTCGGCTGGGTGTTGGCGAGCGCCGGGGACACCTGGCCGGCCCAGACCGGCTGCGAAGGCGGCAGGTCCTGCGCCGGCAACTGCCCGGTCTGCATCTCGGCCGAATGCACGATGAGGGATAATTTGCCGAGGCTGGAGGCCACCAGGCAGCGCGCCGCCTGGTCCGGCGTGACTTCCAGCGTCACCGTCTGCGCCGGAGGCTGCGGATTGGGGCCCGGCGTGGCGTCTTTCACCACCTCCTGGCCGGTGGCGATCACGCGCACGTCGTCCAGCACGATCTCGGCGGCGATGCTCTTGGCGCCCGGCGCGCCGGGGATCGTCTCGGTCAGCAGCACATCGACATTGTCGCCCGGCCAGATCAACCCGTTGGCGCCGGAGATCGCGTCGACCCCGACCGTGACCGCACGCATGCCCGGCGCCAGTACCGCAGCCAGGAAGCCGTGATCGCCGGGATGAATGATGGCGCTGTCGAGGATCGGCGCCCCGTCGCTGATCGCTGTGCGCACCATTGCGCCGACCAGGGCGGCGCGATTCTCCGGCGTGTCGAGGCTGGCGCCGACCGGGAGCGCCGCCGCCAGCACCGTGGCGCTGGCCATGTCGGCCGGTTGCAGCAAGCTGCCGCCCTGCAAATTGGTGGTGGCCACCAGGATGCGCGCCGTGGGCGCCGGGGCCGCCGCCTGGTGCTTGGAATGGTTGAGGATCGACAGGCCGAACACCGAGACCACGATCAGCGCGACGATCAGAACCAGGAAAATCCCAAGCCGAAAAACCATGTTCTACCTAACGCTGAAAGAAAGGGGCAAGAGGGTCGCAAGCGCCCCGCCGGCGATGGCGCAGGCGTATGGCAGCGGCGCGCGGCGGCCGATCCGCCAGGCCTCGGCACGGACGATGCGGCGCAGCAGGGTGCCCCGACGCGAGGCGCGCGGCCGCGGCACGCAGACCCGCAGCAGCAGGTAGAGAATTGCCAGCGCCCCGCCCAGCAGCAGCACATTCAGCAAAAAGCCGAGTTGAGGCCGGAGGAATGGCGGGATTATCAAGGCGGTCGCCGCCCAAAGCTTAACGTCGCCACCGCCCATCGCGCCGGCGAGCCACAGGCCGAACAAGACGCCAAACGTCACCAGCGCGACCACCGCGCCGGCGAGCAGGGAATGATCGGCAAGGCGCGCGCCGCAGCCGAGTGCCGCCAGGCAAAGCGGCAGCCAGTTCGGCACCGTGCGCGCCGCGATGTCGTGCAAGGCCGCATAGACCAGCAGCAGCGCCGCGAGGATCGCGAAGACCAGCATCAGCACGTGCGCACCGTAAATTGGCCCTGCCACACCAATGTCGTCTCCAATCTCCATTTCCGCGGATGTAACCAGCTTGTATTACCTATCCTAAATCCGACCGTCATCCAATTCGCAGCCGTCTTAAGAGCTTTTGCTGAACGTGCCGTCAAAACGTTTTGATCTCGCTGCGATTCAACCTGCGATAGTTCAAACGACGCATGGCGCGCTTTGATCTAACAAGACCCGGCATGACCCGGCCGCTGGGGGGCAATGTGTCGTTCCGGATGCGCGCCTTCATCTTGAGGTTGTTAAATTTGCATGAAAGCGCCCGCCCTGGCGTTGCGCCGGCCGCGCCCCTGCCGGAGGCATACAAAAACCACCTGAAATTGCAGCCGCCGCCGCACCTTGAGACAAAAACGGCCGTGGCGTCCCACGGCCGTCGCTGCGATTCGGGAGCGCGGCGCCAGCGGCTTAGAGCTCGGAAGAGACCTTATTGAAGGTACTCGTTACATTGTTGCCGAGCGTGCTCACAGCGCCGATGATCACCACCGCAATCAGCGCGGCGATCAGCGCGTATTCAATCGCAGTGACCGCACGGCGGTCCATTTTGAGGGAGTGCAACTTGAGAGCGATAGCCGTGCGAACGTAATTTACCAGCATAGCGAGTCCTTTTCAGTGAGAGAGCAACCGCGCGGCAGAGTCGGAAATGACCAAAGTCCCAAAAGGTAACAAAAAGCTAATCAGGCATCCATGACGCCAACCCGCGTTGAGGTTGGCTCCAATACATGGAAATACAGGGGTTTAGTCAAATATTCAAAAGCGCTGCTCGCGTATCGCGCGAGAAAAACGTTAGATTATTTTGGTAATCTGATAACAAACCGCAATAAGCGTCGGACCAAAAAACGAAAAAACACGATAAATTATTCATAATTTTTAGAATTAAAAACTTTAATTATACGAACTCGCGCAAAACTTTGCGGCGGCTCGCGACGCGATTAAATTTTATTAATATTATTCACGTCGGGATTTTTGGACAAACTGGCCATCACAGTTACGTGAATCTCTGCGGCCACAGGCCCGCGCGCGCCCTGCCCTCGCCGCGCACCGCAAGCGAGCCGCGCAATCACGCCTCACGTTCGAAGGAAAAGAAGCGACCGTATTGTAAAATAGAGGGTGGTGCGGGCGGTCGGAATCGAACCGACACTCTGTCACCAGAACCGGATTTTGAGTCCGGCGCGTCTACCAGTTCCACCACGCCCGCATACGGTCACCCTAGTACGCAAGTGGCCATATAAAATCAACCTGCCCCGCTTGCGTCGCCTCTTCGGATTGGCTATACGGCCGCTCACGATCCCGAATAGCTCAGCTGGTAGAGCAAGCGACTGTTAATCGCTCGGTCGTTGGTTCGAGTCCAACTTCGGGAGCCATTTTCTCCAGCATTTCCCTTAAGTCTTTTCCGCCCGCGGCCGAACGGCCCGGGGGAAGTGACGGCGTCAACAAGGCGCTGCCCGTGCTGCGATTTTTTCGCTTTTATCGTCGGCGCGACCCGCCGCGCTCCGGGAAAGACGCTTTCCTAAGGTGGCCCCGGCGCCTGGGCGGCGCCAGTCTGCTCGGCGACGGGAAAACGCGTATGGTAGGCCGCGTTGATTTTCTCGACCAGATCCGGCGGCGGCGCGGCGCAGCCGGTGATCGCAATGGAGGCGGCCATCGTCACCACGAGCATGATGCGTTTCATGCCGGTATATCCTCGTATTTTGACGATGAGAGCTGCGGCAAAGCGGTCGGCGCCGCTGATCGCGCGTTGCGCAATTTGCGCCTCGCGCGGTTTGCCGTGCACCGGCAAACCGCGGAATCACAAAGATTTTACATGGGCCAACGCCGGCACGACGAACGCTTGCGCGTGTTTTGCCGTATCCGTCACGGTCCTGTGAAAGCGATACGCCCTAGAGCCGGATGATTTTAGAACGAATCGCGTAGCGATGATCCGCTCTAAAATCTGAATCCGCCTCTAGATATAAGCTAGAGGGCGATTCAGACTTTAAGTCGAACCATGAAATGGTTCGACTTAAAGTCATCGCGCTCTAGCGGCAATACTGGCTCACATAAGGCGCGAACTGCGTCTGCAACGCCTGCGGGCTGAGCTTGAAACTCTCCAGCGAATACGGCGCGTGATTGCCGTAACCGCCGCGCGGCCTGGCGGCAATTTTCTCGGAGATCGCCGCCACCGCCTGCGCGCGCAGCTTCAGGCTGAACTGGTTGTAGATCCGTTCGATCACCGTCAGCGGCGAACCGGTCAGTTCCTCGTAATGCACATGGATTTTCCGCACCGGCTCGACATCGGGCCGGCGGTCGAATGCCAGCAGCAGATTCGCGCCCTCGATCCAGCGCGCGCCGACCTGGGCGCCGATTTCGGCCGGGTCGATATTGCTGAGAAACGGCCGCCGCAGCACTTCGGTGAGATGCGCCACCGAGCCGAGCACGGCGATCGGGTCACGATGCACCACGACGAAACGCGCATCCGGATAGACCGCCAAAATCGCATCGAGCGAGAATGTATGGTCCGGACATTTCAGCACCCAGCGCGCAGGCACCCCCGCCTGCAGATACTGCAAAAACCGCTTATGAAACGCGAAAGCCTCATGATGCCCGTGCGCCTCGACCCATCGCAGATAGGTCGGCACGCGGAAGGTCGTGTCGAAGCGCAGGCTCTGGAACACATGCGCGGTGATCTCGCTGCATTCCTGCGGGCTGTCGGCGGTGATCGGGTGCATGCCGGCAAAGCCCGGCGCGAGTCCGGCGAATAATTTCAGCTGCTTGTCCACCGCGCGCGCGCGCCGGTCGGTTTGCGGGTTGAAATCATCCGGCCGCTTCCCGGGATAGATCATCTGCCAGTTGCGCGGCACCTGATTGTCGCGGTCCTCGGCCAGCAGCGAATGCAGGAACGTGGTACCGCTGCGCGGCAGGCCCAGAACGAAAATCGGCGCCTGTACCGGCGCCGAGGCGATGGCGGGGTCCCGCTGGGCATCCTCGACATGCTGCGCGTTGCGCAACAGCCGGATCATGTCCCAGCGGAGCGAGACCTTGCCGAAAAAGGTCAGTTTCGAATCGGCATCGATGGCCGTGATCAGGTGCCGCAGCCCTTCCCGCGCCGCGGGCGCGGGGTTGGCACCGGCGGCTTCGATGAGCGCGTCGGGCTGCGTGCTCGGCAGCCACGCCTTCGGAACCACCGCATCGGCGATTCCGAAGGCCGCGCTCAGCGCCCGATACGGCCAGCGCATCTCAATGCGGCTTGCGCTCGATGAGCTCGATCTTATAGCCGTTCGGGTCCTCGATGAACGCGATCACCGTGGTGCCGAACTTCACCGGCCCCGGCTCACGGGAAATTTTCACGCCGGCTTTGCGCAGGGTCTCGCAGGTGGCGTAAATGTCGGGAACGCCGAGCGCCAGATGGCCGAAAAAGCTGCCCATCTCGTAGCTGTCCACGCCCCAGTTATAGGTGAGCTCGAGCACGGTATTGTTCGTTTCGGGGCCGTAGCCAACAAACACCAGCGTATATTTACCGTCCGGCACCTCGGTGCGGCGGAGCTCTTTCATCCCGAGCAAATTGGTATAGAACGCAACACTCTCTTCAAGGTTGCGAACGCGCAACATCGTATGAAGGAAGGTAAATTCGCTCATTCTTTCGTCTCTCCGTTACGGTTCAACGCCAAGCAGGAAGATCCCACCGGCATTGGCAGCTTCGATCATTAACGATCTGTTTGCCAAGATAGTGCTTCCCGCTTCAAATGCCACACCGCGCAGACCGGCATTTTGCACCTGACGGATGGTTTCCACGCCGATGGTCGGCAGATCCGCGCGCCGTTCCTGGCCGGGCTTGGCAAGCTTCACCAGCACCCCGGCCGGGCCCGGCCGGGCCACGGCGGCAACCCGGGCGAGCATCGCATCGGTCCCCTCGACCGTTTCCACCGCCAGCACGATGCCTTGCTGCACCACGCAGGCCTGGCCGATATCCGCCGCACCGATGATTTTCAGGACCTCGACGCCACGGCCGATATCGGCCAGCGCCGTCTCATCGGGCGCATTGGCGCTGAGCAGGCCGGCTTTGCCCAGGGCGCCCCCGAGAATTTCATGGGCGCCGACCACCGCGAACCCGTCCTCGCCCAGCACGCGCAGCACCGCACCCAGCAGCCCGTCATCCCCGCCAAAAGCGGCGCGGCCGATCCGGGCCAGCATTTTGATGCCCTCCGCGTCCGGCCGCAGCGAGAAAATCGACGGCCGCTTGACCGGGCCGATGATCACCAGCTCCCGGCAGCCATGCGCCTGCAACGCCTGGCGCATGGCGCCGACGGCATCGATGCGGAATGATTGGTGCGGATAGGGCGCCACCACCTCAGGCTCGGCATAGCCTTCCAGCGCGACGATAAAGACCTCACGCCCCGCCGCCTGCGCGGCGGCGGCCACATCGCCGGGTAGCCTGCCGCCCCCGGCGATGATGCCCAGAGCGCTCATGGAAATTTAGTCCTCGTTCGCGCCGGAAGCCCGGGCCACGTTGGTCAGCAGACCATGGCGGCTCGGCGTGTCTATGAAGCCGAGCATCTCGGCCACGAAGGGGTTGTCGCCATATTCGGCGCGCGCGGCCTGGACGCGGTCGGCGAACACCCCGGGGCCGGAGAAAATGTAGCGGTAGGCAGCGCGGATATGGTGCAGTTGCGTCTTGTCGAGGCCGCGCCGGCGCAGGCCGATCATGTTGAGGCCCACCAGCTCGGCGCGTGAGCCGAACGCGAAGCAATAGGGCGTGATGTCGCTCGGCACCCCGGTCAGGCCGCCGACCATGGCGCCCGCGCCGACGCGCACGAACTGCAGGAGCGCCGCCGCCCCGCCGATCACCGCGCGCGCGCCGATCTCGACATGCCCGCCCATGACCACGTTGTTGGAGACGATCACCCCGTCTCCGATGTCGCAATCATGCGCGACATGGACCACCGCCATCAGCAGGCAGTCGGCGCCGATGCGGGTGATGCCGGTGCCGGTCACGGTGCCGCGATGGATGGAGCAATGTTCGCGGATCTGCGTGCGCGGCCCGATCACGGTCTCGGTCGGCTCGCCCTTGTATTTCAGATCCTGGGGCTCGAGCCCGACGGTGCAGAACGGAAAGAGCTTGGCGCCGGCGCCGATGCGCGTCCGGCCCTCGACCGCCACGTGCGAGACCAGTTCGACCCCGTCCTCCAGCACCACGTCCGGCCCGATCGTGCAGAACGGACCGATTTTGACATTGGCGCCAAGACTGGCGCTCGGGGCGACGATGGCGGTGGGATGGATCATATCGTGCAGCGACTTCAACATCAGGTCTTCCGATTCATGAACCGCCAGTGCTGTAAGGGCGCGGCGGCAATGCAGCTAGTCAATCATTGTTACAGCGTATGTCTGCGGCTCTGAAAGACCGGACGTCGCCTGGAAAGCATGAGGGCTCAGCCACCCTCATGCTCACCTCTGTGTCGCACGCGCCATCGCTCACGCGACTTGCGGCGCAATGCGCTCTTATCCGCCCGCGCACTAGGCGGGCTTCACCTCGTCCATGATCATGGCCGTGACGGTGGCCTCCGCGACCACCACGCCGTCGACATGCCCCACCCCGTTGAAGCGCCAGACATTGCCGCGGCGGCGGTCCTTGGTCATGGTCAGGCGCAACTGATCGCCCGGCACCACCGGCTTGCGGAATTTCGCGTTCTCGATGGACATGAAATAGACGATGGGCGCGCCGGTCGACGGCCCCAGGGTCGAGATCACCAAAGCCGCCGCGGTCTGCGCCATGCTCTCGATGACCAGCACGCCCGGCATGACCGGATGACCGGGGAAATGCCCCTGAAAGAACGGCTCGTTCACCGTAACATTCTTGATGCCGACCGCAGAATGGCCGTGCCGCACCTCGACCATGCGGTCGACCAGCAGGAACGGGTAGCGATGCGGAATCATTTGCTGCAGCTGCTTCACATCGATCACGGCGATGTCCACCGGGGGAAGCACTGTTTGCGTCGCGTCGTCCATGGGTTTCAGCCACCTGCCTTATTGGATTTCCGCCCGGTCTGGGCGAGTTTGCGGAGGGTCACGACCTCCCGGAAAAATGCCTTGGCATTCTGCGCCGGAGCGCCGAGCACTTCCTCGCCGGGACCGACATCGCTCATCACGCCGGACTGCGCACCAATGCGCGCGCCACGGCCGATATTCAAGTGTCCGGTGAGCCCGGCCTGTGCCGCGATCATCACCTGCGGCCCGATCGTCGTCGACCCGGACACGCCGGCCTGGGCGACGATAACGCTGTAAGCGCCGATGTTCACATTATGCCCGATCTGCACCAAGTTATCGATATGCACGCCGGGGCCGATCACGGTGTCCTGCGCCGAGCCGCGGTCGATCGTGGCGTTGGCGCCGATCTCCGCGCCGTCGCCGACCAGCACGCGGCCGAGCTGCGGCACCGCCAGGAACCCTTCCTTGCCCATGGCGAAACCGAATCCATCCTGGCCGATACGCACGCCGGGAAACAGCACCACCCGGTTGCCGATGATGGCGTGCGACACCGTCACCTGCGCGCCGATCCGGCAGTCCCGCCCGATGCTCACCCCGTCCCCGATCGAGGTCAGGGGACCGATTACCGTCCCGGCGCCGATCTTCACGCGCGCGCCGATCACCGCATTTGCGGCGATTTCAGCGCCGGCGTCGATCTCGGCGGTCGGATCGACCACCGCGCTCGGATGGATGCCGGCCTTGGCCGCAGGCGCCGGATGAAACAGCGCCGCGACTTTCGCCCAGCCCATGTAAGGCTCGGGCGTGACCAGCGCCACCGTGCCGGCCGGCACGCGCGCGGCGAAGTCGGGGTGTAAAATAACCGCCCCGGCTTTGGTGCCGGGGAGCTGATCCGCGTAGCGCCTGTTGTCTAGGAAACTCACATCGTCAGGCCCGGCGGACTGCAGCGGCGCGACGCCGCTGATCACCCGCTCCGGCTGGTCCGTCGCCGCGCCGATCAGCGCGGCGAGGCTCGCCAGGGAATGGGGGCCGGTGCGCGTGAAGAACTGGGCGTCACCGGGTTTTACGACATCAACCATCACCCGATCCTATTGGCCGTCACCCTGCCCGACCTGATCGTCCTGTCCCCCGGGCGCGCTCACGGTCATGCCCGGCGTCACGACGCTGGGCGGCACCTTCACCGACGGGAGCAGTTTATTGAGCTGGTCGACCACTTCACCGGTGATATCGAACGCATTGACGTTCAGCGCCACCTGCTCGCGGTGCAGCACCAGATTCATGCCGTGCGCCTCGGCTTCCTGCCGGATGATCGCGATCAGCTCGGCTTCGATCTCGTTCAGCGCCGCCTGGCCGGAATTCTGGATCGCCTGGTTGCGTTCCTCGAACTGGGTCTGGGTCGCAGCGATCTGGTTGCGCAGCGCCTGCTCACGGGCCTCGAGCTGTGCATCGCTCAGATGCCCGCGCTCGGCCAGGATATGTTCCTGCGCGGCCTGGATCTTGCCGCGGGCGTTCTGTGCATCGTGGCCGAGCGCGGCCTGGCGCGCCTGGATCACTTTCTGCACGCCCTGCGCGGCGGTGGATTTCTGCATCACTTCCGGCACGCTCAGCACGCCGATCACCGCGACCGGCGGCGCGGACTCCTTGGGCAGAGCGGGCAGCTGGGGAATCGCCGGCGTCGGCTGCGGCGCGGGCTGCGCGGGCGCAGGCGCCATCGCCGGGGCCGCGTGCGGCGCGGGCATAGGCGCGGGGTGCGCGGCCGGCGGCATGAAATAGCCGGGCGACGAGGTTTGCGCGAAAGCCGCCGGCGCGGCGAGCGCCGCAAGCGCGGCGAAAAGGACCGGACGTGAACGGGTGAATGCTGACACTTAGAACCTCGAACCAAAAGAAACACGGAATTGCTGAATCTGATCGCCGGGCCGCTTCACCACTGGCTGGGCAAGCGAAAGATTGATCAGGCCGAAAGGCGTATTCCAGGAAATACCGACACCAGCGCCGACGCGCGGGGCGGTATCGTCGGTGATCGGGTGCCCGGGAATTTCCCTGGCCCCCCAGAGCGAGCCGACATCGACGAAGGCGAAGCCCGAGACGCCGAGATCCGGCGACACCGGCAGCGGGAAATGCAGCTCGGTGGACTGCGTCCACATATATTTACCGCCGATTTCATCGCCCGTCGCGTTGTCGGTCGGACCGACACCGCCATCGGCAAAGCCACGCAGATTGTCGCCACCGAGGAAGAACCGGTCCTCGAGCTGATCCTGGTAACCCAGCACCGGAAGCAGGTAACCGCCCGTGGCGTGCAGACGCAAGACCCAGGCCTTGTTGCCGAAGACATGCTCCAGCGGGATATAATAGGCAATATCCGGGCTGAAGCGGAAATAACGCGCAAAGCCGCCGACGCCGGCGAAATCGGTCGTCAGATTGATATTCAGGCCGCTGGTGGGCGAGATCTCGTCGTCGAGATAGTCAAAGGTCAGCGTCTGGCTGATCTGGCTGAGCGTATTGGGACCTTCCTCACTGGTAATATAGATCGAGGAGCCCGTGGGAACGCCGAACAGATCGCGCTGGCTGAGCGTATAGGTGAATGACTGGCGGACATGGCTGTTGAACCGGTAGCCAAACCGCACGTCGCCGCCGATATCGCTTTCCTCATAGCTGAGGGACTGCGCCGCCGCCGTGAAGGAGTCGGTAGCCGAACGGAACAGGTCGAAGCCGGCGATCAGGTTGCGGCCCAGGAAATACGGGTTGGTGACGCCCAGATTGATCTGCGAGCCGCGCTGCGCGAGCAGCGCGTTGATCGAGGCATCGACGCCGGTGCCGAGGAAATTGTTCTGGCTGAGCCCGGCATTGAGCAACGCGCCGAGATCGGTGGAGTAGCCGCCGCCCAATGAGAACTGGCCGGTCGCCTGTTCCGTGACGGCGGTGTTCATGATCACCTGCTGCGGCGTCGAGCCCGGCGTGGTGGTGATTTTCTCAGCCTTGAAATAGCCGAGATTCTTGAGGTTGGTGGTCGAGCGGTCGGCCTTGGCCTGGTTGTACGCATCGCCCGGGGCCAGGGTCAGCTCACGGCGGATCACCTGGTCTTCGGTACGGGTGTTGCCGGTAATGTCGACGCGCTGAATGTAGATATGCGGCCCATCGACCACGTTCAGCGTGATGTCCATCGTCTTGGTGGCCGGATGGGTCTGCACCATCGGATTCACCTGGGCGAAACTATAGCCGAGATTGAGCGCCCGAGTGGTGAGCGCCGTCACCCCCTCCTGCAGCGCATCGCCGTCGAACCAGTCGCCCTTGGCCAGCGGCATCAGGCCGCGAAGCTTGTCCACCGACAGGCCCGGCACGGTCGAGACGATTTTCAGGCTGGCGACGCGGTAGCGCGGCCCCTCGGAGACATTGAAGGTCAGATAGAAGGATTTGCGGTCCGGGCTCAGCTCCGCATTGGCGCTGACGACGTTGAAGTCGGCGTAGCCGTTATGCAGGTAGAACTGGTGCAGCAGATATTCGTCATATTCGACGCGCTGCGAATCATACTGGTCAGCGCTCGAGAAAAACCGATACCAGGCGGCCTGGCGCGACGAGACCACTTCGCGCAGGTGGCTCTGGCTGAAATGGTGGTTACCGATGAAAATGATGCGCGCGATCAGGGTTTGCTGGCCCTCGGTGCATTGAAACACCACGTTCACACGGTTGTCCGGCAGGCGGATGATGTTCGGCGTGACGGTGGCGCTGTAATAACCCTTCTTGGCATAGGCATCGAGCAACGCGCGGCGGTCGGCCTCGGCGGCCGCCGGCGTGAAGACCGAACGTGATTTCAGGCTGATCGCGGCCTGAGCCTCCTTGTTGGTGAGAACCCTGTTGCCGGAAAAATAGATCTGGTCGACGGTCGGGTTTTCCGCGACCACGACGTCGAGATCGTTGCCGTCGCGGCGGATCGACACGCTGCTGAACAGGCCGGTCGCGTAGAGCGTCTTCAGCGACTCATTGATGGCCTGCGGGTCGAAGGGGCCACCCGGCTGCACCACCATATAAGACGTGATGGTATCGGACTCGATGCGGTGATTGCCGCTGACATGGATCGCCGCGATCGTGCCGCCGGGTGCCACGCTGCCATGGCCGGAAGTGGGCCGGTGCTGCGACGCTGGTTGCGCGCTTGCGGTCTCGTACGGGCTTGGGACCAGCAGGGCCGGCAATAGGCAAACGGAGGCCAGTAAGGCCGAGCGCGGCTTCAGCAATTAAAATCTCCCAAACCAATACAGCCCCCGGCATGCCGGAGTATTTTCTCTTCGCGGCGTTTGGCACGCGCCGGACCCCGCGGCAAGGCCAGCCTTGCCGTGCCGGAACCGCCGAGTCTCTGGTCCATTGTGCCCCACTGTCAGGGAAATTTTAAGGGGCCCGTCGGGGCATGGGGCACCTTGTCTTGAAATACGGTCGTCTTATCCAAACAGATGGACAACCCAACTGACCGCGCCGAGACGCGTGAGGTCATTGAGCGTGGTCACGAAGAACAAAGAGAGAATGACGGCAATGCCGAATCGTAGCCCGATATCCTGGGCACGAGGCGGAAGCGGCCGGCGATAAATCGCCTCCGCCGCATAAAACAACAAATGCCCGCCATCGAGCACCGGGATCGGCACGAGATTGACCAGGCCGAGATTGATCGACAGCAGCGCGATCAGATTGACGACGCTGATGAAGCCCATAGCGGCGACCTTGCCGCTGATCTGCGCGATGCCGAGCGGGCCGGCCAACTGGCTCAGCCCCTGGCGGTGCACGAACAGCCGGTACAGCCCGGACAACATCGTCGTGGTCTGGCTGTAGGTCTCCTGTGCGGCCGCGACCACGGCGCCGGGCGGCGAATAACGGCGGAGCTGAGATTCGGTCCCGACCACGCCGAGCTGGCCGATTTTCGTGCCGTCCTCGGAGACCGTGCCGAGTTTCACCGGCTGCGTCACAACCTGCCCGTGCCGGTCCAACGTCATCGTCACCGCCCCGTTGGGATGCGCCATGACGATATTCTGCAGCTGCGTGAAATTATCGATCTTCCGCCCGTCCACGGCGAGCACGCGGTCGCCCGGCTGCAGGCCCGCCATGAAAGCCGGTGAATGCGGCAGGATCGAGCTCAGCACCGGCTGCACCACCACCTGCCCCACACTCATGAACAGGCCGGCGAACAGCACGAAGGCCAGGAGCATATTGGCCAACGGCCCCGCGGCGACGATCAGCGCCTTGGACCCGAGCGAGCAGGCGGAAAACGAGCCGGGCAGCGCCGGCGCGTCGCGATTCGCCTCGCCCCAGCCCTGCATCTTCACGTACCCGCCGAGCGGCAGCACGGAAATCTTCCAGATCGTGCCGGATTTCGCCTTCCAGGACATTAGCGTCGGGCCGAACCCGATGGAAAAGGCTTCCACCACCACGCCCTGGCTGCGCGCCGCGAGATAATGCCCAAGCTCGTGAACGAACACGAGGACACCGAGATCCACGATGTAGGACAGAATGGCGCGGATCAGGTCGAACATGGTCAGGCCGCCTTTGCCGTTGCCAGTTGCTGGGCGGCGTTCCGCACCGCGAGATCGAGCGCCAGAACCGCCTCGAGATCCGGCACAGGCGGGGCGCCGAACTGCTGCAGCAATGTCTCCGCGATGCCGGCGATGTCGAGAAAGCCGATCTGCCGCGCCAGGAACGCGGCAACCGCGACCTCGTTGGCGGCATTCAGCACCGTCGGCGCGCCGGCCCCGGCCACCAGGGCCTCGCGCGCCAGGCGCAGCGCCGGGAACCGCGCCTCGTCGGGCGGGGAGAAATCCAGCCGCGCCACGGCAGCCAGATCGAGCCGCGGCGCGCCGGTGGAAAGACGCAGCGGCCAGGCCAGCGAATGGGCGATGGGGATCCGCATGTCCGGCGAGCCGAGTTGCGCCAGCACACTGCCGTCGGCGTAACAGACCATGCCGTGGATCACCGATTGCGGGTGCACAAGTACCTCGATCTTCTCCGACGGCAACGAGAACAATCTCGCAGCCTCAATCACTTCGAGGCCTTTGTTCATCATGGTCGCACTGTCGATGGAAATCTTCGCGCCCATCGACCAGACCGGGTGGCGCAATGCCGCCTCCGGCGTGACGGCGCGCATTGCCTCGAGATCGAAGTTGCGGAATGGCCCCCCCGAGGCGGTGAGGATGATCTTGTCCACGGACTTGGCGTTGCCGTCCGCCATCGCCTGCATGATGGCGTTATGCTCGGAATCGACAGGCAGCAGCGTGGCCTTGGCCCGCGCCACGGCGCGAAGAAAAACATCGCCGGCCGAGACCAGCGATTCCTTGCAGGCAAAGGCGATCGTGCCGCCATGATTGATCGCCGCCAGCGTCGGCTCCAGCCCGGCAAGGCCGGTGATGGCGGACATCGTCCAGTCCACCGGCAGCGCCGATGCTTCCAGCACCGCGCTCCGCCCGGCGGCGCAGGCGAGCCCGGTGCCGGCCAGCGCGTCACGCAACTCGTTCAAGAGGCCGGCTTCGGCGATCACCGTCAGTTCAGGGCGGAACTGCTTCGCCTGCGCCGCCAGCAAGGCGACGTTGCGCCCGCCGATCAAGGCGCGAACGTGATAATCGTTCTGGTTTTCTGCTATAATATCAAGGGTCTGTGTGCCGACACTCCCCGTGGAACCGAGCACCGACAAAGTCTTTAGCCCCATAACGGCAAGCCTCCATGTACGCTGAGCGCCAAAATCACCGCCACGGGAGCGGCCGCCAGAAAACCATCGAGCCGGTCGAACAGGCCGCCATGGCCGGGGATCGTTCGTCCGGAGTCCTTAACCCCCAATTTGCGCTTGATCGCGCTTTCGAGCAAATCGCCGGCCTGGGCAAAGATGCTGAGCAAGCCGCCCGTGAGCAGCGCCAAAGCGTCCAGCCCATGCAGGCCGCTCGCCACCACAGCACCGCAAAACCCGCCAATGACCAGCCCGCCGAGCGAGCCGCTCCAGGTCTTGCCCGGCGAGATGCGCGGCGCCAGCCTGGCGCCGCCGACCACGCGGCCCACCAGATAGGCACCGATATCGGTGCCCCAGACGACGATGAGCAGAAACAGAGTGTCGTGCAGGCCGCGATGCGGTTGCAGGCGCAGCCATAGCAGCGCGAGCCCGCCAATCCCGGCATAAGGCAGGCCGATCGCCATGAACAAGCCGAAGCGCAGCGCGATCAGGACGGTGAGCAGCGCCATCACCGCCAGGGCGGCCGGGTAGCCGGCCACCATCGCGACCACGCCGCTCAGCACCAAGGCAAGCGGCAACAGCACCAAGAGGCGGCGATCACCTCTCATCAGCCGCGCCCATTCCAGCCCAAGCCCCAACAAGCCCAGCTCGACCAGAATGGTCCAGGCAATGCCGCCGGACCACACGCATGCCAGCACCACCGGACCGAGGATTGCCGCCGAAAGCAGGCGAATGCCGAAATCCGACCAGCGGCCATTCGCCGTCGAGGCCGACATGTCAGGCAGGACGCGCACCGAAGCGCCGCTCCCTGGTCGCGTATTCAGCGAGCGCCCGGGCGAATTCGTCCGCGCCGAAATCCGGCCACAGCACGTCGGTGAAGAACATCTCGGCATAAGCGAGCTGCCAGAGCAGGAAATTGGAAATACGCTCTTCACCGCTGGTGCGAATCAGCAGATCGGGATCGGGAATCCCATCGGTCGAGAGGTAGCGCGCGAAAATCTGCTCGTTGAGCGCTTCCGGCGCCAGCCCGGCCCCGATGACCCGCCGCGCCGCCGCCACGATGTCCGCCCGGCCGCCATAAGAGAGCGCCATCACCAGCGTGAGTCTGGTATTGCCGGCGGTCTTCGCCTCCGCCGCGGCGAGTTCAGCCGTTAAATTCGGCCCGAAGCGCTCGCGTTCGCCGATTACCTTCAGGCACACGCCCTGCTCGTGCAGTTCAGCCAGCTCGCTGCGCAGATAATGTTTCATCAGGAACGTGAGATCGGCCACCTCCCCCGCCGGCCGCCGCCAGTTCTCCGACGAGAACGCGAACAGCGTGAGATAGCGCACACCGTGGGCAACGGCCGCTTCGATCGTCCGCCGTACCGCCCGAGCGCCTTCGCGATGGCCGGCGACACGCGGTACGCCACGGGCTGCAGCCCAACGGCCATTGCCATCCATGATGATGGCAATGTGCAGGGGAATCGGGCGAGACGAAAGATCAGCCATCAGACCTGGCGGATGTCCTTTTCTTTCTCAGCCAGGCTCTCGTCGAGCCGCTTGATGTAACCGTCGGTGAGTTTCTGCACCTCGTCCGACCAGTTGCGCTCGTCGTCCTCGCTGATCTCATGCTTCTTTTGCAAAGCCTTGATCTGCTCCATGCCGTCACGCCGCACGCCACGCACGGCAATGCGTGCGTTTTCGGCATATTTGCCGGCCGTCTTGGCCAGTTCAGCGCGGCGCTCCTCGGTGAGCATGGGCAGCGGAACACGTACCATCTGCCCATCCGGCTGTGGGTTCAAGCCCAGCCCACAATCGCGAATCGCGGCGACCACGGAGTTGACCATCGAACGGTCCCAGACCTGGACGGTCAGCATCCGCGCTTCGGGCACCGCAACAGTGGCGACCTGATTGAGCGGCATCATTTGGCCGTAGGCTTCGACCTTCACCGGGTCCAGCAGCGCCGGGCTGGCGCGGCCGGTGCGCAGGCCGCCGAACTCGCGCTTCAGCGCGTCCAGCGCGCCGTCCATGCGGCGGGTGAGGTCCTGTTTCAGGGAAGCGAGATCGGCGGGCATTGATTCGTCCTTAATTCCGGGGTTCCGTGATCCGGGTGAAGCGCCCTTCCCCGCGCATGACGGCGGCGAAGGCTCCCGGCGCATGAATGTTGAAAACGATGATCGGCAGCTTGTTCTCGCGCGACAGGCTGATCGCAGCGGCATCCATGACGTTGAGGTCGCGCGCCAGAACGTCGAGATAGGTCAGTTCCTCATAACGCACGGCGTTGCTCTCCTTGCGCGGGTCGGCGGAGTACACGCCGTCGACCTGCGTGCCTTTGAGCAGCGCGTCGCAGTTCATTTCCGCGGCGCGCAGCGCCGCCGCCGTATCGGTCGTGAAGAACGGATTACCGGTGCCGGCGGCGAAAATCACCACGCGCCCCTTCTCCATGTGCCGTTCGGCGCGGCGACGGATATAGGGCTCGCAAACCGAGGCCATGGGAATGGCTGATTGCACCCGGGTCGGCACCTCGCGTTTCTCCAGCGCCGACTGCAAGGCCAGCGCGTTCATCACGGTCGCCAGCATGCCCATGTAATCCGCCTGCGCGCGGTCCATGCCGGCCGCCGCTCCTGCGACGCCGCGGAAAATATTTCCGCCGCCGATCACGAGGCAAACCTGGACACCCATCGCCACCACGTCTCTGACATCGTTGGCAATGGCGTTCACGGTGTCGGGGTCCAGCCCATAATTGCCGACTCCCATCAAGGCTTCGCCGGAAACTTTCAGAAGGACGCGCTTATACGGGGGAATCGGCGACATAAAGGGACTCCGTACAGGAAGGGCGGTCCAAGCCAAACGCTTGAACCGCCCCGGCTTAGCATAGCAATCGGTGAGGCTTAAACCCCGGCGGCGGCGGCGACCTCGGCAGCGAAGTCGGTGACTTCCTTTTCGATGCCCTCGCCGAGATGGAACCGCACGAAGCGGGTGATCTTGGCGCCGGCCTTCTCGACCACGGCCTTCACCTTGCTCTCGCCGTCATGCACCCAGACCTGTTCCAGCAGCACGACGTCTTCATAGAACTTCTTCACACGGCCTTCGACCATCTTCTCGATGATGGCTTCGGGCTTGCCGGAGGCGCGGGCCTGCTCGGAGAGCACGTTTTTCTCGCGCTCCAGCGTGGCGGGATCGACCTCGGCGATGGTGAGCGCGTCCGGACGGGTCGCGGCCACATGCATGCCGATCTGCTTGCCCAGCGTCTCGATCGCCTCATCCGCCTTGCCGTCCAGGCCGACGATGACGCCGATCTTGCCCAGGCCCGGCTTCAGCGCGCCATGGATGTAGGCGGCGGCCACGCCACCCGGCACATCGATCACGGCGACACGGCGCACGGTCATGTTCTCGCCGATCGTCGCGACCAGATGCACGATCTCCTCGGCAACGGTACGGCCGGTACCGGGATAAGCAGCGGCCTTCAGGGCCTCCACATCCTCGCCGGTGGTCAGCGCGACGCCCGCGACCGTCTGGACGAAATTCTGGAAAGCCTCGTTGCGGGCGACGAAATCGGTCTCGGCATTGATTTCGACCATCGCCGCCTTGCCGGGCGCCAGCGCGACGCCGACCAGGCCCTCGGAGGCCACGCGGCCGGATTTCTTGGCGGCAGCGGAGAGGCCCTTCTTGCGCAGCCAGTCGATGGCGGCCTGAATGTCGCCATTGCTCTCGGTCAGCGCCTTCTTGCAGTCCATCATGCCGGCGCCGCTCGTCTCGCGCAGATCTTTCACCATTGCGGCAGTAATTTCAGCCATTCTCTTGCTCCTTCAGCTCAGGGCAATGCCGGCCTGACCGGGATTCCGCGAATCCCGACCATACCGGCAATCACAAAACATAGTCAGGCGAAAACCGGCTCACCTTGCGGGAGCCGGCTCGAATTTCAGGCGGCGGTCTCGGCGTCCGATTCCGGCAGCGCCTCGACCATCGGCTCCGCGGCCGCGCCCAGGTCGGCGCCGGAGGCGCCCAGCTCGGCGGAAATGCCGTCCAGCACGGCGCCGGCGACGAGGTCGCAATACAGGGTGATGGCGCGGATCGCGTCATCGTTACCCGGCACCGGATAGGTCACACCGGCCGGGTCGGAGTTGGAGTCGAGCACGGCGATGACCGGAATGCCGAGCTTGTTCGCTTCCTCGACCGCCAGCTTTTCCTTGTTGGTGTCGATGATGAACAGAATGTCCGGCAGGCCGCCCATGTCCTTGATGCCGCCCAGCGCGCGTTCCAGCTTTTCGCGGTCGCGCGTCAGGTTCAGCACTTCTTTCTTTGTCAGGCCCTGAGTCTCGCCGGCGAGCAGCTCATCCATCTGGCGAAGGCGCTTGATCGAGCCGGTGATGGTCTTCCAGTTGGTCAGCATGCCACCAAGCCAGCGGTGGTTGACGTAATACTGGCCGCAGCGCTGGGCGGATTCGGCCACATAGTCAGCAGCGGCGCGCTTGGTGCCGACGAACAGCACGCGGCCACCGGCGGCGGTCACGTCGCGCACGGCCTTGAGGGCGCGCTCGAGCAGCGGCACGGTCTGCTGCAGGTCGATGATGTGCACCTGGTTGCGCACGCCGAACAGATACGGCGCCATGCGCGGGTTCCAGCGGCGGGTATGGTGGCCGAAATGAACGCCCGATTCGAGCAGGTTACGCAGAGAAACGTCAGGGAGTGCCATGAGGCAGTACTTTCCTATAAATCCGGTTGAACCTCCGCAGGGTCAGGGCCGAAGCCACCGGACCGAGGGTTTCCCCAAGGAAAGGCACCCTGCGTGTGAATTTGCCGGCACATGCCGACGCGCGCCCTATCGCAAAGATGACCGGCAAAAGCAAGTTTTCACCCGGTGAATTTTTGCGCAGGGGGGAATTAAGGAAGGAAGGCTACTTTTTGTGAACAAAAAGTAGCAAAAAAACTTTGCTATGCTGGGCCATGGGCTGTGTCGGCGACAACGCCCATGCTCCAGCATAATGAAAGTTTTTGCGCCGCTTTTTTCAAAAAGCGGCTGCTTTCTTTCTTAAAACACATAGCCGATGCCGGCGCCGATCACGGTCGGCGACAAAGCGGTTTTGGCAATGATGGCGCTGTGGTTGATACGCGCCTCGGTGCTCACGAACATCTGCTTGACGTCGAAATTCGCCACCCAGCGCCCCTTCAGCGGCACGTCGAAGCCAGCGTCCAGCGCCGGGCCGACGCCGATATTGTAGCCGACCTTGTCCACCGTCGGCCCGGCGGCATGGCTGTCGTAGAAGAAGATCACGCTCAGGCCGACGCCGGCATAAGGGCGGAACGGGCCGATTTGCGGCATATGATATTGCAGCGTGATGGTTGGCGGCAGGACCCACACGCTGCCGACATCGACCTTGCCCAGCGCCGTGCCGGTCGCCGACACTTCATGCCGCGAGGTGGCGGCAATTGCCTCGACCGACCAATGCGGCGTGAGGAAATAGGAAAGGTCGACTTCCGGGGTCACCTGGTTGGTGGTGCTCACATGACCGCCAATGACCGAAACCGAGGAAGAGAAATTCTCGGGGATCACGCCGATCGCGCGCAGATGGACCAGCACGTCGCCCGCCTGGTAGCCGGTCGGCTCATTGAAATAATTCTGCGCCAAGGCAGGTCTGAATGCCGCGGCAGCCAGCAGGCCGGCCAGCGCCGCTACGGGTAAGCACTTCATCGCCAAGTCTCCCATGCTCGTTACGCGAGCATGGGCCTACGCGCTTGAAGCGAACCCGGCTTTGATTCAAAGCAAATTCAACGGGCTCTCGGGGCGGTTACACCGCCCCGAGAGCGAAAACATCACGACAGCAGCGGGCCCCAGGACGGGTCGGTCGCGTAGGTCGGGGTGTCGACCAGACGTTCATTGAACCCGTCGACGCCGATCGTGACCAGGCGCGAACTGTGGCCGGAGGCGAGCGGCGTCTGGCGATAGAACATCAGCACCCTTCCATTCGGACAGAAAGTTGCGCTTTCGACTAAGAAGCCCTGGCTGAGGACGCGTTCGCCCGAGCCGTCCGGCTGCATCACGCCGATGCCGAAGCCCCCCTGCCCCCAGAACGTATAGGCGATCAAATCGCCGGTCGGCGACCAGGCCGGCTCGGCATATTGGCCGGGACCATAGCTGATGCGCTTGGCGGGACCGCCGTTCGCGCTCATCACGAACAATTGCTGGTCACCGTCGCGGTCGGAATTGAAGACGATCTGCGACCCGTCCGGCGAATAGCACGGGGTGACATTGATCGACGCGGAATCGGTTAGCGGCACCATGCCGCCGCCATCGAGATTGACCCGCACGATCGCCGCCCCGCCATTGCGCGTCACCGACATCAGGAGTGAGTTGCCGTCGGGCGAGAAGCGCGGGCCGATGGTCATGTCGCCGAAGGCGCCGACCGACCGGGTCGCGCCGTTTTGCAGATCGAACAGATAGACCTGCGGGCGGTTGCTCTGGAAGCTTACGAAAGCGAGTTGCTGGCGCGTCGGGTTATATTGCGGCGACAGCGCCATCGACCGGCCATCGGTCAGGAACTGGTTGTTGGCGCCGTCATAATCCATCACCGCCAGGCGGCGGATCGGGCTCGTCACAGGACCGGCTTCGGAAATATAGGCGACCCGTGAATCGAAATAGCCTTTCTCGCCGATCAATTGCTGGTACACCACGTCGCCGATGATGTGCGCGATGCGCCGCCAGTTGCCGGCCGTGGTGGTGTAGGCGGTGCCCTGCAACTGCTGCTGGCTGCCGACATTCCAGAGCCGGACTTCCACCCGCAGCTGGCCACCGCCCTGGTCGGTCACGGAGCCTGTCACCAGCGCCTGAGCGCCGAGAATGTGCCAGTTCTGCCAGACCGGCGTGCCGTTATTCACCGAGTTCGGCACGAAGCTCGCTGGATCGATGGCCCGGAACAAGCCGCTATGGGCAAGATCATTGCTCAATACGCCGGTGATCTGCGCGCCGACTCCGGAACTGTCGGTGAACGGCGCGATGGCGATGGGAATCGGCGCGTTCTGCGCCCCGGACACGCTGATCGCCGGGCCGTTGCCCCCCACTGCCGGCGCGCCACCCGGGGCGGCCTGCGCATGAGCGCGCGAGCTGAACAGCGTCGGCGCCAGCAGCGAGGCGGCACCGGCGCCGATCACGCCGCGACGGGAAAAGGGGGGCATTCTGAAACGCGTCATAAACAGACCTCCTGACAATGGCATTCGCCCGGGCGACACCCGGCATGCGATCGGGATACACGCCCGCTAGAAAATGAGCGGGGACTCTTGCAAGCTTATTCTCATCTACGGTGAAAATTCAAAAGTGAATGTCTGGTTATGACCAAGCATATAGGACGGCAGCGGCAGGGTCGCGCACTGATAATTCTCGACCGCGTCGATGGCGCGCTGCGCATAGGCGGCGAAGAGCGGATCGCTGAGCCGGCCCTGATCCGCTGACGACACGGTCGCTTCCCGGACCGTGCCGGAGGCGTCTGTGGTCACGGTCAGTTGCACCCGGAACCCGGAAACGCCCGGCGCGCCGGCATCGATCGTCCAGCACGGCCGCACATGGTTGCCGATCGCGTCGCGCTGGGCGCCGTTAAGCCCGGAATTCGAAGTGCTTTGATTGCTGCCGCCGCCATTGGGCGCGCCCCCCTGGGCGGGGTTGTAATGCGCGGTGGGCGGCTGGGTTTGTTTCTGCAGCGCCTGCAGCTTCATCAGCGTGTTCAGCACGTTCTGGCTCAGCGGCACCGGCGTCTTCACCACGTGCTGCTGATGCGTCGGGCTCTGCGTCGGCGCCGGCGGTTGCGGCACCGGCGGAAGCGGCAGCTTCGGCTGCACCAACGTACTGGTCTTGGGCTGCGGTGGCTGCGGCGGAGGCGGCGGGGGCGAAGGCAGCGGCACCGGGCTCTCGGTCGGCGGCGGTGGCGGCGGAGCCGGGGCCGGCGGCGTCGGCAAGGGCGGCGCTTCCTTAGGTGCCGGCGGCGGCGGCGGGGGCGGCGGTGGCGGCTGCACGATCGGCGCCGGTTGCGGCTGTTTCACCGCCAGCGGGGCCTTGGTCACGGTGGGCGTGTTGGTGGGCGCCGGCACCTTGCCAGGGGCATTCGCCTCCTGCGACGCCGTGGAGGGGCCGACCAGGTCGACGCTCACCCCCTCATCGTTCGAAGAGTTGAGCTTGAGCGGCGGCAGCGAAAGAATCGCTGCCAGCACGACCGCCAGATGGATGCTGAAAGAGATGAGCGCGCTGCGGCGCATGCCCCGGTCCACGTATCCTGTCCTTTAACCTCTCATCAGAGCGGCACGGCGCGCCGGCCGAGCCGCGCCTGCGCTCATGCCAAATAACGAGCGCATGATGGGCCGAAAGCCATCATGCCTCAGTGAGCCGCGCTCGGCTGCTGGGCCAGAAGCGCAACATGGCTGAAGCCACCCTGGGTGATGGTCGCCATCACCTGCAACATATCGCCATAGCTCACATCCTTGTCGCCGCGCACGAAAATGCGCCGGTCGGGATTGTTTTGCGAGATTTGCTGCAACGTTGCCACCAGGTTGCTCAACTGCACCTGGCTGTTCTGCAGATAGATCTGGTCCTGCGCATTCACAGTGATCGTGATCGGCGTCGAATCGGAATTCACCGGCTTGGCGTTGGCCTGAGGGAGGTTGACGTTGACGCCGGAGGTGATCATCGGCGCCGTCACCATGAACACGATCAACAGCACCAGCATCACGTCGACCAGCGGCGTGACGTTGATCTCGGCCATCGGCCGGTAGCGGCGCCGCCCGTTGCCGTTGCCGGGCCCCATGAGGCCGCCCGCCATTTATTTGCGCTCCTCGGACTGCCGCGACAGGATCGCTGCGAATTCCGCGCCGAAACCTTCCAGCCGCGCGGCGAAGCGCGCCAGATCGTTGCTCAATTTATTGTAGGCCAGCACCGCGGGGATCGCCGCGACCAGGCCGATCGCCGTGGCAAACAGCGCCTCGGCAATGCCGGGGGCGACCACCGCGAGGTCGGTATTGTGCATGGCGGCGATCGCCGAGAAAGAGTGCATGATGCCCCAGACCGTGCCGAACAGGCCGACGAAGGGGGCGGTGGACCCGACCGAGGCGAGGAAGATCATGTAGCGTTCCAGCCGCTCCATTTCCCGCATGATGGTCACGTTCATGGCGCGGTCCACGCGCTCCTTCACCCCGGTGTGGCCGATATCGATGCCGGAGATGCGCACGCTGCGCTTCCACTCGCTCATCGCCGCGCCGAACACGGCGGCGATCGGGTTGGTGGGGTCGGCGCCCTCGCGCTCATACAGCTCGTCCAGGCTGCCGCCGGACCAGAAGGAATCCTCGAACTCCGAGGCTTCGCGGTTCACGCGGCGCAGAGAGAGCACTTTCTCGATGATGATCGCCCAGACCCAGACGCTGGCGAGCAGCAGAATCAACATCACCAGTTTGACGACGATATCGGCTTCCAGGAACAGGCCCCAGAGCGAGAGATTCGCCGAAGGCGCTGCCAGCGCAGCCGAGTTAACCGCTTGATCCACTATGTCTGCCCCTCTTCACTCTTCAACCTGCGTGCCCAATCCGCTGGGATTCTCGCTGGCCGTCCATCCGCCAGGCGCGCGCAGCCCAGCGCAACCTCCAGCACAACCAGCGAGTCGCTGTCTCGCCAGAAATGTTGATTTATTGTCACAGTCGCACCGCCAACCTTGGTGATCTCCGTTTCGATGCGAATCACCTCATCCAGCCGCGCCGGGCGCTGATAATGCAAATTGACGCGATGCACCACAAACATCACGCCATGCTCGGCCACCATCTGCGCATGCGGAACGCCCAGGGCGCGGAGCGCCTCGGCCCTCGCGCGTTCCGCGAAGGCAAGATAATTCGCGTGATACACGATGCCCCCGGCATCCGTATCCTGATAATATACGCGCAATTCGTAGCGATGGATCAAAACTCGTCACCCAACAGGTCGGGTTGCGTGCCACGGGTCTGCGGCGGCTTCAACCCCAGATGCCGCCAACCGGGATCCCCCAGCATGCGGCCGCGGCTGGTGCGGACCAGAAACCCTTCCTGAATCAGATAGGGTTCCACCACATCCTCCAACGTGTCCCGCGCCTCGGCCAGGGCCGCCGCCAGCGTTTCCACGCCCACCGGCCCGCCATTATGATGTTCAGCGAGGCGGCGCAAATAGCGTATGTCCATCGCATCCAGGCCGAGATGATCGACGTCGAGGCGGGTGAGCGCCGCATCCGCCACGTCGCGGTCGATGGTCCGCGCCCCGGCCACGGCGGCGAAATCGCGGATGCGCCGCGTCAGACGCCCGGCGATGCGCGGCGTGCCGCGCGCCCGGCGGGCGATTTCCGTGGCCCCTTCCCGCGTCAGGCCGATCTCCAGCTTCTCCGCCATGCGGCTGACGATGCGGCTCAGCTCCTCAGTGGTGTAAAAGATCAGGCGGAGCGGAATGCCGAAGCGGTCACGCAAGGGGGTGGCCAGCAGGCCCGAGCGCGTGGTGGCGCCGACCAGGGTGAAAGGCGGCAGGTCGATGCGCACGGTGCGCGCGCCGGGCCCCTCGCCGATGATCAGGTCGAGCTGGAAATCCTCCATCGCCGGATAGAGAATTTCCTCGATCGCCGGCTGCAGGCGGTGAATTTCGTCGATGAACAGCACGTCGCGCGGCTGCAGATTGGTGAGAATCGCCGCAAGATCGCCGGATTTCTGGATCACCGGGCCGGACGTGGCGCGAAAGCCGACGCCCAGCTCCCGCGCGACGATCTGCGCCAACGTGGTCTTGCCCAGCCCCGGCGGGCCGTGCAGCAGCACATGGTCCAGCGCCTCGCCGCGGGCCTTCGCCGCCTCGATAAAAATGCGCAAATTCTCCCGGCTCGCCTGCTGCCCCGTGAAATCCTCAAGCGTCTGCGGCCGCAGGGAGGTTTCGGCGAAATCGTCAACGGCGCGCTCGCCGGAAAGGATGCGATCGTCAGTCATGACCTAGGCCCGCTCGCCAGAAACAAGAAAGAGGCCGCTTTTTGAAAAAAGCGGCGCAAAAACTTTTACTATGCTGGGCCATGGGCTGTGTCGATGACACCGCCCATGGCCAGAGTCATAAAGTTTTTTTGCTTCTTTTTGTTCACAAAAAGAAGCGCTTCCTTGCCTTCCCCTCACTTTGCCAATGCCTTCAGCCCGGCGCGGATCAGCACGTCGAGCGTGGCCTCCGTCCCGTGTTCGTCGGCGGCGCGGCCGAGCGCGGCTTCCGCCTCGGCGCGGCGATAACCGAGATTGGTGAGGGCCGAGAGTGCGTCCGCCATCGCCCCCTGGCCCACCGGCGCACTGGCAATCTGGGCTCCGCCGCCGGGCATGGCGCCGGCTTTTTCGCGCAACTCGGTGAGGATGCGGATGGCGAGCTTGGGGCCGACACCTGGCGCGCGGGTGAGTGCTGCCTTGTCCTGCGACGCGATGGCGGCGATCAGCTGATCCGGCGACAGGGCCGAGAGCAGGCCAAGCGCCACTTTCGCGCCAACCCCCTGTACAATGGTGAGCAACCGGAACCATTCACGCTCCGCCGCACTGGCGAACCCGTAGAGCGAAATGGCATCCTCGCGCACCAGGGTCTCGATCAGCAGCGTGGCGGTGGCGGGCGGGTTCGGCAGTTCGCCCAGGGTCCGGCTGGAGCAGAATACGACATAGCCGACGCCGGACACATCGATCAGGCATTTGCCGTCCTCGATCGCGTCCACCGCACCGCGCAGGCGGCCGATCATGCGCCGGCCGTCCAAGCCGCGCGGCTGGCGCGGTGGTGCGCATGGCAGATGGCCACGGCGAGGGCATCGGCCGCATCGGCACGCTTTTGCACGGCGCCTGGCAGCAGGCGGCGGACCATCAGCCCGACCTGCTCCTTGTCGGCCCCGCCGGTGCCGACCACCGCGAGTTTCACGGTTTTCGCGCCATATTCGAACACCGGAATGCCGTGCCGCGCCGGGGCCAGCAGCGCCACGCCGCGCGCATAGCCCAGTTTCAGCGTCGCCGTGGCGTTGCGGTTCACATAGGTTTCCTCCACCGCCGCCTCATCGGGCGCGTAGCGCAGCAATATCTCCGCCAGGGCATCGTCCAGATGTTTCAGGCGCAGCGGCACATCGGAGAGGTCCGCGGTGGAAATCACGCCGTCGGCGACATGGCGCAGCCGATTGCCCGCCGAATCCACGACGCCCCAGCCGGTGAAGCGCAGGCCGGGATCGATGCCGAGCAGCCGCACCGCGCCCGGCGCCGGCGGCGCCGGGCGATCGACGGTCGTGGCAACGGCCCCTGCCCCGCCGGACGGCATCAGGCGGAGAGCTTCTGCATGATGTCTTCCGAGATCTCGAAATTCGCATAGACGTTCTGGACGTCGTCATCATCCTCCAGCACGTCCAGCAGCTTGAGCACAGACGCCGCCTTGTCCTCGTCCAGCGCGACGGTCATGTTCGGGCGCCATTCGATGCGCGCCTCCGCCGGCTGGCCGAATTTCTGCTCCAATGCGTCGCGCACGGCGAAGAACCCCTCGATGCCGACAGTCACTTCGTGCGATTCCGCGTCGCTGGCCACGTCATCGGCCCCGGCCTCGATCGCCGCCTCCAGCATCGCCTCGGCATCGGCCGCGGAGGCGGGGTAGCGCACGGCGCCTAAGCGGTTGAACATGAAGGAAACCGAGTTGGTTTCGCCGAGCGCCCCGCCATATTTGTTGAAGGCGGAGCGAATCACCGAGGCGGTGCGGTTGCGGTTGTCGGTCAACGCCTCGACGATGACGGCAACGCCCGCCGGGCCGTAGCCCTCATAGCGTACCGCCTCGTAATTCTCCCCGCCGGCGGCACCGGTCGCCTTCTTGATCGCCCGCTCGATCGTGTCGCGCGTCATGTTGGCCTTCAGCGCCGCCGCGATGGCCGCACGCAGACGCGGATTGGCCGCAGGGTCCGGCAGGCCCTCGCGGGCGGAAACGGTGATTTCACGGATGATTTTCGCAAAAATGCGCGCGCGCTTCGCGTCCTGCGCGCCCTTGCGATGCATGATGTTCTTAAATTGGGAATGTCCAGCCATTGCCGTCGTTTAGCAGCCTCCTGCGTGCGCCGGAAGCAAGCCCCGGCCGAAATCGCACCGGCCCGCGGAGCCGGTCGCGCCGGGGGCGCCGCGCCTGAAAAAATACATGACAACCAATTGACAGCCCGCGTCGCCCCCCTTATCGGGTCCCTCACCGGGCGCGTAGCTCAGCGGTAGAGCATTCGCTTCACACGCGAAGGGTCACAGGTTCAATCCCTGTCGCGCCCACCAATTCAATCAATAGATTAGCGGCTAAATCAGGTCAGCCTGCCATGCCCCGTTTCTGAAAATGGGGAGCATAGGGGTAGCAAGGGCTACCGGCATCTTTTCAGGCCCCCGGCGCGACGATCACAAGGTTGTGCCATCTGCGCCCTCTGCCGTGAGAACCGCGCCGGCCCACCCTTGAGCCGCTTCGCTTCGGTCTGGATCCAAGCCTAAGAATCCAAAGGCGGGCTGGAATTGCCCTGAACCGTTCGACAATCAAAATATACGATCTGGCGTTGCCAATGGCGGGATCGTTTTGCCGCCCGCCATTTGTTCTCTTTCTGTTCTTTGTAGGACAGCATCGGAAACCGCCGATGCTGATCGATCGTATTCTTTTTTACATTTAATCCATCCGCACAGATTATCTTGTCGAATTAAATTTACTCCTGTTAGAAAATCTATCGTCCAACAAACAGGAGTCAGCTCCGTGCGTTATCCTCTGATCAAGGGGTTGGCTTTAGCCCTATGTCTTGCGGCTCTACCACTGGCCGCATACAGCCAAGGGACAATACTTGTTATGGGGGCCGGGCTTAGCAGTTGTGGAACCTGGATCCACGACCGTGCCCAGGGGGAAAGCAGTTTTTCTGCGCAGGAAGACGAAGAGTTTGTTTCCGGCTTTGTCACCGGAGAAGAGGTTCTGTTAGCAAACTCTAAAGGAGTTCCTTATTCCATCAACACAGATAGTGCCGGTGTTTTTGACTGGGTTGATAATTATTGTAGGGCCAATTCTGCAGGCAGCCTGTATGGCGCTGCCTTAGCGTTCGTATCTGATTCGGGTGTCGTCGTGCCGAAAACACCGGTGCCCTAGCCAAGGCTGGCGACCGCCGTTTGTCTTCGCAAAATGAAACGGCGCCCAAAAGGCGCCGTTTCAAATTCCGGGGTCTGGGGCGGAAGGGCCCAAGGTTCCATCGATGTGACAACATCGATGGAAAGGCCCTGGAGGGCTTACGGCCCCAGCGGGTGCAGGGCAGAGCCCTGCCCTTACTTTCCGTGTATTAAGCCGCCTTGGCCATGCCGCGCAGCACGTACTGCAGGATGCCGCCGTGGCGGTAGTAATTCACCTCGTCGGCGGTATCGACGCGGCAGAGCACGTCCACCGTGTCGGTGGTGCCGTTGGCGCGCTTGATCACCAGCTTCATGTCCATGCGCGGCGCGAGGTTTTCCAGGCCGAGAATGTCGATCATCTCGTCGCCCTTCAGGCCGAGGGTCTTGCGGTCCATGCCTTCCTTGAAGGTGAGCGGAAGCACGCCCATGCCGACCAGGTTGGAGCGATGGATGCGCTCGAAGCTCTCGGTGATGACCGCCTTCACGCCCAGCAGATACGTGCCCTTGGCCGCCCAGTCACGGGAGGAGCCGGTGCCGTATTCCTTGCCGCCGAACACGACCAGCGGCACGCCTTCCTTCTTGTAGCGCATCGCCGCGTCGTAGATCGAAAGCTGGTCGCCGGACGGGAAATGCCTGGTGAGGCCGCCTTCCACACCGCTCAGCATCTCGTTCTTGATGCGGATGTTGGCGAACGTGCCGCGCACCATCACGTCGTCATTGCCGCGGCGGGCGCCGTAGGAGTTGAAATCCTTCTGCAGCACCTGGTGCTGGCTGAGGAATTCGCCCGCCGGGCCGGACTTCTTGATGTTGCCGGCCGGAGAGATGTGGTCGGTGGTGATGGAGTCACCCAGCAGCGCCAGGATGCGCGCGCCCTTGATGTCAGCGACCGGCTTCGGCTCCATGGTCATGCCTTCGAAATAAGGCGGGTTCTTCACGTAGGTGGAGCCAGCGGGCCAGGTGTAGCGGTCGGTGCCGCCGGTGACCTGGATCGCCTGCCACTGCTTCGGCCCCTTGAACACGTCGCCATAGCGATCGAGGAACATCTCGCGGGTGACCACGGAGCCGACGATGTCGCCGATCTCCTTGTTGGTCGGCCAGATATCCTTGAGATAAACCGGCTTGCCGTCCTTCGACGTGCCGATCACGGCGGTGGTGATGTCTTCGCGCATATTGCCGAGCAGCGAATAGGCGACCACCAGCGGCGGGCTGGCGAGGTAGTTGGCGCGCACGTTCGGATGCACGCGGCCTTCGAAGTTGCGGTTGCCGGAGAGCACCGACACGGCGACCAGCTTGTTGGTCTCGATCGTCTCGGCGATGGCATCGTCCAGCGGGCCGGAATTGCCGATGCAGGTGGTGCAGCCATAGCCGACCGTCTGGAAGCCGAGGGCGTTCAGATCCGCCGACAGCTTGGACTTGTCCAGATACTCGGTGACGACCTGCGAACCGGGGGCCAGTGAGGTCTTCACCCAAGGCTTCGGCGTCAGGCCGAGGGCGTGGGCCTTGCGGGCGACCAGGCCGGCGGCGACCAGCACATAGGGGTTTGAGGTGTTGGTGCAGGAGGTGATGGCGGCGATGACGACGTCGCCATGGCCGATCTCGTAATCCTTGCCCGCCACTTTGGCCTTGGTGCCGGCGTCAGAAGCCGGCACGCCCAGCCCCTTGGTGAGCTCGGCATTGAAGGCGCCGGCGGCGTCCTTCAGCAGCACGCGGTCCTGCGGGCGCTTCGGACCGGCGAGCGAAGGCTGCACGGTGGAGAGATCAAGTTCCAGCGTGTCGGTGAACGCCGTATCGGCGTCCGTGCCCCACAGGCCCTGCGCCTTGGCATAGGCCTCGACCAGCTTGATGCGCGATTCGTCGCGGCCGGACAGGCGCAGATAATCCAGCGTGACGTTGTCGACCGGGAAGAAGCCGCAGGTGGCGCCGTATTCCGGGGCCATGTTGGCGATGGTGGCACGGTCGGCCAGCGCCATCTCGGCGAGGCCGGAGCCGTAGAATTCGACGAACTTGCCCACAACCTTCTTGGCGCGCAGCATCTGCGTGACGGTGAGCACGAGGTCGGTGGCGGTCGCACCTTCCGGCAGCTTGCCGGTGAGCTTGAACCCGATCACGTCGGGGATGAGCATGGCGATCGGCTGGCCGAGCATGGCGGCCTCTGCCTCGATGCCGCCGACGCCCCAGCCCAGCACGCCCAGGCCGTTCACCATGGTGGTGTGGCTGTCAGTGCCGTACAGCGTGTCGGGATACACGTAAGTGGCGCCGCCATTCCCCGAGGTCCAGGCGACCTGGGCGAGATATTCCAGGTTCACCTGGTGGCAGATGCCGGTATCGGGCGGAACGACGCGGAAATTGTCGAAGGCTTCCTGGCCCCAGCGCAGGAAGCGATAGCGCTCGCCATTGCGGTCGAACTCCATCTCGATGTTCTTCTCGAGCGCGCTCGACGTGCCGAAATAATCGACCATCACGGAATGGTCGATGACCAGGTCGACCGGAACCAGCGGGTTCACCTTCTCGGGCTTGCCGCCCAATTGCACGATGCCGTCGCGCATCGCGGCCAGGTCCACCACGCCGGGGACGCCGGTGAAGTCCTGCATCAGAATGCGCGCGGGCCTGAACGGCACTTCCTTAGTGGACGAAGCTTTTTCCAGCCAGCCGGCGATGGCCTTGGCGTCCTCAACCTTGTAGCTGCTGCCATTTTCAAAGCGCAGCACGTTTTCCAGGAGGACTTTCAGGGTTTTCGGCAGCTTGGAAATGTCACCCAGGGTCTTGGCAGCTTCGGCGAGCGAGTAATATTTATACTCTTTGCCGTCCACCGACAGGGACTTCAGCGTTTTCAGACTATCTTGGCCAACGGCTGTCATGTTGGAACCCTTTCTTTTGGACCGCTTGTGATTTGCGACGGGTTAAACCATAGCCATAAGGCCCCGTCTATTCAGTCATAGGATACCAAAACACTGTTCACGGCGTCCAAACTGTCGGTCTTCAGGGGAGACAGGCTGGTCTTTTCCGACATCAGCTTTACCCTTCGCCCGAGCGAAATTCTGATTCTTCGAGGCGCCAACGGGGCCGGAAAGTCTTCGCTGCTGCGCGCCCTCGCCGGCCTCACGCCGCTGGCCGCAGGGACGCTGCGCTGGGGCGACGAGGATGCGCTAGAAGATCTACCCAGCCATGCAAAACGGATTGGCTGGCTGGGCCACCTGGATGCCGTGAAACCGGCGCTCACCGCCGGCGAGCATGTGCCGCTTCGCGCGCTCGAAGCGGTGGGACTCGGGGCCTATGCCGAGATTTCGGCACGGCTGCTTTCGGCGGGGCAAAAGCGGCGGCTGGCGATCGCCCGCGTGGTGGCGGCGGACAAACCGCTTTGGCTGCTGGACGAGCCGACCACGGGCCTGGATGCGCGCTCCGTCGCGCAGTTCTGCGGCCTGTGCGAGACGCACCGCGCCCAAGGCGGGATGATCGTCGCGAGCACGCATATGAAGCTCGATTTGCAGGACCCGGCGGTGTTGGATTTATGAGAGCCCTGATTCTGAGAGAGCTGACGCTCGCGCTGCGCCACGCCGCCGACACTGCGGCGGCACTGCTGTTTTTCGTGATCGCGGGGACTTTGTTCGCCTTCTCCGTGGGGCCGGACCCGGCGGTGTTGGTGGCGATCGCCGCCGGGGTGGTGTGGGTCTGCGCCCTGCTAGCCGCCCTGCTGCCGCTGGACCGGCTGTTCGGCGCGGATTTCGAGGACGGCACGCTGGACCTGCTGCTGCTCTCCGGCTTGCCGGCCTCTGCGGTGGCCGCCGCCAAGGCGGTTGTGCACTGGCTGACCACCGGCCTGCCGCTGCTGCTGATCGCCGGGCCGCTGGCAGTGATGCTGCGCCTGCCGGCGGGACATATCCCACTTTTGTTACTTACGCTGCTGCCCGGCACGATGCTGCTCTCGCTGCTCGGCACGCTGGCGGCTTCGGTGACGCTGGGCGCGCGCCGCGCCGCGGCGCTGATGCCGCTGATCACTTTGCCGCTGATGATCCCGACGCTGATCTTCGGCACCGCCGCCGTGACCTCGCCGCACCCGGCGGCACCTCTTTATATGTTGGCGGCAATGCTCATCCTGGCGCTGCCGCTGGCGCCCCTGGGCGCCGGCGCAGCGCTGCGGGCGGCGGCAGAGTAAGAAAGAAAGCAGCCGCTTTTTGAAAAAAGCGGCGCAAAAACTTTCTTGAAACTGGGCCTGAGACGTTGAAACGGCACGGGCCCAAAGTAAACAAAGTTTTTTTGCTACTTTTTGTTCACAAAAAGTAGCACTTCCTTACTTTTGCTTGCCTTGCCTAAACGTGAAAACTCTCGCCGCAGCCACAGCGGCCCTTTTCGTTCGGGTTTTCGAAGGTGAAACCCGAGGTGAGCTTATCGGTCTTGTAGTCCATGGTCGTGCCGATCAGGAACAACGAGGCCTTGCGGTCGACCAGAACGGTCAGGCCGTGGCTTTTCACCGTTTCATCCTGCGGGCCGGCTTCCGCGACCCAGTTCATGTCGTAGGACATGCCCGAGCAGCCTTTGGTCGAAACCGAGATGCGCAGCAGCTTGCCGGCTTCACCGCCTTCATAGAGGCTGCGCAGGCGGTCGGCCGCGGCTTCCGTCAGCTGCATCAGCGGCGGCAATTCGCGGCGGGGTTTGGCGGTCATCGGGGTCGTGCTTGTGCTCATTTCAGCTATCCTGAAACATGTTCAGCGCGAGGCGCGCCTCTTCGCTCATGCGAGTCGGGTCCCATGGCGGGTCCCAGACCGTGTCAACGGTGACGGTTCCGACACCATTCAGGGCGGCGATGGCGGAACGCACCATCTCCGGCAGTTCCTGCGCCGAGGGACAGGCCGGCGCCGTGAGGGTCATCTCCACCTTCACGTCGCCGCTTTCGGCGATCTCGATCGCGTAGATCAGACCCAGCTCGAAAATATTCACCGGGATTTCCGGGTCATACACCGTGCAGATCGCGTTGATCACAGCCTCTTCGGTCACCGCAGGCTGGGTTTCGCCTTCCGGTGTCCAGGTCGTGGTCGGGACCAGTTTCTGGTCATCCATTTGTTGGCTGCTCCTCCTTCACGGCATCGGCCAAAGCCGACCAGGGCAATGTCGCGCAGCGTATGCGCGAGCGATATTCTGACACGCCGGAAAGCGCGTTCAAGTCTCCCAGGGTCGGGTCGGCCTTGCCGGTTTTGACCATCTCTTCAAACGCGGCGCGCATCCGCTCGATTTCCGCCGCACTTTTGTTCGCCACCGCTTCGGCCATCAGGTCCGCGCTCGCGGTCATGATGGCGCAACCGCGCGATTCATGCAGCACTTTCGTGCCATCCCGCTGCAAAAAAAGATGGATGCGGTCCCCGCACATCGGGTTGTCGCCCGTGGCCTCCGCATCGAACGTCTCGAGCCGCCCGGCAAAGCGCGGCTTGCGCGCGCGGTCCATGATCAGGCTCTGATAAAGTTCGGCGAGGTCCGTCATCCGCCAAATACCTGTTTGATGCGGTTGAGCCCGGCCGCCAGCGCGTCGATCTCCTCGGGCAGCGTGTACAATCCGAAGGACGCGCGCGCGGTGCTGCTGACGCCCAGGCGGCCCATCAGCGGCTCGGCGCAATGGTGTCCGGCGCGCACGGCGATGCCCTGGCGGTCCAGCAGCGTGGCAATGTCGTGCGCATGCGCCTGGGCCATGGTGAAGGAGATCACGCCGCCCCGGTCCTGCGCCTGGCCGAGAATTTTCAAGCCCTCGATGTCCGACAGCACCGCCAGCGCGTGATCGGTGAGGCGGCGCTCATGTTCGGAGATGGCATCGAACCCGATCGCCTGCACATAATCGATCGCAGCACCCAGGCCGATGGTCTCGATGATCGCCGGCGTGCCGGCCTCGAACCGCGCGGGCGGCCTCGCCCACGTCGAACTCGCGTAGGAGACGCTGGAAATCATGTCGCCACCGGCCAGGAAAGGCGGCATCGCCTCCAGCAGCTCGGCCTTGGCGTAGAGCACGCCGATGCCTGTGGGGCCGTAAAGCTTATGCCCGGAGAACACGTAGAAATCCGCGTCGATGGCCTGCACGTCGATGCGGCGATGCACCACCGCCTGCGCGCCGTCGAGCAGGATTTTGGCGCCGCGTTCATGGGCGAACGCCGCGAGCCGTCCGGCCGGCGTGTAGCTGCCGAGCACGTTCGACATCTGCGTGATCGCCAGCAACTTCACTTTGCCGTCGGCGAATTGCTCTTCCAGAGACGCGAAATCCAGCTCGCCGTCATCGGTGATTTTCGCGACGCGCAACTCCACGCCATGCTGGTCCCGCAGGATCTGCCACGGCACCAGATTGGCATGGTGTTCCATCTCGGAGATCACGATCGCATCGCCCGGCCGCAAGGCGCTGCGGCCATAGCTGTAGGCGACGAGATTGATCGCCTCCGTGGCGTTGCGCGTGAAGACGATTTCGTCCCGCGAGGCGGCGTTGAGCAAAGCAGCGACCTTGTCGCGCACCGCCTCATAGGCGTCGGAGGTTTTCTCCGACATGAAGTGAAGACCGCGATGCACGTTGGCGTATTGCGCTTCCATCACATGCGTCATGGCGTCGATCACCGCGCGCGGCTTTTGCGCCGAGGCGGCCGAGTCCAGAAACACCAGTTTCTTGCCATGGACCTGCGCGTCGAGGATCGGAAAATCCTTGCGGATTTTCGCGATGTCGAAGGGCATGGATTTCAGCGCAGCGCTCATACGGTCCACCATTCATCAATCGCGGCCTCGAACATCGCCAGCGCCACGTCATGCGTGACCGGCTCGAGCGCTTCGGTCAGGAAGGCACGGATCAGCATCGAACGCGCTTCCGCTTCATCGATGCCGCGCGAACGCAGATAGAAAATCTGCTCCGGATCGAGCGCGCCGATGGTCGCGCCGTGGCTGCATTTCACGTCGTCGGCGAAAATCTGCAGCTCCGGCTTGATGTCCATTTCCGCCGTGGGCGAGAGCAGCAGCGCCTGGTTCATCTGGTAGCCGTCGGTCTTCTGCGCCACCCGGTCCACTTCGATGCGGCCCTGGAAGACGCCGCGCGCGGACCCGTCGAGCACCGATTTGACGGTCTGGCGGGAGGTGCAGTTGGGCGCCCTGTGCTGCACCACAGACGTGAAATCGCCGTGCTGGGTGCCGCGCAGCAGCTGCGCCGCGTTGAGATGCGTATGCGCCTGAACCCCGGTCAAGGTGGCGTGGAATTCCGCGCGCGAGATTTTCGCGCCGATCACCGCGGTGAACGCCTCATAAGCGCCGTTCCCGGCGATCTCGGCGCGCATGGTGGCGAGGTGGAAGGCCTCGGTGCCCTCCGCCTGCAAGCGGAAATGCGCGAGCGTGGCGCCCTCGCCCACGACGATGTCGGTGACCGGATTGTGCCAGTACACGCCCTCGCCTTTGTTGATCTCGATGATCGTGAGCCTGGCCCCGGCACCGAGCGTGATGCGGTGACGCGGATGGAACGCGAAAGGCTGCGCGCCGGACGCGTAGGACACCAGGACGACCGCGCCGGCATCAACCCCGGCCGGCACCGTCAGCGTAACGCCGTCCGTCGCATGCGCCGCATTGATCTGCGGCAGCGGCAAGGCCGACTCCTCCGCGAAGGCGGCGAAAGGCTGCATGTAGGGAAAACTGGAGGAATGCGCCGCGCTGAACGCGCCGTTCAGAAACACCAGGCGCGGCAGGCCGAGCTCCGGCAGTGCCGCCACACCGGCGAACGGCACGGCAGGCGCGAAGGAAATGGCCGAAAGCGGCCGCAGATCGGTATAGCGGAACGCCTCCAGCTTACGGGTCGGAAGGGCGGTCATGATCAGGCCGCTTCTTCCAGCCCGGCATAGCCGCGGGCCTCGAGCTCCTTCGCCAGCTCCGGGCCGCCGGAGCGCACGATGCGGCCAGCCGCCAGCACATGCACATGGTCGGGCACGATATGGTCGAGCAGGCGCTGGTAATGGGTGATGACCAGCGCGGAGAATTTCGGCCCGCGCAGCGCGTTCACGCCATCGGCGACGATCTTCAGCGCGTCGATATCGAGGCCGGAATCGGTCTCGTCGAGGATCGCCAGGCCCGGCTGCAGCAGGGCCATCTGTAGCACCTCGTTGCGCTTTTTCTCGCCGCCGGAGAAGCCGACATTGACGTTGCGCTTGAGCATGTCGTCCGGCATCGAGAGCGATTTCACCGCGGCGCGCGCGAGTTTGAGGAACGCCACGGCGTCCAGCTCGTCCTCGCCACGGGCGCGGCGCACGGCGTTCAGCGCGGTGCGGATGAAGTTGGCATTGCCCACGCCGGGCAGTTCCACCGGATATTGGAAGGCGAGAAACACGCCGGCGGCAGCGCGCTCTTCCGGCTCCATGGCCAGCAGATCCTGGCCGTTATAAAACACCTCGCCGCCCGTGACCTCATAACCTTCGCGGCCCGAAAGCACGTAGGACAGCGTGGATTTACCCGCGCCGTTCGGGCCCATGATGGCGTGGATCTCGCCATCGGGAACCACCAGATTCACGCCGCGCAGAATTTCCTTGTCTTCAATCCGCGCCGTCAAATTTCTAATTTCAAGCATTTTTAGCCCACCGAGCCTTCCAACGATACTGCCAGCAATTTCTGCGCCGGCATTTTTTTAGCCAACGGAACCTTCCAGCGAAACTGCCAGAAGCTTCTGTGCTTCGACGGCAAATTCCATTGGCAATTCCTTCAATACATCCTTGCAGAACCCGTTCACGATCAGCCCCACCGAATCTTCTTCCGAGAGGCCGCGCGAACGGCAATAGAAGAGCTGGTCGTCGGCGATCTTCGAGGTCGTCGCCTCGTGCTCAACCTTCGCCGAGGGGTTCCGGTTTTCGATATAAGGCACCGTATGCGCGCCGCACTGGTCGCCGATCAGTAGCGAGTCGCACTGCGTGAAATTGCGCGCGTTCGTGGCGCCGGGCATGATCTTCACCAGGCCGCGATAGGTGTTGTTCGAATGGCCCGCCGAGATGCCCTTGGAGATGATCGTCGAGCTGGTGTTCTTGCCGATATGGATCATCTTCGTGCCGGTATCGGCCTGCTGATGATTATGCGTCAGCGCCACCGAATAGAACTCGCCCACCGAGCCATCGCCCTGCAGGATGCAGGACGGGTATTTCCAGGTGACGGCGGAGCCGGTTTCCACCTGCGTCCAGGAGATTTTCGAATTCTTGCCGCGGCACGCGCCGCGTTTGGTCACGAAATTATAGATCCCGCCTTTGCCCTCGGCATCGCCGGGATACCAGTTCTGCACGGTGGAATATTTGATCTTGGCGTCATCCAGCGCCACCAGTTCGACCACGGCAGCATGCAACTGGTTCTCATCGCGCATCGGCGCGGTGCAGCCTTCCAGATAGGAAACACTCGCACCTTCCTCGGCGATGATCAGCGTGCGCTCGAACTGGCCGGTATTGCGCGCATTGATGCGGAAATAGGTGGATAGCTCCATCGGGCACCGCACCCCCTTGGGGATGAACACGAAGCTGCCGTCAGAGAACACCGCGGAGTTCAGCGCCGAGAAGAAATTGTCGCCGACCGGGACCACCGAGCCGAGATATTTGCGCACCAGTTCAGGATGCTCGCGCACCGCCTCGGAGATCGGGCAGAAGATCACGCCGGCTTTCGCCAGGCTCTCGCGGAAGGTGGTGGCGACCGACACGGAGTCGAACACCGCGTCCACCGCCACGCCGGCCAAAGCCGCGCGCTCATTGAGCGGAATGCCGAGCTTCTCGTACATCGCGATCAGGTCGGGATCGACCTCGTCGAGCGATTTCGGTGCCGGCCCGGACGGGGCGGCATAATAATAAAGATCGTCATAGTTGATCTTCGGGTAGGAGACGCGCGCCCAGACCGGCTCCTCCATGCTCTTCCAGGTCTCGTAGGCCTTCAGGCGCCAGGCGAGCATCCATTCCGGTTCCTGCTTCTTCGCAGAAATCAGCCGGACAATCTCTTCGTTGAGCCCCTTGGGGAACTCTTCCATGGCGATTTCGGTGGTGAAACCGTATTTATATTTCGAGGCGGTCAACGCCTCGACGGTTTCACGGGTTTCGGCAACAGCAGGCATCAGGCGACCTCATTGAAGGATGCAGTTACGGGCGGGCGCGGCGCGCGGCGCACCGCGGCGGCCATGTCGGCAAGGCTGGTGTTCGCGAGTGCATTGCGCACCGCGTCGTTCACCGGGTCCCAGCGGCCGGCCATCGGGCACAGCGCGAGGCTGTCGCAGCCCACCGCGCCGTCGACGCAGGAGGTAAGCGCGATCGGTCCGTCGACCGCCACGATCACCTCGGAAATGGCGATCTCGTTCAGCGGACGCCCCAGGCGGTAGCCGCCATGCGCGCCGCGAATCGAGGTGACGAGCCCCTGCCCCGCCAACGCTTTCAGCACCTTGGCGACGGTCGGCTCGGGAATGCCCACCGACGCCGCGATCACCGGCGACGTCGCGACGCCTTGCACGGCGTTCAGCCGTACCAGGACGACCACGGCATAATCGGTCAGACGGGACAATCTCAGCATATGCGCTCCGATACAGGACCTGTTTGGTCCCGATTGTCAAATGGGCCACCGCCCTCGGAACGTCAACCCATTTGCGCGACCAGACCCGGCAATTCAACCGCTTTATCGATGGTATGGCTGCCTTGCGCTTTCCCATACCCCCAGCTCACGAACACGCTCGGCACGCCGAGCCCGGCGGCGGCGGCGATGTCGTTGGCGTGGTCCCCGACCATGACCGCGCGCTCCGGCGTGGCGCCCAGCGCCTGCAGCACCGCTTCCAGGTGCTTGGGGTCCGGCTTGCGGTAGGGCGTGGAATCGCCGCCCACAACGACGCGGAAATACGGCTCCAGCCCCAGCAGCGCCAGCACGTTGCGGGCGGCCACCACCGGCTTGTTGGTGCACACGGCGAGCGGATGGCCGGCATCCTTCAGCGCCTCCAGGGCCTCGACGATGCCGGGATAGGGCGCCGTCTCGACCACAACATTCTCCTCGTAATCGGCGATGAAGGCGGCGACGTGCACGGCCTCCGCCACGCGGCCCCGGGCCGCGAAGCCGCGTTCCACCAGCACCTTGGCGCCGTCGCCGATCATGCGCCGCACATCGGCCACGCTCAGCTTCTCCAGCCCTTCCGCGGCCAGCACGCGGTTGAGCGCGGCCCTTATGTCCGGGTCGGAATCGATGAGAGTGCCATCCAGGTCGAACACCACAGCGCGCATGAAATACTCCGTCATATCAATTGATTTGCTAAAGCAGGTTCGCTTTGGCTCACGGAACCTGCTCCAGGTCTTTGTTTAAACGAGCAACTTTATCCGACCTCCACGCGATCGGATGTTGCTCTAGGCTTTGACACGGAGCGGCGCCGGACGCTACCGGCGGATCGCAATTGAGAGGGTACAAATCCATGTGCGGTATCGTGGGCGTGGTGGGGAACGGACCGGCGGCGCCGCTGCTTCTCGACGGTCTCAGGCGGTTGGAATATCGCGGTTACGACAGCGCCGGCATCGCCACGCTGGTCAATGGCCATATCGAGCGCCGCCGCGCCGAGGGCAAGCTCGCCAACCTGGCCGAGGCGCTGGAGACGCGGCCGCTGCCGGGCGTGACCGGCATCGGCCATACGCGCTGGGCCACCCATGGCGCCCCCACCGAATCGAACGCGCATCCGCACGGCACCGCCCGTGTCGCCGTGGTGCATAACGGCATCATCGAGAACCATGCCGAGCTGCGCGCCGAGCTGGAGGCGGCCGGCCAGATTTTCTCGACCGAAACCGACACCGAGACCGTGGCCCAGCTGCTGGACCTGCTGCTGAGCCAAGGGCTCGCCCCGGTCGACGCCGCCAAGGCCGCTTTCGCGCGGCTGGAGGGCGCCTATGCCCTGGCGCTGATTTTCACCGGGCACCCCGAGCTGATGATCGGCGCGCAGCGCGGCGCGCCGCTTGCGGTGGGGTTTGGCGAGGCGGCGATGTATCTCGGCTCCGACGCGCTGGCGCTCGCCCCCCTCACCCGCAAGATCGCCTATCTCGAAGACGGCGACTGGGTGGTGGTGACGCGGGAGAGCGCTGCCTTCTTCACCCGCGACAATGCGGCCGTGGAACGCGCGGTGAAGCTGACCAACCTCACCGGCGCCTCGATCGGCAAGGGCAATTTCCGCCATTTCATGGAAAAGGAGCTGCACGAGCACCCGGTGGTGATCGGCGATGTGGTGCACCGCATGATCGACGCCGGCACGCGACTGCCGGTGCTGCCCGACCTGCCCTTCGACCTTGCCGCCGTGCCGCGCCTGACCATGAGCGCCTGCGGCTCCGCCTATTACGCCGGCCTGACCGGCAAATTCTGGCTGGAAAGCCTGGCCCGGCTGCCGGTGGACGCGGACGTGGCGAGCGAATTCCGCTACCGCGCGCCGCCGCTCACCCAGGGCGGGCTCGGCCTGCTTGTGAGCCAGTCCGGCGAGACCGCCGACACGCTGGCGGCGCTGCGCTTTATGCGCGCCGAGGGGCAAAAGATCCTCTCCGTGCTCAACGTGCCGGAAAGCACCATGGCACGCGAGAGCGACACCGTGCTGGACACCATCGCCGGGCCGGAAATCGGCGTCGCCAGCACCAAGGCGTTCACCGCGCAGCTCACCGTGCTGGCCGTGTTCGCGCTGAAAATGGCGCTGGCGCGCCGCGCACTGCCCGAGGCGGAAATCGCCCGGCTGTGCGGCGTGCTGCTGGAAATTCCCGCCAAGGCGGCGGAAATTCTCGCCGATGACGCGCCGATCCGGCGGCTGGCGATGCGCATCGCCGAGGCGCGGGACGTTTTATATCTGGGCCGCGGCACCTGCTATCCCATCGCACTCGAGGGCGCGCTCAAACTGAAGGAGATCAGCTACATCCATGCCGAGGGCTATGCCGCCGGCGAGCTGAAGCACGGGCCGATCGCGCTGATCGACAAGGCAGTGCCGGTCATCGCCATCTGCCCCTCAGGGCCGCTTTTCGAGAAAACCGCCTCCAACCTGCAGGAGGCGGCGGCGCGCGGCGGGCAGATCGTGGTGTTCTCGGATCAGGCCGGCGCGGCCAAGCTGCAAAATATCGCCGCGGAGACGATCATCCTGCCGGAAATCGATCCGTTCGCCGCGCCGATCCTCTATGCCATCCCGGTGCAGATGCTCGCTTACCATGTGGCGGTGCTGAAGGGCACGGACGTGGACCAGCCGCGCAACCTCGCCAAATCCGTCACCGTGGAGTGAACGGGCGCCGCGGCGTCGAGCTGTTCGCAGATAAAAATGTTGGTGATTATCCCCTTGACGCAGGTAAGCAATTTTACAGATGGTTTGCAGTATAACTTTCTAGAAAATCGATAGCATCCATGCTATCGGCATAAGCATGATCAGTAGCAAACCGGTTGCTTCCCTTATTGCCGAACTAAACGATGGTGATGAAACGGAGCATTTGGAGGCTAAAAGCATAGAGTCTGGCACCCTGGGGGCGTCCGTCTATGAGACCGTATGCGCCTTAAGCAACGAGCCGGGGTTAGAAGGCGGGACCATTCTGCTTGGCGTCGAACGCGAACAAATGAACTTGTTCCCTCAATATGTCGTGGTGGGTGTTGGTGATGATCCCGACAAAGTCAGTTCTGATCTGGCGAGCGGATGTGCCACCAAGTTCAACATTCCGGTTCGTGTCGATATCTCTAGGGAAAAAATAGGCAGCAAGATTGTTGTCAGAGTAGATGTCCCGGAGCTAAACCCGAGCCAAAAGCCTCTTTATTTCAAGGGGCAAGGTTTACCACGCGGCGCGTTTCGTCGGATTGGACCGACTGACCAACGTTGCACGGACGACGATCTCGTTGCTTTCTTCCAATCTAAAGCGCAAGATTCGTACGATTCGTCCATCATTGATTCGGCTTCTCTGGAAGACATGGATCAAGAAGCGCTTTCTGCATATCGACGGGCCAGGGCCGAAGCGAATCCTGTTGCTGAAGAGTTAAACTGGCCTGACGACGAAATGCTTCATGCTCTGGGTGCTGTTGCCAAGCGCTCGGATGGCTATCAAGTTACCGAAACAGGCTTGTTAGTTTTCGGGAAAAGCTCGGCTCTCAGGAGAATTAGCCCCGCCCATCGAGTTGATTACATCAGGGTTCAGGGGAAAGAATGGGTCTCTAATACAGAGCACCGCTTTGATTCCCTTGATCTACGAGGGCCGTTGGTTTCTCTCATCCCGAGAATTATGGCTACCATTCTGGATGATCTGCCGAAAACCTTCCGCGTAGAGGATAGATCAGGAATGAGAACGGACATGCCGGTCCTTCCGCTCCGCGTAATTCGTGAGGCGGTAGTAAACGCTGTCATGCACAGAAACTACCAAACGGCACAACCCATTCAAATACTTAGATATTCTAACCGCCTTGAGATCAGAAACCCGGGCTATTCCCTTAAATCACAAGAACGCTTTAGTGAGCCAGGGTCTGCTTTGCGCAACCCTCACATTGCTGAAATTCTTCACGAAACTCGCTTTGCCGAGACAAAAGGTAGCGGCTTAAAGGTGATGAGGGAGGTGATGGCGCAGCATGGCTTGTCTGCACCAACATTTAGCTCCAATCGAGATGGAGATGAATTTTCTGCTATTTTCCTCTTCCACCACTTTTTGTCAGAAAAGGACTGGGAGTGGCTGGCTCACTTTAAGAGCTACAGCCTAACCGAAGACCAAATGCGCGCCCTCATTTTTGTTCGAGAAGTGGGGGCTATTGATAACTCGTCCTACAGGAGCGTTACGCAAGCAGACACGTTATCCGCAAGCAAGAGTTTGCGCCATCTACGTGAGCTGAACATTTTAGAAGACAAAGGCAGCGGCTCTCGCACGTATTATGTTCCGGGTGGCGTACTTCATTCCATACCGGCTAGTGATGATGTTAACATGGATGCCAACATCATCACTAGCGAATTAAAGCGCCGACTTTTAGGGCCGTCAGATTTACCTGCCCCCCTTAGGTTGAAATTGAGCAGGTTTGGAAAGCGAGTTCTACCAGAGGATATGAAAGCGTTTATTATTGATTTGTGCCATTGGAAGCCATTATCGGCAGAAGAAATTGCCTCGGTATTGGGGAAGACGGCAAATTACGTCTCAAGTAAATATCTCTACTCAATGGTGAGAGACGGAGTTCTCGTTCATTTGTATCCTGAAATGGTGAAGCATCCAGGTCAAAAGTACATCGCCAAGGAGGCTAAAGATGCAAAGAATGACGCTGAGTGAGGCTTTAGTGGCCGGACGATTGCCTGACTTTATCGCTCAGGAAGAGGCGCGCGGGATAGGCCCAGCCGATCACTATCAGTTTGACCAATTAGTGAAGATGGTTGCCGCGCCTCCGAAGACCTACATCGACGGCTTCATTGACGGATGGCTGGCGATCACGCAGGAAAAACCGACCGACCGCCAAATCGCCATTGCATCACACCACATCAGTCCAAACGCAACATATCAGGATGGTTACGAGCAAGGCCGCGCCATTGCTGGCGGGAAATAAGACCGACTAGCAATTACTCAAAGCACCCCTATCAGAAGATCAAGCATCGCATTCTCCATATGGCGATGGTTCGACCGGAAAGTAAATTCGCCAAGGTAGCGTTCCATGTGCTTGCCCGAAATGTGGATATGGGTCGAACGAACAGAGGCTTTGAACAGCCGCCAGAAGCCTTCAACCGAATTAGTCGAGAACTTCACCCCATCCTCAGTTTTTGCCCACTGCTTCGCGCCGTGCTTCACAGCGCCGTGTGTGTATCCGGCGCCTTTCAGTAAGTTGTAAGAGATCAGCTCATCTGTCGAAACGGTCGAGCCTTCCTCAACATTACGCAGAACCACATTCCGCAGCGTCGTAGTCTGAGTGTTTGGGATGACCTCGGCAATCATCTTGCCGCCACGCTCTTTCAGACCCATCACGATGGTTTTGCCAGCAGCGCCACGGCCACGCTTGCCGGGGCGATAGCCGCCAACATAGGCTTCATCAATTTCAACATGGCCTTGGAGCATTTCGATGCCGTTGGCCTTTGCCATCAGGTCACGAATTTGCTGGCCCATCCGGTAGGCGGTTTTGTAGGTGACGCCCAGCGTACGCTCCAGCTCTTTTCCGCTCACGCCGTGACGCGTAGCGATGAACAGATACATCGCGTAGAACCACAGTTGCAGGGAGGTACGGCTATCCTGAAAGATAGTACCCGCGCATGGGTACAGATGGTCACCACAACGGGCGCAGGAATAAGCCTTGCGGCCTTCCAGGCGGTGGAACGTGGCGTCCTGGTTGCACTTCCGGCAGACGTGGCGAAGGCCGTAACGCACGCTCATGACGTGCTCTAGGCAAGCGTCATCCGAAGGGAACTTTTCGAAGAACTGACGGACTGTGAGTTTGCTTGCCATACGCCATTAGTAGAACAAACCGCTTACGTGTGTCAAGGGGATAATCACCAAAATGTTTGCTGATAGGCAAAAAAATTGCAACGGTTGCAAATCGACTTAAAGTTGATACGATCCGGTTATATTCAACCAGAGGGAGATAACCATGGCTGATCGTATCATCGGCGGCACGGTCAATAGCGACGGCACCATCAAATACGGGAGCGAGTTCAGCGTTAGCCGGACCACAGAAGGACACTATGTTATCGCCTTTCGTCCAGGCTTTGCACAAGTCTCCGGCGCGTCTGCGACGCAAATTTTTCCGGATGACGGGAACACACGTGACAACGTTGTTATCATCCGGTTAACCCCTAGCGAGCTCTATCTCAAGACCGGCGATAGCAATGGCAATGCCAAAGATCGCAATTTTTCTTTCATCGCCACCGGCATCGGTAGCGTTGCTGCGGTTGAAAAAGACTAACAGCCTACGTCCTTAGGGGGACCGTAGCGGTCCCCCTTGAGGTCCACCCAGTCGGCCAAAAATCATCGGAAATGCCCTGCGGGCTTAGCGTTTCAGCGAGTTCGACACATGACCATGAATCCAGTTACCGAAACGGGATCGTTACTCCAACCTGATCGCCTTGAAGGACAGATCGGCGGCAGCAACGCCAGCGGCGCGTCGGTCAATATGTTTCGCGGTGACGTGATGGCGCCGCTAACAATCGCGAGTCTTCCCGGATTTCAGGATGTCGCGATCACTATAACCGCAGTCAATGAAAGTAACATCTTCCGCGCGGCGAAGCTCGACAATGCGGAGGCGCCCGCTTCCATCCTCGGCTTAGGTTGGTCACTTCCAAGAGAGCGCATCCTGGCGCTCGGCAAGCGCTCTCTCGACATTGCGAGTGGCAGTTACTGCGTCGAGAACAGCGGCAAGCTCTTTCCCCTGATCCTGATCGAGAACCGGGGCGAGACCTACCTATTCGCCACAAATGCCCTGCCATTATGGCAATTCCTCTATGAGCCAGGCAACGAGACTTGGACAATTACTATGCCGGATGGCGGCCGGCGCCGCTATGGTGAGCGCCTGGTCGCTGGAGCCTGCGAATGGGGGCTATCCTGGAACGGCTGGATCGGTGCCAGCACGGCGCCCAATGCTGCCCCCTATGCTGTGGCATGGAATCTGGTGCGAATTGAAAATTCCTGGGGCGTGGGACTTGCCTACGGCTATGTCGCCGACACGCTGCCGGTCGGCACGAGCGGCTTCTACACGCGGGCCACCTATCTCTCGAGTATCATTGACGACCTCGGCCAAGCGGTGGAGCTGCACTACGCCGATAAGGAAAATTACGAGTGGGTGTGCCCGCATCTCCACGGCGGCCAACCCGACGCCGCCTATCAGGACCGCTATGAAACGAAATTCCTCGATCATGTGGTTGAATACAGCAGCTGGGCTTCCCGCACGATCGCACGCACGCTGACGTTTGATTACGCCTTCGTCAATTTTGTCGATCCCGCCCAAAAATTCTACAGAAAACGCCTTCTGGTAGCCGCCCACTCGGCAAGCAATGGGATAGCCAACGGACCTCCGACGCTCTTCGCCTACAACACCGATGCCAATGCGGCAGCGCCCGGCGCCCTCGCCGAAATTCTCAATCCTGCCGGCGCGAAATTCCGCTACCAATACAAAAGGATTGCGCTCAACTCGTCCAATAACGCCTACTTCAACAAATCACTGACGATCGAGCCGCCGGTTGGCTTTCAAGGTGCGCGGCCCTATGTGATGCCATCTGACTCTTACATGGCGCTCACGTGGCTCGACAAAGTGCGCGGCACGCTCGCACTTCAGATCTACAACTTTGGCGGTGCCTGGAGCGCGCCGTGGATGCCATCACAGCCAATCAAGGGGGCTTTCGACGCCGACGGCATTGTCTATGCCCAGACCCAGAATCTGTTGGCACTGTTTGTTCCGCCTCTCTCCGGTACCGCTGTGGGAACCGCGCTCTTACTGCTTCTACGGCGTGATCCCTACCAGCTCAATGCCTGGCGCATGGAGCAGATCAACATTCGTTTGAGGACGAATGTTGACCAGGCCCGCGCCAGCTTGGTCGCGGGCGATAATTTCATCGCTCTCGCGATCGCCGGCCAAGGCGATTTCCACATCTTCGACTTTGATCCGGCGGCACTAACCTGGAAAAAGACGAGTTTCACTCCCGGTGGCGAGAACGTGGTCGTGGCGACCGATGGCAGCCGGCTCGTGATTGGCGCGTTCACCGCACCGAGTAGAAGTCTTTCGATCTCACTCTACTCTCGTGCTCTCGATCGCTCCTGGTCACGTACCGCTGACCCGATCAGCAAGCCCGGCGTCGCCTGGAACGATAATTATGTCGGCAGTTTGCTTAATTGCGGCCCGCACTTTGCCGCGGTTACCTACGTCGACGGCACCGGCGGAAAGCTGACGCTCCTCGAATGGAATGCTGCGGGCCAGTTCGCTGGCGAGCGCACGCATCCGGCAACGTCCGCCTATACCTCCATTTCGCAGTCGGTGGTCATGAATGGCCCGCGCGTCTTCCGCTATGACGCCGGCGCCTGGAAGGCCTTCACATTCGCGGAGAGTCCCGAGGCATCCTATGCGATCGGAGAAGATTTTGCGCTACGCACAATGCCGGTTGGCGCGCCTGCGGTCACCCTGATCCGTTACCAGCCGACGAACGGCTCATGGATCGGCGAGGGTCTCGCCGGCGCCAATGCCGCTCTCTTCCCGCCGACGCTGGCAGGTAACGTCATGACTTGCGGCACCAAGGTCTACCGGCGCCAACCCGACGAGACCTGGCAGCATATCGCCGACCTCTCGACCTCGGGCGACCCGGCAACGCTGGTGAACCGTGGCAACTTCGTGATCTACGGCGAGAACCTACCAAACGGTGCCAAGCAGGTCGTCGTTCTGCTGCTCGGTGATGCACAAAAGGTCGAAACAGTCCGTTTCGGCGACCAGAAATTCGGCGGTGGGGCAGAGTGGTTCTCGGCGGCTGCCTGCGCCGGCCTACGCGCTTTCGCCACTTATCCCAAGAATGTCTCGCCGCTTGCACCGTCCTCGCTCGTTCTTCACCGAATCCTCGATAACAGTCTGGCAGAGAGCCAGACCGATGATGTTATCGGCACTGTGACAACCGATGACGGTTATCAGAAGACCTATATGGCCTATGATTACGACACGGTCTCGGCGCTGTTCGACCCAACGGGCCAAGTGGTGCAGTATCCACACGTTACCGAGTTCCTCGTTGATGCTGGGGGTAACCCCGTCGGTGGATGGACGGAGGCGACCTACTATAATGGCCTGCCCATCGCCGATAACTCAGACCTCAACGATTATCACAGCCTGATGACAGGCCGTGAATACGGCGTGAGCGTATTTACCGCTGAGGGGTTGATGATTTTTCGCCGCAGGACCGAGTGGCGCGGGCTCAGCTTGGCGCATGGCGATGCCTCGAAGGTTGGGGTGCCTTTCCCGGCGGCGATGCCGGTTATTCGCGCCGTAGTCGCGACCAATGGCCTCCTCAGACTGTTCACAATTGAGGCTTCTGTCGCGGCGGCATTCGATGTTGGGCGGATTCCGCCGTCAGTGGCGGCCGAGTTCGCCGCGGCCGGATTGCCGCTTGAACCAAGTGCCACGGTGGCGGTCGTGCGGCCCAGCATCTCCTGGCGCATCTTCTCGGGCGATTACGTCTATGCTGCGCGCTTCACGCCGCTCGGCGCCATCGAACTCACCAGCGAGCTGTCGCGCCGGCGAGACCAGGCCTATGACGATCAAACCGGAGCGCTGATCGAGCAGTCCACGACAAATCGCACCACAGACGGCAAGACAGAGACGATCACAAGTCGCCTCACTTACGCATGGACGCTGCCGCAATATGCCGGGATGCTCCAGACGCGGCAGTTCGGTGCCGTGGCCGAAACCAGGCTTACCAACGTCACGCACGCCACGACGATCGCCTCAAGCATCACTACCTGGGGTAATGAGTGGGGCGCACCCGGCGCGCCCTTCGATGCCATTGCCGAATATGCCTGGAACGGTGCGGGTGAATTGGCGCCAGCCTTCAACTTCGCCGATCCTTCCGCCAATACGCAATGGGTCCGTAGCACGGAGGTGGTCAGTCGCGCAGCGAGCGGGATCGCCTGCGTCTCGCGCGATGCGCTCGGCGTTCCCACGAGCCAGATCCTTGATGTCTCCGGCGTACGTCAAATCGCGACCTTTCAGAACGCCGATATTGGCCTGCGCAACGACGGCAACCTCGTAGATCCGGAATGCTCCTATGTCGGCTTTGAGGATTATGAAAGACATGGCCCCTGGCGGGCGGGCGATGGCGGGACGATCACGCGTTTGATCACGACTGAACGGGCGCATACTGGCCGCGCCTCTCTGAAGTTGTCATCCTCCTTTAATGCGCTGGGCATCCGAGCGAGCCTTTCGATCCAGCCGGGTACACAGCAAATTGCGCTCAACTATTGGCTCTTGAATGACTCCAGCACGAGATCTTCGAGTGGGTTCATCATCCGTTTCACCGGCGGAGCGACCCACGAGATTCCGTTCGATACGACTGGCGACGGCTGGCAGCGTTTCCAATGCACCGTAATGGTGCCCGCAGGCGAGAGCAGCCTAACCATCGAAGTATCGAATGCCGGGGCGCAAAGCCCGGCATATCTCGACGATCTCATGGTTCTGCCACTGCCCGGCAGCGCCGAGGCGTGGGTCTATGATGCCGACACCTTGCTCATCACCGCGCAGCTCGACGCCAATGCCGCGACCACCCTGTCCTATTACGACGAAAGTCACCATGCGCTTGCTTCTACCAATGCCCGCGGCCAGGTGATTCAGCTGGCAAGCGGCGGCTACTCGCGGCAGATTACGGCCGGTAGTGCCTTCGACCCGGCGCGCCCGAACACGTCGCTGGTCGTCACTTCAGCGACCGGGGGGACCTTCGATACACTTAAGGATAACAGTTGGCGCCAGAACTGGACGCCTCTGCCAGCTGCGGCGTGGACTCTTGAGCCTGCCACAGCCCTGAGCGGCCGCCTCATGCTTCTCACCGACGGGCCGGCGAGTCTCACCTGGGCGAACGGCATCGCTGCCAACGGCATCGTCTGTCGCCTACGGGTTACCCCACCTTCTGCCGGTTGGCGTGCTCACGCGGGCCTGCGCATCGCCGGCGTCGGCGCCGTCGAATGGGATCCCACAGCAGGTGTCTGGCGCATCCTCGATGTGGGCGGCGCTGAACGTGCAAGAACCACCCAGACCAAACTTGAAGCCGCGGAATGGCTCCTCACGCGCACCGGAACGACGCTTGCTCTGTTCCTCGACGGGCAACCGATCATCGCGGCAGTGCTCGGCAGCGCCCCGGGACCGATTGAATTTTTCTGCGACGCAGCCGCCGGGCTCAGCCTCAGCGGTCCCGCCGTTCTGCTCGCCACGGCGATCACCCTCGATTTCAGTGATGGCCTTGCGACGACGTTCCAAAGTCAAAGCTTCGACGAAAACGGCGCGACAGCGCAGGCTACACTCAAGGACGTCCTCGGGCGGCAAGTGGTCACCACCAAACCAATGCGCTATGACGACGGCGTTCCGGGACTGCGCACCGGTCTCGTTGCGGGCTTCGATTGGTCAAGCGGCGCGATGAGCGGCGAGATCGCGCGCTATTATGACGGTCGCGACGGTCGATCCAACGACCAAGAATACCCCTATACGCGTGTGCTACTCGAAATGTCGCCGATCGACCGTCAGCGCGCCATGGGGCAGGCCGGTCTCATTCATGCGATCTACCCTGGAGCGGCGCATTTCACCGAGACGCCGACCATTACCAACCTGCCCAACGATCTTGGCGAGAGCGTCCCACCCGCAATTTTCATCGGTAACGAGACACGTGATGCTGACGGCTCGCGTACGCGTGCCTTCATGGATGATCGCCTGTCTGAGTTTCATCGGCGCTTTATTGCGCCCCTTCGCTTCGGGCCTTCTGAGCGTCACAGCGCGCGCCGGTTCAATGCGCGGGGGCAGCTTACCACGATGCTGCCGCCGATGGCCCTCACGACCGGAGATGCTGCCTATGCGCAGACTCGCTCCGCCGATCCTCTCGGCAACATCTTGCGCACATACTCCTCAGATTGTGGCGAGATACGAAGCATCTACGATAGCCTTGGCCGCGCCCGTTTCACGCTTGTCGCTGATGGCGTCGGCAAAGGGGCCAATGGCGCCGATCGCCTCGTCTATATGCGATACGACCCGCTCGGCCGCGTTTTCGAATCGGGCACGATCGACCACGTCTGGGATCCCGTCCTGCTAAAGCGGCTCGCTGACACCGACTGGCCTACTGACGGTCGCTGGGAGGCCCGCATCACATGGGATTGCTTCGCGACAATCCCACCTTGGAGCACCGATCCCACGAACACGATCGGCCGCACTGTCGAGTTCCGCCGTCAGCAGATCGATGAAACGGTGTGGACGCAGCAGAACGCCTACGACGCCGATGGCAACATCATCAGCATCTCCCAGAGAGTCGGGGAGCGTCGTCGTACCCAACATTATGCCGTCAACGCCATGGGTGAACTCGCCAACCTGACTTTCGAGACCGACACCCAGCCGGTGGTCGTGACCTACCGGAGAAACCTCCAGGGGAAAGTGGTCGCGGTCGGCGACGCCAACGATCCCGCACGCTGGGCAACCTACAGCTACACGGCCACCGCACTCCCGGCGGAGGAGACACTCAACGTCTCGGGCCAAGCGCCGTTGCGACGGCGCTTTTCCTATAATTCGCTCGATCTTTTGACCGAAACGGAGAGCGCGGCTTTTTCCGAAGCGCTAAGCTATTGGGAAAAACCGGGGGTAGACGGCGCGACATATTTCGAGGGTCAGGTTGCCAGGGCCGTTTTCACGCCGGGACCCGTAGCAAGCGCGGCCGGCCTCACAACGGATGATTGGTCTAATGCCTACGACGCCGCCGGTAATATCTCGGCAGTGGTCCATAAGGATGGCGCCCTGCGCTCGATGGGCAGCGTCGGATCACCGATTAGCTACGACGCCAATGATAACATGCTCGCCCTCACCGAGCGCGGCGAGACGCGGCTCTTCACCATCAAGCCTGGCACCAATCAGCTAGTCGGCATGAAGACGGCGACGGAAGAGGAGACTTATCAGTATAGTCCTGGCGGCAACCTGATAGCGGCCACCGGCCGCCGCAACGAAACCCTCTCCTACAATCTCGTCGACGGTTTAGTGAGCGAGAGCCTCAAAGCGGATGGCTCCCGTTCTACCATCGACTATGGGACGGGCGACGAGCGTGTCCGTACAACGCAGTTCACGGCGGGAACCGCGCCCGGGGCTGACACGCATTATCTTCATTCAGCTGACGGCAAAGTCCTCGCCGAAACTCGCTCAGATATCGGCAACATGATCTACATTCCGGGGCCGTTCGGCTTTGTCGCGGTGCTCGACCCCCAACTAACGCCAGGCTTCGTCATTAGAGACCGCCAGAACTCGACACGCCTCGTCATGGCGGAGGACGGCAAACTGCTCGCGGGTTATGCTTACGATCCCTTCGGTAGCATGGCGCAAGCACCAGTAGGGCCGTGGGCGGATCGCGTGCGCTATCTCTTCATTGGCCAGGAATACGATCCGGAGACCGGACTCTACAACCTCAATGCGCGACTTTACGACCCGGTCACGCGACGCTTTCTTTCGCCCGATCCGCTGCGTTCAACGGCGAGCCCCTACCCCTACGTTTCCAACATCCCCTTCCAAGCCAGCGACCCAACCGGGCTCATCGCATTTCTCTTGGCGCTTGCGATCGGCGCCGTTGTCGGCGCTGTCTTGGGCGGCGGCGTCAGTGCGCTCACCTATGCCGCGCAAAACGACTGGAAAGTCAAGGATTGGGGAGGATTCTGGAAAGAAGTCGGGATCGGCGCTGCCGTCGGTTTTGTCACGGGGCCCATCAGCGTTCTGACCGGCGGAGCGGCGACCGCAGGTCTCGTCACCGCTGCCGCTGCCGTCGGCGGACGTGTCGCGACTTTTGCCGCAACTACGGCCGGACGGATCGCCGTCGGCGTGGCCAGTGGCGCCATCAGCGGGGCCGCTGCTGGCGCCTCGGGCCAAGTGGTCGATAATGCAATCCGTGGAAAAGACGACCTGTTCAAGAATGTCGGCTGGAGCGTGCTTGCAGGGGCCGGGATCGGCGCGTTGTTTGGCGGAGCCACATCGGCATTCTACTTTCCAGGGCCACGCGGCCCGGGCGTCGGCAATCAGGCGGGGGGTGATCGATACGCTGCCAAATTCATGAACGCCGGCAGCATGGTCAGGAGTCCGCGGGCCCCCACAGGCGCAGGTACGCCCATTCAGACCAACTCGTTCGTCACATGGCGCGATGTGATGCAACTCGCACCGCGAGGAACACCCAATCGCTTTAAAACGACGCCAAATATAAACTTTGGCCTGGGGTACAGGTCCAACGGTGTCCCGCGATCGGTGCCGGGATCAGCGACCAATTTCGAAGTGCGCTTCCACAGCCCGCAAACTAATATCCCGGCGCTGCGGGGCGGCCAGTATTGGACAGCAAAAGTCAACTACGGCACCAACAGCAAAACGTTAGGAAACAATATGCTACACGAAGGCGGAGCCTTCCACACCAATACGCCTGGAGCGGGAAATTTCACCGAGACGCATCTGCGCTTTCGCTTCTGGTCCTGGACTTGAGGGGCCCGCTACTGACATTGCGCCTTCCAGCATAGGCAACCTGGCGGCTCTTTTAGCTCTCATTCGTAATGCGTGATATTTCAGGCTCCAAGATAGGAGCAAACATTTTTGTACGAATGAGAGTCTCGATAGGCCCTTCTCGTTCACCTCAGGAGCAAACTAATTTCTGAACCGAACTCTTCTTCCATAGAAATTTCAATGTCTTATTGCGCCATCAGGAGTAAGCTTTTTTGTCACCACACACGAGCGCGCGCGCGCAAGGTGAAGATCCGCGATCTGGGTGCGGGGGTTTAACGCGGACTTCCAGCGTCGCCTGACTGCGGTTGGTGCCAGTGGGAAGCGTGGGACCAAGCACCGCGGCTTCCGGGGGCGTTGGGCGCCTGCGTTGACCGAGATCATTTTTGGCCGTGGGCTGGCTTGGTATGAATTGGGCTCCGCTGCACGCCTCGGATGCGATCCAACGTCATAAATGGAGGATTAATGGCACCAATCGAAAATCCTCCTCGATCTGCGCCCCCCTTTTCCCCCGCGCAGGCCACTGTCGTACCTCCTGGCCATCCCGAATTCCGAACCTTCGACCGTATCCTTCGGGCAATCGCGGCGAGGGCCACTCAAGGCATTTCCATGCGCGTCATCTTCGAGGCGTGGTCGCAATGGGCCGCTCAACTGGGAATAGCACCTGGGAAACAGCTTGAACTTGCAATCCTCGCCTGGCTTGAGGCGGCTCGTTTCTGCCTTTCATTTCCGGCGTCAATGGGAGGTTCCTCCGATCCCCGCCTGAGCGAGCCGTCGGAAGATCGCCGTTTTTCTGATCCTGCATGGTCCATTTGGCCGTTCAACATGTTCGCCCGCTTTCATGTGATGACCGAGGCGTGGTGGCTCGAGGCCGTGCACGATGTGCCCGGTCTGACGCGACGAAATGAGGAGGAGATGCGGTTTTTGATGCGGCAGGCCGCCGATTGCATCTCACCTGCGAATATACCCTGGCTCAACCCAACGGTCATCCTGCAGACGGGGCGCGAAGGCGGGTTCAACCTTGTTCGCGGTGCGAAGAATTGGCGAGAAGATATCGGCCGGCAATTGGCCGGTGCGCCACCCGCCGGCGCCGAGGCATTCGAGATCGCCCGAGACGTGGCCATTACGCCAGGCAAGGTCGTCTATCGCAACGACCTCATGGAGCTGATTCAGTATCTGCCGACAACCACGATGGTATTTCCCGAGCCCGTCCTGATCGTTCCCGCATGGATCATGAAATACTACATCCTTGACCTCAGCCGGGATGACTCGCTGGTACGCTGGCTCGTCGCGCACGGCCACACGGTTTTCATGATCTCGTGGAAAAATCCGGACGCGCGCGACCGCAATATCGGCCTCGACGATTATCGGCGTGACGGCGTGATGGCCGCGTTAAACGCCGTTACCAAGATCGTGCCAGACGCGAGGGTGCACGCTTGCGGCTATTGTCTCGGCGGCACGATACTCGCGATCGCTGCGGCGACGATGGCACGTGATCATGATGAGCGACTGGCCAGCATGACGTTGCTCGCGGCGCAGACGGATTTTGCCGAGGCTGGCGAGCTGATGCTGTTCCTCAACGAGCGACAGGTCAGCGTTCTTGAGGATCTGATGTGGGATCAGGGGTACCTCAGCACACGCCAGATGGCGGCGGCGTTCCAGGCTCTGCGCTCGAATGAGCTTGTTTGGTCTCGGCTGGTGCGCGACTACATTCTTGGAGACCGAGAAAAGATGACCGACCTCATGGCCTGGAATAGCGACCAGACACGCATGCCAGCCCGAATGCACAGTGAATACCTCCGCGGGTTGTTCCTAGAAAACCGTCTTACCGCGGGGAGATTCGCGGTCGAGGGGCGCGTGATCGCGTTGCGGGACATCCGCATACCGATCTTTGTCGTCGCAACCGAGCGCGACCACATCGCGCCATGGTGGTCCGTTTACAAGATCGCCCTCTTCACAGATACCGCACTGACTTTCGCGCTGACAACCGGCGGACATAATGTCGGCATCGTCAATCCACCTGATCGAGATCAGGGCTCTTGCCGGATCCAAACGAGGCAGGAAGGAGAACGTTACATCGACCCCTACAGCTGGTATGCTCAGGCATCCCGACGGGCAGGCTCCTGGTGGTCCGAGTGGCAACGATGGCTGGTCGCTGAAAGCGCCGTTGCACAAGTTTCACCCCCATCGATCGGCCAGCCGGATGCCGGATTGCCACCGCTCGCCGACGCGCCCGGAACATATGTGCAGATGCCGTAGACAATTGGGAAGGCGAGAATAACCATCCTCCTGCACCGGAGATCGCACACGTGTACGGAACCCCTCATTGCGGTTGTGGTGGCCTGCCCCCTTAGAAGCACGCCATCCTTGACGTAGTTGTTTAGGTGGAGGTGTTGAATGCCGCGGAAGATTTATAAGCCCGAAGAGATCATTGCGAAGCTTCGCCAGGTCGAGATTTTGACCTCACAAAGCAAACCGACGATTGACGTGACCGCCATGCCGCAGTACCACCTTGCCAGCCTTCAGATCGAACAGCAGTTTATCAAGCGCATAGTCTGCACCGTCATGCGCTAACTCTTCTTTGAGGGGTTTGACAGCAGTCCAGCTTGGCGCCTCGATAATTAACCGCCGGCTATCATGCAAACGTCCCCAAGCTTACGGCAAGGGATAATGAAGTGCTTAGGAAATGGGCGCCCGTTGCGGTGTTGGTCGGTTTTACGGGATGCGTCTCACTGCCGCATGTTGATCCAGATCGAGCTTGCACTATTCCCACGTCGAGCGAACCGGCAGCCCTCTCCGTCATGGAGAAAGAGAATGTCACTCTGACAGGAACGTCATTCGTACCTGGGAACAGGGTTCAGCTTCTGATCAACGGTCCTCAAAGCTTCTTGGCAATGCAAAATGCGATCGAAACGGCGCGGGATCGCATCGAGATGGAAAGCTATGAATTCAATGGTGCAGCCGCTCGGCAATTCAGTGCGTTGCTTCTGCAGAAGCAAGCGCAAGGCGTACAGGTATTTCTAATCTATGACGCTTGGGGCGCGATGGACACGCCGGCAAGCCTATTTAGCGAATTGAGAAAGGCAGGTGTACACGTTCTCGAATACAGTCCGTTCGATCCACTAAAAATGACGTCTCTGGATTTAAACAAACGAGATCACCGGAAGATGCTGATCATCGATGGAAAAACGGCGATCGTCGGCGGTGTAAATGTGTCGCCCGTCTATGAAAACCGGCGGAGGCCCGGTGGGATCACCGCATCTAAGCCGGACGAACTACCGTGGCGGGATACGGACGTCCAAATAGACGGCCCTGTGGTGCAGCTCTTCGAACGATTATTCCTGAAGACATGGCAGGAGCAGAAAGGGCCCGCACCGCTGCCAGTGGTCGAGCCCGCTGTGGCGCCGGTGGGAAACGAGAGGGTGCAGGCAATTGATGGATCGCCACGCGACGGCAATCCAGCCATCTATGAGTCCCTGCTCACCGCCATCGCCGCCAGTCGGAAATCCGTACATTTGACGACTGGTTTTTTTGCGCCGCCTCCAGACCTTGCGGAAGCGCTAGAATGTGCTGCAAAACGAGGGGTGGATATAGAATTGATCGTACCAAGCCGAAGCACCAGCAATATCACCGTTGCAGCAGGACGCTCTCATTACTCTTCCTTGCTTCGGGCTGGCGTGCAGATTTATGAACGCCAGGGCGT
>NZ_DATLPB010000003.1:0-2122 GCF_035535915.1 Acidocella sp.
ATGATCATCCTGAAGTATCAGCCTGCGGGCGCGAAAAGCAATGGGAAAGCCGGCGACCATCTGGCGCTGATCGGCAAAGGCGTCACCTTCGACAGCGGCGGCATCTCCATCAAGCCCGCGCAAGACATGGAGAAAATGAAGTACGACATGTGCGGCGCCGCCGGCGTCCTAGGAGCCATGCGCGCCATCGCCCAACTAAAACCCAACATCCCCGTAACCGGCATCGTCCCCTCAGTCGAGAACATGCTCAGCGGCCGCGCCCAGCGCCCCGGCGACATCGTCAAATCGCTTTCCGGCAAAACCATCGAGGTGTTGAATACTGACGCCGAGGGACGCCTGATCCTGAACGACGCCATCACGTACGCGAAACGGCTCGGCTGCACTCATCTGGTCGACACCGCCACTCTCACCGGAGCGATTGTCGTCGCGCTGGGCCACGTCCACACCGGGGCCTTCACCAATAACCAGGAAATGCTAGCCCGTGTCCTCACCGCCGCGAAAGAGAAAGGCGAAAACATGTGGCCGATGCCGCTGGATGACGACTACCGCGAATTGCTCAAGAGCGCCTTCGCCGACCTCGCCAACATCGGGCCGCGCTGGGGCGGCGCCATCACCGCCGCGTGGTTCCTGCGCGAATTCGCCGAAGACACGCCCTGGGTGCACCTGGATATCGCCGGCACGGGATGGCTGGATGAAGCCGCGCCAAACCTCGCTAAGGGACCCACCGGCGTTTGCGTCCGCACTTTTGCGCAGCTCGCCGCCAGGTGGGCGTGAGTCATGAATATACTCGCAGTCGGCGCGCACCCCGATGACATCGAATTTGGCTGCGCGCACGTCCTGATCCGGGAAGTGCGCAAGGGCAACCACGTCAAGCTCCTGGTCCTCTCGCGCGGCGAGGCCGGTTCTAACGGCACTCCCGAGGCGCGCGAAGCCGAAGCTCGGGCCGCCGCGAAGCTCATTGGCGCCGACATCGACTTTCTCGATTTCGGAGGCGATTGCCATCTGCTCCGCTCCCCTGAAAACGCCTTTAAGCTGGCCGTCGAGATCCGCAAGACGCAACCCGCCATCGTGCTCGCGCCACACACCGGCGAGAATCAGCATCCGGACCACGCCATTGTCGGCCAACTGGTCCGCGACGCCTGCCGCTTTGCGCGCTACGGAGGCCTGGAATTCCTCAAAGGTTTTTCGCTGAAAGGCACGGCCGCGCACACCATTTCCGCGCTGTATTTCTACACCATCACCAAGGAATTCGGTCCGCCGGACATCGTTATCGATGTTAGTGACATCGTTAAAGACTGGGAAGCCGCCATGCTGTGCCATGCCGGACAGATGCAAACTCGCGGCTACGTCGATCTGCGGCTATCGGCCGCGCGCCACCTGGGATTGTCCATTGGCGTCGAATACGCCGCTGGTTTCTATGTGAATGATCCGGTGCGCATCGGCGCGTTGTCGGACCTGACATTATCCTCGCGGCATTTCTAACCGGCACAACCCGAAACTCGCGATTGGCAGTATTCTGTACATATGAAACTTTGGCCTGCACTGTTCATCGCATTGCCCCTCCTGGCGCAGGAGACAATTTCGCTGCCACTGAAGAATCCGGTCGACCCATCCGCTCCCGCGGAGAAAATCGAGGAGCGCGGCAAAGGCGGTGTCATCGACCGTGCGATTACCAATGTTGTGCAGCCCACCATCACGGTGTATTTGCCCCCGAAGGCTCAAGCCAACGGAACCGGCATCGTGATCTGTCCCGGTGGCGGATATCAGCACTTGGCCATCGACAAAGAAGGTCACGATATCGCGCACTGGCTCAATAGCATCGGCATCGCGGCAGTGGTGCTGAAATACCGCTTGCCGGGCAGTATGCGCGGCAGCTCGCAGGGCGATATTCATGAGGTCGCGGACCGGATTCATGTTGCGCTGGAGGACGCCGAAGCGGCCATGCGCCTCATGCGCGAAAATGCATCCAAGTGGAACCTGAAGCCCGGCGCCATCGGGATGATGGGGTTCTCGGCCGGCGGCCACTTGGCGGCCATGATGGGAATGATCGCCCCTCCCGATAGCCGTCCGGATTTCCTGGTGCTCGGTTATCCGGCAATCCCGGCCGCGCTCAACGTCACCT
>NZ_DATLPB010000004.1:0-53497 GCF_035535915.1 Acidocella sp.
TCCTCAAGGAATGCGAGTGGAGGTTCAACGACGGCTCTCCCGCCCAGCTCTTGAAGCAGCTCAAGCGCTGGGTCAGAAAGAATTCAACCTAACATCTGGGACAGCCCCAAAGTTTTTGCGCCGCTTTTTTCAAAAAGCGGCCACTTACTTTCCTACCCCACCGTCACCCGGCGCGACGAAGCCGGCGGGTCTTCGGCGGTGGGGGTGAGTGCCGCGAGCAGCGCCTGGCGGAGCTGGTAGAGTTTGCGCTCATTCTCCACCTTCATGCCGAACACGTCCTTCACGTAGAACACGTCCACCGCGCGCACGCCGTAGGTGGTGACATGGGCCGAGGCGATTTGCAGCCCCTCGCTGGAGATCGCCGCCGTCACGTCGTGCAGCAGGCCGGGCCGGTCGCGGCCGTTCACCTCGATGACCGTGTGGCGGTTGGAGGCGCGGTTATCCACCACCACGCGCGGCGGCACATGGATGGCGCGCATGCGGCCGGGGATCAGGCTGTGGGTGGCCTTGCGGATTTCGCTGTCCAGTTTCAGCCGGCCGGAGAGCGTCTGTTCGATCAAGGCGGAAAGCCGGGCCAGGCGGTGCGGCGCGTCATAGGGGCCGCCGGCGGCGTCCTGGATCCAGAACGTGTCCAGCGCCATGCCGTCGGTGAGCGTATGGATGCGCGCATCGACGATCGAGGCCCCGGCGATGGCCAAGGCGCCAGCGATGCGGCTGAACAGCCCGGCATGGTCGGCGGTGTAGATCACCACTTCGGTCACGGCGCGGGCCGGCAGCGGCTCGGCGTTCACGGTGAGCGGCGCGTCGCGCAGCCTTGCGTCGCGGATCATGCGGGCATGGCGTTCGATGCTCTCGGGGTCGAAGCCCAGCCAATAGCTCGGATAACCGAGCGACAGAAATTCTTCGCGCGCTTCCGCCGGCCAGTCTTCCAGCAGGTCCGCCACCACGTCCTTCACCCGGGCGATGCGCGTGTCACGCTCGGTGGTGGAGAGCCCGCCCTCCAGCACCTCGGCGACGCGCGCGTAGAGTTCGCGCAGCAAGGTCGCCTTCCAGCCGTTCCAGACTTTCGGGCTGACCGCGCGGATGTCGGACACGGTGAGGATCAACAGCAGGCGCAGCCGCTCCGGCGACTGGATGGTGTCGGCGAGGTCGAGGATGGTTTTCGGGTCGTCGATGTCGCGGGAGAAGGCGGTCTGGCTAAGCAGCAAATGGTGCAGGATGAGCCAGGAGACCATTTCCGTCTCCTCGGCGGTGAGACCGAGCGCCGGGCAGAGCGACAGAGCGAGTTCCGCGCCGAGCTCGGAATGGTCGCCGCCGCGCCCCTTGGCGATGTCGTGCAGCAGCACCGCGACATACAGCGCGCGGCGGGACTGCACCTGCTCCATCAGGTCGCTCGCCACCGGCGCCACTTCCGCGAGGTCGCCGGCCTCGATCGCGTTCAGCACCTTCACCGCCTGCACGGAATGCACGTCGACCGTGTAGACATGGTAGGTGTCGAACTGCATCTGCCCGACGATGCGGCGCCAGTCCGGCATATAGCGGCCGAGCACGCCGGTTTCGTTGAGCAGCGTCAACCAGCGCGCAGAATCGCAGGACGGCGTGTCGCCGCGCGCCTCGTCCCCGCCGCACAGCAGGTTGAGGAACAAAGTGGCGGCCTTCTTGTCGCCGCGCAGGTCCGCCGCCAGCGGCGCCGAGCGGATCAGCATGCGCAGAGCGAGCGGGTGCAGTTCCAGCCCACGGTCGCGGGCGCTGATGAGAATGCGGAAAATCGCCGTCGGGTCGGTTTCCGGCTCGCGCCCTGGCGCGAACAGAATCTTGCCGTCGGCGAGCACGAAGCCCGCCTGCATCAGCGCCGTGTCGGTGGCGGCGACGATGGCCGGCGGGCCTAAGGCCGCGCGCGTCAAAGCCGGCTCGAGCACGCCGGTCACGCGCGCCACCTCGCGCACCACCAGGAAATAATGGCGCATGAACCGTTCCACGCCATCCTGGCGGCCATGGCGCGTATAGCCCATGCGCGCGCCGACCACCGGCTGCAGATCGAAGGTCAGGCGCTCCTCGGCGCGGCCGGCGACATAGTGCAGATGCACCCGCACGGTCCAGAGATATTCCCAGGCGCGCTTGCAGGCGCGGGCTTCGGTCTCGGTGAGGATGCCGCCGCCCGGCGCGTCCTTGCCGACCAGCTCGCTCATGGCAAACGTGTTGAAGACGTAGCGCGACAGCCAGTACAAAGTCTGCAGGTCGCGCAGGCCGCCTTTGCCTTCCTTTACGTTCGGCTCGACCATGAACGGCGTCTCGCCGAAGCGGCGGTGGCGCGCGGCGCGCTCCGCCTGTTTCGCGGCGATGTATTCGGCCGGGCCGTCGGCGGCGCAATCGGCCCGGAACGCCTTGTGAAAATCGGCGAACAAAGCGCGGTCGCCGCTCAGGCAGCGCGCATCGAGCAACGAGGTGCGGATGGTGACGTCGTCCTTGGCCTCGCGCAGACAGTCAGGGATCGAGCGCGTGGCATGGCCGACCTTCAGGCCGAGATCCCAGAGGAAATACAGCACGAACTCGACGGCGCCGGCGATCTTCGGGCTATTTTTGCCGCCGGTGAGGAACAACAGATCGATGTCGGAGAACGGTGCCAGCGTGGCGCGGCCATAGCCGCCGGTGGCGGCCACCGCGAGCCGGTCTTCCGGGTCGATCGGGGCCATCGCGAGCGCATAGCCGAACAAGGCGCTGACCAGCTCATCCATCAGCCGCGCATGCAGCCGCGCCGCAGCCAGGCCATTCAGCCCGTCGCGTTCGAAACGCTGCTGCACATGGGTCTGCAGCCGCCCGAGCTGCCGGCGAAAGGCGGCAAGCGCCTCGTCACGCGGCGGCGGGTTGCCCTCCGGCACCAGAGCGGCCAGGGCAGCGGCAATTTCAGGCGGTTTCTCAGCGAGGGGCATTTGCGGCAAAGTAGATCAATCTTGTTGAAGTTGGAAACGCGGGGAACTCTTTCGATATAGGAATAAAATCGTAGTAAGAACGAGCGCGGTTCAATCGCCCGCCTCGCAGGCTGGAAGCGGCGGCACAAACCGGCGGCGCAACGCGTATAGCGCCTCCAGCGCCGCGCGCGGGCTCATCTGGTCGGGGTCCAGTTGCTCGAGTTCGGCCAGCACGGCGTCGCGCTCATCCGGCGGCACGGGGGCGGCGGCAAACAGCGGCAAAGGGGAAGGCGCCGAGGCGGTGCGTTCGGCGGCTTTCAGAAGGATTTCCGCGCGTTTGGCGACAGGCTCCGGCACGCCGGCCAGGCGGGCAACATGAACACCCCAGCTCCGCTGCGCCGCACCCGGGACCACTTCGTGCATAAACACCACCTCGCCGCGAAACTCTTTCACCCGCATCGTGTGCGGCGTGAGCCGCGGCAGCGCCTCGGCCAACTGAAATAGCTCATGAAAATGTGTAGCAAATATGGCGCGGCAACGATTTCCATTGTGCAGTGTTTCCAACACCGCCTGGGCGATGGCCAGACCATCGCGCGTGCCGGTGCCCCGGCCGATCTCATCGACGATAACAAAGCTCTTCGGCCCGGCCTGATGCAGGATGGCGGCGGTCTCGATCATCTCCACCATGAAGGTGGAGCGGCCCGACGCCAGATCGTCGGCCGCGCCGACGCGGGAGAACAGCCGGTCCACCAGCCCCAGCCGCATCTCCGCCGCCGGCACCGGCAACCCGGCCTGGGCGAGGACCACCAGCAGCGCATTCTGCCGCAGAAAGGTGGATTTGCCCGCCATGTTCGGACCGGTCAGCAGCATCAGCCGCTGGCCGGCGGACAAATCGCAATGGTTGGGGATGAACGCGGTCCCGGGCGGCAAGGCCGCCTCGACCACCGGATGCCGCCCGGATTTGAGCAGGAAATCCTCGCCGTCGGTGAGCTCCGGGCAGCTATAAAGCGGGCTGAAGGCGAGCGTGGCCGCCGATTGCAGCACGTCCAGCAGCGCCAGGGCATCGGCGCAGGCCGCCAGCGTTTCGGCATGGGCCAGGATTTGTTTGAGCAGCCAGGCGAAAACCACTTTCTCCCGCGCCGCCGCGCGCGCCGCCGCCTCGGCAATGCGCTGGTCCAGCGTGGCCAGTTCCGGATGGGTGAAGCGGGCGCCGTTGGCCATGCCCTGGCGCAGAATCAGTTCGGGGTTTTCCCGCAGCTTTTCGGCGGCGGCGTTCGGCACCTCCACCACGTAGCCAAGCTGCGCATGATGGCGGATTTTTAAGGCGGCGACGCCATAGCGCACCGCGAGCTCGTTCTGGAAGGCGGCGATCACCTGGCGCGTGTCGTCGCGCAGCCGCCGTTCGGCGTCCAGCTCGGCATCGAACCCCGCGGCAATGGCACCGCCATCATCCAGCCGGAGCGGCGCCGGCTCGGCCAGGGCGGCGGCGAGCGTCGCTTCCAGCCCCGGCGCCGGGTCGAGGGCCTGGGCGGCCGCCGCGAGCAGCGTCACGCCGGCCGGCAAAAGCGGCGCCGCCTGCCGGGCCACGCCGAGCCCGGCGGCGATCGCGGCGAGGTCGCGCGGCCCGGCGCGCCCCAAAGCGATGCGGCTGAGCGCGCGCGCCATGTCCGGCGCGCCGCGCAACACCCCGCGCAAGGGCTCGGCCCGGTCCTGGTCGCGCAAAGCGAGCCAGGCGGCCTGGCGCGCCTGCAAGGGCTCAAGCGCGGTGAGCGGGGCTGCCAGCCAGGCAGCCAGCAGCCGCGCGCCGGCCGGGGACACGGTGCGCTTGACGGCAGCCAGAAGGCTGCCGCCCTCGGCGCCGCCCCGGGCGCCCAAAATCTCCAGGCTGGCGCGGGTGGCCGCGTCCATCGCCAATTGGCCGGTGGCGCCGGCCGAAACCGGGCGAGAGAGGCGCGGCATCGCGCCCATCTGTGTGGCCGTGATGTAGGCCAGCAACTGGGCGGCGGCGAGCGCCTCGGCGTCGCTGAATGTGCCGAACGCATCCAGGCTGGCGGCGCCGAATTTTTCCGCCACCTCGCGCCGCGCCGCCGCTTCGTTGGCGGGCATCTGCATGGCCAGGCGCAGTGTCGGCACGCGCCGCACCGCGTAAGGGCCGAGCTCGATCTCCTCGGGGCTAAGAATTTCCGCCGGGTCGAGGCGGCCGAGCACCGCGGCGAGGCCGGCTGGCGCCACATCCTGCGTTTCAAACGAGCCGGTGGAAATATCCGCCCAGGCGAGGCCGAGCGAGCCGCCCTCCGCGACCATGGCGAGCAGGAAATTGGCCCGTCCCGCTTCCAGCAGCCCCTCTTCCGTCAGCGTCCCAGGTGTGACCAGCCGCACCACGTCGCGCGCCAACGGCCCCTTGGCGCCGCGCGCCTTGGCCGCCGCCGGGTCTTCCATCTGTTCGACGATGGCGACGCGAAAGCCACGGCGAATCAGCCGCGCCAGATACATCTCCGCCTGCCCCACCGGCACGCCGCACATCGGGACCGGCTGGCCCTGATGCTGGCCGCGGGCGGTCAGCGCGATGTCCAGCGCCGCCGCCGCCGCCTGCGCGTCCGCGAAGAACAGCTCGTAGAAATCGCCCATGCGGAAAAACAGCAGGGACTCTTCATGCCGCGCCTTGATGGCGAACCATTGCGCCATGGCCGGGCTGGCTCCGGCGGCGCTGGCGGGGGTGGGCGTCAGTGGCTTCGTCATGGACGGCTATTAAGCGGTTTCCGCCGCAACAGGCCAGGGTGATTCCGGCGTCGGCCTATGCCGATTTTTACCCGTCGCCGGCCTCCAGTGTCAGGAGAGCGTGGCCGGATCGGGGGAAGAGCAGTCCGACCAGTCATCGATCCGCAGGTCGGCCGCCACGACCTCGGCGAATTTTTCCGGCGACAGCGCCCGATGGAACAAATGCCCCTGCGCCTGGGCGCAGCCATAGGAGGTCAGCAGCATCGCCTGTTCGCCGGTCTCCACCCCCTCGGCGGTGACGATCATGTTCATGCGCTCGGCCAGGCCAATGATGGCGAGGACGATCGAGCTGTCATCCTTCTCATCGCCGAGATCGCGAATGAAGGAACGGTCGATCTTGATCTTGTCGAAGGGAAAGCGCTGCAAATAGCTGAGCGAGGAGTAGCCGGTGCCGAAATCGTCGAGGGCGATGCGCACGCCCTGGCCATGCAATTCCCAAAGAGCGGCCATCGTCAGGGCGCTGGTCTCGAGCATGGTCGTCTCGGTGATCTCGAGTTCCAGGCGCTGCGGGCTCACGCCCGCGTGGCGCAAGGCCGCCAGGATGTTTTCGACCAGCCCAGCGTCGCGAAACTGCCGTGGCGAGAGGTTGACGGCGAAACTGATATGCTCAGGCCAGCGCGCTGCCTCCAGACAGGCCTGCTGCAACACCCATTCGCCGATCGGACCGACGAACCCAGACTCCTCAGCGATGGCGATGAACTGGTCCGGCCCCAGCACGCCGCGCTCTGGGTGGTGCCAACGCAGCAGCACCTCGGCGCCGAGAATGTGCCGGTCGGCCAGATTGACGATCGGCTGATATTTCAGCTCGAATTCGTGGCGCGGCAACGCCAGGGCGAGCGCCGATCTCAGCGCCCGCCGCTCCTGCAAGATCTCGTCCATTTCCGGATCGTAAAAGCGCCAAGCCCCCCTGCCATCGGCCTTCGCGCGATAGAGCGCGAGATCGGCGGTTTTCAGCAGCGCACTGGCATTGTCCCCATCCTGCGGTGCCCGGGAAATGCCGATGCTGGCGCCGATGCGCACCGATTGCCCCTCGAACTGATACGGGCTTGAAACGCGCTCGACGATGCGGCCGGCAACCGCGCCGATCTCCGCGACATCATCGGACATGACGATAATCGCGAACTCGTCGCCGCCGAGACGGGCGGCGACATCGCGCTCGCGCAGGCAGCCGTTCAGCCGCTCGGCCACCGCGACCAGCACCGCATCACCAGTGGCATGGCCATGCGTGTCGTTGATGAGCTTGAACTGGTCGAGATCGAGGCACAGCAGCGCGACTCCGGATTCGGCGCTTTTCTCGCAGGCACGATGCAGCACCTCATCGAACATCAAACGGTTCGGGAGCTTGGTCAGGCTGTCATGCCGGGCCAAAAACGCGATCTGCTCCTGCTGCCGCCGCTGCCCGGTAATGTCCGAACCGATCCCGTGATAGCCGGCGAAACGGCCGGATTTATCGAGAATCGGCTTGCCGGTCAGCGACCAATAACGCTCCTCCCCCTGAATCTGCACCGGAACGACCAGGTCGCGAAACGGCGCGCGCTCCTCGATGACCTGCCGCAGCCGTTCGATCGGCGAGCCGGGGTGGCCCACGCAAGCCGCAGCCTCACCAAGCAGCGCCTCCGGAAACCGGCCGGACAGAGTCGCGGCCGGACTCCGCGCCACCTCTGCCAAACGCGGGCTGACCCGTTGCAGCTTCATCTCCGCATTCGTCTCCCACAGCCAGTCGCTGGAGCTCTCTTCGAAATCCCGCAGCAGCAGCTTGATCAATTCGGCATTCTCTTCGAGCCTGATCGTCCCGATCACCCGCTCATTCAGACGCTGATTGAGGAACAAGATGCAAAACCCCGTAAGCGCGATGAACGAAGTAAGGTCGAGCAGCGTCAAAACCTCGAGATCCCGCGCCAGGATCAGCGCCAGCACGATGCCGACCGAAATCGGCAGCCAATAGGCGATCGCGCAGGACAGGGGCGACACCATCACCGGCGTCGCCAGACAACCGACCATGATGCCATACAGCAGGGCCACCTGGTCGCCGTTCTCATGGCGCAGCAGCAAAATCAGCAGGACCGACCACAGCACGCCGAGCAGCGCGATCAGCCGGATCATGTTTTTGATGTAGAGATGGGCATCCGCGCCGGTTGGCGCGCGGTGCAACAACCAACGCCGGGCCCTCCCGATCAACGCGCAATAGCACAATGCCACCGTCAGCATGACGGCATCGTGCAGCAGCGCCTGCGCATTGGCCCGGAACTCGAGAAACAGCAGGCCGATGGTGGACAGGCCGAGCAGGGAAATGGCGATGATGATGCGGCTGAAATCCCGCGCCTGCTCGAAATACAGGCGTTCCGCCAATCCCTCCGGCATCTTCAGGTAAAAAATCAAATTCCTCAGCGCGGCCCAAGACCGCAACACCCGTATCGCCATGCGGCGTGACGGGCCGAAAGTACGGCGGCGCCTCGTAGGCCTGCGATCGCGTGTGCCAACCGCTTGAATCGAAAATCCCCCTGTGTTTCCGGCCGACCGCGCAAAACGCGCTGGCGGCGTCCCATGAACTTTGCGTCCCGGACCTTCCGTCGCCAACTCCCCTAACGAAAACCCCCGCCAGAGATTTCATCAGGCGATGGCCGTTAAAATCCCGGACCGTCTGTCAACCGCAGGCACGTTTTCAAACCACAATTTTCCGACGAATAACGATCGGCCTCACGCAAGAAACGCTTGTATGCCGGCGCTTCGCACAATATCATTTTGTCTGCGCTGCTTCATCTATGTCAGCCCGGCAACAACATTTCGATATAGAATCGTTAGAAAAATGTTAAGGCAGACACACCAGAATAAAACAAACACATCAAAATTATATGGTGCCCATTCGCCGTTCCGGCTCGCCAAACACGAGAGCGTTACATGTCTAAACCATCTGCCTGTGACGTCCTAATGAAATTTTTCACACGCCTGGGTTGAGTTTTGTCCCTCGTCATTCGAGCCACAATCAAAAAAGGAACATGACATGACCGGGTTGCAGGCCGTTACCACCAACCTCATTCGCGGCGCGCCCCTGTCGCGCAAACGTTCCGGGTCCGGCCTCACCGCGCGCCTTGCGCTCGACGACGAGACGAAAGCCGACGCCTATGGAATTCGCCATCGCAGTTATCTCTCCGGCGGCTACATCGATCCGCAGCCCGGCGGGTTGTTTTCCGACGCCGACGATTTGCAGCCGAACAACCGCTCGATTGTGATCTACAAGCACCGGCGGCCGGCCGCCTCGGTGCGGCTTTGTATGCTCGACGGCCAAGCGGGCAAGACGGCGGGAGAGATCCCGGCCCGCCGCATTTTCCCTGAAGCCGTCGCCAGGCTGGCCGCGCCGCGGCGCGATGGAAGGCCGGTCCGGCTGACGGAAATCAACCGCCTGGTGCGGCACCCGGATTTCGTTACCGATTACGAGCTGGTGTTCGTGCTGTTTCGCTTCGTCTCGTTCCTGGTCATCGAAACCGACGCGGACATGATGCTGAATTGCGCCCGGCGCAACCACACACCTTTTTACGAGCGCCTGCATTTTTCCTACGTCGACGGCCCGCGGCGCTATGCCGGCGTGAAATTCGAAACCGATCTGATGGCCTGCCCACGGGAACGCTACGCGCGGCTGATGGCGGACATTCCCTTCCTCGCCACCAACGATAACAGAAGGCGCGCCTATGCCGGGCTGATGAAGGGTGAAACCGTCCCCGTCTTCGCGGAGGCCTGAACATGGATATCACCACGCCGCTCATCGCCTGCCTCGGCCTCGCCTGCGTCGCCGCGTTCAGCTGGGCCGTGAAAGGGCATTTCCGCGCCCCAAGCGCCATGCCCTCAACCATGAGGCTGATCGGCGCCCTGAGCCTGCTCGGCTTCCTCAGCTTCCTCTGGCAATTGCGCAACGGCGCGGCAGCCTGGCCTGCCGTGGCGGCGCTCTTCGTCCTATCGCTCTGGCTGTTCGCCTGGGCCATCCACACGACCCGCTTCTTTCCGCCGACGCTGGCGTTCGACACCGACCGGCCGCATATTCTGTTCTGCCAGGGGCCCTACCGCTACGTGCGGCACCCGTTCTACCTTTCTTATATGCTGTTCTGGGTCGGCACGGCGATCAGCACGCCGTCCCTCGGCGCCTGGGCGGCCCCGCTCATTCTCGGCGCGCTGTATTACAGAGCCGCGCTGCGGGAGGAGCAGAAATTCGCCCGTTCCGACCTCGCGCCCGATTACGATGCCTACCGCCGGCAAGCGGGCATGTTCCTGCCCCGTCTGTCCGCTTTTCTGCCGGGATAGGAAGGAAGAAAGAAAGCAGCCGCTTTTTGAAAAAAGCGGCGCAAAAACTTTTGTTTACGCTGGGCCTGAGGCGTTGAACTGGCACGGGCCCAAAGTAAGTAAAGTTTTTTTGCTACTTTTTGTTCACAAAAAGTAGTGCTTCCTTTCTTGCCTTTCCTTCCCTAGCCTAACGCCTTGGGCTTCTCCCCGCCGGCCATCCAGTTCAGCAGCTCGACCATATGCACGGTGGGGACCCCATCGCCGGCAAGCTGGGTCAGGCAACCGATATTGCCGGCGGTGATCACGTCCGGAGCCTTGGCTTTCAGCGTGTCCAGCTTGCGGCGCCGCAACGTGGCGGCGATTTCCGGCTGCATGATGTTGTAGGTGCCGGCGGAACCGCAGCAAAGATGCGCCTCCTTCGGCTCCACCACGGTAAACCCGGCCTTGCGCAGCAGAGTTTTCGGCGCCGAGGTGATCTTCTGACCGTGCTGCAGCGAACATGCGGCATGGTAAGCGACGGTCAGATCCGGCGCGGCCCGCGTGGGCTCGTAGATTTTCAGCAGATATTCGGAAATATCCATGGCGAGCGCCGAGATCCTCGCCGCATCGCCGGCCATGGGGTCGTCGCGGAGCAAAAACCCATAATCCTTCAAAACCGTGCCGCAACCGGACGTGTTGACGATCACCGCATCCAGCCCGTCTTTTTTCGCTTCATTCGTCCAGGCCGCGACATTGCGCCGCGCCGCTGCCAAAGCTTCCTCATGCCGGCCCATATGATGCACCAGCGCGCCGCAACAGCCGGATGCGGCCGGGATGACGACCTCGATGCCGAGCCGGTTGAGCAGCGCGATCGTGGCGTCGTTGATCGACGGGCCGATCGCCTGCTGCGCGCAGCCGGCGAGCAAGGCCACCCGCCCTTTCCGCGCGCCGACGGCCTTGTGCACGGTGCCTTCCAGCCTTTGCGGCGTCATCGGCTGCGCCGGCGCGAGTTTGAGCATGGCGCGCAGGCGCTGCGCGAACATGCTCTCCCCCGCGACCAGGAAGTCCAGCTTCCGTCCCAGTTGCGCCAGCCGCAGCGCCGCGCCCAGGCGCGCCGGATAAGGGAGAACCCGCGCCAGCACGGCGCGCAGCAGACGGTCGCTGAACGGCCGCTTATAAGTCTTCTCCACATGCACCCGCGCATGGTCGATCAGGTGCATATAGTTCACGCCCGAGGGGCAGGTCGTCATGCAGGAGAGGCAGGAGAGGCAGCGGTCGATATGCAGCACCTCCTCCTCCGCCGCCGGACGGTTATTCTCCAGCATGTCCTTGATCAGATAGATCCGCCCGCGCGGCGAATCCAACTCGTCGCCCAGGGTCACAAAGGTCGGACATGTGGCGGTGCACAGCCCGCAATGCACGCAGGTGCGCAGAATGTCGTTGGCGACCTTGATCTCCGGGTCGGCGAGCTGCAGCTCGGTAAAATTGGTTTGCATGGTTCAGGCAGCCTGCAATTTCAGGGGATTGAAGATACCGCGCGGATCGAAGCTCTGCTGCACGCGGCGGCGCAGCGCGGCCAGGGCGGCGGATTCCGGCGGCAGCACATCGACCGCGGCGCGCAACGCTTCCGGGCCGCGCATCAGCCACCAGACACCGTGCGCGGCGCGCGCCGCGGCGCACACGGCGTCATGGGCTTCCTGCGTCGCCGGGCCGGCCAACCAGACGAGCCCGCCACCCCAATCGAGAAACCCGCTGACGCCCTGGGCCGCCACCGCCTCCAGCACCGCCGGCCCCGCGGAAGGTGCTACGGACACGCGCCACAAAGCGTCGCCCGGCGGCAGCATCTTGCAGTCGCGAATGTCGCGCCATAATTCCAGGCTCGCCTCGGTCCCGAGCACCTCGCCGCCGCCGAGCTGTTTGGCCAGCGCCTGGCAGCGATAGGTCACGGAAGGCGCGAATTCCTCGATGCGCAGATAGGCTGTTTGCGTCGCCGGCACATAGGCCGCGCCACTGACGCAGAAGGGCGAGCCGAGGCCGGCGCTGAGCGCTTTGACCGCCGCCTTCGCGTCGAGCCCCGGCAGCACCAATGTGCCGGTCGCCTCGCTGCGCGGGGCCACCTTGAAGGTGATTTCTGTCATCACCGCTAACGTTCCGAAACTGCCGGTCACGAGCTTGGCGACATCGAGCCCGGTGACGTTCTTCAGCACCCGGCCGCCGAAATTCAGAATCTCCCCGCTGCCGTTGACGAGGCGCACGCCGAGCACATGGTCGCGCATCGCCCCGCCGCTGATCCGCCTCGGGCCGGACATGTTCGCGCCAACCACCCCGCCGATCGTCTGCTCCGCCCCGAACAAATGCGACGGCTCGGCGACCAGCTGCTGGTTGTGCGCGGCCAGCGCCTCCTCGATCTCGGCGAGAGGCGTGCCGGCGCGGGCGCTCATCACCAATTCATTCGGCGCATAGAGCGTGATGCCGCTCATCGCTTTCGTGCTCAGCGTCTGCGCCGCCTGTACCGGGCGCAGCATGGCGCTCTTGGTGCCATTGCCCTGGACGAGCAGCGGCCCTGCGGCATCCATAACCAGGCCGGCCAACTCGGCTTCCGTCTGCGGCATCATCATAGCGGGAACACTTTCGCGGGGTTGAGCAGCCAGTCAGGATCGAACGCGCTCTTGATGCGCCGCATCTGGTCGAGTTCCGGCTTGGTGAATTGCTTGGTCATGAGGTCGCGCTTCTCGATGCCGACGCCATGCTCGCCGGTCAGGCAGCCGCCGACCTCGACGCACAAAGTCAGAATGTCCGCGCCGAACGCCTCGGCCCGCGCGAAACTCGCCGGGTCGTTGGCGTCGAACATGATCAGCGGATGCAAATTGCCGTCGCCGGCGTGGAAAATATTCGCGACCTGGAGCCCGTAGCTGGCGCTCATCTCCTCGATGCGCCGCAGCACCTCCGGCAGGCGGCTGGTGGGGATGGTGCCGTCCATGCAGAGATAATCCGGCGAGATGCGCCCGATCGCCCCGAACGCGCCCTTGCGCCCCTTCCAGATCGCCGCCGATTCCTCCGCCGTTTCCGAAACCCGCATCGAAACCGGGTTGAAACGTTCGCAAATCTCGCGGATGCGGCCCAGCATCGCCGTCTGCTCTTCCTCCGAGCCCTCGACCTCGATGATCAGCAGCGCCTCGGCGTTCAGCGGATAGCCGGCATGGGCAAAGGCCTCGCAGGCATGAATCGCCGGCCGGTCCATGAACTCCAACGCCACGGGAATGATGCCCGACGAGATGATGGCGTCCACGCATTCACCGGCGATCTCGTTGGTGGCGAAACCGGCGAGCATGGCGCGCGCGCCCTCGGGCGAACGCAGGATCCGCACGGTCACCTCGGTGAGAATGCCGAGTTGGCCCTCGGCGCCGGTGATCAGTCCCAGCCAGTCATAGCCGGCGGCATCGCAATGTGTGCCGCCGATCTCCAGGACCTCCCCTTCGATCGTGACGAGTCGCAGGCCGAGCAGGTTGTTCGCGGTAACGCCGTATTTCAGGCAATGCGCGCCGCCCGAATTCATGCCGACATTGCCGCCGATCATGCAGGCGAGCTGGCTGGAGGGGTCCGGCGCGTAGAAGAACCCTTCATCGGCCACCGCGTTGGTGATGCCGATATTGGTCACGCCGGGCTGCACCACGGCGTAACGATCCGCATAGTTGATGTCGAGAATGCGGTTCATGCGCATCATGCCCACCACCACCGCGTCCGCCAGCGGCAGCGCGCCGCCGGACAGGGAGGTGCCGGCGCCGCGCGGAATCACCCGCACGCCATGCGCGGCGCAGAATTTCATCACCGCCACAATTTCCGCCTCGGTCTCCGGCAGCACCACCGCCAGCGGCGTCTGCCGGTAGGCGGACAGGCCGTCGGTTTCATAGGGTTTGAGTGAAATTCTATCCTCGATCACGGCCCGCTCGGGCAGGATATGGCGGAGTCCCGCCACCAATTCGGCACGGCGGGCCAGGATTTCGGCCTTGGGATCTGGTTGTCTCATAGTTCGTCGCTCCTCAGCCGGATTCGTTAGTCAGGCTTCGCGGCCAATCTCGGCATTATTTTGCACTTGGCAAGTGCCGGGCGGTACTTCACCTCATAGATGCTGTCCTGTCCCCTACCAACCGGCCCGGCAAGTGCCGGCCGGGGGCCAAAAACGCCGAAAGCCGGCAAATAGCGGCCAACAAAAAACCCGGCCAAAGCCGGGTTTTCCAAAAGCTGCATCGAGAAGACCGGGATTAGCCTTGACGGGCCTTCATCCGTGGGTTCTTCTTGTTGATGACGTAGACCCGGCCATGGCGACGCACGACGCGGCAATTCTTGTCGCGAGCTTTCGCGGATTTCAGGGAGTTACGGATCTTCATCACAAGCTCTCGGGTAAAAATGTTAAAATAGTTGGCGCGATATGCCGGGCGAACGCGGCAATGTCAACCGGCAGCCGCCAATTTCGTTGTCATGAAAGGGTCATTCGCCTTCGCCTTGATTCCCTTGTTGAAAGCCAGACCGGCGGCGAAGGCCGCCGATTCGCCACGGAGCAGAGAAATATTATGAAGATCAGTTTCGTCGTGCCTGCCTATAACGAACAGGCTCTCTTGAGCCGTTCCCTGACCGCGATTCGCGACGAAATCGAGCGAGCGGGCCAGGTTTTGGGGCAGGACGCCGAAATCATCGTGGTCAACAATGCCAGCACCGACAACACCCGCGAGGTCGCCGAGGCGGTGGAGGGCGTGGTGGTGGTGGACGAGCCGCGCAAAGGGCTGGTGCAGGCGCGCTGGACAGGATTCGCGGCCTCCACGGGCGAGCTGGTCGCCAACATCGACGCCGACACGGTGATCCCGCCGGGCTGGCTCACCGAAGTTCTGCAGCAGTTCGAGCGCGGGCCAAGGCTGGTCGCGTTGTCGGGCCCCTATATCTATTACGGTGTGCCGAACCGGGTGAACCGGGTGGTCGGCGCTTACTACAGGTTGGCCTTCACGGTGTATCTGTTCAACCGCTTCGTGCTGAATGTCGGCTCGATGCTGCAAGGCGGGAATTTCATCGTGAAGCGCGCGGCGATGCTGAAACTCGGCAACCCCGATTTGCGCTTCTCCTTCTATGGCGAAGATACCGACATGGCCCGGCGGCTTTCCAAGGTCGGCGGCGTGAAATTCACCTTCCGCCTGCCCGCCGAATCCTCCGGCCGCCGGCTGGTGGGCGAAGGCGTCTTCACCATCGGCATTCGCTATTCGATGAATTTTTTCTGGGCGACCTTCCGCAAGAAGCCCTTCACCGAGGAATGGCGCGACATCCGCGAGGAGATGTCGTAGAAAGCAGCCGCTTTTTGAAAAAAGCGGCGCAAAAACTTTTGTTTACGCTGGGCCTGAGGCGCTGGACCGGCACGGGCCCAAGTTTAAAAAAGTTTTTTGCTTCTTTTTTTCAAAAAAGAAGCGCTTTTCTTTCCCTTTCGATCCGGTAAACGTTTCGCGTCCATGAGCGTTTCCCCTTCCCGTGTCGGTTTTCTGCTCATTTGCTTCCTCATGCCGGGGCTGATCGGCACATTCGCCAGTTTTTCAATTCCCGCGCCGACCGTGGATGAAATGCACCAGCGCGCGGCCTTGGCTGCGGTGCTGGCGGCCTCGTCTCCGGCTGCGCAACAGGCGGCGATCAGGCGGCTGCCGGAGGCGGTGGATTCCGACACCGCCGCCCTCGTCATCAACGGAACAGGGCCGCTGCCAGCCCGCGTGGCGGCGGCGGAGGCGAATATGGAGGCCGAGGTGCTGGCTCAGGCGCGCGCTTCCGCCTACCGCATCCGGCTGCTGGTGATCACCATCACCTTTGTGTGCGCGCTGCTCGGCGTGGCGCTGCTGGCGGGCGGGCGGGCATGACGGAAAGCGGCCATGTCGCCTCCTATTATGCCGCCACGGCGCACCGGCAGGATTTCCGCTCGGCGCTGCGCGGGGCGGAACGGGCCGATATTTGCGTCATCGGCGCCGGCTTCACCGGCATTTCCGCCGCCCTTGAACTGGCCGAGCGGGGCTTTTCCGTCATCGTTCTGGAAGCCGCGCGCGTCGGCTTCGGCGCCTCGGGGCGCAATGGCGGGCAGATCGTCAACGGCTATTCCCGCCCGCTGGACGTGATCGCCGCGCGCTATGGCGCGCCGGCCGGCCGCGCGATCGGCGCCATGGCGCTGGAAGGCGCGAAAATCATCCGGGACCGGGTGGAGAAATACGCGATCGCCTGCGACCTCGTGCCGGGCGGGCTGCTGGTCGCCCTGACGCCCAAGCAGATGCAATGGCTGGAGCATGAGCAGCGCATCTGGGCCCTGCACGGGCACCCAAGGCTGGAGCTACTGGACCGCGCCGGGCTGGCGCCCCATGTGGCCAGCACCCGCTATGTCGGCGGCCTGCTCGACCCGCTGGGCGGGCATTTGCATCCGCTGAATCTGGTGCAGGGCGAAGCGGCGGCCTTCGAGTCGCTGGGCGGCCGGATTTTCGAAAATAGCCGCGTGGTCGAAGTGGACACCGGCGCACCGCCGGTCGTGCGCACCGACTGCGGCGAGGTACGGGCCGACTATGTGCTGGTCTGCGGCAATGCCTATATCGGCGATCTGCTGCCGGAACTCAGCGGCAAGATCATGCCGGTCTCGACCCAGATATTGGCGACCGAACCGCTCGGCGAACTCGCGGAAACCCTGCTGCCCTCCAATGTCTGCGTCGAGGATTGCAATTACGTTCTGGATTATTTCCGGCGCAGCGCGGATGGGCGGATCCTGTATGGCGGCGGTATCGTCTATGGCGGGCGCGACCCGGCCAGCATCCGCAAAAAAATCCTGCCGCTGATGCACAAAACCTTTCCGTCTTTGCAGGGGCGCCGGATCGATTACGCCTGGAGCGGCAATTTCGCCCTTACCTTGACGCGGTTTCCGCAAATCGGGCGGCTCTCACCCCATGTGTATTTCAGCCATGGCGATAGCGGCCATGGCGTGACCACCACGCATCTTCTCGGCCGACTGCTGGGCGAGGCGGTGGCGGGCACGGCGACGCGCTTCGATGTCTTCGCCAACCTGCCTTATTATCCTTTCCCCGGCGGCAAGGCTTTGCGCGTGCCGCTCACGGTGCTGGGGTCGTGGTATTACCGGTTCCGCGATCGGATGGGGATTTAGGAAGAAGGAAACAGGAAAGGAAAAAGCGCTACTTTTTGTGAACAAAAAGTAGCAAAAAAACTTTATTATGCTGGGTCATGGGCGATGTCGGCGACATCGCCCATGACCCAGCATAATAAAAATTTTTGCGCCGCTTTTTTTAAAAAGCGGCCTCTTTCTTTCTCGTTTTCCCTTTCCTAAGCCGACCGCCGAGCGCTCAATGCCGTGGCGAGCGTGCCTTCGTCCAACACTTCCAGCGCGCCGCCCATCGGCACGCCCTGGGCCAGGCGCGACACCGGAATGCCGAGCGGCTTGAGTTTTTCCACCAGATAATGGCCGGTGGCCGCCCCCTCCACGGTGGCGGGCAAGGCGAGAATCACTTCCGTGGGCGGGGCGGCGCGCAGCCGCGCCAGCAGCGGCTCGATGGTCAGATCTTCCGGTCGGCGCCCTGCCAGAGCCGAGAGCGAACCGCCCAGCACATGATAGGTGCCGCGATAAATCAGCGCGCGTTCCAGCGCCCACAAATCGGCCACGCTTTCGACCACGCAGATTTTCGCTTCGCGATCGGGCGTCGCGCAGATCGTGCAGGGATCGGACGTGTCGAGATTGCCGCAGACCGTACAGGTGCGCACCGTCGCGGCGGCGTCGCGCAGCGCGTCGGCCAAAGGCAGCAGCCGCGTCTCGCGCTCGCGCAGCAATTTGAGCACGATCCGCCGGGCGCTGCGGGGCCCCAGCCCCGGCAGCTTGCCGAACAGAGCGATCAGCCGCTCGAGTTCGGGCCCACCCATTTAGAACGGCAGCTTCAGCCCCGCCGGCAGGTTCATGCCGCCCGTGGCGTTCTTCATTTCGGCTTCCGCCATCTGGTCGATCTTTTCCTTGGCATCGGTATGCGCGGCCAGGATCAGATCCTCCAGCATGTCGATTTCCGCGGGGTCGGCGAGCTTGGGATCGACCTTGATCCGCTTCATCACGCCCTTACCGTTCAGCGTGATCTGCACGAGCCCGGCGCCGGACACGCCCACAATCTCCGCAGCGTCCAGCTTGGCCTGCATCTCCGCCATTTTCTGCTGCATCTGTTGGGCCTGCTTCATCAGCCCGGCGATATTCTTCATTCATCCTCTCCTTCATAGAGTTCGTCCGGCGGCGTCAAAGCCGCCCAATCTGCCGGCAATTCCGGCTCGTCTTCGACCGGCGGGGCCTGTGCCTCAATTTTCGCGCCGGGGAAAGCCTCCAGTATCGCCTGCACCAGCGGATGGGCGATGGCCGATTGCAGCGCGGCGTCCGCGGCCGCACCTTCCGCCTGGTCGAGGGTCGGCTCGCCTTGCGCGTTGGACAACGCGATGGTCCAGCGCCGATTGGTCTCCGCCTCGAGCAGCGCCACGAGTTTCTGCGCGAGGTCGCGCGGCGCGTTCGGCTCCAGCCGCATCTCGATCACCGGCGGCGCGAAGCGCACCAGATGCACCGACTGGCGCAGATGCGCGTAGAGCATCACATCCCGTTTGGCCGAAGCCAGCGCCACGACATCGTTGAAGGTGATGGCGCGCGGTGCGGCGACCGTCATCATGGTGCCATTGCCATTCGCCACCGCGCGCGCGCCACCGCCGCCACCGGGCGGCATCGGGACCGACGCAGAGCCAACGCTGCCCCCTTCGGTAATGCGGCGGAGCAGTTCGCCGGGCGGGGGCATGTCGGCCACATGGCAGAGGCGGATCAGAATCATTTCCGCCGCGGCACGGCGGTCGGGCGCGGCCTCGACCTCCTGCACGCCCTTCAGCAGCATCTGCCAGAGCCGGCCGAGGAAGGGGATGCTCAGCATGCCGGCGAGCGCCGCGCCGCGTGTGCGCTCGGCTTCCGGCAGGCTGGTGCCGGTGCTGAGCGCCGGCACTGATTTCATGCGCGTCAGCAGATGCGCAAGGCCCAGCAGGTCGCCCAGCAGCACGCCGAGATCGGCGCCGCGCTCATAAGCGGCATCGGCGATCGCGAGCGCCTTGGCGGCATCGCCCGCCACCACCGCTTCCATCAGGTCGAACACATAAGAACGGTCGGCGAGGCCCAGCATGTCCGCGACCATGTCGGCAGAGATTTCGCTGTTGTCTTCAGTGCCGCGGGCAATCGCCTGGTCGAGGAGCGAGAGGCCGTCGCGCACCGAGCCGTCGGCGGCACGGGCGACGAGCTCGATCGCGCCGGCGGCGATGGCGACCTGCTCGCGCTGCGCGATGCGGGTGAAATGCGCGGCGAGCTCAGCGACGGCGACGCGGCGCAGATCGAAACGCTGGCAGCGCGACAACACGGTGACGGGCACTTTGCGGATTTCGGTCGTCGCCAGCACGAATTTGATATGCGGCGGCGGCTCCTCCAACGTCTTCAGCAGCGCATTGAAGGCGTTGCGCGAGAGCATGTGGACTTCGTCGATGATGAAAATCTTCGTCCGCGCCGAGAGCGGACGAAAGCGTGTCGCCTCGATGATCTCGCGCACATCCTCGACGCCGGTGTTGGAGGCGGCGTCCATCTCCACCACATCGGGGTGCCGGTCGGCGAGGATGGCGATGCAGTTCTCGCACACGCCGCACGGGTCCGGGGTGGGGCCGCCCTGCCCGTCCGGCCCGGTGCAATTGAGCGCGCGGGCGAGAATGCGGGCGGTGGTGGTCTTGCCGACGCCGCGCACGCCGGTGAGCATGAAGGCATGAGCGATGCGGTTCATCGCGAAGGCGTTGCGCAGGGTGCGCACCAGCGCCTCCTGGCCGATCAGGTCGGCAAAAGTCTGCGGGCGGTATTTGCGGGCAAGCACGCGATAGGCGGCAGCCTTCGGCGCTTCCTGTTCATCGCCGAACAATGAAGCCCCATCAGCCGGCGGCGCCGATTCATCTGCAAACAAACCAGCCATGCGCGGCTCAAAAACCTTTGCTTTGGGGTGGGAGGCCGAACAACGACCCATACGGAAACTCGTTGCGGCTGCTGCCTTCCGGCCCTGACCGGGTTGGCGAGGCGCATGTCCGATGCCGACCTCCCGAAGTGATTATCCCCTGTTCCGCGCAATCCCGCAAGGTTGCATCGAGTCATAGCTCCTGCCAGTTTGGCCGCCGATGCAACGAATCACCCCCCGCCAGCCCAACGCCTATACCGGAGGTACGCTCGACCGCGCCGCGCACCGGCGCAGCGACGAAGGCTGGGTGCAATCCGCGTTGCAGGATCCGCGCAGCCGATTTGTCTTGTTCTGGCGCGGCAATGCGCTGATCGAAACCGGCGAGACGCCGAAAGCGGCGCTGACCTCCCGCCCCGATGCCGACGCCCCCTGGGTGTTTCTCGGCTTGCAGGACCAGATTCCGGTTTTCGCCGCGGATCTGTCGGCGCTGGAAGATCCCCATGCCCTGCACGGGGGAACGAGCGGCGCTTTCACCGACATGCGCAGCCTAACAACCCTGCTGCCCGCCGACGACGCGACCATTCTGGCGACCGCGCGCGCCATGCTGCATTGGCGCGCCCAGACAAAATTCTGCGCCCGGTGCGGCGCGCCGACCGTGCCCGTGCGGGGCGGCTATGTGCTGAAATGCACCGCCGAGGACACCGAACATTTTCCGCGCAGCGACCCGGCGGTGATCATGCTGGTCACCAAGGGCGAACGCGCCTTACTCGGCCAGTCGCATAAATTCCCGATCGAACGGAACATGTATTCGACTCTTGCCGGCTTCGTGGAGCCGGGCGAAAGCCTGGAGGATTCCGTGCGGCGCGAAGTGTTCGAAGAAGTCGGCGTGCGGGTTGGCGCGGTCGCGTATCATTCCAGCCAGCCCTGGCCGTTCCCCGCGTCCCTGATGCTCGGTTACCATGCCGAGGCGCTGAGCGAAGAGATCGTGCTCGAAGAGGCGGAGATGCGGGACGCGCGCTGGTTTACCCGCGCGGAGATCGAGAACCATCGCGAACTTGGTTTCAACCTGCCGCGGCCGGATTCGATCGCGCGGCGGCTGCTCGAGGACTGGATGGCGCAAACCGCGCCCCGACCCGCGACTTAAATCCCCCCTTAAAACAAAGAATGCAGGGGCACGCCCCTGCATTCTTCACTGGCGCGAAAGCCGGAGCGGCTTAGTTGATGGTCGGCTCGCCGGCGGTGATCACCGTCGATTCCGACGACTCCATGTTCGGGGCGATCGGCTCGGGCATCTTCACCACGCGCGGCTTGCGCGCGACAGCCTTCTTCGCGGCGGGCTTGGCGGCCGGCTTGCGGGCGGCAACGGCCTTCTTCGGCGCGGCCGCTTTCTTGGCCACCGCCTTCTTGGCGACCGGCTTCTTCGCCATGGCGGTCTTCTTCACGGAGGTCGTCTTTTTCGCGGCGGCGGCGGTCTTCTTGACTGCCGGCTTCCGCGCCGCGGTGACCTTCTTGGCGGCTGCCGTCTTCTTCACGGCCGCGACCTTCTTCACGGTCGCCGCTTTCTTCGCGGTGGCCGTCTTCTTCGCGGCGGCAGCGGTCTTCTTGACCGCCGCTTTCTTCACGGTCGCCGCCTTCTTCGCGGTGGCCGTCTTCTTCGCGGCGGCAGCGGTCTTCTTCACCGCCGGCTTCTTCGCGGCAGCCACCTTCTTGGCGGTCGCGGTCTTCTTCGCGGCGGTGGCGGTCTTCTTCACGGTCGCGGCTTTCTTCGCGGTCGCGGTCTTCTTCACCGTCGCCGTCTTCTTCACGGCGGCGGTCTTCTTCGGCGCGGCTTTCTTCGCGGCGGGCTTCTTCACGGCAGCTTTCTTAACAGCCGGTTTCTTCACAGCGGCCTTCTTCGCCGCCGGCTTCTTCGCCGCCGGTTTCTTCGCGGCGGTCTTCTTCACCGTCGCCCGAACCGCGAGCGGCTGCGCGGTCATTTTGCTGGTATCGTCTGCGGTCACGAGGGTTTGCTCCTTCGCTAAAAATGTTGAAAATCGGTTCATAGGCATCCGACGCGGGATGTTGTTCGCACGGTCTGCGGACCGTCCTTCTCTTTCGCGTGCGGGGCCTCTTGACCGATGCAGAGTTGACTCGGTTGCGGCGCGAATCGCGCGACGCACGCAAGAATCGCTATTCCGCTCCTCTTTCAGCTCTGTCAACAAAAAGCATCACCAAACTTGTCAATTCTATCATTTTTTTTCTGTCACGTGCGAAAAAAATCACGCCGAAACGATTCGTCGCTGTCTGAGATCGCGTTATGGACGGCAAAACCGTGTTTCTGACGTGCAACGAAATCGATGATCGCGGCGCGCCGGGCGTACGCCAAACACCCCGCTCCGGGCTACGTCTCCCCGGTCGAGAGAAAATCAGTTGAACTGAGCGGGATTGCGGTGACTAATACGGCCATGAACAAACCGCCCGTAGAGGATCCGGAGTTCGAACGCTGGCCGCCGCCCCGGGCCGTCGCCCAAGCGGAACGGATCATGCCAAGCTGGCCGATCACGATCTGGCGTGGCTTGTGCGGGCGCTGCCCGCAATGCGGCGCGGCGCCAATTTTCAATGGCTACCTCAAGGTTCATGAAACCTGCCTTCATTGCGCAGCACCTTTGGGCGACATGCCGGCGGACGACGCGCCGCCTTACGTTGCCATGCTGGTGGTGTTGCATTTCGTTGCTCTGTTTGTCGTGCTTTTCTACAATGGAGTTTACCGGCCGGGCCTCCTCGTGGCCGGGATGCTGCTGTTGGCGCTCGCCATTGCCTGCATGATCGTTTTGCGCCTGGCCAAAGGGGCGATCATCGGCATCCTGCTCAAGCTTGGCCTGAAGCGAGAGGTTCCCAATGAATGAAACGACGGGACGGCTGATGCGCGTTATGCTCGAAGGCGAACCGTTGCACCGCATCTCCCCGATGCAGGAGGCCGACCGCGAGCAGGCTGTCATGGATCTGCAAACTGAGAACGAATTCTTTCCCTCAAGCCGGCCGCATTTGCAGAGCATCCTGCACCTCTCCCTGCAGGAAGGGCGGCTGGTGTTCGACATCCGCGACGCGCAGGACGCCCCGGTGATCGCCGTGGTGCTGGCGCTGCATCCCTTCAAAGCATTGGTCAGGGACTATCAGATGCTGCTGGAATCCTATGCCAGTGCCGTAGCGGAAGGGCGCGAAGCGAAGATCCAGGCCATCGATATGGGGCGGCGCGGCCTGCATAATGAGGGCGCAGAGCTGATGATGGCGCGGCTGGAAGGCAAAGTTGTGATTGATTTTGCTACCGCGCGGCGCCTATTCACCTTGGTCTGTGCGCTGCACCAGAAATTATAGGATTGTTTGCAATGAAAATTGACGGCACCCCCTTCCGTTCGATCTGGGTGGATGAAACCGACCATTGGTCGGTCCGCATCATCGATCAGACCAAGCTGCCTTGGGCGATCGATATCGTCCGGCTGACGACGATGGAGTCCGTGGCACATGCGATCAAGGCGATGCTGGTACGCGGCGCCCCGCTGATCGGCGCCACCGCCGCCTATGGCGTAGCGCTGGCGATGCGCGCCGATGGGTCCGATGCCGCCTTGGCGCAAGCGGTCACCGTGCTCGGCGCGACGCGCCCGACCGCGATCAATTTGCGTTGGGCTCTGGCACGGATGACCGCCCGACTGCAGCCGCTTAGCGCCCAGGCGCGCGCCGCCGCCGCCTATGCGGAAGCCGCGCTGATCTGCGACGAAGATGTCGCCACCAACCAGGCGATCGGCCGGCACGGGCTGCCCTTGATCGAAGCGCGCGCCGCTTCGGGAAAGACGGTGAATGTTCTGACTCATTGCAATGCCGGCTGGATCGCCACCGTCGACTGGGGCACCGCGCTCGCGCCGATCTATATGGCGCATGATGCCGGCATCGACATTCACGTCTGGGTCGAGGAAACCAGACCGCGCAACCAGGGCGCGTCGCTCACCGCCTGGGAGCTCGGCAAACATGGCGTGAAACACACGGTGATCGCCGACAATGCCGGCGGCCACATGATGCAGCGCGGCGACGTCGATCTGGTGATCGTCGGCACCGATCGCGTGGCTCGCAACGGCGATGTCGCCAACAAGATCGGCACCTATCTGAAGGCGCTGGCGGCGCGCGACAACGGCGTGCCGTTCTGGGTCGCCCTGCCCTCCTCCACCATCGACTGGACGATCAATGACGGGCTCTCGGATATTCCCATCGAGGAACGCGCCGCCACCGAGGTGACCACCATGACCGGCCGCGCGCTGGATGGCTCGATCGCCACGATCCGCGTGGTGCCGAAAGACAGCCCGGCGGCAAATCCGGCCTTCGATGTAACGCCGGCGCGGCTTGTCTCCGGCCTGATCACCGAGCGCGGATTGTGCGCCGCCACCGAGCCTGCCTTGCGCGAGATGTTCCGGGACGTTGCGTAAGAGCCTCCTGCTGCTGCTGGGCTTGAGCGGGTGCGTGGCGCCGGACGCGCACGCCCCGCCTTTCGCCCGCGTGCCCTACGAACCTTTCTCGCGCAGCGCCGCGGTCGCCATCGCCACCGATGAATGGCGGCTGTGGGGCATGCGCGTGGATGACAATGGCGATGCCGGCTATGTGCAAACCGACGCAACCATGGGCGAGCGCCAACCCGGCCTGTGGGAGCGCGTCGGCGAATATTGGTGGGAAGGCATGAACGTCGGCGAGCCGGATGCGCGCTGGACCGGCGAGCATGACGGAAAGGGTCAGGTCTTCCCGGTGCCGATCAACGGCGATTACGCCTGGTCGGCGGCGTTCATTTCCTATGTCATGCGCATCGCCGGCGCCGGGCTCAAATTTCCCTACGCGCCGGACCATGCCACTTATATCAATTACGCGGCGCGCGCCGCCAAAGGCGAGATCGAAAACCCGCTGCTGATCGCGGAAAACCCCGCCACCTACGCGCCGCGCCTGGGCGATCTGGTATGCCTGGGCCGCGACCAGGCCAGCAGCCTCACATTTGCGGACCTGCCGACCCGCCATGTTTTTCCCGCCCACTGCGCCATCGTCATCGCCGGCGGGCCGGCCCAGCTCAGCATCGTCGGCGGCAATGTCGAGGATGCGGTGACCCTCGAACATCTGCATACCGATAACGAGGGCGAATTAAGCGGCAACCGGGAGAACTGGTTCGTCGTGCTCCGGGTGATGTACCGCCGTGATTAAAGAGAAGAAGAAAGCTACTTTTTGTAAGTTTGTCCCGGGCGGTTTCACCGCCACGGGCCCAGCATAACAAAAGTTTTTTGCGCCGCTTTTTTTCAAAAAAGCGGCTACTTTCTTACTTACAGCCCGTAAGTCCCCAGCACGGCCGCCATCCAGGCGGTGATCTCCGGCTCATCGTCGAGCAGCGGCGCCTGGGATGTAAGCCGCCCCCATTGCAACGCGCCGAAGACGATATGGTCGGCATAATTGGGCGCCGTGCCGGCAAGGAAGCTCTGCCCCTTCAGCGTCTTGCGCAGCGGCGCCAGGGCCTTCTTGAAGGCGGCGAGATAGGTCTCGCGCTGCGGTGCAAAATCCTCGAGCTTACGCCCCAGGAAACGCTCCCGCGTCTCGCGGAAATAATCCTGGTCCTTGGGGTGAATTAACGCCCAGATATCGCCCACCACCAGCGGCGCGATGGCGGGGTGCAGCACGTCCTCGGTCCAGGCTTTCACAAAATTGATCAAAGCCCGCATGGCGGCGTCGCCGAACAGCGAGGCCTCGTTAGGATAGGCGGTTTCCAGGTATTCGGCGATCTCCTGGCTGTCGGAGATCACGGTCTCGCCGTCCACCAGAACCGGCACCTTGCCCTGGTTGGAGAAGGCGATGACATCCTTGTCCGTGAAATGCCAGGGCACGGCCTCGTAACTGAGATTTTTATGCGCCAGCGCCAGTTTCGTGCGCCAGCAATAGGGGCTGAACCGGACGGTCTGGTTTTTGCACGTAAGGTCGTAGAGAAGACGTTGTTTCATTTTGCCACCTGCCCGAACAAGATCGCCTGCGAGTCCTTGGTCACCGTCGGGGTTTCGTTGACCTTTTTGGCGAGTTCATAAGCGCGTTGCACGGCCGGCCGTGCGGCGACGGCCTCGAACCAACGCTTCAGATGCGGGAACTGGTTGATGTCCTGCTGCTGTCGCTCATGGGGCACGATCCAGGGATAGCAGGCCATGTCGGCGATGGAATAGGCGCCGGCGATGAACTCCCGGTCGGCGAGGCGCTTGTTCAGCACGCCATAGAGACGGCCCGTCTCTTTTATATAGCGTTCCATGGCATAGGGGATGCGCTCCGGCGCGTATTGCACGAAATGGTGGTTCTGCCCGGCCATGGGGCCAAGCCCGCCCATCTGCCAATACAGCCATTGCAGCGTGTCGTAACGGCCGCGCAGGTCGGGGCTAAGGAATTTCTGCTCCTTCTCGGCGAGATATTGCAAAATCGCACCGGACTCGAACACGCTGATCGGCGCGCCGCCATCGGCGGGGGCGGTATCGACGATCGCCGGGATTCGGTTATTCGGCGCGATCGCCAGAAATTCCGGCGCGAATTGCTCACCCTTGGAAATATTGATCGGGACGATCTTGTACGGCAGCCCGGCCTCTTCCAGGAAAATCGTGACCTTATGGCCGTTCGGCGTGGTCCAGTATGAAAGCTCAATCATCTTCATTACTCTTTCATGCGAGAGATTTCGAGGCCATCTCGTAAGTGTTGTGACTTAATGTCTCGCGGGCAAGGATACGCTCAAGCTCGGCCTTCATCAGCTCCCGGCGCGCCCCATCGTAACGGCGCCAGCTGCCCATGGCAGTGACGAGACGCGCCGCAATCTGTGGGTTGATCGTATCCAACGCAATGATCGTATCGGTCAATACGCGGTAGCCTGCTCCGGAGGCGGCGTGGAACTTCGCCTGGTTGCCGGTGAAAGCGCCGACCAGCGCCCGCACGCGGTTCGGATTGCGCAGGTCGAAATCAGCATGCCGGGTCAGCGCCTGCACACGCGCGAGCGTGTCCGGCGCGCCGGCACGGGCCTGGACGGCGAACCATTTATCCAACACCAGCGCGTTGCCTTTCCACGTCGCGTAGAAGGCGGCGAAGGCCTCATCGCGCGGTTCATCGGCCACCTCGGCCAAATTGGCGAGGGCCGCAAGGCGGTCGGTCATGTTGGCGCTGGACTTGAACTGCGCGCTGGCCCGCAAATTGTCGCCGGCGGCGCTGAGATAACCAAGGGCGGTGTTTTTCATCGCCCGCCGCGCCATCGCCGGCCCGGACACATCCCCCGCCTCGTTCTCGCTGAACGCCGCATAGGCAGCGGCGAACTCCGTTTGCAGCGCCAGGCCAAGCCCCTTGCGGGCCGCCTCGCGCACATCGTGGATGGCGTCGGGATCGACCACATCCATCGCGTCGGCGAGCAGGCTCTCGCCCGGCAGCAGCAGCGCCTCGGCGGCGAAAGCCGGGTCACGCGCGGCATCGCGCAAGGTCGCGGCAATGGCTTCAAGCAACCCCTGATCCAGCGCGAATTCCTGCCCCATCTGCTGCCGCTTCACCGCCTCGAGCAGAACGATCGTCGCATATTGCTGCAGTGCGTCCCACCGGTTGAACGGGTCCGTGTCCTTCGCCGCCAGGAAGGCCAGCCGTTCGCGCCCCTGCCCCTTCAGTTTCACCGGCGCAGAGAAATTGCGGAACAGCGAGGGCACCGGCCGCGCGGCGATGTTTTCGAAAACGAAGCTTTGTTCGGGCGCGGTGAGCCGCAACGTTTCAGCGTGCTGTTCGGCACCTTTCTCATCCAGCAGCGCCATCGCCACCGGGATCAGGAACGGCGCTTTCTCGTCCTGCCCCGGCGTCGGCTTGGTCTGCTGCCGCAGCGTGAGGGTAAACCGTCTGGCCGCCGCGTCATAGGCTTCATCGAAGGTGATTTCCGGCGTGCCCGCCTGGTCATACCACCGCATGATCTGCTGCAACGGAACCGGGCTCGCCGCCTGCATGGCGTCGAAAAAATCCTCGACGGTCGCGGCTGAATTGTCGTGCCGGGCGATGTAGATGTCGATCCCCTTGCGGAACGCCTCACGGCCGATCAGCGTGCGGTACATGCGCACCACTTCGGCGCCTTTCTCGTAGATCGTCGTCGTGTAGAAATTGTTGATTTCAAGGTAGCTGGCTGGGCGCACCGGATGCGCGAGCGGCCCGGCATCGTCGCGGAACTGCGTGGCGCGCAGCAAGCGGACATCGGAGATGCGCTTCACCGCGGCGGAAAACTGGTCGGCCATGTATTCCTGGTCGCGGAACACGGTGAGGCCTTCCTTCAGCGAGAGCTGGAACCAGTCACGGCAGGTCACGCGGTCGCCGGTCCAGTTATGGAAATATTCATGGGCGATGACCCGCTCGACATTCTGAAAATCAGCGTCGGTCGCGGTGTCGGCGCTGGCCAGAACATAGGCGGTGTTGAAGATATTGAGCCCCTTATTCTCCATCGCCCCGGCATTGAAGTCGCTGACCGTGGCGATGTTGAAGATGTCGAGGTCATATTCCAGGCCGAATGTCTGTTCGTCCCATTTCATCGCGTTCTTCAGCGCATGCATCGCATGGAAGCAGCGCCCCTCATCGCCCGCCGCGACCCAGATGCCGAGGTCGACATGCCGGCCCGACGCGGTGGTGAAGGAATCCTTCACCGCGACCAGATCGGCCGCGACCAGCGCGAAGAGATAAGAAGGTTTCGGGTGCGGGTCTTCCCACGAGGCCCAGATTTTACCGCCGTCCTCGCCCGCGCCGGTTTTGTTGCCGTTGGACAGCAGCACCGGATATTTCGCCTTGTCCGCGCGCATCGTCACCTTGTAACGCGCCATCACATCCGGCCGGTCGGGAAAATACGTGATCTTGCGAAAGCCTTCCGGCTCGCACTGGGTAAAGAAGCCGGCGCCGGACATATACAGGCCGGAGAGCTCGGTGTTCGTTTCCGGGCTGATTTTCACCTCGGTCTGCAGCACGAAACTGTCCGGCACGTCATGCACGGTCAGCGATTTTTCCGTGACCTCATAGCGGTTGTCGCCGAGCGCCTCGTCATTCAGCCTAACGGCGCGCAGTTCGAGCCGCTTGCCGTCGAGGATCAGCGGCCCCGGCGCCTGGCGGCGCAATTTCAGCGTCGCGCGCACGATGGTCGCGGCCGGATCGAGGTCGAAATCCAGCGCCACTTCGTCGACCGCAAAGGCCGGCTTGGTATAATCCGCAAGGCGGATCGGCTTGCGGGACAGAGCAGAAATTTGTTCTTCAGCCATCTTCGTCCTCATTGATCAATCTTGGCGAAACGCCGGTTCGCCGCATATGGTGTGCCATGGCGGATGGAACACCTCATCTCTCTCTTGAAGTCTATCCCAAGATTGCCGAAATCGGGCAAGCCGCATGGGATGGCTGCGCGGGCTGCGACAACCCCTTCATCTCCTATGGTTTTTTATCGGCGCTGGAAGATAGCGGCTCGGTCGGCCGGCGCACTGGCTGGCACCCGCGTTACACGGTTTTGCGCGATGCCGGCGGCGCCATCGTGGCCATTGCCCCTTCTTATGCAAAGACGAATTCCTATGGCGAATATGTCTTCGATCATGGCTGGGCCCAGGCCTATGAGCGGGCCGGCGGCGCCTATTACCCCAAGCTCCAGGTCGCCGTGCCGTTCTCGCCGGTGCCGGGGCCGCGCCTTCTGTGCCGCCCGGGCTTGCCACCCGGGGCAATGGCGGCGGCGCTCGAACAACTGGCCGAAACACTCGACTGCTCCTCGGTCCACGTAACATTCTGTGCCAAGGCAGAATGGGACGCGCTCGGCGAGGCCGGATGGCTGCAACGGCTCGGCACACAATTCCATTGGGAAAACGACGATTATCAAAGCTTCGACGATTTCCTCGGCGCGCTGTCCTCACGCAAGCGTAAAGCAATCAAACGCGAGCGCCGCGACGCGCAGGAAGGGCTGACTTTCACAGCCCTCTCCGGCGCGGACCTGACACGCGAGGTCTGGGATTTCTTCTACAGTTTTTATACGTCGACCGTGGACCGCAAATGGGGCGGCGCCTACCTCACCCCGGAATTCTTCCCCCTCCTCGGCGAGCGGCTGGGCGACAAGATCGTGCTGATGATCGCGGAACGGAATGGCAGACCGATCGCCGGAGCGCTGAACCTGCGCAGCCGCGATGTGCTGTATGGCCGCAACTGGGGCAGCACCGAGGACGTGCCCTTCCTGCATTTCGAACTCTGCTATTACCAGGCCATTGATTACGCCATCGCCCACGGTTTGAAGCGGGTCGAGGCCGGGGCGCAGGGCGAACACAAGATCCAGCGCGGCTACCTGCCACAACCCACCTATTCCGCGCACTGGATCAAACATTCCGGGCTGCGCCGGGCCGTGGCGGAGTTTTTGAACGCCGAACGCCAGGATATGGCCGAGGCCATGGCCGCGTTGGCCGAAGAAAGCCCGTATAAAAAGAACGGGGAAACTTAAGCTAAGGAAGAAAGTAGCCGCTTTTTAAAAAAAGCGGCGCAAAAACTTTTGTTTATGCTGGGTCATGGGCTGTGTCGGCGACAACGCCCATGACCCAGCATAATAAAGTTTTTTTGCTACTTTTTGTTCACAAAAAGTAGCGCTTTCCCTTTCTTTGGTCTAACCCGCGCGGATGATTAAAGTCCGTTTCGCCCCCAGCCCCACCGGCTATCTCCATGTCGGCAACGCCCGCGCCGCGCTGGTGAATTTCCTGTTCGCCCGCCACCAGGGCGGACGCCTGCTTCTGCGCCTGGACGACACGGACACCGAGCGCGGCCGCCCGGAATACGAGCAGGGGATTTATGACGACCTGCATTGGCTGGGCATCGCGTGGGACGAAACGGCCAGGCAATCCGACCGTCTCGCGCGCTACGACGCCATCGCCGAGCAGTTGAAGGCGACGGCGCGGCTCTATCCCTGTTTCGAGAATGAGGACGAGCTGGCGGCCAAGCGCGCCGCGCTGATCCGGCGCAAATTGCCGCCGGTTTACGACCGGGCGGCGCTGAACATGACGGCGGCGCAGCGCGAAGCGGCGGAGGCCAACGGCAAACGCCCTTACTGGCGTTTCAAGCTCTCGGAGGGCGTCGGGGCCTGGCAGGATCTGGTGCTCGGCGGCCGCAGCATCAAATTCGGCGCGGTCTCCGACCCGGTGCTGATCCGCGCCGACGGCACCCCGCTCTACACCTTCACCTCGGTGGTCGACGATCTCGATATGGGCATCACCCATATCATCCGCGGCGAGGACCATGTGTCCAACACCGCGGTGCAGATCGATTTGTTCGAGGCGATCGCGCCGTTCACGGAACGGGCCGCCACGCCGGTTCCACGCTTTGCCCACCTGCCTTTGATCAGCGGCGGCGAAGGCGAGAAATTATCCAAGCGGATCGGCAGCATCTCGCTCAAATCGCTGCGCAAGGACGGGATCGAGCCCGGCGCCATCACCGCCTATCTGGCGCGGCTGGGCACCAACAAGGACCCCGCCCCCCTGCCGCTGGCTTCGTTGATCGAGGCCTTCAACATCGCCGATTTCGGCCGCTCGCCGCCGCGTTTCGACGCCCAGCAGCTGCTCGCCCTCAACCGCAAATTCCTGCATCACCTGGAATTTTCCGCCGTGCAGGAGCGCCTGCCGGCCGGCGCGACGGAAGCCTTCTGGCAGGCGGTGCGCGGCAATCTCGACCTGCTGAACGAGGCGCGGCGCTGGTGGCAGGTGGTCTCCGGCGACATCCCGCTCCCCGATCTGGCAGGTGAGGCCGCGATCCTGCGCGCCGCCCTCGACACGATGCCGCCCGCGCCCTGGGGCGCCGAAACATGGAAAGCCTGGACCAGCGCCATTGCCGCCGCCACCGGCGCCAAGGGCAAGGCGCTCTACCACCCGCTGCGCCTGGCGCTGACCGGCGAAGAACAGGGTCCGGAAATGGCGGCGCTGCTGCCGCTGATCGGGCCTGACCGGGTCATGGCGCGGCTGCGGCCCTTCGTTGTATAGCGGGCCGGGCCCGGCTAAGACCGTACGGGCTAAACTTAGGGTCAGGGCACGTGGTAGATATTTTTGACGAGGTTTCCGACGACCTGCGCACCGAACGGGCGATCGCGCTCGCGCGCCGTTACGGCGGGCTGCTGATCGTCCTGCTCGTGCTGGTGCTGCTCGGCGTCGGCGCACAGCAGGCCTGGCGCTGGCATCAGACCCAGCAGAACGACAAGGCCGCGACCGCCTTCCTGGCGTTGACCGGGCCGATCGACCAGGCCGGGCCGAATCTCAGCGCCACGCAGCGCCTGCAGGATGCGCAATCCCTCCTCGCCTTCGCGGCGACCGCCCCCAACGGCTACAAGGTTCTCGCGGAATTCCGCGCCGCCGCCCTTTACAACGATGCCGGCCAACCGGCTCAGGCCGAGGCGCTGTGGACCGGCATCGGCCGCGACGGCAGTGCGGACCCGCTGCTGCGCGACCTCGCCAACCTGCTCTGGGCCCAGCACGCGCTCGGCACGGCGCCGGACGCCGACGTGCTGGCGCGGCTCAAGCCGCTGACGGCGCTCAGCAACTCCTATCATGGCATAGCGCAGGAGACCCAGGCGCTGGTCTATTTGCATGAAGGCCACACCGATCTGGCACAAGCCTTATTGTCGCAGATCGCCACGGACCCGGCGACCCCGGAAGGCGTGCGCAACCGCGCCAACGGGCTGCTCGCACAGCTGAACGGATGACAGATTACATGATGCGACGCCGCACGGCTCTGACGACTCTTTCGCTCGGGCTTCTCGCTTCCTGCAGCGACTCCAAACCGAAAATCATCGGACTGCAAGTCCCCGTCCTGCCCGACACCGGCAGCCTGGCGGCGGCGGCGGATGCCCCCGGCGTCACCCTGCCGCCGGCCCAGGCGCTGGCGAGCTGGCCGCAGCCGCTGGCCAATGCCGCGCATGCGCCGGGCAACGTGGCCGCCCCGACCGGGCTTTCCGTGCACTGGACCGCCTCGGTCGGCATGGGCGGCGGCTTCCGCCAGCCGCTGCTGGCCAGCCCGGTCATGGCCCAGGGCATGGTCTTTACGATGGACGCCAATGCCACGGTCTCCGCCTTCTCCGCCGCCGATGGCAGCCGCCTCTGGCATGCCGCCACGCGGCCGCCCCATACCTCCGAGCAGAATATCGGCGGCGGCCTTGCTTATGATGGCGGCCGGCTGTTCGTCAGCACCGGCTATGGCCAGCTGATCGCCATGGATGCCGGCAGCGGCAAGGTGCTGTGGCGCCAGACGATGGATTACCCGGCGCGCACCGCGCCGATGATCGCGGGTTCGCTGGTCGCGCTGATCACCCAGAACGATCTGCTGTTGACCTTCGATGCCCATAGCGGCACGCCGGGCTGGCGCTTTACCGGCGAAATCGGCACGCCAGGCCGCACCGCGGTCGCGGTGACCGGCGCTCCGGCCTTCTCTGACGGCATCGTCATCGCCGGTTTCGCCTCCGGCTCGCTGGCCGCACTCGACGCCAATTCCGGCACCCCCGTTTGGGAGCAGAGTTACGCCTCAGCCTTCGGCCAGGCCAGTTCGCTCGATTTTTCCGACATCGTCGGTGCCCCGGTGATCGCCAATGGCGTGGTTTACGCCATCAGCCTGGGCAATACGGTGATGGCGGTGGATCTGCATTCCGGCGCCAAGGTCTGGTCGCATAACGCCTCGGGCACGCAAGCCTTCTGCCTCGCCGGCGACTTCGCCTTCGTGCTCGACCATACGCAAACCTTGTTCGCGATCCATGCCGATGACGGGCTGGTGAGCTGGGCCCTGCAGATGCGCCCGTTCCACAACATGAAAAAGAAAACCGGGCCGGTGCAATGGGCCGGGCCGGTCATGGTCGACGGGATGCTGGTGCTGACCAGCAACGACGGCGAGATCGCCTTTGTCGACGCCATCCAGGGCGCCCTCAAGACCACCGCGAAACTGGCCGGAAAAGTCGCCGACCTGCCGCCGATCGCGGCCGGCGGGCTGTTGCTGCAATTGACCCGTGACGGCAAACTCACGGCCTATAGCTGAGTCTCATGATCCCTCACGTCGTCATCGCCGGCCGCCCGAATGTAGGCAAGTCCACGCTGTTCAACCGGCTCGTGGGGAGCCGGCTCGCGCTGGTGGCCGACACGCCCGGCGTGACGCGCGACCGCAAGGAGGCGCAAGCCGTGCTGGCCGGCACCAAGGTGCTGCTGGTGGATACGGCGGGGCTTGAAGAAGCGGCCCCCGACACCCTGCCCGGGCGCATGCGCGCCTCGACCGGCGCCGCGGTGGAGCACGCCGACCTGGTGCTGTTCGTGTTCGACGCGCGCAGCGGGCTGCTGCCTGAGGACCGGCATTTCGCGTCATGGCTGCGCCGCTCCGGCAAGCCGGTGCTGGTGGTGGCGAACAAGGCCGAGGGGCGCGGCGGCGCGGCGGCGGCCATGGAGGCCTATGAGCTGGGGTTGGGCGATCCGGTGGCCATTTCCGCCGAGCACAATGAAGGCGTGTACGATCTGATGCGGGAGATCGCCGAGCGCCTGCCGGCGCCGGACAGCGAAGAGGGTGAAGCCGGGCAAAACCTGCCGCTGCATTTCGCCATCGTCGGGCGGCCGAATGCCGGCAAATCGACGCTGATGAACTATTTGCTCGGCGAGCAGCGGATGATCACCGGGCCGGAACCCGGGCTGACGCGCGATGCGGTGTCGGTGGAGCTCAGCGGGCCGGACGGCCAGCTTTACCGGCTCGTGGACACGGCCGGCCTGCGCAAGCGCGCCAAGGTCGATGAGGGCCTGGAGCGGATGTCCACCTCCTCGTCTATCGAGGCGCTGAAGCGTGCGGAGATGGTGGTGCTGGCGATCGACGCGACGGTCGGCGTCGAGGAGCAGGATTTGCACATCGCCCGGCTGATCGAGCGCGAGGGCCGCGCTTGCGTGATCGCCCTGACCAAATGGGATGCGGTGGACGATCGCGGCGGCGCGCGCCAGGCGGCCTTGGAGCGGATTTCCATCTCGCTCAGCCAGATGAAGGGCATCACAATCGTGCCGCTGTCCGGCGAGACCGGCGAAGGGATCGACAAATTATTCCCCGCGCTCCGCGCAACCTATGAGAAATGGAATCTGCGCATCCCCACCAGCGCGCTGAACCGCTGGTTCGACGCGGCGCTGGAGCGGTTTCCGCCGCCGCTGGTGAGCGGCCGCCGGCTGAAGCTGCGCTACATCACCCAGGTGAAAGCCCGCCCGCCGAGCTTTGCCCTGTTCGGCACCCGCGCCGAGCAGGTGCCGGAGAGCTATCAGCGCTACCTCGTGAATTCCCTGCGCGAGGCGTTCGAAATGCCCGGCGTGCCGATCCGCCTCATGCTGCGCGGCACGGATAATCCGTATGTGGATAAGGATTAGAAAGGAAGAGGCCGCTTTTTGAAAAAAGCGGCGCAAAAACTTTTTTGATGCTGGGCCTGAGGCTGTGTCGCTGACAACGCCTATGGCCCAGCATAACAAAGTTTTTTTGCTACTTTTTGTTCACAAAAAGTAGCGCTTCCTTCCTTCACCCTTCACTTTTCTCCGGCAACAACCCCATCGCCTGCCGCTCGAACAGCCGGCGATAGACGCCGCCGTCCAGAACTAACAGAGCGTTATGAGGCCCGTCCTCGATCACCCGCCCACGCTCGAACACCAATATCCGGTCCAGCGCCCGCACCGTGGAGAGGCGGTGGGCGACGACGATCACGGTGCGGCCCGTCATCAACCGTTCCATCGCCTCCTGGATCAGCGCCTCGGATTCCGAATCGAGGCTGGCGGTGGCCTCGTCCAGGATCAGGATCGGCGCATCGGCCAGAAAGGCCCGGGCGATCGCGACGCGCTGACGCTCGCCGCCGGAAAGTTTAACGCCGCGCTCGCCGACCAGCGTGCCATAGGCTTTCGGCAGCCGGGAGATAAATTCATGCGCATTGGCGAGCCAACCCGCCTGCTCGATCTCCGCCATCGTGGCATTCGGCCGTCCGTAGGCGATGTTCTCCGCCAGGGAGCGGTGAAACAAAATCGGCTCCTGCGCGACGATGGCGATCTGCGCGCGCAGGGAATTCTGCTTCACCGCCGCGATATCCTGTCCGTCGATCAGAATCCGCCCGCCGGTCACATCGTGCAGGCGCTGGACCAGCTTGACGAAACTCGTCTTGCCGGAGCCGGAATGCCCGACCAGGCCGACGCGCTCGCCGGCCCGAATCGTCAGCGAGAAATCCTCGAAGAGCGGCGTCACGGAAGGCCCATAGCGAAACTGCACATGGTCGAAGCGGATCTCGCCGGCACCGATCCTGATCGGCGCCGCGTCCGGCCGGTCTTCCACGCCCAGATCCTGGCTGTGCAGCGCGACCAATTCTTCCATCTCGTTCACCCCGCGCTGCAGATTGGCGATGTGGAAACCGACGTCGCGCAGATAGCCGAGCACGATGAAATAAGCGGTGAGCACGGACGCGACGTCGCCCGGCGAGGCACGGCCGAACCACCAGAGCGCGACGGCAAGGCCGGTAACGGCAGTGCGTAGCGCGAGCAAAGCGACGCCCTGGATGGTTCCCGACGCCGTGCCCCGCACCCAGGTGCGGCGGGTGCGATGGCTCCATTTTTCAAGGACGCTCCGCAGGATGTCGTCTTCACGATGTTCTGCGCCGAAGGCCTTCACCACCGCATTGCAGGAGATCGCATCGGCCAGCGCGCCGCCGACCCGCGTGTCCCAGCGATTGGAAAGTTGCGCGGCGGGGGCAACCCAGCGCACCGAGAGCGTCGCCGCCAACGTGATATAAAGCGCCGAGCCGACCGCCAGCACCGCCCCCATAACCGGCCAATGCAGACCAAGCACGATGGAGGAGCCGACAAGCACGGAGAGCGCCGGCAGCAGCGTCAGCAGCAGCGTGTCGTTCAACATGTCGAGCGCCCACATGCCGCGCGTGATCTTGCGCTGCACGGAGCCCGAGAAGCTGTTGGCGTGCCAATCGGAGGAGAGACGCTGCACCCGGTAGAAGGCGGCGCGCGCCACATCGGCCATGACGCGCAAAGTGAGACGCACGATGCCGCGAAACACCGCGTAACGCAGTGCCGTCTGCGCCACGCCGAGTGCCGCCATCACGGCCAGCGCCGCCAGCGCGCCATGCAAGGCAGCCGCCCGGTGCGCGCCGGCATCCGCCACGGCGGTGACGAGATGGCCGGCAAACACCGGCAGAAACACGTCGGTCATCGTCGCGGCGATCATCGCCCCGGCGGTGCCGGCGACCAGCAGCTTGTGCTCCGCCCAGCGCCGGAACAGGAACGCCAGCACCGCCCCCATCGGGCGGGCGCTGCTCTTATTGAGAGCCATAGGAAAAATCCGCCCCCTAGCAGGGCCGGCCTTTCGCGAAGAATTTTGGAAGAATTGAGAAGGAGAAACGGCGGTCGGAAGCGCTAGCGTACGATCCCAACAACACCGAGGCCGCCACGCGTTCCGGCAGGGCGAAGCACGAGCATGACAATGTCCATTCACCCCTCCTTCAACAGCCGGAACGAAATACGGGAAGTTCAGTTAACAAAAAGGAGCATTTGAGTCCAGAATTTTCTGGAAAACGGATAACATAAAAGAGTCATCCTCGCCCCCTCGCGAAAACGTTATGGGCAGGCTACCAAACGCCCATGCTGAAATGCATCACCAACCCATTTTCGGGCGTCGGCGTGCCCGCCGCGGCAAAGAAGCTGGTCGGCATGGGCGCGGCCTACCCGCAGGTTAGTGATGCATGGCCTGGGCCGCACTGGCCGCTCGAACCGTCAGGACATAAACCATGAGAATGAAAGAACTATGCAAGCGCGGCACCGCTCTGGCGGCGGCCGCCGCCATGTTCCAGGCGCCGCTTGCCTTCGCCGACCCGGTGGTCACGCCGCAACCGGATGGCCCGGCCGCGGCGCGCGCCATGATGGTCGCGCATGAGCCGGCGATCAGCACCGCGCAGGAAATCGCCCTGCTGCGCAAGCACGTGAAATACGTGTTCGTCATCTTCCAGGAAAATCGTTCCTTCGATTCCTATTTCGGCACGTTCCCGGGCGCTAATGGCCTGTTCAGCCAGCCGGCCGCGCAGACACCGGGCTTCTCCCAGCCGATCGAGAACATTGACGGCACGATGTCGATGATCTCGCCCTTCCGCATCGGCCCGGCGCAGTACGCCGCCGATACCGATGACGTCGACCATTCGCATGCCGGCATGGGCAAGAAAATGGACGTGGTCGACGGCCAGGCGAAAATGGACCGCTTCGCGCTGGGCGAGGAACAGAGATATATGAAGGGGCAAAGCAAACCTTCACTGATGGCCAAGCAGTATGGCGAACTCGAAATGGCCTATGAGGACTGCGACACCGTCCCCTATCTCTGGAATTTCGCCAGCCGCTTCGTGCTGTTCGACAATTTCTACCAGCACACGATCGGCCCATCGACGCCGGCCGCCATCGATGTGATCGCTGGCCAGACCGGCGAGACGCAATGGGTGGAGCACCCGGATGAGGCGGTCGGCGCCAAGGACCTGCCGAAAGGCGTCGGCGAACCGGTGGTCAGCGACGACGACCCGCTCTGGGGCTCGGGCACCGGCGATGATCATAGCGGCCTGCCCCAGAACCCCAAGGACCACCCGCCTTACGCGCTGAACCAGACCTACGCGTCGCTGCCGCTGACCTTTACCGGCACCAAGGCGAAGAGCGTGACGGCGGCGGATCGCGCCCCCTCCACGGACCTCGCCGATGTGCAGCAGGACATCCCCGCGATCGCCGCTTCAAAGGCGAAACAAGTGGCCTGGGGCTGGTATGAGGAAGGCTATGATCGCGAACCCAACGACAAGGGCGACCAGTTGCATACCGGCTATATCGGCCACCATAACGGGCCGCAATATTTCGGCTACGTGTCGAACAATCCGCAGATGACGGCGCATCTGCACGGTCTCGGCGACTTCTTCTCCGACGTCGCCGCCGACAAGCTCGCCCCGGCCGGCGGCATCTATTATATCCGCGGCGGCTACAAGAATATCGCCAACCTCAAGCCGGCCTCGCCGGATGCTGCCGTGCAGAAGCATTTCCTGGGCGACGACGACCACCCCGGCTATTCCGACGCGGCGATCTCTGAAGCGCTGGTGGCGCGCGAGGTCAATGCCATCGCCCACAGCAAATACTGGAAGAACGCGGCGATCATCATCACCTACGATGAATCCGAAGGCGATTACGACCATGTGCCGCCGGTCTTCACAGCCTTCGATCCGCAGGGCCTGCCGCTTTCCCGCGGGCCGCGCATTCCGCTGATCGTCATCTCGCCCTATGCCCGCGCGCATGTGGTGAGCCATGAGAGCGGCGACCATGCCAGCGTGATCAAGTTCGTGGACCTGCTCTATGGGTTGCCGCCGCTCGCGGATCTGCCCGACGAACTGAAAGCGCGCATGGTCGGCGAAAAGATGTTTCATCAGGACAATCTCGGCCCGGCGGACGATCTGACGCCCGGCATCGGCAATCTGCTCTCGGCCTTCGATCCGGCCCGTCTGGAAGGCAAGGCCAAGCCGCTGCCGGCTTCTTACGCGATGACCCCGGATGTCGATGCGATCCCGCCTGACGACAACCAGGGCTGCCGCGTGATCGGCATCGTGCCGACCGACTATGCGCAGGGCATCGTCAACCACATCCCCGCGGACTTCAACCCGCGGCCGAAGACCGACCCGACTGCGGTCGCGCCGTAAAAGGAAGGAAGCGCTACTTTTTGTGAACAAAAAGTAGCAAAAAAACTTTATTTACTCTGGGCCGTGGGCTTTGTCAGCGACAACGCCCACGGCCCAGAGTCACAAAAATTTTTGCGCCGCTTTTTTTAAAAAGCGGCTACTTTCTTTGTTCTTTTACTTCAGCCTGCCTGCAGCATTTCCAACTCCAGCCAGCGTTCCTCCGCCGCGCCCAGCCGCGCCTGCGCCGCCGCCAAACTCTGTGACGCGCCGTTGAATTTTTTCAGATCCCGGCTGTAGAGGTCTGGCTCCGCCAGCACCGCCTCATGCCGTTTGATCTCGGCCTGCAGGCTCGCAATCTCGGCGTTCAGCGTTTTCAGCTCGTGCTGCTGCTTGAAGGAGAGTTTTCCGGGCGTGGCGGCTTGCGTGGCCGGCGCCGGTGCGGCGCGGGCCGCTTTGGCCTTCGCTTTCGCCACGCCGGCCACCTCGCCGCGCTGCGCCAACATATCGCTGTAACCGCCGGCATATTCCACCCAGCGCCCTGCCCCTTCCGCGGCCAGGGTCGAGGACGCCACGCGGTCGAGAAAATCGCGGTCATGGCTGACCAGCAGCACGGTGCCCGGATAATCGCCGAGCATTTCCTGCAGCAGGTCCAGCGTCTCCAGGTCCAGATCGTTGGTCGGCTCGTCGAGGATCAGCAGGTTGGAGGGTTTCGCCAGCGCCACCGCCAGCAGCAGCCGGCCGCGCTCGCCGCCGGACAAGGTGCCGACCGGAGTGCGCGCCTGTTCGGGCTTGAACAAGAAATCCTTCATATAGCCGATCACGTGGCGCGACTGGCCGCCGACATCCACCATGTCGCTCTTGCCGCCGGTCAGGGTGTCGGCCAGGCTCACACCGGGGTTGAGCGCCGCGCGCTGCTGGTCCAGCGTGATGACATTAAGGCTGGCGCCGAGCTTGACGCTGCCGGACTCCGGCGTCTCTTTCCCGGTGAACAGTTTCAGCAAGGTGGATTTGCCGGCCCCGTTCGGCCCGACAATGCCCAGCCGGTCGCCGCGCAGCACCCGCAAATCGAGCTGTTTCACGATCGGCCGGTCGCCGTATGATTTCGACATGGCTTCCGCCACCACCACGAGCTTGCCGGAGGTCGCGGCATCGGCGGCGACCATTTTCGACGCCTCGGCCTGATGGTTGTGCTCGCGCTTGGCCTGGCGCAGCGCCGCCAGCCCGGCCACGCGACGCACATTGCGCTTGCGCCGCGCGGTCACGCCATAGCGCAGCCAGTCTTCCTCACGGGCAATCTGCCGGCCGAGCTTGTGGAATTCTTTCTCTTCCTGTTCCAGCACCTCGTCCCGCCAGGCCTCGAAATGCGCGAAGCCGCGGTCCAACCGCCGGGTCTGGCCACGGTCCAGCCACACGATGCTGCGCGAGAGCTTCTCCAGAAGCCGGCGGTCATGGCTGATCAGCACGATGCCGGCCGACAGGGATTTCAGCTCCGATTCCAGCCATTCGATGGCCGGCAGGTCGAGATGGTTGGTCGGCTCGTCGAGCAGCAGCAGGTCCGGATCCGGCGCCAGGGTGCGCGCCAGGGCGGCCCGCCGCGCCTCGCCACCGGAGAGGTTTTCCGGCTTTTCGAGGCCGGTGAGGCCCAATTGCTCGAGCAGATACCGGGCGCGGTACTCCTCGTCATTCGGCCCCAGCCCGGCGACCACATAATCCATGGTATTGGCGAAGGCCGACAGATCCGGCTCCTGCGGCAAGTAGCGCATGGTCGTGCCCGGCTGCAGGAAACGCGTGCCATCATCGAAGGCGACCTCGCCGGAGGCGATCTTGAGCAGCGTCGATTTTCCCGAGCCGTTGCGGCCGACCAGGCAGATGCGCTCCCCCGCCCCGACGCCAAGCCCGGCGCCGTCAAGCAAGGGCACGGTCCCGAGGGTGACGCGGATATCGGTGAGCAACAGCAGCGGAGGTGAGGTCATGCCGGGGTTGTGGCCGAGCAGGCCGCCGGACTCAAGCCTGGCCCAACCGATTCTCATGCGCGCCGCGCCAAACGCCCGCTCTCTAAAATGTTATCCATGTTTCATTCCCGGCCACGCGCAACTGGTTAGAGAATCTGTCTAACCATCCCCCTCCACGCGCCGAAAAAAGTTCGCCCAAGCATAGGCTGGCGCGATTCATTATGCTAACCAGAGATAATTGCGTAATCAAAAATATATTAGGCACGAATCTTGTATGACATGCCTGCGAGGTGAGGAAAACGGTGGCCATGGAATTTCGGTGAGGCTCGCCATGAAGCCGCCGGAGTGCATGCCTGCAGAGCGGCCGACCGTTCCAGCCCTCAAATATTCTTGATACGAACAAAACGTCTGCCCGCTCTGAGCTTCTTGCTGGCCTGAGCATTAAAGCTATGTTATGATTTCTAAAGTGCCGGTTGCCTGAGGGCGACTCTCCCCTGGCGTACGAATGGCGCATCGAGGTCCGTTTTGATTGAGACAAAGCCTAGAACTAACGGCTGTGCGTTTTCATCGCCTCGCTTGCCGCGGATGACGCAATCTTTGGTTGCAGGGAGCATGTGTTGACGGCACGACTTCTGGTTGTTGATGACGTTCCCTCAAACGGCCGGCTGTTAGCAGCGCGGCTGAATGCGGAATATTACGACGTCAGAACCGTCAGCAACGGGCGTGACGTGCAGGAGATCGCCTCGGACTGGCAACCCGATGCGATTTTGCTGGACGTGCTGATGCCGGACATGGACGGCTACGAAGTGTGCCGCCGGCTCAAATCGCAGAGCACGACCACGCATATTCCCGTCGTCATGGTCACCGCCCTCAAGGAGCAGCCCGATCGCCAGCAGGGTTTGCGCGTCGGCGCCGACGAGTTTTTGAGCAAGCCGATCGAACACCCGATTTTGCTGGCGCGGTTGCGCGGCATTATTCGCCTGAAACAGCTGCTCGATGAATGGCGCGCGCGCGGCATGGCGGCCGCCTCGCTGGGTCTCATGCCGCAGCACCAGACCAATGCAGAGAGCAGCAGCGTGCTGATCATCGACGATCTCCCCTCGCGCGCGCTGCGGATGCGCGACATCCTCGCGCAGAAGAACATCGGATCGGTGCTGGTTCAGCATGACAACGCCGTCCTGCAAACCATTCAGAACATGTCGTTCGATCTCATCGTCCTCAGCCTGTCGCTGCTGGCGAGCGATCCGCTGCGCCTGGTCGCCCGGCTGCGCGCCGCCGCGGCGACCCGCGACATGCCGCTGCTGCTGGTCGCGGCCGCAGACCAGCGCGACGCCCTGGTCTGCGGCCTCGATCTCGGCGCCAATGACTGCCTGACGCTGCCGCTGGACGAGACCGAATTCTTTCTGCGCGTCAACAATCATATTCAACGCAAGCGCTACCAGGACCGGCTGCGCAATGAGGTCGGGACGGCGTTGGAGATGGCGGTGATCGACCCGCTGACGCAACTTTATAACCGCCGTTTCATGACCACTCATCTGCAGCGCCTGGCCGCCAGCCCGGCCCGGGACCCTTTCGCGGTGCTCATGGTCGACGTCGATTATTTCAAGATGATCAACGATTGCCACGGCCACAGTACCGGCGACAAAGTGCTGTGCGCGGTGGCCGATACGTTGCGGCAGACTCTCCGCGAGACGGATATGACCTGCCGTTACGGCGGCGAGGAATTCCTGGTCGTCGCCCACGGCATTTCCCATGACTGGCAGGCTCTGGAACTTGCGGAGAAGCTCCGCAGCGTCATCGAGCATATGCGCATCGAGGCCGAACTGAGCGTCACGGTGAGCATCGGCGTCACTTTGTCCGGCGCCAGCACGGCCCTGTCCCTGATCGATCTCGCCGACCGCGCGCTGTATCAGGCCAAGCATCAGGGGCGCAACATGGTGTCGCTGTGCATCGCCCCCCAAAGCGGCGAGGCGCTCTACGGCGAGGTGGGGTCATGACCGGACTGGTCCGCACGTCCTATGCCGCCCACACCCAGCCCGAGGAAGCCGTCCGGCTTTGCCAGGAGGGGCTGGGGATCGAGGCGCCGGATTTGATTTTGGCGTTCGTCGGCGGCCGGCATGTGCCGGCTTCCGTGCTGGCCGCGTTGCAGGCGAACTTCGGCGAGGTGCCGCTGACCGGCGGTTCCGCGGCCGGCGTGATCAGCGCCGCCGGCTGCGGCTATAGCGGTTTCGAAATCGGCCTGATGGCCTTCAAGGGCGCGGATGTCACGCCTTCCGTGCTCACCACCGCCGGCCTCGCCGAGAGCGAGACCGAGGCCGGCCAGACGCTGGGAAACAGAGTCCGGCATTGCACCAACGATGGCGCGGCGGTGATGCTGCTGTTCGACAGCGTGGCCAGCAGCGTGCCGCTACGGCTGCATCCGGCGAGCCAGATCATGGAAGGCTTCCAGGCCGGGCTTGGCGACCGGCAGCTGCATGTCATTGGCGGCGGCCTGCTCACCGACATCAACCTGTCGGATGGCTGGCTGTTCTGCGAGGGCGACGTGCGCAAGCACGCCATGGTGGCCCTGGTCTTCCCGCCCGGCCTGCACGCCTCGACCGCCATCCTGCATGGCTGCCGTCCGGTCAGCACATTCATGGACATCACAAGGATCGACGGGGCGGAGGTTCTGGAACTCAACCACGAACCCGCGCTGACCGTGGTCGAGCGCATGCTGGGGCTGGAGCTCGGTACCGCGAGCGGGCAACAACTCTCTTTGGTGGCCACGCTCGGGCAGAAACAAGGCGATCCGTTCGCGCCGTATGACGAGAACCAATATGTCAACCGGCTGATCCTGCAGGCCAATCCGGCGCGCGGCTCGATCACCTTGTTCGAACCGGATTTCGCCGTCGGCACACGGGTGCAGATCATGAGCCGCGACAATACGCTGATGCTGGACTCGGCGGAACGCGGCGTGGCCCGGCTGAAGCAGGAGATCGGCGCCGCACCTTGCGCCCTGGCCCTGTATATCGACTGCGCCGGCCGGGCCAGCATCATGAGCGGCGCCGACACCGAAGAGGCCGAAACGGTGCTGCGCACGCTGGCGCCGGACTTTCCCTTCATGGGCTTCTATTCGGGGGTCGAGATCGCGCCTTTCGCCGGCCATTACAGCCGGCCGCTCGACTGGACCGGCGTGCTGACCATCCTGAAATACGCCGCATGAACGCTGGCACACCGGCCAGCCGTGCGCAGCTCGAACGCGAGCTGGAATATTACAAGGCCGAATATAACGCCATCGGCGCCCGGCTGCTGCGCCTGCAGGAAGAACAAGGCCGCGTCGCCCGCGAGGCCAGGCGCAGCAAGATCGTCGCCCGGCTGGTGCGCGCGGGCTACCAGCTCGTCAACCGCGACATTCCGGCCAGCGCCATCGGCGACCATCTGCTCGCCGCCGTGATCGACGCATCGCTCTGCGACCGCGCCGCGCTGCTCGCGGAATCCGCCACGCGGCCGGGGCAGTTTATCATCGAGCATGCCGTAGGCATGGAAAGCGGCCTGGTCGTCGAGCTGAACGGCCCGCCGGATTTCCTGTATACGACCGGCGGACAGGCGCCCGGCGCCACCGCCGCGGGGCTGACGGACATTATCGGCGTGCCTTACATACTCTGGTCCTACGCCGCCGAGAGCAAGCGCGCCTTGCTGCTGGGCAAGCGCTTCGAGGGCAACGTTCACCGCCCGTTCGAACCCGGCGACCGGGAACTCGTGGAGGTCGCCCTCGCGGTCTATATCGATGTGCTGCTGCGGCGCATCGCGGAAACCACGTTGCAGGAGGCCAAACAGGCTGCCGAGGCCGCGAGCAATGCACGAGCGCGGTTTCTGGCCAATCTCAGCCATGAGCTCGGCACCCCGCTGAACTCGATCATCGGCTTTTCCGAGCTGCTGCTGCAGACCGGGCCGCGCGCGCCGCGAGGCGCCCAGCGCCAGGAATTCACCAGCCAGATTCTCGATGCCGGGCGCCGGCTGCTCGCGCTCACCCGGGACATTCTGGATTTTTCCAGCCTCAGCAACGCCAAGCCGCAATTGCGGCTGGACTGGGTGCCGGTCGAACAGCTGTTGCGCAATGCCGTGCGGGCCTTCGGCGCGCGGACCGCGTCGCAGGGGCCGGCCCTCGTCCTGCAGGCGCCCGCTTCGGGGCTGCTGGCTTTGATCGACTATGACCGGTTTCGTCAGATTCTCGCGAACCTCATCGGCAATGCGCTGAAATTCACCCCGACCGGCGGCCGCGTCACGATCTTCGCCGAACTGACCGAGAGCAGAACCCTGCGGATCCTCGTGGCCGATACCGGCGTCGGCATGCCGACCGAGGACATTCCGCGGGTGCTGGAGCCTTTCGTGCAGCTCGACAACGACGTGCATGAGAGCGCGCACGGCGCCGGCCTGGGCCTGCCGATCGTCAAACAGCTGGTCGAAGCCCATGGCGGCCAGCTGGAAATCGAGAGCGCGTCGGGCCAGGGCACCAGCGTGACCATCATTTTGCCCGCGAGCAACGCCAGGCTGGACGCGGCGGCGCGTTACCCCCGCCCCGCCGCGTCCCTTCTGTCAGCTCAATAGATCGGCCGGGGCACGTTCCATCGCCTGGAAATTCTGGTCGATGGCACGCAGCAACCCCCAACTGTCCACATAATTCAACGGAAAGCCCGGGCTGCCGGCGTCGAGATCCGCCTGGCGGTTATGCGCATAATCCGTCCAGCGCTTGCCGGGGCGGCGATGATGGAAATCATGGCAGGGCGCGTCGCCCACCAGCACGAACAGGCGCACGAACATTTGCCAGGTCAGCATCTCCGCCCACCAGCCGGTCCAGGCCAGCAAAGCCCGCCCTTTCGCCAGACCTTCCTGCGGCGGGGTGGCGCCGGCAAACACGCCGGCGGTCGCCTGGCACACCAGGTTCGGGCCGCGCGCGGCAATCACCTCGGCGGGCGGCAGACGGTGCTCGCAGAGAATGCGGAACACGGTGGCGACCTGCAGCAGCACGGTCAGCGGCAGCAGCCAGGCCACCGCGATCAGCCCCAGCGTGTGCGTCGCCAGGCCGATGGCGGCCACCGACAGCAGAAAACCAACGCCGACCAGGTTATGCAGCCGCTCGGGCGAGCGCAGGCTACCGCGCAGGCGCTTCACCAGGAAACGCGCATGCCAGACCGGCGAGACGAGCAGCGTGGCCAGCCGCAGCCACAGGCCGCGGCGGTCCAGTTTGGTGGTCAGGTCGCAAATGCCGACGACGAAATCGGTGAACTCGTCATCGTCGGTAAACAGCTTGTTGGCGTTGTGATGCAGCATGTGCTCGCGCTGGTAGGCATCGAAATGCTTGAACAGCAGCAGCGCTGAAATCAGCCGGCCGACGGCGCGGTTGCGCTCGCGGGTGCTGAACACCGTGCCGTGCGAACAATGGTGGAAAATCACCACCTGGAACACGCCGAGGCCGGAGGTCGTCGCCAGCAGGCCCAGCCCCAGCAGCGCCCAGAACAACGGGTCATGCGCGCCGAGCCAGAGCTGCGCGGCCATCGACAGAGCGACGCCGCCCAGCACCAGCGACAGAGCCTCGACCACGAACAAAACCGGCTTCCTGGGCGCCGGCGCCTCGCCCGGCGCCGGTTTGGCGGTCAACCAGGTGAGGAAAGGCTGGACGAATTTCGGCAGGCGCCGCGCCATTTCGGCCCGCGGGTCGTTCCTGAAGGGGATATCGAGATGAAGAGGTTCAACCGGCAAGCCATCTTTCGCGACGTACATAAAAGTTCAACCTTCTGTTTTATTAGAACGAATCAAATTCTTTCGAGACGCGCATCCAGGCACCCACCACAGCGTCATTTATAGTTATTTACCCCAACATTTGCATCAATTTCGTGAACAATCCAGAACAATGAAACACGGAAAGCCCACCAAACCCATGCGATTCGCTCGAACGCGGCGTTTTGATTTGCGACCTAAACGTTAATATTTCTGAGCAACGCCGGCCACCGCGAACCTGCCCGGCGCGACAGCCGAAACGGCATGGCGCGCGGAACGCGCTTCTCGACTCCCATCACACCTCACAAAAATGCAGATTAACCCGTAAACAAAATCAATCCGTTATCGAAAACTCTTGTCGCCACGCTTTTAAAACTCACGGACGAAAGTCCCGGCTCACCTTCCGTTAAAAGCCATTTGTTCTGAGGTCTAAACAACATTTCTCGCCGGCAGCGACGATGAAACCAGCTCCTGGTCGCACAGGAGATTTTCAATTTAAGCGTGTAATAAAAATTTCATTTTTTTGCCTTTTTTGCCGCAATTTTTGTCGTATTTTCTTGTTTTGTTCACGGCAAAATGCGGACTGCAGGGCCCCGCGCGCTGGCAGATCATCATCCGCAGATCATCATGACCACGCCCACCGATTCTCGCACCGGGAAACGCAACTCAAAAACTTCGTACGGGAACCAAACGGCGTCGGCTGGTGTGGGATGTTTGCGCCGGACCACCTTGGCCAGCGTCACGCGCCGAGCCCAGGCACACCCCGCAGCGGGGATGATCGCGCATCGCTGTATCGCGACAGGCCTAAAAATGTCCGGGCTGGATGGTGGGTGCACAAGGATTCGAACCTTGGACCTACTGATTAAGAGTCAGCTGCTCTACCAACTGAGCTATGCACCCATCGTGGGATGCCCTGTAGCAAGAGCGCCTGGAGAAGAAAAGCCCCCCGGAGCACAAAAATCCGACATTGACCGGCGGGCGCCGTTCGTATCATCTCGGGAACTGTCCCCGCTTTGCAAGGAACCGCATGGCCTACGCTCTCCAGCAGCTCATTAACGGCATCACGCTCGGCATGATCTATGGGCTGATCGCGATCGGGTACACCATGGTCTACGGCATCATCGGCATGATCAATTTCGCCCATGGCGACGTGTTCATGATCGGCGCGTTCATCGGCATCATCGTGCTCACCGCGCTCTCGGGCATCACTTCCGTGCCGCTGGGGCTGCTGGCCGCCTTGATCCTGTCCGCGGCCCTTTGCGCCCTGTACGGGTTTTCCATCGAGCGCGTCGCCTACCGGCCGCTGCGCGGTTCCTTCCGCCTGGCGCCGCTGATCTCCGCCATCGGCATGTCGATCGTGCTGGAGAATTATGTGCAGACCAGCCAGGGGGCGCTGGAACGCGCGATCCCGAACCTCATTCCCGGCGGCATCATGCTGATGAAGCAGAACGGCTTCGCCGTGCAGCTCACCTGGCTGCAAATCGCCATCGTCATCGTCACGCTCGTCGTCCTGGCGGTGTTCACGTATGTCGTGACGAGAACGCCGCTCGGCCGGGCCATGCGCGCGGTCGAGCAGGATGCGAAAATGGCCGCCCTGCTCGGCATCGATACCAACCGCACGATCAGCTACACCTTCATCATCGGCTCCGCGCTCGCCGCGGTCGCCGGCGTGATGTTCCTGCTCTATTATGGCGTCATCGATTTCTACATCGGCTTCAATGCCGGCATCAAAGCCTTCACCGCCGCCGTGCTGGGCGGCATCGGCTCCCTGCCCGGCGCCGTGCTGGGCGGGCTGCTGATCGGCCTGATCGAGGCGTTCTGGTCCGGCTATGCCACCGTCGCCTACAAGGATGCAGCGGTCTATTCCATTCTCGCGATCGTGCTGATGTTCATGCCGACCGGCCTGCTCGGCCGCAACGAGGTGGAAAAGGTATGAAAAATCTCGGCGCCATCCTCAAGGATTCCGCCGCCGTCGCCGGCGCCGCATTGCTGCTGTTCGGCCCGTTCCTCGGGCTCAGGCTGGGCGACAACGAAGCCGGCAGCCTCACCCTTTCGCCCCGGCCCGGGCTGCTCGCCGCCGCCGTGGCGCTCACCTTCGCCGCACGCCTCTTGATGCTGCTCTGGTATCAGCACCGCCCCCCGCGCATCATCCCTGTGAAACTCTCGGCGGGAACCGCCCAGGCCGGCAAATATATCGCCCCGGCTTTGCTGATCGCGGCGGTGGCGATGCCGCTGCTCCCGGGCATCGAAAACTCCTATATCGACCTCGGCGTGCTGATCATGACGTATGTGATGCTCGGCTGGGGTCTGAACATCGTCGTCGGCCTCGCCGGGCTGCTCGATCTCGGTTACGTCGCCTTCTATGCGGTCGGGGCCTATTCCTTCGCGCTGCTGTCGGAGAATTTCGGCCTCGGCTTCTGGGAATGCCTGCCGATTTCCGGGCTGCTCGCCGCGCTCTGGGGCATGTGCCTCGGCTTTCCGGTGCTGCGCCTGCGCGGCGACTACCTGGCCATCGTCACGTTGGCCTTCGGCGAGATCGTCCGCCTCGTCATCACCAACTGGGTCGCGCTCACCGGCGGCCCGAACGGCATCACCGACATTCCGCACCCCAGCCTGTTCGGCCTCAGCTTCAGCATGGCAGGCGGTCCCGGTACGTTCGCCGGGTTTTTCCACCTCACCCCGGACCCGAAACAGCGCACGACCTATCTTTATTACATCATCCTGGCGCTGGCTCTGCTCACCAACTGGGTCACGCTGCGCCTGCGCAAACAGCCGCTGGGCCGCGCCTGGGAGGCGCTGCGCGAGGATGAGATCGCCTGCCGCTCGCTGGGCATCAATCTGCGCAACACCAAGCTCACCGCTTTTGCCGTCGGCGCGATGTTCGCCGGCTTCGCCGGCTGTTTCTTCGCCACCCGCCAGGCCTTCATCAGCCCGGACAGTTTCACCTTCATCGAATCCGCCACCGTGCTCGCCATCGTCGTGCTCGGCGGCGCCGGCAGCCAGCTCGGCGTGGTGCTGGCCGCCTGCGTGATGATCGGCGTGCCGGAACTGCTGCAATCGCTGCAGATCTACCGCATGCTCATCTTCGGCCTGGCGCTCGTCGTCATCATGGTGGTGCGACCGCGCGGCTTCATCGCCACGCGCCAGCCGACCGTCTCGCTCGGGAAAGCCAAACTCATCGGCGCGGCCATGCTCTCCGAAGGACGCGGCTGACACATGACCGACACGCTTCTCTCCGTCAGCGAGCTGACCATGCGCTTCGGCGGCCTCACGGCGGTCAACGGGCTCAGCTTCGCCGCCCAACGCGGCAACATCACCGCGGTCATCGGCCCCAACGGCGCCGGCAAGACCACAGTGTTCAACTGCATCACCGGGTTCTACAAGCCGACCTCCGGCAGCATCACCATCGCCCACGCGCCGGGCCACGCGCTGCGGCTGGACAAAATGTCCGGCCACGCGATCGCGAAAAAGGGCCGCGTCGCCCGCACCTTCCAGAATATCCGCCTGTTCAACGGCATGTCGGTGCTGGAGAACCTGCTGGTGGCGCAACATAACCGGCTGCAGGCCGCCACCGGCTTCGGCGTGCTCGGCGTGCTCGGGCTCGGCGGCTATCGCGCGGCGGAACGGGCGGCGATCGAACGCGCCAAATATTGGCTGGAGGCGACGCATCTGCTGGAACGCGCCGACGATGCCGCCGGCTCCCTGCCCTACGGCGCGCAGCGCCGGCTGGAAATCGCCCGCGCCATGTGCACCGACCCGGTGCTGCTCTGCCTCGACGAACCCGCCGCCGGCCTGAACCCGCGCGAATCCGCGGCGCTGAACGAGCTGCTGCTGAACATCCGCGCGCAAGGCTGCTCGCTGCTGCTGATCGAGCACGATATGGGCGTGGTCATGAAAATCTCCGACCATGTCGTGGTGCTCGACCACGGCAAGAAAATCGCCGACGGCACCGGGGTGGAAATCCGCAACGACCCGGCCGTCATCAGCGCCTATCTCGGCGAAGGCGACGAGGACGATGCGGACTCACCCGTCGGCGCCGAACTGGAGGCCGGCTCGTGACCGAACCGCTTTTGTCGCTGCGCGGCGTGAACACATTCTACGGCCCGATCCAGGCGCTGCGCGACGTCGATCTCGATGTGCATGAGGGCGAGATCGTCACGTTGATCGGCGCCAACGGCGCCGGCAAATCAACGCTGATGATGACGATCTGCGGCAGCCCAGGCGCGAAATCCGGCAGCATCGTTTATCGCGGTGAGGACATCACCAAGCTGCCGACGCACCAGATCGCGCGCCGCGCCATCGCGCAGTCCCCGGAAGGGCGGCGGATCTTCCCGCGCATGAGCGTCGAGGAAAACCTGCTGATGGGCTCGCAGGTGGTGAAATTCGCCGATTACGACCGCCAGCTCGAACTGGTCTTCGTTTTGTTCCCGCGCCTGAAGGAGCGTTTTTCCCAGCGCGGCGGCACGCTTTCGGGCGGCGAGCAGCAGATGCTGGCGATCGCCCGCGCGCTGATGAGCAAGCCCAAACTGCTGCTCCTCGACGAGCCGTCGCTCGGCCTGGCGCCGCTGGTCATCAAACAGATTTTCACCGCCATCCGGCAATTGAACGAGGAGACCGGGCTCACCGTTCTGCTCGTCGAGCAGAACGCCAACCAGGCGCTGCGCCTCGCCCATCGCGGCTATGTGCTGGTGAACGGCGCGATCACCATGGCCGGGACAGGTGCCGAACTTTTAGCCAGGCCAGAGATTCGCGCCGCTTATCTTGAGGGCGGCCATTGAGTCCGCCTACAAATTAGGCGCATACAGGAAAAGCGTTTTGCGAAATAAAACATTGTTAGTTAGGAGGCTTCCCTTGCGTAACATCCTTCTTGCGACCGCTGCCTTCGTGGCCCTTGGCTGCGCTGCCACGGCGTCGGCCCAGGCCCAGATCAAGATCGGCGTCGCCGGTCCGCTCACCGGTTCTAACGCCGCCTTTGGCGAACAATTGAAAACCGGCGCCGACCTGGCGATTGCCGACATCAACGCCGCCGGCGGCATCAATGGCCAGAAGCTAAAGGAAATCGCCGTCGACGATGCCTGCGACCCCAAAACCGCGGTCAGCGCCGCGAACACGCTGGTCTCGGACGGCGTGGTGATGGTGGACGGGCATTTCTGCTCCGCCTCCTCGATCCCGGCCAGCAAGGTCTATTCCGACAACGGCATCATCGAGATTTCCCCCGGCTCGACCAACCCGAAATACACCGATGAAGGCTCACCCTTCATTTTCCGCACCTGCGGTCGCGACGACGAGCAGGGCAAAGTGGCGGCTGTTTATATCTCCGAGCACTTCAAGAACGCAAAAATCGCCGTACTGGACGACAATTCCACCTACGGCAAGGGCATCGCCGACCAGGTGCGCGCCAATCTCGGCAAGCTCGGCGTACCGGTTGCCTACAACACCTCCTACACCGCCGGCGACAAGGATTATTCCGCGCTGATCAGCCGCCTCAAGCAGCAGGGCATCACGCTGGTCTATCTCGGCGGCTACTATTCCGATACGGGCCTGATCATGCGCGAAGGCGCGGCCCAGGGCTTCACGCCGCAATATTTCTCGGAAGACGCGGCGGTGACCTCGGCGCTCTGGCAAATCGCCGGCCCCGCGGCCGAAGGCACGCTGATGACCTTCTCCCCGCCGGCGGAAAAAGATCCCGCTGCGGCGAAAGCCGTCGCCGAGCTGACCAAGCTGCATGAAGACCCGACCGGCTATGTGCTGTATTCCTACGCGGCCATCCAGGTCTGGGCCGAAGCGGCCAAACGCGCCGGGACCACCTCCCCCAGCGTGGTCGCCAAAACCCTGAAGCAAGACGGCCCGTGGCAGACCGTGCTCGGCCCGTTGAGCTTCGATTCCAAGGGCGATGTGGTGAATGCCGCCTATGCGATCTGGAAGTGGCATGACGGCCAGTACAGCGTCTTCGCGATGCACTAAGAAAGCGGGCGCTTTTTGAAAAAAGCGCCGCAAAAACTTTTGTTTACGCTGGGCCGTGGGCGTTGTCGCCGACACAGCCCATGGCCCAGCATAACAAAGTTTTTTTGCTACTTTTTGTTCACAAAAAGTAGCGCTTCCTTTCTTCCTCCTGCGCGTCTTTTGCGCCCCTCCGGC
>NZ_DATLPB010000005.1:0-19023 GCF_035535915.1 Acidocella sp.
AGGCGGCCGACCGGATTTCTGTCGAAGAACGACACGTCGAGTCTCTGCAGCTTCCTGAAAATCTGCATGCGCATGTCGAACATCACGCGCTGCCCCACAAGACTCATGATGAGCCCGTGTAGATACGACGAGACGAATCCACCGATCAGCGCGGCGCCGAGGATCAGCACCACCTTGAGCAAACCGGCCAGCCTGATATCGAGATCCACGTGTCCGGCGGGCGTGAGATACCTGTCGATCGCCATTTTGGTGAGAAACGGCGGCGCCAGCTCGAGCAACGACTCGACCGCGAGCAACAGCACGCTGAACACCACCATGCGCTTGTAGGGCGCGAGGTAGCGCAGGAGCCGCTTCATCAAGCGGCTGTCGTACGGCTTTTCCTGCAGCTCGTCAGCCTGGATGTACTCCACGTCTATCCCTTCTCCAAGGCGACCATGAGCATCTGCTTGTGGTGCATGTCGGCGTAGAGGCCGTTGAGCGCGATCAACTCTTCGTGCGTGCCCTGCTCCACGATGGCGCCATCATCGAGCACGACGACGCGGTCGGCCTGCCGAGCGGTGGAGATGCGGTGCGAGATGAGAATCGCCGTCCGCCTGGCGAGCTCGCTGCGCAGTGAATTGAGAATCTTTTCCTCGGTGGTGGCGTCGACGCTCGAGAGCGCGTCGTCGAGAATGAGGATCTGCGGCTGCCGTGCCAGCGCACGCGCAATCGCCACGCGCTGCTTCTGGCCGCCGGAGAGGTTGATGCCGCGTTCGCCGATCATGGTCTCGAAGCCGCTGGGCTGGCGCTCGATAAATTCCAGCGCCTCGGCCATTTCGCAGGCGCGGTGCAGTTCAGCCTCGGTGGCGTCGGGCTTGCCGACCAGCAGGTTCTCGCGGATCGAGCGGTTGAACAACAGGCTGTCCTGGAACACCACGCCGATCGCGCTGCGCAGGGAATCGAGGGTGACGTTGCGGATGTCCTGGCCGTCAATGGTGATGCGGCCACGGGTCGGGTCCCAGTAGCGCTGCAGCAGCGCCATGCTGCTGGATTTTCCGGCCCCGGTGGCGCCGACCAGGGCAATTACCGTGCCCGGCCGTGCGGTGAAGGAGACGTCCTGCACGGTGGGGATGCCGCTGACATATTCGAAACCGACGCGATCGAAGCGGACCTCGCCTTCGGTCACGGTCAGAGCCGGGGCGGCGTGGCGCTCTGGAATCGTGGTCTCGGCATCCAGGACGGCGAAAAAGTCGAGCAACGTCGGCATCTGCAGGAACAGCCGGGAGACGAAGCCCATGGCGCCCGTAAGGCGGCCGATCAACAGCGTGGCGAAGCCCATGAAGGAGACGATGGCGCCAATGCTGGCGGAGCCGTGCAGATGCAGGACTGTGCCGATCATGAAAATGGTGATGACGGTGATGGTGCTGGCGGCGGAGGTAACGACGCTGAGCACTGCCCACCAGTTGAGGACGGGGAATTGCTTGGCCAGGACCATCTCGCCGGTCGCGCGAAAATTCTGCGCCTCGGCACCGAGGCGGGTGAAGGCCTGCACCACCAGCACATTCGCCAGCGCATCCTGCGCCGTGCCGGCAAGCATAGAGTGATAGCCCTCGACCTGGCGCTGGGCGCTCTCGGTGCGGCTGATGGTCAGAACGGTGAAGGTGCAGAACACCAGGACCAGCAGGATCAACGCGATGGCCAGCTGCCAGTTAAGGATGATGGTGAGCGGCAACAGCACAAGAGTGGCGAGCAGCGTGGCGAGATGCTCCCGGAAAAAAGAGAGCCACATCCAGAACAGCCCATCCGCGCCCGACAGCATCATTTTCATCAGCCGCCCGGATTGCCGCTCGCGATGAAAGGCCGGGGGGAGGGAGAGCACATGGCGGAAATACCGGGCCATGGCGGTGAGGCGGCCACGATGCGCCAGGCGTTCGGCCTGCACCGCCAGCATTATGTTGGCGCCGATGCTGACAAGACCGATCCCGGCCCAGACGGCGAGGAGAATGACGGCGTCATGCAGCACCGATTTGTGGGTCATCGCATCGGAGCGGATGAGCAGATTGATGACCCGGCCGAACAGCACCGGCTCGGCGAACTGGAAGGCCATCACCATGAGATTGGCGAGTACGAGGCCCACCACAACCGCCCGTTCCCCCCGCAGCAAGCCAAGGACACGGGCGTAAACTCTGATAAACCTCATGATCCGCTCCAGCACATCCTTCCCTATTAGGGTGCTTTTGCTGCCAATATCGATCCCTGATCAAGCGGAGCCGCCATGAACGCTCGCGTTGAGATCATGCGCCGTCGTCGAGAAGAGGAGCGGAGGGTGTTCTAGCCGCCGGTGGCCGGCCTTTGCCGAAACGCGCCGCGGCAAAATCCGCTTTCTCCGCGGGACCGCGTTCCGGCACCTTGGACAAAGCGGTCAGTCCAACTCATCGTGAAGATAAATACACCAGCTTTATATGCTTCGTCCCCTGAAACCATCCATTGGCGACTTAAATTGTGGGGCAATTCCAGAGCCTTTTAAGAAGCCTGAGGGGACGAAACAGCCGCGAAACAGCCTCATCGGGAGTGCCATTGACCGAGGAGGCGTTAGCTCCGCCGCCCCCGGGAGGGAACAATCAGAAAACGGTCGAAAGGGAAACACATGCAACGCATGCTTTGTACAACGGCGCTTCTCCTCGGTTTCGTCGGGGCCGCCATGGCGCAGACCACGTCTTCCGGAGGGCAGCCCGCGGGCAATCAACCGGGCACCAACACGACCAATAAATATCATGACGAAAACAACCCTGGTCGCTCTACAATGGGGGACGAGTCAAGGAACCATTGCGGACGCAATGGGAGCGACTCGATCAGAACCGGTTCTACGCACGATGGCGCAATGGGAACGGGCTCCGGCAATAGAACAGACTGCGTGAACGCCGCCGGCCCAACGGACAGTACCAACAAATAATATTGGCCTGTCCGGAGATTGCCGTCACGATTTACGGAACAGGGAAAATACGCGACCCAGGTCGGCGTGTGCTGGGACAGCCCTCGACACGCGACTTCGGCTGCACCTCAACTGATTCTCTCACATTCAATGAGCGCAGGTTCGTGGTTCTGCCCGTGACGTGGTGCCGCCCGGAGTACGGCGTCGCTTATTGAATTTCTGAAGTTTGAACCAGCCGGTCGAAGGTCCGCTGGTAGATAAATTTTCGGTGCATGAACATGTTGTCGCGAATTTTCCGTAGCCGCGCGCGTTGTGCCAGGGCCTGAAGATTTTCCGCCGAGCGTTGCTCGAAGGTAAGGCCGAGACGGGCCAGGGGCGCAAACGCGGCGGCGTACATGTCATGGTAGGGGTGGAACGGTATTTGCCAGGGTTTTTCGCCGCCGGCGAAATGGATGATTTGTGGCGGCACGGCATGCTTCAGCTGCCATTCCAGATATGCGTTCGCAAAATTCCACCGGGGCGCCAGCCGGACCCGGCGCATTTTTGCCACGGCGTTCAAGGCGCTCTCGTCATGGTAGGTGCAGCGCGCCGTATTTTTGAGGAAGAATTCAAAAGCCTCGGCGCAAAGCGAGCGCCAGGTCCGTACGTCGGCAAGCAGGACGCCCGAATTGAAATAGCCGGCATTTCCGTCGATGCCCAAATTAGCAAAATAGGTGCGGATTTTTTGCCCGACGGGTCCCAGTTCATGGCGACGGAAGTAGCTGCGATCTTCCGCCGCACCGAAGCAACCGTCGGGAAGCTCGGCATCAAGCAATTGGAGGGGATCGCCGCTTGGCCATGTATCGCCATCAAGATAGAGAATTCGATCGTAAATGTCGGGAACGACATCCATCATAAAAAACCGGCCGATCGCCGAGATCGGCACGTGGGTTTTATTGAACAGCCGATGATCGAAAGCGGAATAATATTCCCGGTCAAGGACATCCGTATGGATGTCATGCGGTTCCAGAAAATCGTGGAGCCGCTGCACCGTGGGGGCTGGGATGTCCGTGGTGACGATTCTGATGTCGGCACGGCCGGGGGCGATTTTTTTTCGCATTTCGAGAGCTGCCGCAATCGTCGGCATGGCGAAACCAAGATCGGTCACAAAAAAAATTCCATGCCGGCGCTTCGGGCGGCTTTCCTCCAGGCGTCGCGTCGGAGGGCTTTCCGCCAGGCGTATCGTTTGGTCGAGTATGGTTGTGGTCATGCGGTTCTTCTCACAAGAAGGCGTGATGGAGCACGCTGAGGCCCCTGAACGTCCGAGTGCCGGTCGAGTTATCGTGGGCGTTTACACGTTTCCAAGTGCCTGGGGTGAGCTTCAACCAATTTGTAATCGATCGATTAACTCCGTTTGGCCGCGATAGGACGCATAATTGCAACCATTGGGCGCAGAACCAATGGCGCCTGACCAGCAGAGGATGCGTCGCAGTCACGCAAAGCTTGGCCGGGATTGCAGCGCATGGCAGGATCGCCGATCGCTTGTGAGGCGTGGCCCCCTGAATCGCGTGCAAGGGTCAGCCGGTGCTGCGGTTATTTCCCCTTGCGGTGCTTGTCGAGTTATGAGAGAAGTTTCTCTCATAACAGTAGTGGAGAGACTTCTCTCAAATGTTAACGCCATCTTCGGCGCGGGCGCCGCGCCGGGAACGGGGGCAGGTTCGTGTGGCGACCATCATGGAAGCCGGGGCCGCTCTGTTTCGGGAGAAGGGCTTCGATGCGGTCACGATGTCCGATATCGCAGCGCGGTCCGGGACCGCCTTCGGTTCGCTTTACCGCTTCTTCCCCTCCAAGGAGTCGCTGGCCGATGCCTTGCTGCAGCAATACGCGCAGCAGGCGCTTGACCAGTTGAGGGGGCTCGCGGAACAGGCGCCCGATATGGGCGGCAGTGGCGTCGCCGATGCATTGGTCGAGTTCATGCTCGGGTTGCAAGCGGAGCGGAGCTTTGCAATCGCGGTGATTGAGGCGCGCGGGGGTGGCGGTGACAAGCAGGCGCAGTTTCGGAAGTCTCTGCGAGACGGCGTAGCCGCGATCCTGCGAAGAGCTTGGCCTGATCTCACCGCCGCGAACGCCAAGGCTCTGGCAGTCATGGCGCTGCATGTGCTCAAGGGGGTGGCGGCCACGGCCGACGAGACGCCCGCAGCACGCCGCCTCCTATTAGGCCATTACAGGGGGCTGCTGGGGACATATTTTTCGTCAATGCACGGCGCGACGGTTCCGGCGCCGCAGCGGAATGCCGGCAGCCGGTCCTAAGCGTACCAAGGGAATAAGGCCTATGCAGCAAATTTCAATCGAAGGGCTGACATACCAAGACATGCTCCGCCCGGAGATGTTAGCGGATCCGTATCCGCTGTTTCGCCGCCTCCGCGACGAGAGTCCGGTCCATGAGGACGAAAATGGCGGGGCCTGGATCGTGAGCCGATACCGTGATGTCGCCTTTGTGCTGAGCGACCCGCGTTTTTCCGCGGCCAGGTTGCTGGACCAGGACCGTGACTATGACGGAGATCGGCCGATTCGGTCGGCTCTGTCTCGCCAGATGCTGTTTCTCGATCCGCCGGATCACACCAGGCTTCGCAAGCTTTTCGCCAAGGCGTTCACGCCGATCCGGCTTGAGAGTCTTCGCCCGCATATTCAACACATCATCGATCATTTGCTGGACAAGGCGGAGATATCGCACGGGTATATCAATTTCATCCGTGATTTTGCCGTGCCGCTGCCCGTTACGGTCATAGCCCAGATATTGGGTGTTCCTCATGAGGATCGCCCATTATTGCTCGGTTGGTCGGGTGCCTTTGGCCAGCTGATCAGCGGACGCCGTCTAACCGCCGAGGAAGTGCAGGAGGCCGACCGTGGCATCCGCGAATTTATCGGCTATTTCCAGGACCTTATCGACAAACGCCGGCGCCATCCTGCCGATGACATGCTGAGCGATCTTGTCGTGGTCGAGGAGATGGGGGATCGCCTCAGCACGGAGGAACTGATCATGAACTTGATTCTGCTCCTCGCCGCTGGCCACGGCACCACGACCCATCTTCTCGGCAACGGATTGCTCGCCTTGTTGAGCCATCCCGCCGAGTGGCAACGCCTTGTCGCGGACCAGACGATCGCGCCCCATGCCGTCAGCGAGCTTCTTCGGTTCGATGCGCCGGTGCAGGTCACGGGCCGGGAAGCTCTCGAAGACGTAGAACTCGGCGGCAAGATCATCCGTAAGGGACAGCGTGCGCGGGTCCTGCTCGGTTCGGCAAATCGAGATGAGGAACGCTTCCCCGCGCCCGATCGCCTCGATCTGCAGCGGTCGGATACCCGTGTCATGTCCTTTGGTCACGGCATTCACACATGTTTGGGCGCGATGCTTGCCCGTTTGGAAGCGCAAATTGCGTTCGCTGAACTCGCACGCCGGTATCCTGCCGCCGAATTCAACCCTGACACACTCCAGCGGAGCCGAAGCGTCTCTTTTCGCGGATTGAGTCGTCTTGATGTCAGGCTTTCATGATTTCGCGCCGGAAGATCGGCCGTTCCTAAAATTTTTATTTTGGAAGAGTGCAGGAATGTTCAGAGGAGGACGCTGCTGCCAAAGTATGGCGGCGCCAATTGGTATCGCGATGATCCTGGCGCTGAGCGCCTGTTCCAACGCTCGAATTGTGTCGGACCGTCCGATTCCGGGCGCCGTCCAGTATCGACCGGACGTCGTCTACGTGGCCGACTTCGACTTGCCGCCGGATGCTCTTCGTTCAGAAAGTCTTTTCGCAAATTTACCGCTCCATGCCTGGAAAGAACGACGGCAGGCCAACTCCCTCGTCGGCCTGATGAGCAATTCGATTATCCAGGATCTGCAGAAGAAAGGCTTGCAGGCATACAGGCTTCCCGCTGACGCTTCGATGCCAACCCAGGGCTGGCTGGTGCGGGGGGCGTTTGTTCAGGTTAATGAAGGAAACCGTGCGGAGCGCGCGCTTGTCGGCTTCGGAGCCGGGCATACCGATCTACAAGTTTCAATTATGATCGACGAGCTCTCCACCGACAGAGCGCCAGCACCGCTTTACGCGATACAGTCCGCGTCCCGGAGTGGCAAAAACCCCGGAGCCGTAATAACTCTCAATCCATTCGCGGCCGCCTTCAAGTTCGTCCTATCTGGACAGGATCTCGATCGCGATGCCAAGCAGAGCGCCTCGAAGATCGCGGCCGACATACTCGCACACATCAACGCGGCCCCACATGTTTAACGATGCGGAGCGCTCCGCCTGTGACGCATAACCACCCACGTCAAGTACCAGAAGCTTCGGGCTCGCGACCAAATTTCCAATTTCATGCCGCGCTCTACGCTGGGCCGATCGAATAAAGCAGGAACCGGCCTTTGGATTTATTTCCGGTATTCGGAAATTTTCGCTTCGGGTGTCGTGTTCGCAGGTGCGACCCGTATCAGGATTGCACAGGTCACCCGCGCAAGTAAGAGGATGAAATGCAATGACGGATAGGCTTTTGCAGGCATGTCCACCTGCCATGAGACAATTTTTTTTGGCGGCCACCGATTCACGGAACTTGGTTTTCGGCGCCGCATCAGCACTGTTCCTGCTTGGCAGCGTTCCAGCGTCAGCGAATTGGGCCGGTCACGGCACGGTATTCGCGCCGAGGGGTGCCTATAGTGGCGCGCATTACGGAAGCTGTGGTGCCGGAAGCTGTTCTCATGCTGGTGGCATCATCGGGCCTTATGGTGGCTTGGCCACGAATAACGGCACGATCACAAGGACGGGGCCGGGGCAATTTTCAAATTCGGGAACGGCCATGGGGCCTTATGGCCAATCCATCTCTCACTCGGGCAGCACGAGCTGTGCCAATGGCACATGCGCGCATAATGGAACCATAACGGGACCCAATGGAGGGACCGCCGCCATCGCGGGTCGTGTAACGCGGACGGCGCCAGGTGAATTTTCATCCTCAGGTACGGTCACCGCGCCAGATGGCGATGCCATCAGCCACTCGGCGTCCACGAGCTGCGCTTACGGCTCCTGCGGCCGGTCGGGGACGATCACCGGTCCCAATGGTCAGAGCGTCACTCATTACGGAACGGCAACTCGTGTCGCGCCGGGGGACGTCGTAACGTCGGGCGCCGCGGTGGGATCGAGCGGCGGCGTGGTAACGGTTGGGGGAGGCGTCGTCGTGGGGGGCACGCGAGTGGCCGTACCGCCGCCCGTCGGATATGTGCCGGTTCCGCCTCCGCCCCCGGTCGTCTATGTCCCACCCGTTCCGCCCCCCGCCATTGTGCCGGTTCCTCCTCCTCCGCGTGTGGTTTATGTGTCACCGCCGGTCGTCTATGTTCCGGCGGCGCCTCGGCCCCGCCTGTGGGTCCCCGGCCATTGGATCGGCGGCGTTTGGATACGGGGGCATTGGATATGAAAGGCTGATGACAGACCGCCTCGGGCGGGCAGGGTTTATGCTTCAAGCCCACCCGCTTCGCGATCTCTCTCTACGATGAAAATCCATCGTTCTTCGGATCGGCTTACTTGGGCCAAAAGCGAAGAAGCCAGAGCCGGGACAATGGTTCCGCCCGAATCCAGCCATTGCCGACATGATTTCAAATGTATCGATCTTCTTTTCTGTCGTGTTAATAAATCTAATATAAGCTTAGATCAGCTTTGACGTTATCCTTGCATCAAACATCTCAAGTCGTTCCACGCGATCCCAATATACGGTGCGGATCAAGGCCCTTCTGGCACGGATACGAGCGTTCGTTTAGCGCAATCAGGTATTTCACAGGGCACGACGGTGCCGGAGGTACATCCGTAGCCATATGGCCTTGCAGTGCCACGAGGAAAACTTATCGGAGCCGGGGGGATTGGCTTCTGTGTTTCGTATCAGAAGCGTTGATGCATCGTATGTGAGTGGCCCGAATGAGTTTGAGGTATGTGGGAAAAGCCTGGTCGGAGTCGGTGTGGTTCGTGGTTGCCCCTTCCGCCGGTAGCCGGCCGGCCGTGAGGGGCCGGCGGGGTTACACAGACGCATCGGACCCGGATCTGGTGTCTTGGTCCGCTGATGGTGACAGAAGGGCGTTCGATGAAATCGTGACGCGTCATGGTCCATTCGCACTGCGAGTGGCGGCGCGCCTCATTCCTGACCCCAAAGTCGCGGAGGACGTTGTTCAGGAGGCGATGTTGCGCGCCTGGTCTCAGGCAGGACGATTCGACCCGCAACGTGCCCGCCTTACGACCTGGCTCTACCGAATTCTGGTCAATCTGTGCATAGATCATCGCCGGCGCCGGAGGTTTGAACCGCTTCCGGAAGGGTTCGATGCCGTCGACCCGGCGGCAGGAATAGACGAAGTGATGGAAAGCGACGAGCGTGTCAGGGCTTTTGCAAAGGTCGTTAAGAGCCTTCCCGCGCGCCAGCGCGCCGCGATAACGTTGGTTTATGATGAGGGTATGTCCGGCGCCGAGGCGGCCCGTGTTCTCGGCATGTCGGCCAAGGCTGTGGAACGGCTTTTGTCTCGTGCCCGGGCTTATTTGCGAGAGCATCTGGTGCCGGAACATGACGCAGACCATTATGGGAAGGAATTTTAGCGATGCTGACGCTTAAGCGGTTTATGGCTTTGGCTGACAGTTATGGCGCCCAGCGACAGCGTTGGCCGGAAGAAGCGCGCGGTGACGCCGAGGCGCTGCTGCGCGTTTCTTCCCAAGCACGCACGATATTCGCCCAAGCGCGCACGGTGGATGAAGCCATCCATACAGCCAGTGCACAGGAAAATGCGCTGCTGTGGCAACCGAGCGACCAAGAGGCGGCACTCGCCAGATTGCGGTCCACCGTTGCAGCGGGGATTGCCGCAAGCTCTGTTCACCAACCGAATAATGGGCGCTGGGGATGGGTGCTGCCAGCCGGAGCTGGCTGGATGAGGCTCGCGCGCCCCGGGTGGATCGGCCTTGCAACCAGCAGCTGCTTCGTTGTCGCGGCAGGGATTCTGATCGGCTCAACGTACGGGGCGACGCCTCCGTCGAGTGATTTACAGGCAATGCTGCAGCCCATGCCCATTCACGTATTAGCGGATTGATTTAGTGGAATGACCGAACAACGTTCTCAGACCCCGAACTGGCGCCGCATTGCGCTACCCGCGTCGCTGGTTTTGAATCTGTTTTTTGCCGCGCTGATCGGCGGGCATGTGTGGCGGGATAAGATGAGTGAATCGGATGCCCAGCCACCATTGGCCGCAGCCCTTGCCAAAGTCCAAGCCACGCTTTCCACACCTGATGCCGCCGCATTTACGGCCGTGCTGCATCGCGATGCCCCGGGCTTTCTCACGGCAGCCCAGCAATTTGATGACGCCCGTGCCCAGCTTGCACATCAAATTACCGCGGAACCGTATAACCCGGAAGCGGTGAGGCAGGCGCTCGCGGTCTGGCAGGTGAGTTGGAATCACTTCATGAATGATTTCAGCGGCCCTCTCGTCGATGCTTTGGCTCAGATCTCACCGCAAGGCAGGAGCAGCCTCATCGCCGCCCGCCGCAAGGCAACATTCAGTCTTGGCCCGCCCTGACGGGCCGTAGCAGAGGCCGTCGAGATGAGAATGATGGATACGCCGCAGCGACACCGCCGTGTTGTCCCCCTTTGCGCGGCAGGTTTGGTGGCCGACCGCCTGCGCACATTATGCGATAACGCCCTTATCCTATTGACCGGCACGAATCAGGTGGTGACGATTGAGGTGTCGGTTGTGACGCCCTGTCCCCATGTTCTGGTCGATATCGTCATGGAGGTTGCCCGGGAATTTGTTGCGAACGGTCTCACCCATGGCATGTATATGAGAGCGTTCGGGCGAATTTCGGTCCAGGTTCTTGGCACTTATGAGGACACAAGACTTGTCGTGAGCGATGACGGCTGGGGGCTAAATAGCAACATCAAAGAAGGTAACGGCATCGGCTTGGCGCGTGACTTGGCGGCTGGTTATGACGGACGCGTTTGGCTCCGACGCACGGAAACGACTGACGCAACTCTTGTTCTCCGGCACCCGAAGGGTTTGGCAACGTGACGAGCGAGCGCCTCGAGCAGGCTCCGATCCAAGTTTTTACTCTCTATGACCAGAATCATGTTGGCAGTTCTAGGGCTCAGAGATATTGTCGAATCGATATAAAGCCAATGCAATCGAAGCTAAACCAAGCCAATCCACGTCGATTTCGATCCGGCTCATGACCTCGCTTTGAAATTGTAGCGTGCGCCTGGGGTTAATCGCTCTTCCAGCATCAAATCGTTCCCAACCAATGTGTCGTTGACGAACATTGTTTTGTGCCATTTTCGTATATGATAATCATGGAGGATATCGTGCCCCTTTTTCCAAATCCGGTACCGTTGAGATCCGTAGCCCTCGCGATGATGGCTGCCCTCATGGCGGCGTCCACCGCGTATGCCAAAAACCTAGGTAATTTTAATGCCGCCGACGCCAATCATGATGGTCGCGTTACGCTGCAGGAGTTCTCAACCTATGAGACACAGCGCCTGGAGACGTCGAACGGCTTTACGGCTCAAAGGTTCAAAAAAATGACGCCGCAGGAGCAGGAGGCCCGTCTTCGGGCGCGGTTCAAGGAACTGGATTCCGGCAATAAAGGGTATCTCGACCAGAACGATTGGAATGGCCCTTGATGTTGGGTGTCGCAAATGCCGATCGGGTTCGTATCAGATTTGTACAGGGTCGTCGTCCTGTGGAAACAGAAGGGTCGAGTGTTATGGTTCGCAAGATTTTGATGGCGTCTCTCTTGGCTGCGGGAACGGTGACAGCAGCCATGGCCCCGGCTGATGCCGCGACGTATTATTATGGTGGCTACGGACATTATGGCGCGTATTACGGCGGTTACGCGCATTATGGGCCCTATTATGGTGGTTATGGGGTTGCTGCAGGTGCGGCTGCAGGTGTTGCCGTCGGTGCAGCGCTCGGAGCTGCGGCTGCGGCCCATCCGGTCTATGCGCCGCCGCCTCCGGTCGTCTACGTGGCACCGCCGGCGGTTTATGCGCCCGGGTATTATTACCCCGGTTATTATTACGTCGCGCCATGATATAAAATGCTCGGACCTGCTGACGAGGGCGCTGCCAGTGGATCCGTGAGCATCACTCAATTCGTGTTCGATCGAGGGCTAACCGGACCCACCTAGCTTCATATGTATCGGTTTTGTACCGCGAATGGGATCGACGCCGTCCCAGTTGACGGGTGTGTCGGACCCGCTGTGCCGCTCGCATCCTCTTTACACGTCATGAATCGATTTCTTACATGAGCCGCGTCTCGATGTCTCGCTGGGTCGTTGTTCTGGCAGCCATGTTGGTTTTGCCAACAGAAATCTTCGCACAGCAAGCCAGACCGTCCGCAGCGGACCCGGCTAAGGCTTCCAATTCAGTCTATTCGCCGCCCGGCGTCGCGCCCGTGCCGAAGATGATATCGGAAGAGGTTGAACAGTATATCGAGCAAGTGCACGATCAGCTGGGCATCTCGGCATCCGAGCAACCACAATGGAACCAATTTGCCCAAGTCATGCGTGACAATGCGTTGCGAACGGAAGAAGCCTTCGCCGCGCGGGGCGCAAGCGTGGCAACCATGAATGCCGCTGCCAATATGGATTCCTATGCGCAACTCGCACAGTTGCATGCGGAGAATATGCAGAAACTGGCGACAGCATTTCAGTCACTCTACGACACATTCCCGCTTCAACAGAGAAAAGTCGTGGATGCGATCTTCTGGCATAGTTCCAGAAGTCCAACGCCGCACGGTTGAATCAAAAACTTGTTTTTTCCATAACATAAAAACCGTCGTGGAATGCGGGGGGATACCTCTCGCCGATCCGTAAAAAGATCGATGATTGGTCGGCGTTTCCATGCGAGGGGAAGTGTTTATGGATTTTGAGATTAAAAAAAATGCGTGTCAACAAACCGTATTTAAGAATTCTGCGTCGCGTCACTTTTATTTGCCGCGAATTGTTGGGGCCAGTATGGTCCTTTTGCTTTCAGGTTGTACGGGCGCGAAAATTGCGAATGTCACTTCAGTGGATGCCGGCTCTCCATCGCCTACGGAAATCTTGGTTCAAGTTGATTCAACGCCGATAGACCAGGACACCAATGCGGCGACTCTAACAAAAGTTACGGCTGCGCTTCAATCGGATCTGATCGAACAACTCACGAAGGCGCGGGTCACCGCGGAGCCTTTCGTTCCGGGAACAAGTCACCCCGGTGCCGCCGTGCTGCACATCTCGATCGCCGAGGCCGATCCAGGCAGCGCACTTGAACGAATTATTATCGGATTCGGCGCCGGGCAGGCCAGATTGCAGGCGGAGGTCGATTTCGAAACCGCTGATACCCGTGCTGCCCAGACGATGACGGCATTCGACACGTCCAGCAATAGTGGCTACCAGCCGGGACTCATTGTGCCTGGTGGAGTCGCGCTTGCGACCGGAAGGGCCGTCCATCTGGCCATCGGCGCGGGCATCGATGTTGCCTTGAACGTCCGTGGAGGACTCGCCAGGCCGACCGAGAAAACGGCAAGTGCCGTCGTCAATCAACTCAAGAAATATTACGCATCCGTCGGGTGGATTTGGCCGGCCGACAGACAAGCCTAGAAGCTTCCGCCACGCCACTTCGATACGCTGACCGGAAGGAAAGGGGATGGATATATCCGCCCGACCGTGTCGCGTCCAAACGCTGAAATATAGGAGATAATATCGTCATGCCTAACCACGGGCGTAACGCGACTATCTTGTCGGCAATCCTCGGGCTGACCACTCTGGCGGGATGTGCTCCCCCCGGTCCGCCGTCGCCAACCGTACTGGCGCTGCCGGCACAGGGTGAAAACTTTGCGTTATTCCAGCAGCATGACGAGACATGCCGGCAGTATGCGGCGGCGCAGGTAGGTGGACAGTCGCCGGGGCAGGCGGCCGCGAAGAGTGGCATAGCGGGCGCCGCTGTGGGAACAGGGCTGGGCGCCGCCGTCGGCGCGCTGCTGGGCTCCGTGTCCGGGCATGCAGGGGCTGGCGCCGCGATCGGCGCGGGCGGTGGCTTATTGGCTGGCAGCCTGGTGGGGGCGGAGAATGGCCAGGAATCAGCGGCATCGGTGCAAGGCCATTATGACAGGGCCTACACGCAGTGCATGGTGGCGAACGGCGAGAAGATTGCGCCGCCGACGCCTGCCGTTGTGTATGCGGCTCCCACCCCGGTCTATGTACCCGCCCCCGTTGCAGTCTACCGGCCGGCTCCGGTTTATGTCGTACCGCCGGGTGTCGTCGCCGTACCTGTGGCGCCCTGACATAGGATCGGGCAGCACGGGCTACGCACCGGCTGAGGCCGGTCCATCGTCCAGCGCCATGTCTCTCTCCCTGGAAGTTTGGTTGAAACCTCCCCGCTCGTAAATGCGCGGAGACAGACCCGAACCGTACCGCCAACGCGGCCGTTACGGCGAAAAAGCCGGCACCGAACTCGGATTATGGGAAAAAACACGCGACCGTCCCGGTGGCAACCGGCAGACTTGTTCAGGGATCGTTTGGCGGAGAGACAGTCCGCCAATTTGACATCCGCAGAGGTTTTCTAGTGTCCGACTACTTTCAAGTAATCCAATGAAATAACTGATTATTTTCTTCTGATGCGTCCGTCTTTTTCCGCTTGCGTATCTTACCGTTCGGCCTTATGAAAAGGGAATGGAAACGGGTACAACAGTTAGGCGGAGAGGTTTCAATGCCCAAGCGAGCCACGCCATTGACGGCCCAGAAAGTCGCGAGAGCAAAGCCGGGACGCTATTACGATGGCGACGGATTGGTGCTGCTTGTGCGCGAGGCTTCCACGTTCGAGCCGACCGGAAAGCTTAAAGAGCCTGGAAAGGCATGGTGGCTGTACCGGTACACAATGAGGGGTAAGACCCGAGATCTGGGCCTTGGGAGGGCACTGGGTGCGAACTCGGTTTCCCTCGCTGAGGCTCGTATAGAGGCGAAAAAAGCCCGGGACCTGGTGAAGGGTGGCACCGACCCGCTCACCGCCCGGGAGGCAGAAGAAGCCCAAAAGCAAACCGCGGCGGCTCTGGCAGCGGCTACGGCCATCACATTCGAGGACGTCGCGGGGAAATACCTCGCGGCACACGAGGCGAGCTGGCGGAACCCAAAGCACCGCCAGCAGTGGCGGAACACGCTCAAGGACTATGTGTTTCCCAAAATCGGTGGGCTATCCGTCTCGTCGGTTCAGACCGGCCACGTCACTCTTATTATAGAGCCGCTTTGGACAGAGAAGCCCGAGACGGCCTCCCGGGTCCGCGGTCGCATCGAGACGATTCTGGACTATGCGAAGGTGAAGGGCTGGCGGGACGGCGAAAACCCCGCCCGGTGGCGGGGGCACCTGGACCATATTCTACCGAAGCGCTCGAAGGTTAAGCGCGTCGAGCATCATGCGGCACTGCCCTGGAAACGGATTGGCGATTTGGTTGCCAAGCTCCGGACCCAGAACGGTAGGGCAGCTAGAGCGGTGGAATTCGCCATCCTCACAGCAGCACGCTCCAGTGAGGTGCGCGGAGCGCGCTGGGGTGAGATTGATCTGGCCGGCAAGACGTGGACCATCCCGGCTGAGAGAATGAAGGCGGGCAAGGAGCACCGCGTGCCATTGAGTGATCGGGCTATCGAGATCCTTCAGGAACTTGAGATCATGCGTGATGGCAAAAACGGCATCGTGTTTCCAGGCGGGCGCGAAGGTGGCGCATTATCGGATGTCGCCCTATCGAAGGCCGCAAAGGCTGCGGGAAGCGACGACATCACCGTCCACGGCTTCCGGTCCACCTTCAGAGACTGGTGCGCCGAGGCGACGAATTACCCCCGCGAATTAGCCGAGAAGGCCCTGGCTCACACCCTGCCAGCGGCGGTGGAGGCCGCCTATCAGCGCGGCGACATGCTTGAGAAGCGAGCTCGGCTGATGGATGACTGGGCGGCGTTTTGCTCGCGCCCCATGCCAGTGAACGGGGCGTCCGTGACGCAGATCAGGGCGGTAGCGTGATGAGCAGCGAGTCTGTACCGACGGCGCACGACGAAAATGATCCATTCGACTGGCTGCGCCCGTTCATGTCTGGCCCAGCTGATTTGTCATTACCAGTCGGAAACTCGGCTCCGCACGCTCCCCCATCGCGCGATCTATCGCTTCGTCGCGCGCAGGAGGCGGAGCTATTGGACGAGCAAATTTGGTTGTTGGCGATGAGTGAAGCATATGCGGCCGACAACGAAGCATTGCTGCGCCATATGATGGATCAGACAAAAGCGGAGGTCGCAGCCGATTTTCTGCGTCGGCATCCGCCCTTTGGGCGTTTTGTTAAGGAGCACATTGACGCAGGGACTTGCGGCCGCGCCGTGCAAATCCTGATAGACGAAAGAGAACGCCGAAAATCCCCTCATCAGATCGAGGTAATTCTCGACGAGCCGGAGCCTTCGTCGGCACGGGGCCTGCTGCCGGAGCAGTCAGCAGCTGAAGCTCCAGATAATTCCGAGCATAGCCATATCAAATCGCCGTACACTCACGTCATGGGCATTGGCCATATCGCTAGTCTAAAGAAAGCGGGACGCTTCAGCGAGCAGAGGCCAACGTGGAATGAGGTTCAAAAAATCCTCAGTCCAATATTCGTGCGCGTCACGAAGCGTGAAGCACAAGCGGTGGTCAAGAAGATTTGGGAGGCCGAAGCGCATAAGCGCGGTCCACGGCCCCGCCGGGGGATTAAACCAAGTGACAATTAGGCTTGTTAAGCTGCTGAATTACCAATGGTTTTTTAAGAGTTTGGGAAAAATTTGGTTTAAATAGAAAACGCAAAAACTCGTGACTAATAACCGGTTGTTCACTTCTATTCAGGAGCAACCGCCGTGAATTACACGAAGAAAGCCTACCGCCCCCGTGATGCGGAGAAGATTATAGGTTGTGGTCACACCAAGCTCTACCAACTGATTGCGGAAGGCGTTTTGGACGCCCGCAAGATGGGGCGAGCAACGGTTATTACCGCTGATTCGATCGATCGCTATTTGGATTCTTTGCCCAAAGCGCTGATCGGTAAGGCCGCCTAGAAATTCGAACCGCCAGCCTCACAGCCAGCGGCTCGACAGTAACTTGGCAAAACGCAGTCAGGACACCTGCTTTATTGCCGAGTTTTCTGAACGTTTCAAGGCGTGAGGCTCCCATGGAGCCCACATGTTGCAATTTTCTCCCCCAAATTGGTCTGATGCTGGACCGAACGTATCCGCGCTTGTGCTCTTCGAGTCGCAAATCCCATTCGCGCGAAGAATCGCCGAAAGATATCTGGCCCGAAAGGGCTATGAGCACCGCGGCTTTCACATCGATGATGTTGAGACCGTCGCTTATCTCGGATTGCACCGGGCGGTAAAAAACTATGATCCGCTGAAGGGCGTTCCCTTTGCGTCGTGGATCAACCTCAACGTCACTTATGCGCTGAAAGATTTTCTCCGTCAGAACCGATCGATTGTCCGCCGGCCAAAGGAGCATAAAGGCGAAATCGAAGGCGATGACGTGTCATTATCGGCGCCGCTTGATCAAGAGGATGAGGGGGCAGGAACTCTCCTCGATGGCTTGAAATCAGATCTGCCGGACCCTGAACAGGCTCTTTCTGAAGAGGAATACCTAGCGGAGATCGTTGCCACGCTGAGGCCGGCGCTCGACGCCTTGTCCGAGCGCGAACGCGCAATCCTTCAAAATCGCCATCTGAGCGAAGACCCGCTCCCTCTACGGGTGCTGGCGGAGCGTTGGGATATTTCCCTGCAGCGCGTTGGTCAGATCGAGGCCACGGCCCTGAAGAAGCTCCGCGTATCTCTAGAACGCATTCGGCAAATTGAGGTCGAGGACTACGACAAATGTAGGGAGGATATAATTGCCAAAGCCTACTGGAAAGACGACGCGAAATGCTACGGAGTTCGTCTTTCTTCCCTCAAAGCAGACGATAACAGGCTTGTTGATCGGATTCGCAGCTTGCCAAACAACCAGAAGGACACGGCCGGTAATGTCACAAGACATGCGGTCACCTGCCGTTTTGGCTTTGATACGTCCCCGTTTAGCAGCGAATTGCACGATAAGATCAAAAGAACACGGCACGACGCAGAGCTTAACGCCAAAAAGCAGGCCGACTATCGGGCGCGGGCTTTGGTCTGCGGATTGACCTGGGCTCGTGAGGGCGCGCAATGAGCGCGCGCGATATCCGCATGACAATCTCATGGTTCGAAACCGCGTTTCCTGTCGGTCCAGCCTACGGCGACCCGGAAGTCATGACCTGGGATCACTTCACGCAGGTATTCAAGCATCGGCGTGAAGGGGTAAAGGATGGACCCTGCTTCGCCACGGCGCGCTTCAAACTGGAAACGGACAACCGTCATGTTCGGCGCCTGAAGGGTAACGTAATTGCACGGAGCGCAGTCGCCCTCGACATAGAGCCCAACAAGGAAACCGGCGAGATCCCCCCGACTCTGGAGGCCGTTTTGGATCGTGTTGGGGTGCTGGGCAAGGCTTGCTTGGGCTACACGTCACACTCGCACCAGCCAGGCGCCGACCGTTACCGGCTGGTGTTCCCGCTGTCCGCCGAGCTTGAGCCTGAAATCCCCGCACCGGAGATCGTCGCCAAGTTTCTGCGTCTCGACGATGTTCTCGACCAATCCAAACGCGGCCCATCGTCGCTTTTTTACCTGCCATCCGGCGAGGCCGATGAGCCCTGGCACCAATGCCACGTTATCGACGGCGCCCCGCTGAATGCAGACGCCCTCACCAAGGCCGGTCAAGCCATCCTGGACGCTGAAGCGGCTAACGCCCAGGCGGAAGCCGTCAAAGCGTCCGAGGATCGCGCGCGGCGTCGTTTGGAGCGCCTGGAACAGGGGATAGATCCGGACGACTCTCTCATTGAGAAGACCCGGGCGCGTCTCGACCTAGCCGATATCCTGCGCGCCCATGGGTACGATCAGCGCGGCACGAAATGGCGCCACCCAAACAGCAGCTCGGGCATGTACGGCGCCGATATCAAGACTTTCGGGGGCATCGATCGCGTCTTCAGCCACAACGCCAGCGACCCACTCCACGCAGAGAACTTGCCTGATTGGTGTACCGTCACCGCC
>NZ_DATLPB010000006.1:0-16009 GCF_035535915.1 Acidocella sp.
CGCCAGCGCCACGGCGGCCGTGCGCCCCTCCACGCCGAGCTTGGGGTAGATCTGCTCCAGATGCTTGTTCACGGTGCGGTGGCTCACCTCGAGGATCTGCCCGATATCGCGGTTGGATTTGCCGCGCGCCAGCCAGAGCAGGACCTCCGTCTCCCGGCGGGTCAGTTTCATGCGCGCGTGCAGCCGGTCGAGATCCCGGTCCTGGTTCAGCGCCACCAGACGCAGCAGATATTCATCCGGCCCGAGCGCGCCGACCAAGGAGAATTCCACCCGCGCCTCCTGCGCGGCCTCGCCGGGCGCCGCAACGATGCTTTCGGGGACGGGCTTGGCGCCCGCCACATGCGCCTTGAGCCAGGTGACGATGTCCGGCGGCAGATGTTCGGGCGCCGCAAACCCGCTGAGGAGCCGCGCGGCCTGCGTGGTGCGCCAGCGCACTTTGCCTTCATCATCCACCGCCAGCAGATAGCGGCCGGTGGCATCCATCGCCTGCTGCGCGCTGCGGGTAAGCCGGGCATTGGCAAGATGCACCTTGACCCGCGCGATCACCTCGGTCGGGGCGACGGGCTTGGTCACGTAATCGACCCCGCCCGCCTGCAAGCCTTGCACAATGTCGTCCGTCTCCGAGAGGCCGGTCATGAAAATCACCGGCACCAGGGCCAGGCCGGGGCGCTGCTTGAGACGCCGGCAGGTCTCGAACCCGTCAATGCCCGGCATCACGGCATCCAGCAGAATCACATCCGGCGTCACCTGGGTGAGCAGCATCAGCGCCATTTCGCCCTGCAAGGCGACCAGCACGTCGAAGCCCGCCGGCTCGAACGCCTCGATCAGCAGGTTCAACATGGCCGGCTGGTCGTCGATGATCAGGATCGTGGGACGCGCCATCGTGTCAGTTCACTTCCATCGCCAGCCGGTCGAGGGTCCCGCAAAGCTCCGGCAGTTGCAAGGCGGCCGTCATGTCCAGCAATGACGCGGCGAGGCCGGCCGCCTCCGGCGCCTCCACGGCGACGCGGCCGAGCGTCTCCCGCAATTCCCGCACGAAGCCGATCCGCGCCGCCGCGCGCAACTGCCCCAGATAAGGCTGGATGGCGGTGCGCGCCGCTTCGTCGCTGGCGGCCGGGCCCGGTTTGGCCGCTTGTGTGGCCGGCCCGTAGCGCCAGGTCAGCGCCAACAGCCGGCCGATGCCGGCGAGCAGCCCGGCCATGTCGATCGGCTTGGCCATCGCCATGTCATAGGGCACCGTGCCCCCCTTCGGCTTCTTGATCTCCGGCACATGCGCCGAGAGCATGATGATCGGCGTGTCGGCGTGGGCCCCGGCGCGGAGCTGGCGCGCCACCTCCAGCCCATCCGGCGCCGCGCTGCCCAAAGGGGGCACGCCAAAAGAAAGCATGGAAATATCGAGCAGAAACAAATCGACCTCGCGCCCGGCGGCCAGGCGCAGGCAGCTTGGCCCGTCCGGGGCGATGACGAGGTCGAAGCCGAGCGGCGAGAGCATATCGATCAGCAGCCCGCGATGCAGGGCATTATCCTCGGCCGCGAGAATGGTGCGCCGCCGCCCGTCATACCCCACGATCGGCCGTGACGCCGCCGGCGCCGGCGCCCGCGCCGCGGCGGGAATGCGCAGCTGCACGCGGAAAATGCTGCCGACGCCCGGCTTGCTCTCGACCGTGATGCGGCCGCCGAGAATTTCCACCAGCAGCTTGGTGATGGTGAGGCCAAGGCCGATGCCCGGGGCCGGCGTGGCGGCGGCACGCTCGAACGGTTCGAAAATCCGTTCCAGATGCTCCGGCGCAATGCCGGGCCCGGTATCGGTGATCTCAAACTCCATCACCTCGCCGGGCAACCGGACGAGAAACCCGATCTCGCCATGCTCGGTGAATTTCAACGCGTTGGAGAGCAGGTTGATCAAAATCTGCCGCAGCCGCGTTTCGTCGGTGACCACGCTCGGCGGCAGGTTGGGCGGGTATTGCACACGGAAATGAATGCCTTTGGCCGCCGCCTGCACCCGGAACATGCCGGCGATCTGGTCGAGGAAATCCGCGAACCGGATCTCCTTGCGCTCGATTTCGATGCGCCCCGCCTCGATTTTGGAAATATCCATCAGCCCCTCGATGAGGCCATGCAGATGCTCCCCGCTGCGGCGGATGATGCGGATCGCCTCGCGCCGCGCTTCGGGAACCGACGGGTCGAGCTCCAGAAGCTGGGCATAGCCGAGCACGGCGTTCAACGGCGTGCGCAGCTCATGGCTGACGCCCACCACGAAACGCGTCTTTGCCAGATTGGCGGCCTCGGCGACCTGGCGCGCGCGGGCCAGCTTGGCATCGGTCTTGCGGTGCGCGTCGATCTCCTCGAGCAGCAGGCGCGTCTGCCGGCTGCGCTCCTCCTCGGCGGCGGCGCCGGAATCGCGTGCCAGAACCTGCAACCAGGCGAATACGCCGGCGATCAGCATCAGGCAGAAAAACACCCGCCACAGCGCCCCGGCCAGCGCATTGCCGGAACTCTGGAAGCTGTTCGCCTGCCAGTACACGGTGAGCAGAACGACACCGATGGCCAGCAACGAGAAACCGAACACAAACATGAAGCGCAGCAAAAGCGGGTCGAGCCGCCGGCGGAAGCCGGCCGGCAGGCAGGCTTTCAAGGTTGCGGTCAACTGCACGCTGTAGCGGGCATGGGGTTTGCACGCATCGAGGCAGCGCGATTCCAACGTGCAACAGAGCGAGCAGATCGGTGCCGCATAAGCCGGGCAAAAGGCGACGTCCGGCGCTTCGAATTCATTGCCGCAGACGCCGCATTGCAGCGCAAGCCGCCCCGCCCAGGTGCGGCGCGGCTTGCGCGCCAGATAGAAGCGGCCCCTGGTGGTGGCGGCGAGCAGCGGCACCGCGATGAACGCCGCGAACAGCGCCAGGAACGGCGCGAAGGCGTGCACCGCCGGCCCCGCGAAGCCGGCTTTCGCGAGTAGCCCGACAAGCACCGCGCACGCCATGCCACCCGTGCCGACCGGGTTGATATCGTACAAATGGGCGCGCTTGAACTCGATCTCCGCGCGGCCGAAGCCCAGGCTTTTCACCAGCACCAGATCGGCGCAAATGGCGCCGACCCAGGCGCAGGCGAGGATGGAATAAAGCGTGAGGATCGGCTCGATGGCGCGGTAGATGCCGAGCTCCATGAGCAGCAGGGCGATCGCGACATTGAACACGAGCCAGACCACCCGCCCCGGATGGCGGTGCGTGAGACGCGAGAAGAAATTCGACCAGGCGATGGAGCCGGCATAGGCGTTGGTGACGTTGATCTTGGTCTGCGCCACCGTGATTAGCGCGGCCATCGCGAGCACCGCCAGCGCCGGGCTCGTGAACATGCCATAGGCGACGTGATACATGGTGGCGGGCTGCGCCGCCGCGGTGGCGGAAAGCCCGGCCTCCACCGCCAGCACGGTGAAGACCGAGCCGGCCAGCATTTTCACCATACCCGGCAGCACCCACCCCGGGCCGGCGCTCAACAGCGCCGCCCACCAGCCGAACCGCCGGCCCGGGGCGGCAGGTTTGAGAAAGCGCAGATAATCGACCTGCTCGCCGACCTGGGCGATCAGCGCCGACAGCACCGAGGCGCAGGTGCCGAAGGCGAGCCAGGAAAACCCGGGCGGCGCGGCAGCCCCCCGATAATGCCGCCACCCGTGCAACAGGCCCGGATGCAGCAGCAGAAACAGGATGGGCAAAAAATTCAGGAACAGCCAGAGCGGCTGCGTCCACCTCTGGAAGCGGCTGATGAAGGTCACGCCATAAGCGACCAGCGGGATGACCGCGAGGGCACTGCAAATATAGCCGAGCCACAGCGGCAGGCCAAACACCGCATGCAGCATGCCGGCGAAAATCGTCGCCTCGATGGCGAAGAAGATGAAGGTGAAGGTGGCATAGATCAGCGAGGTGACCGTGGAGCCGATATAGCCGAAACCGGCGGCGCGGGTGAGCAGGTCGATATCCACCCCATGCCGGACCGCGAAATAAGCGATCGGCGCCGAAACCAAGGCGATGAGCAGACCGACCGCGACGATCGCGCAGACCGCGTTGACCGTGCCGTATTGCAAGGTCATGGAGCCGCCGATCGCCTCCAGCGCCAGGAACGAGGTGGCACCGAACGCGGTATGGACGATGCGCGCGGTCGAGAATTTGCGTGCGCCCGCCGCCGTATAGCGCAGCGCGTAATCCTCCATCGTCTCGTTGGCCACAAGCTGATTATACGAGCGCCGGACCGCGAGCACCCGTTGCTGTAATGCCATTCCACCCCGCATTTTCTCGAGGCGTCACATCCCTGAACGCCTCGAAATTAACCGATTTGCCGATATTTGCCACCCCTGAACCGGCAAACCGCGCAAGGGAATACGCAATCCGCCGTATTCCGCCGGCTGGCCGGATTTCCCACCCTGGTTCGGATGCCCCCGCCCCGCGCGGGCAAGGCGGGCAGATGTTAGCAACCTTTGGCTGTTGGAGGTCCGTTCGTGACAGAGACTCTGATCAAGGTCGATCTATCGAAATCGCCGTTGGAAAACGATATGATCCACAACCGGTGGCATCCCGACATCCCCATGGTGGCGAAGGTGAAGCCGGGCGATGATTTCATTCTCCAGTGCTATGACTGGACCGGCGGGTTCATCAAAAACAACGACAGCGCCGACGATGTGCGCGACGTGGATCTGTCCACCGTGCACTACCTCTCCGGCCCGGTCGAGGTCGAAGGCGCCGAGCCGGGCGACCTGCTGGTGGTCGATTTCCTCGATATCGGCGTGCTGCCGGGCAACGAATGGGGTTTCAACGGCTTTTTCTCGAAAAATAACGGCGGCGGGTTCCTCACCGATTATTTTCCCGCGGCGCAGAAATCGATCTGGGACATCAAGGGCATGTTCACCTCCTCCCGGCATATTCCGGGGGTGAGCTTTGCCGGGCTGATCCATCCCGGGCTGATCGGCTGCCTGCCGGACGCGAAAATGCTCAGCGATTGGAACCGCCGCGAGGCGGCGCTGATCGCCACCAACCCGACCCGCGTCCCGGGCCTGGCCAACCCGCCTTTCGCCGCCACCGCGCATATGGGCCGCATGGCGGGCGAAGCCCGCAATGACGCCGCCGCGACCGGCGCGCGCACCGTGCCGCCGCGCGAACATGGCGGCAATTGCGACATCAAGGATCTCTCGCGCGGCGCGCGGGTGTATTTCCCGGTTTACGTGAAGGGCGCCGGGCTGTCGGTGGGCGACCTCCATTTCAGCCAGGGCGACGGCGAGATCACCTTTTGCGGCGCCATCGAGATGCCGGGCTTCATCCATCTCGGCATCCATTCGCTCATCAAGGGCGGCATGGCGAAATACGGCATCAAAAACCCGATTTTCAAACCCAGCCCGATCAAACCCAACTACCAGGACTATCTGATTTTCGAAGGCATCTCCGTCGACGATTCCGGCACGCAGCATTATCTGGACATGTTCACAGCCTATCAGCAGGCCTGCCTGAACGCGATCAACTACCTCAAGAAATTCGGCTATTCCGGCGCCCAGGCCTATTCGATCCTCGGCACCGCGCCGGTGCAGGGGCATCTTTCGGGCATCGTCGACGTGCCGAACGCCTGCGCCACGCTGTATCTGCCCACGGAAATCTTCGAATTCGATATCAACCCCGGAGCGGACGGGCCGAAACCCTTCAACATGAACGGGGTCGACATGCCGCTCTCGCCGGACCTGTAAGGAACGCCATGCCGATCTACGATTATCTCTGCGCGCGCTGCGGCCCGTTCACGGAAATGACGCCGATGGAAAATTATGCCGACGACGCCGCCTGCCCGGAGTGCGGCGCCGGGGCACCGAGAGCTTTGCTCTCGGTTCCCCATTTTTCCGCCCGCGGCTCAAACCGCTTCAAGGCCCATGCGATCAACGAAAAGAACGCGCATGCGCCGGAAACCAGCGCACGCACCGGGCGCCACCCGCCCGGCTGCGGCTGCTGCAGCACGCCGCGCCGGAGCAAGGCAAAGCCCGAGGCCGCGAAAAGCTTTCCGGGCACCAGGCCTTGGATGATCAGTCACTAAGAAAGCAAGCAGCCGCTTTTTAAAAAAAGCGGCGCAAAAATTTTTTTTATGCTGGGCCATGGGCGTTGTCGGCGACAAAGCCCGTGGCCCAGAGTCATAAAGTTTTTTTGCTACTTTTTGTTCACAAAAAGTAGCGCTTACTTTCTATCATTCAGCCGCGTATGGCAGACCCTCGATCGGGCATTCCGCCGTGCCGACGCTGCCACGGGTGATGGCTTCGACCTTCGCGCGCGTCCCTTCCGGGTCGGTCACCCATTCCTTGTAGAAATCGAACGGGCAGACGGCGAGGCCGGGCAGATTTTCGCGCGAATTGATCATGCCCGTATAGCCGCGATGCAGCAGCTTGAAGAGATGATTCTGCGACTGCATGTTGCGGCGCGCATCGCGAATCAAGGATTTCGACAGTGCCGCGTATTGGATGCCGTATTCCTCCTCGCCGCATTCGCCCATCGTGCGGCCGTCGAAGCCGATGATCGCGGAATGGCCGAAATAGGAATACACGCCGTCGAACCCGGCGGCGTTCGCCACCGCGACATAGACATTGTTGGCCCAGGCCATGGATTTCGCCATGATCACCTGCTGGTCCTTGGCCGGGTACATGTAGCCCTGGCAACGCACGATCAGCTCCGCGCCCTTCATCGCGCAGTCGCGCCAGATTTCCGGGTAGTTGCCGTCATCGCAAATGATCAGGCTGATCTTCATGCCCTTGGGGCCTTCGGAAACGTACGTGCAGCCGCCGGGATACCAACCTTCAACCGGCACCCAGGGGAGGATTTTCCGGTATTTCTGGACGATCTCGCCTTTGTCGTTGATCAGCACCAGCGTGTTGTAGGGCACCTTATGCGGATGTTCCTCGTGCCGCTCGCCGGTGAGAGAAAACACGCCCCACACTTTGGCCTCGCGGCAGGCGGCGGAGAAAATCTCCGTCTCTTCGCCGGGAATGACGGAGGCGGTCTCCATCATCTCGTCACGGTCATACATGATGCCGTGCGTGGAATATTCGGGGAAGACCACAAGATCCATCCCCGGAAGGCCCTGCTTCATGCCTTTCAGCATCTCGGCGATTTTCCGCGCATTGGCGAGCACTTCGGCGCGGTTATGCAGACGCGGCATCTTATAATTCACGACGGCGACGCCGACCGTGTCATGGCTGGAGGAAATATCTCCGTGCAGCATTATTCACTCCTGAAAATAACCTGTTGAAGAACGCCGGAGACACAAGGTCTCCGGCGATGAAAAGATCAGACCGTCGGCGTACCGTAGCTGAGCACGGGCGAAGCGTGCGGCTTCTTGCACTCATCATGGCAGGCGGAATCCAGCGAGCAGCAAAGCGAGCAGATACTGCCTTTATGGAAGGGGCAGCCCGCCATGTCATGCGTCTCGTATTCGAAGCCGCAGGATACGCAGGTCATCGCGCTGTGCTGAACGCCGGCATGATACGCCGGATCGCGGGCGATGTAGTATTTGCCCTTGGTGATGATGGCGACGATCGGCGACAGCACGAACGACACGCCGAGCGCGATGAAGGCGGAATAGGCCGCCGCATAGGCGCCGAACAAGCCGAAGAAAGCGAGCACCGAGATGAGGGAAGCCACCATCATCGAGCCGAAGCCGACCGGGTTGAAATTATAAAGGTGCGCGCGCTTGAACTCGACATAAGAGGGGCTGAGCTTGAGCAGCGGCTTGTTGATGACGAGATCCGCGGTCACGGCACCGATCCAGGCCACGGCGACGTTGGAATAGAAGCCGAGAATATGGCCCAGCACGGAGAACATGTTCAGTTCCATCAAGGTCAGCGAAATGCCGACATTGAAGAAGATGTAGACCACGCGGCCGGGATGCGCGTGCAGAAGACGGGAGAAGAAATTCGACCAGGAGAGCGAGCCCGAATAGGCGTTGGTCACGTTGATCTTGATCTGCGAGAGAATCACGAAGAACGTCGCGACCGATACCGCGGCCATGCCGCCGCCCAGTATGTAGGTGAAGCCGGTATGATACATCTGGATCGGCTCGTTGGCTTTCGCCAGCGGCGTGCCGTGGGTGAAGGCAAGCGACGCGAAGAACGAGCCCATCAGCTGCTTCGTCGCCCCCAAAATCACCCAGCCCGGCCCGGCGCCGAGCACGGCCAGCCACCAGCCCAACGAGCTTTTTTTGGTCTTGTCCGGCATGAAGCGCAGATAGTCCGCCTGCTCGCCGATCTGCGCGATCAACGACAACGCGATGCCGGCTGCGGAGCCGAACAGCAGCGGGTTGAAGGAGGAACCGCTGGAGGAGGACCCCGCGAAATGCGTCCAGTCGGAAATCGCGTGCGGGTCGGTCGCCAATACCGCGATCGGCGGTGCGAACAGCAAGGTGAGCCAGATCGGCTGCGTCCAGACCTGCAGCTTCGAGAGCAGCGTCATGCCGAACGCGACCAGGGGAATGATCATCAGCGAACCGATGGCGTAGCCGATCGGCAGCGGAATGCCGAAATACAGATTGAAGGCCTGCGCCATGATCGAGCCTTCAAGCGCGAAGAAGATGAAGGTGAACGAGGCGTAAATGACCGACGTGATGGTCGAGCCGAGATAGCCGAAACCGGCGCCGCGCGTCAGCAGATCGACGTCGACATTATATTTCGCGCAATAATAGGCGATGGGAATTCCGGTGAGAAAGATGATGGTTGCGGCGGCAAGAATGCCGTAGAACGCATTCTCGAAGCCGAACTGCACGGCCAGGGAGCCGCCGATCGCCTGGTCAGCGAGATAGGCGATGCCACCGAGTGCCGCCGAGAACACGGCATATTGCGACCAGTTTCGAAAGCTCTTGGGCGCGTAGCGCAGCGAGTAGTCCTCAAAAACCGGGTTCGAAACGAGCTTGTTGAATTTTCGTCGCGAAGCGCCGGCGCCGGCGCGGTCGTTCACTGTTGTCGACATACACAACCTCCTTAGGGCGGCGCCTGCGCGCCATTGCGGTTTCCGTGGCCTGAACTGGCATTCCTTCGTGCCTGTCATGAAGCCATAAGCCGCACGCGGTGCGTATGGGCATTTGTCCGGTGCCTATGCGTCATTTCGCGTATGGAAAATCCGCGCATTTTCGGCGCATGCCCCCGGCGTGAAGGCTCCCGGGAAATTTGCCGCTGCCATGTTTTCTTGTATGGTCGCTTCATGAATTTCGGTCCTCCGCTGACGACCAGGGAAACACCGGCGCAACGCGCGCAAGGCGAACTGATCCTGGGCTTCAAGCGCCTCGGCGCCGTGACAAAAATTGACACGCTGTTTCAGCAGGGCGCGCTCAAGGCCCGCCTGCCCCGCCCCCAGGATCCCACGCTCTGCGAAGCAGTGACGCTGAACATTTCCGGCGGCGTGGCCGGGGGCGATGCGCTGGACACCATGGTGACCTTGGCACCGGGGGCGCAACTGGCCCTGGCCTCGCAAGCGGCGGAACGGATTTACCGCACGCCGGGTCCCGCCGCGCGGATCCGCACCAGGCTCATTGTTCAGGAAGGCGCCCGGCTGGATTACCTGCCGCAGGAAACGATCCTGTTCGACCGCTTCGCGCTCGACCGTGAATTGGACATCGATCTGCAGGGCGATGCGGAATTTGTCGGTGTGGAGACGTTGCTGTTCGGCCGGCAGGCCATGGGCGAGATTGTTCAGTCCGGTTCCCTGCGCGACCGGATTCGCCTCCGCCATGATGGACGCCTGGTGTTTCAGGACGCCACACGGCTGGAGGGCGGGATCGCCGCGCAATTGCAGCGCCGCACGGTGGCCGATGGCGCGCGCGCCGTCGCCGGGCTGATCATCGCCGGGCCCGAAGCCGCGCACAAGCTCGATTCGTTGCGCGCCGTGCTCAACGCAGCACCCGGCATTGTCGCCGGGGCCTCCGCCTTCGACAACATGATTTTCGCCCGCCTACTTGCACCGGACGGCGCTTCGTTGCGACAATGCCTGATCTCGGCGCTGGAAGCATGCCGGGAGCGCCGCAAATTACCGCGTGTCTGGCAGGGATAGACAGAAATGGGACAGGACCAAGCATGAATCTGACGCCGCGCGAGAAGGACAAATTACTGATCGCCATGGCCGCGATGGTAGCGCGCCGCCGGTTGGAGCGTGGCGTCAAGCTCAATCTCCCGGAAGCGATCGCGCTGATCAGCGACTTCGTCGTCGAAGGTGCGCGCGACGGCAAGCGCGTGGCCGAGCTGATGGCTGCAGGCGCGCATGTGCTCACCCGCGACCAGGTGATGGCGGGAGTGCCCGAGATGATCCATGACGTGCAGGTCGAGGCGACCTTTCCTGACGGCACCAAGCTCGTCACCGTGCATGAGCCGATCCGATGATCCCCGGCGAGATTCTGACCGATGACGGCGAGATCGAGCTGAATGCGGGCCTGCCGCGTTTGAGGCTGACGGTCGCCAATACCGGCGACCGGCCGATCCAGGTCGGCAGCCATTATCATTTCGCCGAAACCAACGCGGCGCTCGCGTTCGACCGCGACAAGGCACACGGAAAAAGGCTGGACATCGCGGCCGGCACGGCGATCCGCTTCGAGCCCGGGCAGAGCCGCGAGGTCACTCTGGTCCCGCTGCGCGGCTTGCGCCGCATCATCGGGTTTCGCGGCCTGACCATGGGGGAGGCAAACTAATGGCGACCATCACCCGCCACGCTTATGCGCATATGTTCGGCCCCACGGTGGGCGACCGCGTGCGCCTCGCCGACACCGAGCTGTTCATCGAGGTCGAGCGGGATTTCACGCTGTACGGCGAGGAAGTAAAATTCGGCGGCGGCAAGGTGATCCGCGACGGCATGGGCCAATCGCAGCGCACCAACGCGGAAGGCGCGATGGACACGGTGATCACCAACGCGCTGATCGTCGACCATTGGGGCATCGTGAAGGCCGATATCGGCATTTCCGGCGGCCGGGTGCGCAAGATCGGCAAGGCCGGCAACCCGGACACCCAACCGGGCGTGGACATCGTGATCGGCCCGGGCACCGAGATCATCGCCGGGGAAGGCAAAATCCTCACCGCGGGCGGCATCGACGCGCATATCCATTTCATCTGCCCGCAGCAGATCGAGGAGGCGCTTGCCTCCGGCATCACCACCATGGTCGGCGGCGGCACCGGCCCGGCCACAGGCACGGCCGCCACGACCTGCACGCCGGGGCCATTCCATCTCGCCCGCATGCTGCAGGCGGCGGAGGCGTTTCCGGTCAATCTCGCCTTCACCGGCAAAGGCAATGCCAGCCGCCCCGCCGCGCTCGAGGAAATGATCCGTGCCGGCGCGTCGTCGTTAAAACTGCATGAGGATTGGGGCACCACGCCGGCCGCCATCGATTGCTGTCTGTCCGTGGCGGACCAATTCGACGTGCAGGTGATGCTGCATTCCGACACGCTGAACGAAAGCGGCTTTGTCGAAGACACGATCGCCGCGTTCAAGGGCCGTACCATTCACGCCTTCCATACCGAGGGCGCCGGCGGCGGCCACGCTCCGGACATCATCCGCGTTGCCGGGCTGCCTAACGTGCTGCCGAGCTCCACCAACCCCACGCGGCCCTATACGGTGAACACGCTGGACGAGCATCTCGACATGCTGATGGTGTGCCACCATCTGGACGCGTCGATTCCCGAAGACATCGCCTTCGCCGAAAGCCGCATCCGCAAGGAAACCATCGCCGCCGAAGACATTCTGCACGATCTCGGCGCGCTTTCGATGATCTCTTCCGACAGCCAGGCGATGGGCCGCGTCGGCGAGGTGATCATTCGTTGCTGGCAGACCGCGCATAAAATGAAAGTGCAGCGCGGGGCCCTCCCCGGCGACGGGCGTGCCGACAACAACCGGGTGAAACGCTACATCGCCAAATACACGATCAACCCCGCCATCGCGCAGGGCATGGCCACGCATATCGGCTCGGTCGAGGAAGGCAAGCTCGCGGACCTGGTGCTGTGGTCGCCCGCCTTTTTCGGCGTCAAGCCGGACATGGTGCTGAAATCAGGCTCGATCGCCATGGCGGCGATGGGCGATGCCAACGCCTCCATCCCCACGCCGCAGCCGGTGCATTACCGGCCGATGTTCGGCGCCTATGGGCGGGCGCTGGTGGAATCATCCCTGCTGTTCGTCTCTGGCGCGGCGCTCGATGCCGATCTCGGCAAATCCCTCGGCCTCACGCGCCCGCTGGTCGCGGTCAGCAACACGCGCAGCCGGATCTCGAAAAAATCCATGATCCATAACGATGCCACGCCGCATATCGAGGTCGACCCGGAAACCTATGAAGTGCGTGCCGACGGCGCGCTTCTGGTGTGCGAACCGGCGGAAATTCTGCCGATGGCGCAGCGTTATTTCCTGTTCTGATGCGCCGCGCGCGGAAAATTCTCCCTTCCGGTGCGTGGTCGGGCACGGCTGCGCTTTCGGTGACGCTGGATTTCGACCGGCGCTATCGCCGCCGCCTGCGCTTCAGCACAGATCAGGGCACGGAAATTCTGCTGGACCTGCCTGAGGCAATCCATATCCGCGACGGCGACGCGCTGCTCCTGGAAGATGGCGCGCTGGTGGCGGTTCACGCCGCGCCCGAACAGCTGCTGGAAATCTCCGCCCCCGCCCCGGATCTTTTGATCCGCCTCGCCTGGCATCTCGGCAACCGGCACCTCTCGGCACAGTTCCTGCCCGGCGCCATACGCATTCTCGACGATCACGTGATCGCCGACATGGTGCGCGGCCTCGGCGGCACCGCGGCGCCAATCACCGCGCCGTTCGATCCGGAGCCCGGCGCCTATCATGGCTGATCTGCCACTCCTGCGCCTGCTCACCTGGCTCTCGCCCGCCTTTCCCACCGGCGGCTTCGCTTATTCGCACGGGCTGGAATGGGCGGTGGAAGCCGGCCATGTGCATGACGAGGCAAGCCTAAGCGCCTGGATGGACGACACGCTGCGCCTCGGCGCGCTATGGTCCGATGTGATTCTGCTCCGCCTCGCGCATCGCGGCGAGGATGTGGCGGCGCTGGGCATGGCACTGTGCGCCACGGCGGAGCGGCGGCTGGAGAGCAGCGCACAGGGCGCGGCCTTCGCGCTCGCCGCCGCACCCTGGCCCGGCCCGGACTGGAACGAGGAGCCCCTGCCCTATGCCGTCGCGGTGGGGCAACTCGCCGCCGCGCATGGCGTGGCGGAAGACGACACCGCGCTCGCCTTCCTGCACGCCGCCAGCGCCAACATGGTCTCCGCCGCCATCCGCCTCATCCCGCTCGGCCAGACGGCGGGCTTGCGGGTCCAGGCCGCCCTGGAGCCGACCCTCCTGGACGTTGCGCAAGCCAGCGCCACTTCCGGCCCGGATGATCTGGGCGGCGCCTGCTGGGTGTCCGACATCGCCGCCATGCGACACGAAACACAATATACGAGGTTATTCCGCTCATGAGTCACAACGGACCTTTGCGCGTCGGCGTCGGCGGCCCTGTCGGCACCGGCAAAACCGCGCTGATGGACGCGCTCTGCAAAATCTTCCGCGACAAACTCGAGATCGCGGCGATCACCAACGACATCTACACCAAAGAGGATGCCGAATTCCTCACCCGCGCCGGCTCGCTGCCGCCGGAGCGGATTCTCGGCATCGAAACCGGCGGTTGCCCGCACACCGCCATCCGCGAGGATGCCAGCATCAACCTCGCCGGCGTCGCGCAATTGTGCAAAAAATTTCCCGGCCTGGAGCTGCTGCTGATCGAAAGCGGCGGCGACAATCTGGCCGCGACCTTCTCACCCGAACTCGCGGACATCACCATCTACGTCATCGACGTGTCGGCCGGCGACAAAATCCCCCGCAAGGGCGGCCCTGGCATCACCAAGAGCGATCTTCTGGTGATCAACAAAATCGACCTCGCCCCGCTGGTCGGCGCCAGCCTGGAGGTGATGGACCGGGACGCCAAACGCATGCGCGGCGACCGGCCGTTCATTTTCGCCAACGTGAAGGCGGGGCAAGGCACGCAGGAGATCGCCGCGTTTATCGCCAAGGCCGGAGGACTAAAGGAAGCAGCCGCTTTTTGAAAAAAGCGGCGCAAAAACTTTTATTTACGCTGGGCCATGGGCGTTGGCGGCGGTACAGCCCCTGACCCAGCATAACAAAGTTTTTTTGCTACTTTTTGTTCACAAAAAGTAGCGCTTTTCTTGCCTTCACTTAGCTATGCAGCCCCGGCGCTTCCTGCCCGGTACGGGCGACATATTCCGTGTAGCCGCCATCATAGTCGTGAAGCCCATCCGGGGTGAGTTCCAACACGCGGTTAGAGAGCACGGAGAGAAAATGCCGGTCGTGGGAGACGAACAGCATCGTGCCTTCATAGGCTGAGAGCGCGGTGATGAGCATTTCCTTCGTCGCCAGGTCGAGATGGTTGGTCGGCTCGTCAAGGACCAGGAAATTCGGCGGGTCGAAGAGCATCAGCGCCATCACTAGGCGCGCTTTCTCGCCGCCGGAGAGCACACGGCAGCGCTTCTCCACCTCGTCGCCCGAAAAGCCGAACGCGCCGGCCAGCGTGCGCAGCACGCCCTGGCCCGCATGCGGGAAAGTGGCGTCGAGCGTCTCGAACACCGTGGCGTCGCCGTCCAGCAGATCCATGGCGTGCTGTGCGAAATAGCCCATTTTCACGCTGCCGCCGAGTGTTACCGTGCCGGCATCCGGCGCTGTGGTGCCCGTCACCAGCTTCAGCAACGTGGACTTACCCGCGCCGTTCACGCCCAGCACGCAGCAGCGTTCCTTGCGGCGGATCAGCAGGTCCAGCCCGTCATAGATCACCTTCGTGCCATAACGCTTGGAAACGCCGCGTAGATTCGCCACATCGTCCCCTGAGCGCGGGGCCGGGCGGAACTCGAATTCGATGGTCTGGCGGCGCTTGGGCGGCTCCACGCGGTCGATCTTGTCCAGCTTCTTCACCCGGCTCTGCACCTGCGCCGCATGAGAGGCTCGGGCCTTGAAGCGCTCGATGAAGGCGAGTTCCTTGGCCAGCATCGCCTGTTGGCGTTCGAACTGCGCCTGCTGTTGCTTTTCGTTCAGCGCGCTCTGGCGGGCGTAGAATTCATAATCGCCGGAGAAGCTGGTGAGGTTGCCGGCGTCAATTTCGATCACCTTGTTGATCACGCGGTTCATGAATTCGCGGTCGTGCGAGGTCATCAGCAGCGCGCCGTCATAGTTGGCGAGAAACTGTTCCAGCCAGATCAGGCTTTCGAGGTCGAGATGGTTGCTGGGCTCGTCCAGCAACATGCCATCGGGCTGCATCACCAGGATGCGGGCGAGCGCCACGCGCATCTTCCAGCCGCCGGAAAGCAGGCCGACATCGCTGTCCATCCGCTCCTGGCTGAAGCTCAGGCCAGCGAGCACCTCGCGCGCCCGGGCATCCAGGGCATAGCCATCCAGTTCCTCGAAGCGGTGCTGCACGTCGCCGTAACGCTCCACCAGGGCATCCATGTCCGCGGCCCGGTCCGGATCGACCATCGCGGCCTCGAGCTGGGCCATTTCAGCGGCCAGCGCGCTGGCCGGGCCCACGCCGTCCATCACCGCCGCGACGGCGCTTTGGCCCGACATTTCGCCGACATCCTGGCTGAAATAGCCGATCGTCATGCCGGTCTCGATCGTCACCTGGCCATCATCGGGCTGGTCCTGGCCTGCGATCATGCGGAAAAGCGTCGACTTGCCGGCGCCATTGGGTCCGACAAGGCCGACCTTTTCGCCTTTTTGGATGCCCATCGAGGCGTCGATGAACAGAAGCTGGTGGCCATTCTGCTTGCTGATGTTGTCGAGGCGGATCATGGGGCTGTGCTGATGGAAGAGTTTGTTTCGGTGTTTTCGTCGCCGCTCGCTTTAGGCTCGCGGCGTTCGCGGCTCAAATCGATCGTCGCGCTACGCTGCCGCTAGCGACGGATCGATTTGACCGGCAGCCTTGCTGCCGGTCGCCGCTCCCCTCTCACTCCCACTCGATGGTTCCCGGCGGCTTTGAC
>NZ_DATLPB010000007.1:0-28036 GCF_035535915.1 Acidocella sp.
GCAACTGCTCTGGCGCGGCATCGCCGCCTATGTGTTCTATCACGGCGTGGACCTCATGTTCGGCTGCGCCAGCTTGGGCGGCACGGATCCAGACGCGTTGGCCGATGAGCTGACCTATCTGGCTGCACACCACCTAGCGCCGGAGGCGATCCGCCCGCGCGCGCTGGAAGGCCGCTATGTGCCCATGCTGCGCCGCGATCCGGCCGGGCTGGACGCCAAACAAGTCCTGATGCGCCTGCCGCCCTTGATCAAAGGCTATCTGCGCCTCGGGGGTTTTGTCGGTGACGGCGCGGTGATCGACCGCCAGTTCAACACCACGGACATAGCCGTCGTGGTGCAAACCGATCTGGTGACGGATAAATATTACCGGCATTATGAACGCGACGCGCGCTGATTTTTGACGAGGCCTGCCGCCCGAGCGGCAGCGTAAAGGACTGCCATGGCTGAAAATGACGACCAGATCCCTGATTCCCTGCTGCCGTACGACGACTGGATGCAAGAGGCGTTGCGCCAGGTTGCCGTGAGCGCGCTACGCCACGCGGCGCAGAACGGCCTGCCGGGCGGGCACCATTTCTACATCACCTTCAAGACGGCCTATCCGGGCGTGAACATCCCCGACCGGCTGCGGGCGCAGTACCCTGAGGAGATGACCATCGTCCTGCAGCACCAGTTCCACAGCCTCGGCGTCAATGACGCCGGGACGTCGATGTCGGTCGGGCTGACCTTCGGCGGCGTGCCCTCGACGCTCACCATCCCGCTCGCGGCGATTTCCAATTTCGCCGATCCGGAGGTCCGTTTCGGCCTGCAATTCGACGTGACGGTGCCCGAACCGGTCAAGGCCGAGGAGCTTCCCGCCCCCGAGGGAGACGACGTGCCCACCCGCCCGACGCATGACGGGCCCGCCGACGTGGTGAGCCTGGACGCCTTCCGCCGCCGCCAAAAGGACTGAATGGCGCGATCCTTAAAAACCAACCGAGAGACCGATCCATGACCGCGATGACGAAACGCAGCCCCGGCTTTGCCTATGCCCCGATGTTTCCGCTGGAAACCGATACCACGCAGTGGCGCAAGCTGGACATCGCCGGCGTTTCGACCATCGAGGTCGAGGGCAAGATGGTGCTGAAAATCACCGCCGACGCGCTCTCGGAGCTGGCCTTCGCGGCCTTCCACGACATCGCCCACCTGCTGCGCCCGGCCCACCTGTCGCAGCTCGCGAAAATCCTCAAGGACCCGGAAGCCAGCGAGAATGACCGCTACGTGGCGCTGGAATTCCTGAAAAACGCCAACATCGCCGCCGCCGGCGTGCTGCCGATGTGCCAGGATACCGGCACCGCCCTGGTGTTCGGCAAAAAAGGCCAGCGGGTGTGGGTTGAAGGCGACGAGGAGGAAGCGCTCTCCTGGGGCGTGCACCGCACCTATACCGAGACCAATCTGCGCTATTCGCAGATGGCGGCGCTCAGCATGTTCGAGGAGCAGAACACCGGCAATAACCTGCCGGTGCAGTTCGACATCATGGCCGCCCCCGGCGACCACCACGCCGAGGAATTCTCGCTGATGTTCATCGCCAAGGGCGGCGGATCGGCGAACAAGACCTTCCTGTACCAGGAAACCCGCGCCGTGCTGTCGCCGGAGAAGCTGCTCGCCTTCATCGAGGCGAAGGCCAAGACGCTCGGCACCTCGGCCTGCCCGCCTTACCACCTCTCGATCGTCATCGGCGGCACCTCGGCCGAGATGAACCTGAAGACCGTGAAGTTGGGCTCGACCAAATATCTCGACCATCTGCCGACCAAGGGCGACCGCACCGGCCATGCCTTCCGCGACCTGGAGATGGAACAGCGCGTGCTGGAGATGACGCAGAAAATCGGCATCGGCGCGCAGTTCGGCGGCAAATATTTCTGCCACGACGTGCGGGTGATCCGCCTGCCGCGCCACGGCGCCAGCCTGCCGATCGGCATCGGCGTGTCCTGCTCGGCGGACCGGCAGATCAAGGCCAAGATCACCAAGGACGGCGTGTTCCTGGAACAGCTGGAAACCGATCCCGCGAAATACCTGCCGGAGATCGGCGCCGAGCATCTCGGCGGCGAGGTCGTCGCCATCGACCTGACCAAGCCGATGCCGGAAATTCTGGCGCAGCTCTCGAAACACCCGGTCAAGACCCGCGTGGCGCTGACCGGCACCATCGTCGTGGCGCGCGACATCGCCCACGCCAAGCTGAAGGAACGGCTGGACCGCGGCGAGGCGCTGCCCGACTACATCAAGAACCACCCGGTCTACTACGCCGGCCCGTCGAAGACCCCGGAGGGCATGGTGACCGGCAGCTTCGGCCCGACCACGGCGGGACGGATGGATTCCTACGTCGACGAGTTCCAGAAAGCCGGCGGTTCGCTGATCATGCTGGCCAAGGGCAACCGCGGCAAAGCCGTGCGTGACGCCTGCCAGAAATATGGCGGCTTCTACCTCGGCTCGATCGGCGGCCCGGCCGCGGTGCTGGCGGAACAGAACATCACCAAGGTCGAAGTGCTGGAATATCCGGAACTCGGCATGGAAGCGGTGTGGAAGATCGAAGTGAAGGACTTCCCCGCCTTCATCGTCATCGACGATAAGGGCAACGATTTCTTCGCCGGGCTTGGCTGATGCGCTTCACGGTCGACCGTATCGACCATGTCTCGCTGTGGTGCGCCGACATCGAGCTGGCCGCCGCCTGGTACCAGCGCGTGCTGGGCATGGAACGCGAGGAATATGGCGGCAAAAACCGCACGGCCCTGCGCTTCGGCGCGCAGAAGCTCAATCTGTACGAGGTCGACGGATCGAGCCTGTCAGGGCCTGACGAACCGCGCCCGGGCATGCAGGAAATCTGCTTCGTCATCGCCGTCCGCCCCGAAGACGCCGTCGCCCAGCTCCATGCCTGCGGCGTGGCCGTGGAACGCGGCCCCATCGCCCGCATCGGCGCCCTCGGCGACGTCATGTCGGTCTATTGCCGCGACCCGGACGGCACCCTGATCGAACTCGCCTCGTATCTGGGGGCCTAAGTTGGTCAGGTTCATAGGCCAGCCAGGCCAGGGGGACGCTGTCCCCCTGGACCCCCTGCGAACGGCAGCGCCGTTCGATCCGCTAAAAGGTTTGTGGAAGGCGCTGGCCGACGTGGCCGTGACGCGGCTCGGGCCAGCGCCTTCCACAAACCTCCTAATGGGTTCTAAGGGCTCGGCCCTTAGCGGGGTTCCAAGGGGCAGCGCCCCTTGGCCTTACTTCCCATGAACCTCTCCGACTTCGATTACGAGTTGCCCGATCGGCTGATTGCTTTGGCCCCGGCGCGGCCGCGGGACAGTGCGCGGCTGCTGCATGTGGGGGCGGGGTTGGCGGATTACGCAATGCGGGATTTGCCGAAATTGTTGCGGCCGGGGGATTTGCTGGTGGTGAACGACACCAAGGTGATTCCGGCGCAGTTGACGGCGATGCGCGGGGCGGCGCGGATTGGGGTTACGTTGGACCGGCGGCTGGATGACGGCTGCTGGCGGGTGTTGTTGCGCAATGCGCGGCGGGTGAAGGCGGGGGATGTTCTGGAGATCGATCCGGAGTTTTCCGCGACTGTGGAGGAGGTTCTGGAGGGCGGCGCGGCGCTGCTGCGTTTCAAGGCGGATGATTTTTATGCCGCTTTGGCGCGCTCCGGCGCGCTGGCGCTGCCGCCTTACATTGCCCGGCCGGAGGGGATCACCGCGCAGGACAGAGCGGATTATCAGACGATGTTCGCGACGCATGAGGGCGCGGTGGCGGCCCCGACGGCGGGGCTGCATTTCACGCCGGAATTGCTGAGCGCGTTGGCGCAGGCCGGGGTGGAGAGCGCGCGGGTGACGCTGCATGTGGGGGCGGGGACGTTTCTGCCGGTGCGGACCGAGAATGTGCTGGAGCATCGGATGCATGCCGAGCGCGGCTATATTTCGGCCGAGACGGCGGCGCGGATCCGCGCGACGCGGGCCAAGGGCGGGCGGATCGTGCCGGTGGGCACCACGGCGTTGCGCGTGCTGGAATCCGCAGCACCGGCGGGCGAGGTGGAGGCGTTTGACGGGGAGACGGATATTTTCATCATCCCCGGCTATCGCTTCAAGGTTGCCGATCTGCTGGTGACGAATTTCCATCTGCCGCGTTCGACATTATTGATGCTGGTTTCGGCCTTTGCCGGGATGCAGCGCATCCGCGAGGCTTATGCCCATGCGATTGCGTCGGGTTACCGGTTTTATTCTTATGGCGATGCCTGTTTGTTGGAGCGTGCGTGAGTTTTTCCTTTGAATTAGCGGCCACCGACGGCGCGGCGCGGGCCGGCATGTTGCACACCGCGCATGGCGACGTGCCGACGCCGACCTTCATGGCGGTGGGCACGGCCGGCACGGTGAAGGCGATGACCGCCGACGCGGTGCGGGCGACGGGCGCGAAGATCGTGCTGGGCAATACCTATCATCTGATGCTGCGGCCGACGGCCGAGCGCGTGGCGCGGCTGGGCGGTTTGCATAAGATGATGGACTGGCCGGGGCCGATCCTCACCGATTCCGGCGGGTTCCAGGTGATGTCGCTCGCCAAGCTGCGGAAGCTGGACGAGACGGGGGTGACGTTCCGCTCGCATCTGGATGGTTCGGCGCATCACCTGACACCGGAACGTTCGATGGAAATCCAGTATCTGCTGGATGCCACCATCACCATGGTGCTTGACGAGTGCACGAAGTTTCCCGCCACGCATGACGAGGCGGGGGCCTCCATGCGGCTTTCCACGCGCTGGGCGAAGCGTTCGCGCGATGCTTTCGTGGAGCGTGAGGGCTATGGCCAGTTCGGGATCGTGCAAGGCGGCGTCTATGAGGATTTGCGCCGGGAATCCGCTGCCGCGCTGCGCGAGCTGAATTTCGAAGGCTATGCGATCGGCGGCCTGGCGGTGGGCGAGGGGCAGGAGATGATGTTCGGGATGCTCGACATCACCACGAAGCTGCTCCCCGTACAGAAGCCGCGTTATCTGATGGGCGTGGGCACGCCGGACGATCTGCTGGGCGCGGTCGCGCGTGGCGTGGACATGTTCGATTGCGTGATGCCGACCCGGGCCGGACGCACCGCGCGGGCGTTCACCTCGCGCGGCATTTTCAACCTGCGCAATGCGCGGTTCATCGACGACGGCGCGCCGCTGGATGAAGCCTGCACCTGCCTGTGTTGCACGCGGCATACGCGGGCTTATTTGCATCATCTGTTCCGTGCCGAGGAAATGCTCGGGCCGATGCTGCTCACGCTGCATAATCTGACCTATTATCAGTCCCTGATGCAGGGGGCGCGGGCGGCGATTTTGGCGGGCGAGTACGATGCCTATTGCGCGCGCGTTCGCGCCGGCTGGGCAGAGGGAGGATCGACATGACGGAGGATCGTTACAGCGGGCTGAAGCAGCTCGGCGGCAACGCCAAGCAGCCGGCTTCGCCGGCAGAGGCGGTGCTGGAGCGCGTGCCAGCGATGATGAACGGCAAGCATGCAATGGTGCGCTTCACCTGCCCGGAATTCACCTCGCTCTGCCCGATGACGGGGCAGCCTGATTTCGCGCATATCGTCATCGACTATATTCCCGGCGAATGGCTGGTCGAGAGCAAGTCTTTGAAATTGTTTCTCACCAGCTATCGCAACCATGGCGATTTCCATGAGGCCTGCACGTTGCAGATCGCCGACCGGCTGGTTGAATTGTTGAGCCCGGTGTGGCTGCGCATCGGCGCCTACTGGTATCCGCGCGGCGGCATTCCGATCGACGTGTTCTGGCAGACCGGGACCCCGCCGGAAGGGGCGTGGATCCCGCCGCAGGGCGTGCCGGGATATCGTGGCCGCGGCTGACGTAAAAACCGCGATCATCGCGCGGGCCCGGGCGCTGGGGTTCGAGGCGGTCGGCTTTACCCGCGCCGCGCTGAGCCCCGACCGCGCCGCCTTGCTGCAAGAATTTCTGAGCACCGGCCGCCATGGCGAGATGCGCTGGATGGCGGACCGCGCCGCACAGCGGGCCGACCCGAAAGCGTTATGGCCGGAGGCGGTGAGCGTGATTTCGCTCGGCCTGTCTTACGCGCCGGCGGGCGATGCGCTGGAGACTCTGCGCCGGCCGGAGGCGGGCAACATTTCCGTTTATGCCCGCAACCGGGATTATCACGACATCGTCAAAGGCAAGTTGAAGCATCTGGCGCAGGCTATCGCCGCTCTGGGCGAGGGCGTGAAAGTGTTCGTCGACACCGCGCCGGTGATGGAAAAGCCGCTGGCGATGCAGGCCGGGGTGGGCTGGCAGGGCAAGCACACCAATCTGGTCTCCCGCGCCCATGGTTCCTGGCTGTTTCTCGGCGAGATTTTCACCACGCTGGAGATTGCGCCGGACGCGCCGCACGCGGATCGCTGCGGCTCCTGCCGCGCCTGCCAGGATGTGTGCCCGACCCAGGCGTTTCCCGAACCTTACAAGCTCGATGCGCGGCGCTGCATTTCCTACCTCACCATCGAATATGCCGGGCCCATCCCGGAGGAATTCCGCGTGGGCATGGGCAACCGGATTTACGGCTGCGACGATTGCCTGGCGGTGTGCCCGTGGAACAAGTTCGCGGCGGCGGGCCGGGAGCAGAAATTATCTCACCGCGAGGATCTGTCCGCCCCGCTGCTGGCCGAACTGGCGCTGCTGGACGATTCTGCCTTCCGCCAGAAATTCTCCGGCTCGCCGGTGAAACGCATCGGCCGCAACCGGTTCGCGCGCAATGTGGCGATCGCCATCGGCAATAGCCGGGATTTGAGCCTCATACCTGTCGCGGAGAACTTGGCGCGGGATGCCGACCCGGTGGTGGCCGAGGCGGGAGCCTGGGCGGTGAAGCAGCTAATTCAGCCAAAGAAAGCGGCCGCTTTTTGAAAAAAGCGGCGCAAAAACTTCCTTTAAATTGGGCCCGTGCCGGTGAAACCAGCACGGCCCAAAATTAACAAAGTTTTTTTGCTACTTTTTGTTCACAAAAAGTAGCCTTCCTCTTCGCTTGTCGACATTGCTTTCCTTCTTTCTTCAAACCGATTATTCCCTCTGCCATGAGCTGGCTCACCGAATTTGTCCGTCCGAAGATCCGTACCCTGCTGGGCCGCCAGGAGGTGCCGGACAATCTCTGGCATCAATGCCCGAAATGCCAGCAGATGATTTTTCATCGCGAGCTGGAGGCAGCGCGCAAAGTGTGCCCGCATTGCGGCCACCATATGCGCGCCACCGCCGCCGAGCGTCTGGCCTGGACCTTCGATGACGGCGTGTATACCCGCATCGACCTGCCGAAAGCGGCGGTCGACCCGCTGAAATTCCGTGACCAGAAGCGTTATGCGGACCGGCTGCGCGATGCGCAGAGCGCCACCAAGCAGGATGACGCGCTGCTGGTGGCGCATGGCACGGTCGGCGGCTGCAAGGCCGTGGTGGCGGCGATGTCGTTCGAATTCATGGGCGGGTCGATGGGCGGCGCGGTCGGCGACGGGCTGGTGGCCGCGGCGCGCCTGGCGGTGCTGCAGGCGGCGCCACTGATCGTGTACACCTCCTCGGGCGGCGCGCGCATGCAGGAAGGCGCGATCAGCCTGATGCAGCTGCCGCGCACCACCATCGCCACGCAGATGGTGAAGGAGGCCGGCCTGCCCTTTATCGTGGTGCTCACCGACCCCACCACCGGCGGCGTGACCGCCTCGTTCGCGATGCTGGGCGATATTCAGATCGCCGAGCCGAACGCGCTGATCGGCTTTGCCGGGGCGCGGGTGATCGAGCAGACGGTGCGCGAGAAGCTGCCCGAAGGGTTCCAACGCGCGGAATATCTGCTCGAGCATGGCATTGTCGACATGGTGGTGCACCGCGCCGAGCTCACCGCCACGCTGGCGCGGCTGATCGACATGATGACCGCGAACAAGCGGCCGGCCGCCGCTTGAGCCAAGCCGAGGCCGTGCCGGGGCCGGCGCGCAGCGTGCAGGCCAGCCTGGAGCGGCTGCACAAGCTCTACCCCAAGCTGATCGATCTGCGCCTGGAGCGGCTGGTCCGGCTGCTGGCCGATCTCGGCGACCCGCATCTCTCCCTGCCGCCTGTGATCCACGTGGCCGGCACCAACGGCAAGGGCAGCGTGTGCGCCTTTACCCGCGCCATCGCCGAGGCGGCGGGGTTGCGCGTGCATGTGTACACCTCGCCGCATCTGGTGCGTTTCAACGAGCGCATCCGGCTGGCGGGAGAATTGGTGTCCGACGAATTGCTGGCGCAGGCGCTGGACGAGGTCGAGGCGGCCAACGCGGCGAACCAGATCACGGTGTTCGAGGCGATCACCGCCGCGGCCTTTCTGCTGTTCTCCCGCGTGCCGGCGGATCTTTGCGTGGTCGAGGTGGGGCTGGGCGGCAAGTTCGACGCCACCAACGTGGTGCGGCCGGCCGCCTGCGCGATCACTTCCATTTCCATGGACCATCAGGATTTTCTCGGCGACCGGCTGGACATCATCGCCGCCGAGAAGGCCGGGATCATCAAGCAAGGCGTGAGCGTGGTGAGCGGTTGCCTGGCCCCGCCGGCGATGCAGGTGGTCGAGGCGGCGGCAGTGGCGGCGGGCGCGCCGCTGCTGCAACGCGGGCGCGACTGGGATGTGACGGAGACCGCGACCGGCCTGCGGCTGGATGGATTGGACTTGCCGCGCCCGTCGCTGCTCGGCGCGCACCAGGCGGAGAATGCCGGCATCGCCATCGGCGCCCTGCGCGCCGCCGGGTTCGACCTGCCGGCGGCCACGCTGGCTTTGGGCCTGCGCAACGCCGAATGGCCGGCGCGGCTGCAACGCCTGACCGGCGCGCTGCTCGCGCAATTGCCGGAAGGCTCGCAATTATGGCTGGACGGCGCGCATAACCCCGGCGGCGCCGAAGTGCTCGCCGCCCAGCTCGCCGCCTGGGACGGGCCGACCACGCTCATCGTCGGCATGAAGCAATCCAAGGACGTCGCCGAGTTCTTGCGGATTCTGATGCCCCATGCGGCGCGGGTGATCGCGGTGCAGGAGAAAGAGCAGCATTTGGCGCTGCCGGTGCCTGAGATCATCGCCGCCTCGGGCGGCGTCGCGGTGCCGGGGCCGGATGTGCACACCGCGCTGGCGCAGATCACGGCGCCAACGCGGGTGTTGATCTGCGGCAGCCTGTACCTCGCCGGCGAGGTGCTGAAGCTCGACGCGGTAGGTTAGGAAGAAAGTAAGCGGCCGCTTTTTGAAAAAAGCGGCGCAAAAACTTTTGTTTACGCTGGGCCGGGGGCGGTGAAACCAGCGCGGCTCAACCTACCAGTTTATCGTCGTTCGAACGGAACTTTGGCGATGCGCGCCACGAAAGCTTCGATCTCGTCCCGGGGACGAGACAGATGGATGCGCTTGGTCGAGGCCGGCTTCTGACCGACCGAAAGCCCGGGCCGCCATTCGGCGGCCGGGCGGATCGGCCGTGGCGCGAAGCCGCCGCCGCAATTCGGGCAGACATTGCGGAGCACGCCATCGGCGCAATCCGCACAGAACGTGCATTCGAACGTGCAGATGCGCGCGTCCAGAGCGTCGGGAGGGAGATCCTTGTCGCAATATTCGCAGTTCGGGCGGAGTTCCAATGCCATCTCAGTACATATGCTGCCCGCCATTGATGGACAGCGTCGAGCCGGTGATGAAATCGGCTTCGTCGGCGGTGAGGAAGACCACGCCGCGGGCGATGTCCTGCGCGGTGCCGAGCCGGCCGCGGGGGATTTTCGCGATGATCTTTTCCAGCACTTCGGGCGGCACCGCGCGCACCATGTCGGTGTCGACATAGCCGGGCGCCAGGGCGTTGGCGGTGATGGAGTAGCGCGCGCCTTCCATCGCCAGGGCCTTGGTGAAGCCATGGATGCCGGCTTTGGCGGCGGCGTAGTTCACCTGCCCGTACTGCCCGGCCTGGCCGTTGATCGAGCCGATATTCACGATCCGGCCGAATTTTTTCGCCTTCATGCCCTCGAAGCAGATTTTGCAGAGGTTGAAGCAGGAGCCGAGATTGGTGTCGATCACCTCGTCCCACATCTCGCGCGTCATTTTTGAGATGGTGGTGTCGCGGGTGATGCCGGCATTGTTGACGAGAACCTCGATCGTGCCGTGGTTGGCCGCGATGGCGGCGACCGCGGTGGCGCACTGGGTATAGTCGCCGGCATCGAAGCGCACCGTTTCGATTCCGGTTTCCGCGGTGAAGGCCTCGGCCGCTGCATTATTGCCTGCATAAGTCGCGATTACGTGTCGGCCGGCTTGTTGCAATGCAACACTGATTGCCGCGCCGATCCCACGTGTTCCACCGGTAACCAATGCAATGCGTGCCATTTTATGGTTCCTCCTTTTTTAGGTTAAAACAGATTTTTTCGACACGGAAGCGACGCTTCGGATCGAGGGTGGTTTTCCCCTCGAACTTTCATCATAAAGACACGGACTAACATGGCGTCACGAAACTCATGTTCCGCGCATCGTGGCATTGACGTGGATCAAGGCCGTCGCGGGCCTGTCGATTCTGTTATGCTATAGCAATGGTTGTCGCCGCAATGGGCGTCGCGCCGGATTCTAATGGCTGCCGGGGGCGGCGGCGCCGGCCGGGCGGCGCAGGAAGAGTGTGGCGATCATGGCCGCCACCATGCCGCAGCCGAGCAGCGCGAACGCGTCGCCATAGGCGAAATAGTTCGCTTGCAGCTCGATGGTGCGGCCGATCGCAATCACCGCTTCGTGCTGCGCCGCAGCAGGATCGGACATGCCCCGCGCCTCGAAATAGCGGGTCAGCATTTGCAACCGGTCGCGTGTCGCCGGGTCAAGCAGGCTGACCTGCGGCGTGATGATCGCGGAGTGAAATTTCTCGCGGTTGGTGACGAAGGTTTGCACCGTGGCGATGCCGATCGCGCCGCCGAGATTGCGCAGCATGTTGAACAGCGCCGAGGCGGAGGCGGAATCCTTCATATCGATGCCGGCGGTGGCGATCAGGGTGATCGGCGGGAACACCAGCGCCTGGCCGACGGCGCGGATCAGATTGGGGATCAGGAGCTGCGGGCCGCTATCGTCGGGGCCGAGAGTCATGTTGAGGAAGGCGCTGATGGCGAACAAGGTGAAGCCGAGCAAAAGCAGCCGCCTTGGGTCGATCTTGCGCATCAGCCAGGGCGCGAAGGGGATGATGAGTAATTGCGGCAGGCCGATCCAGGCCATCACCAGGCCGGATTGCTGGGCGCTATAGCCATGCGCGGTGGCGAGGTAGAGCGGGATGAGGTAGACTGCGGCGTAGAGCACGAAGCCGAGCATCACATTGGCGGTGCTGGCGAAGGTGAAATTCCACATCTTGAACAGGCGGAGATTCACCAGCGGCGCCTTGTTCCCCGGGCGCAGTTCCTGGAACAGAAAAGCGCTCAGGCCCAGCACCGCGATGATCGAGAGATGCTCGATGAAGGGCGAGCCGAACCAGTCGTCCTTGTTGCCTTCCTCCAGAACGATCTGCAGCGCGCTGAGGCCGATCGCCATGGCGGCGATGCCAAACCAGTCACCCTGGCGGAATTTGTTCAGCTGCATGGGCGAGGGCTGCAAACCCCAGAACAAGGCCGGCAGCATCACCACGCCGGGGACCAGATTGAGGAAGAAAATATAGCGCCAGCCATAGATGTCGGTGATCGCCCCGCCGATGGTCGGGCCGATCGCCGGCGCGAACGTGGCTGTGAGCGCGAAGGCGGAGAAGCCGATGGGGCGCGCAGCCGGCGGTAGCAAGGTGATGACGCAGACCAGCGAGAGCGGGATCAGCACCCCGCCGAAAAACCCCTGCAGCGCCCGCAGCGTCACCATTTCCGGGAAATTATGGGACAGGCCGCAGGCCGCGGAGAAGGCGAGGAACAGGATCGTACTGGCGATCAGATAGCGGCGCAGCGAAAAAACCTGAGACAGCCAGCCCGAGAGCGGGATGACGACGATTTCGCCGACCAGGTAGGCGGTGGAAATCCAGCCGCCATTGTCGAGCCCGGTGCCGATGCCGCCTTGGATGTCGGGGAGAGAAGTGTTGACCACCTGGATGTTCAGCACCGCCATGAAGGCGCCGATCAGCGAGCCGCCGACCGCGACCCGGTTGCGCAGCGGAATCGACTCGGCGGTCGCCATGTCAGCCCCCCGCGCGGGTATCGATGGACGGCTCGACCGACAGGCCGGGACGCAGCTTGCCGATCAGCGCCGGGGTCAGATTCAGGTAGATCTTCACCGGCACACGCTGCACGATCTTCGTGAAATTGCCGGTCGCGTTGTCCGGGGGCAGCAGCGCGAATTCCTGGCCGGAATCGGGGAAGATGCTGTCGACCCAGCCGGTGACTTTGAGGTTCGGGAACGCGTCGACATCGACATCGACCTTCTGCCCGGGCCGGATGTTGGTAATCTGCGTCTCTTTGTAATTGGCCAGGACATAGACCTGGGCGAGCGGCACGACCGCCATGATCTGCGTACCGGGCTGCAGATAGTCGCCCAGCGCCACGGTCTTGTTGCCGATCACGCCGTCGAACGGCGCGCGGATATCCGTGTGGCTGAGATTGAGGGCGGCCTGCCGGCTGCGGGCTTCAGCCATGTTCAGGCTGGCTGAAGCCTCGGCGAGGGCGGCGTTGAGAACGTCGACCTGGCGTTTCGCGCGGGTCAGCCCGGCCTGGTCGGCGGAGAGCGTGGCGTGCGCGGTCGCAAGGTCGGTGGTGGCGAGGTCGGAGGTCTGGATCGGGCTGGCGCCGGTGGCCGAAAGGCGGGAATAGCGGCGCTGATTCTGCACGGCATAGGCAAGCTGCGCCTGGTCGCCCTCGATCTTTGCCTGCGCCGCGGCGATGTTTGCCTGCTGCAATGCGAGCTGGGCCTGGTCGTTGGCGATTTGCGCGTTGGCCGTGGCGCTGTCGGCCCGGGCCTGGGCCAACGCGTTTTCGTAGTCGCGCGGGTCGATGCGCACCAGCAACTGGCCGCGTGTCACACGCTGGTCCTGGTTGACCGCGACGTCGGTGACATAGCCACTCACCTTGGCGGCGATCAGGCTGGAATCCGCGGCGATATAGGCATCGTCCGTGGACACGAAATACTGGCTGACCAGCAGATACTGGATCAGCCAGGCAATGATGGCCACCGCAACCACGCCGCCGCCAACAATCATCAGCCAGCGTGTTGTTCGGTTAGATTTCCTTAACTCTGACACCGGCGCCCCTCGACAAGACTGCGCCGAAATGGGCGGGGGCTGGCAAATTGCAAGTTTAGAGCTTCTCGACCTGGCCGTATTCGAGGTCCACCGGGGTGGAGCGGCCGAAAATCGAGACCGAAACTTTCACCCGGCCCTTGTCCTCGTCGACCTCTTCGATCACGCCGTTGAAGCTGGTGAAGGGGCCGTCGGCCACGCGCACCTGCTCGCCGACCTCGAACACCACCGCCGGGCGGCGCGTCTCGGTGCCTTCCTCGGCCTGCTTCATGATACGCTCGGCCTCGGCATCGGAGATCGGCGTCGGCCGTGTCTTGCTGCCCAGGAAGCCGGTGACCTTCGGCACGTCCTTCACCAGGTGCCAGGCGTCGTCCGACATGTCCATGTGCACCAGCACATAGCCGGGGAAGAATTTGCGCTCGGTGTTTACTTTCTGCGCCCGGCGCACTTCGGTTACTTCCTCGACCGGCACGACGATCTCGCCGATCTGGTCGGTCAGGCCCTTGAGCTCCGCCTGTTCCTTGATCTGGGTGGCGATTTTCTTCTCGAACCCGGAATAGACGTGCAATACATACCAACGCTTGGCCATTTTTGTTCCTTAGCTCCCGCCGCCGAACAGGGCGCGTATGCCGGCGCCGATGAGCTGATCAACGGTCAGAAAAAACACAGCCGTTACAATCACCATGGCCAGCACCAGCCCCGTGGTCTGCACGGTTTCCTTGCGCGAGGGCCAGGTGGTCTTCGCCGCCTCGGCGCGCACTTCGCGCATGAATTTCACCAGGTTGAACGCCAATGCCGACTCCAAAACAGCCATGATGTTGCCGGGTGGGATGGCAGGGGCGGAGGGTCTCGAACTCTCAACCTCCGGTTTTGGAGACCGGCGCTCTAGCCAATTGAGCTACGCCCCTAAAAATCCACACCAGCGACAAGCGCGCGTTCCACACGTTGGCGCGCCCGCTGTCAAGTCTTCGTCTCATATCCGGCCGCCGGGCGGAGCCGTCTATGACGGTTTTGCATCCCGTTCTGGCGAAAACGCCGGAGCGGCAGCGAAACCCATGGAGCGGGTGACGGGAATCGAACCCGCACAACCAGCTTGGAAGGCTGGGACTCTACCGTTGAGCTACACCCGCAGAGAGTCTTTTAAAACCCGATTTGCACCTGGCCCCCTCAGGACCTTTCCAACGGTGCGATGCACCGTTGGAACCTTTGGTCCTTCGCCCCACCAGCCCCAGATGCAAATCGGGTTACGCGGGGAATGAGACGGCCAGTACCGAACACGAAGCAGTATGGAAGGGGTTGGATTCGAACCAACGTAGGCGTACGCCAGCGGATTTACAGTCCGCCCCCTTTAGCCACTCGGGCACCCTTCCGTATGCGCTGTCCTTTCTCCGATCGGGCTTTGGTTGTCAACGGAAAGGCCCGGCGATAGTGAACGTGCCATGACACAAAATCGTCCCCCCAAATCCCGCAACGGCCGGCCCGGCGCGCGCCCGCAAAGCCACGGCGAGGGTTCGGGCCGCCGCCTGAGCCTGTCCGGTGGCCGGGCGGACGCGGATTCCGGCGGCCAGGGCCGCCGGCCGCACGGGCCAGAGCGCAGCCGTGGCGGGCATGGCCGCGGTGACCGCGCGTCGGCGGTGCCGGCGGGGGCGGTATGGCTGTACGGCACGCATGCGGTGGCGGCGGCGCTGGCCAATCCGGCGCGCCGGCTGCGCCGGCTGGTGGTAACCGAAGAGGCGCAGGCCCCGTTGACGGCGGAATGCCCGACGCCCTGGCCGATCCAGCCGGAAATCGTGCCGCGCGAGCGCATCGACCAGTTGCTCGGCGCCCGGCCGGGCAGCGGCATCGTGCATCAGGGCGTGGCCCTGCTGACCGACCAGCTCATTGCGCCGCCGCTTCTTGACGCACTGAAGCGGCCGGGACCGATTTTGGTGCTCGACCAGATCGCCGATCCGCGCAATGTCGGCGCTTTGATGCGCACCGCGCGGGCGTTCGGCGCCGCGATGGTGATCACCCAGGAGCGCAACGCGCCGGAAGAGACCGGGGCCCTGGCCAAAGCGGCCTCCGGCGCGCTCGAACTGATTCCGCTGCTGCGCATCGTCAATATTTCGCGCGCCCTGATCGTGCTCAAATCCGCCGATGTCTGGGTGGTCGGGCTGGATGGCAGCGTGCCGAACCGGCTGAACGGCGCGTCCTTCGCCGGGCGCCGCGTGGCGCTGGTGCTGGGAAGCGAGGGCGAAGGCCTGCGCCGGCTCACGCGCGAAACCTGCGATGAAATCGCCGCGCTGGCGATGCCCGGCGGCATGGAAAGCCTGAACGTGTCCGCCGCCGGCGCGGTGGCGCTCTACGAGCTGACGCGCGCGGTTTAGGAAAGCGAGAAGGAAACGCTACTTTTTGTGAACAAAAAGTAGCAAAAAACTTTGTTATACTAAAACATGGGTTGTGTCGGCGACAACGCCCATGCCCCAGCATAAACAAAAGTTTTTGGTGCCGCTTTTTTCAAAAAGCGGCCGCTTACTTACTTTTGGATCGGCACCGGCACCCAGCGCGGCCCCGGATCGCTGCCATCGGCAACGTCGCCGCTCACCAGCAAGGTCGCCACGCTCGTGTTCGCTGCGTCCAGCGCCTTCAGCTGGTCCTGCAGGGTGGTGGCGGTCGCGACGGTCTGGCCGGAGACGGCTTCGATGACATCGCCGGCGACGATGCCGGCTTTCGCGGCCGGGCCGTTATCGGTGACCGCGGTTACCGAGACGCCGGCCGGCGCCGGCCGGGCCGCGACCGTGAGGCCGAGCGCTGCCACGTCCACCGGCGGCGTCGGAGGCAGGCTATTGTGCAGCGTGCCATCGGTCTGGGTCGGCGGCACGGTCAGGGTGATCGTGGTCTGCCGCTCGCTGCCGTCGCGCCAGAACTGCGCCGCGATGCTCTGCCCGGCAGGGACTTCCGCGGTCTGGATGAGCAGCGCGCGCGGGTTGGTCACGGGGATGCCGGCGAGCGAGACCAGCACGTCGCCCGGCTGCAATTTGCCCTCTGCCGGCCCGTTGGCGGCCACGCCGCCGACCAGCGCGCCGGCGGTGTTGGGCAGGCTGAGCAGGCGCTGGATGGGCGGCGTGACCTCCTGCGTGTCGACGCCGAGCCAGCCGCGAATCATGCCGCCGGTCGCCTTCAGCTCATACGCCACCGGCATCGCCATGGCGGAGGGGATGGCGAAGCCAATGCCGATCGAGCCGCCGGAGGGCGAGTAGATCGCCGAATCCACGCCGATCACCTGGCCTTGCAGGTTGAACAGCGGGCCGCCGGAATTGCCGCGATTGATCGCCGCGTCGGTCTGGATGAAATTGTCGAAGACGCCTTCATTGATGTCGCGGTTCAGCGCGCTGACGATGCCGGCCGACGTGCTGCCGGGCAGGCCGAACGGGTTGCCGATGGCGAGCACCCAGTCGCCGACCCGTAATTTGGCGGAATTGCCGAAGGTCACGAAGGGAAGCTTATGCCCGGCATCGATCTTCAGCACCGCGAGATCGGCCGCCGCATCACGGCCGATCAGGGTGGCCGGCAGGAGCGTGCCATCTTGCAAGGTAACGGTGATCGAGGCGGCGCCGTCGATCACGTGATTGTTGGTCAGCACATAGCCGGCGGGATCGAAAATGAAGCCCGAGCCCAATGCTTCCTCGGCGCGCGGCGGCGGCAGGACCGAGCCGGCGGTGGGCGTGTCGCCGGTCGGATGGTAGGCGTCGCCATCCTTACCGCCCAGCGCGCCTTGCTGCGTATCGTTCACCGGATCGGTGCTGGCGATGCTGACCACGGCGGGCATTACTTTTGCCGCGAGGTCCGCCAGGGCCGGCGGCTCGGGGGGCGCTGCGTGCGCCGCGAAGCCGGCGAGCAGCAGGAGGGCGGAGAGCAGGCAGGTGGATTTCGTCATGATAAGAAGTGTGCGGTCGCGGCGCGCTCTGTGCAAGGGTCTGGACAGGGACGGAGCCTGAGTTAAACCATGCGCCATGACCGAAAACGATATCCGCGCGGCGCTCGCCTCCTTCGACCTCAAGACCATGCTTGACGGGGTTCACGTCCAGGGCGGCCTGGTGCAGGTGAGCCTGGCGGTGAAACGCGAGGAGGCGCCCCGTTACGAGGCGCTGCGCCGCGAGATCGAGGCGAAGCTTTCCGCCTTGCCCGGGGTGCGGAACGCCTCCGTGGTGCTGACCGCGCAAAAGCCCGCGCCCGCGCCGGCACCCGCCGCGCCGCAGGCGGATGTCGTGTTGCCCGAGGTGAAGGCGGTGATCGCGGTGGCCTCCGGCAAAGGCGGTGTCGGCAAATCGACGGTGGCGGTGAACCTTGCGGTGGCGTTGGCGCAGAGCGGGCTGCAGGTGGGGCTGCTGGATGCCGACGTGTACGGCCCTTCGCTGCCGCGCATGCTCGGGCTGAACCGCAAGCCGCAGGTCAAGGACGGCAAGATGCTGCCGCTGGAGGCCTGGGGGCTGCGCTGCATGTCGATCGGGTTCCTGGTCGAGGAGGAAACCGCGATGGTGTGGCGCGGGCCGATGGTGACCGGGGCGCTCAACCAGATGCTGAGCCAGGTGGCGTGGGGCGCGCTGGACGTGCTGGTGATCGATATGCCCCCCGGCACCGGCGACGTGCAGCTCACGCTGGCGCAGCGGGCCAAGCTCGCCGGGGCCGTGGTCGTCTCCACTCCGCAGGACATTGCGCTGATCGACGCACGGCGCGGCGTGAAGATGTTCGAGCAGGTGCGCGTGCCGGTGCTCGGCATCGTCGAGAACATGTCGTATTTCTGCTGCCCGAACTGCCAGCATCGCAGCGATATTTTCGGCCATGGCGGGGCGGCGGCCGAGGCGGCGCGCATCGGCATGCCCTTCCTGGGCGAGGTGCCGCTACTGCTAGAGATCCGCGCGACCGGCGATGCCGGCACGCCGGTGGCCGCCTCGGCCCCGGAAAGCGACGCGGCGCGGGCCTTTGCCGGCATCGCCGCGCGGCTGCGCCCGGCCCTCGGCCAGGCGGCCGGCGCCGGGCCGCGCATCAGCATCGAGGAATGACCGAGCTCGGCTTTTATCACCTGACCCGGAGCGATATCGCGGCGGCGCTGCCGCCGTTGCTGGGGCGTACATTGCAGGCGGGCGAGCGGGCGCTGGTGCTGTGCCCGGACGAGGCTGAGGTGGCCGCGCTGGATGCGGCGCTATGGCGCTGCGCCACCCCGGACTGGCTGCCGCATGGCACCGCCGCCACGCCGCACCCGGAATGGCAGCCGATTTTCATAGCCGCGCAGGAGGTCAATCCGGCGGGGGCGGCGTTTTTGTTCCGCATCGGCGGGGCGCCGGCCGCGCTCGAGGCCTATAAGCGCGTGTTCGACCTGTTCGACGGCAATGACGCGGAAGCGGTAGCGGCGGCGCGCGCGCGCTGGCGGGAGGCCAAGCAGGCCGGCCACGCGATGACTTACTGGAAGCAGACGGCAACCGGCTGGGAGCGGGCGGGCTGAAGCATGGCGGCGCGGCTCTCCGGGAATGTAACGCAGTGTCGCCGCCTATTCTTGACAGCGATTGGGGTGATCGGTAGCAACCGCGGAAACTCCAGGCGGCGCAGAACCGCTGAAAAAGGCGCATGAACGACGGTCGGGATAAAGAGACTTTTGAGCAGCGGCTTGCGGCAGCGCAGGCAGCGGCGAAGGGTCAGGCGAAGCGGGACACGGCGCACAAAAGCGCCGGGTCGGCGGAGCGCGCGATCAATCTTGCCATGCGGTTGGGGGTTGAGCTGGTGGCCGCCATGGTCATCGCCGTGGCGATCGGGTGGGGGCTGGACAGGCTCTTTCACACCTCGCCGTGGTTGATGGTTCTGATGGTGCCGGTGGGTATGGTGGCCGGTTTGCGCAACTTGGTACGCGCGGCTGGAACGAAACAGACGGCTGACGAGGAATAATTATGGCAGGCCCAACGATCGACCCGCTCGGACAATTCCGCCTGATGACCGGGCTGGGGCCACTGGGCCATGCCGTGAATTTCACGAACTCGAACGAGGCGATGCTGGCCAGTGCCGTGATCATCGTGCTGCTGTTCGCGATCGGCCTGCGCGGCGGCGCGCTGGTGCCGGGCCGGATCCAGGCGCTGGTCGAGCTGCTCTACGAATTCGTGCACGGCATGTGCCTGGACGCGATCGGCGCGGAGGGGCGCAAGTTCTTCCCCCTGGTCTTCACCATTTTCAGCTTCATCCTGCTCGGCAACCTGATCGGCCTGTTCCCGTATTTCTTCGCGTTCACCAGCCATATCGCGGTGACGCTGACGCTGGCCATGTTCGTGTTCCTGTTCTCGACCGGGGTGGGATTCTACACGCACGGCTTTCGCTTTTTCAAATTCTTCGTGCCGGCGGGCGTGCCGGTCTGGCTGCTGCCGCTGCTGGTGCCGATCGAAATCATTTCCTATCTGTCGCGGCCGGTTTCGCTCTCGGTGCGTTTGTTCGCCAACATGACGGCGGGCCACGTGATGTGGGAGGTGTTCGCCGGCTTCATGCTGCTGCTGACCGCCAGTCTCGGCGTGGTCGGCGCGGTGGCCGCGGTTATTCCGCTGGGACTGAACGTGGCGCTCGCGGCTCTGGAATTGCTGGTGGCGGGGCTTCAGGCCTATGTGTTCGCCATCCTCACCTGTTTGTATCTGCACGACGCCGTGCATATGCACTGATCAGTTGCACTGGTCATTCCCGGTTAGAAATCTCTCGAAAGGAAAAGAGTTTATGGATCCTCAGTCAGCCGCCCTTCTTGCCAAGGATATCGGTGCGGGCCTCGCCACCATCGGCGTTGCCGGCGCCGGTGTCGGTATCGGCAACCTGTTCGGCTCGTTCGTGTCCTCGGTCGGCCGCAACCCGGCAGCCCGTGACGCCATGTTCCGCGACGTGCTGCTCGGCTTCGCGCTGACCGAAGCGGTGGCGCTGTACGCGCTGGTCATCGCGCTGGTCATTCTGTTCACCTGATGCGCCGTTTCGCCGCCATCGCTCTGCTGAGCCTCGCGCCCACCGCCGCCATGGCGGATGGGACGCTGCCGCAGATGGATCTCAAGAATCCGCTCACCCTGGACCAGTTGGGGTGGATGGCGGTGATCATGGTCGTGCTGTATCTCCTGCTGTCGCGTTGGGCGCTGCCGGAGATGGGCAAGGTGCTGGCCAACCGCGCCGCGGCGATCGAACGGGATCTGACCGCCGCGCGCGCGGCCAAGACCGCCGCCGACCAGGCGGCGCAGGAAGTGAACGCGACGCTCAAGCAGGCACGCCATGCCGCCCAGGCACAGGTTGCCGCCTCGGTGGAGCGGGCGAAGGCGGAGGCGGCGCTCAACGCCGCCGCGCTGCACGCCAAGTTAGAGGAAAAACTGGCGCAGTCCGAGGCGCAGATCGCCACGGGCCGCGCCCAGGCGATGGCGGCGATCAAGCCGGTCGCCGAACAGGCGGCGCAGACCATCCTGGTTCGCCTCACCGGCACGGCGCCGGAGGATGACCAGATCGGCCAGCGCGTGGACGACGCCCTGGCGGCGCGGAAGGCGGCATAGGCACATGGAATATCAGGCGTTACAAAGCGATTTCTGGACCCATGGCGTATTCTGGGTCTTCATCGCGGTGGTTATTTTCGCCGTTCTGGCCGGGCGCAAAATCATTCGTGCCCTGGTCGGCCTGCTCGATGCGCGCACCAAGCAGGTGCAGGACGCGCTGGACGAAGCGGCACAGCTGAAGGCCGAGGCCGAGGCGATGCTGCGCGATGCCAAGGCCGCCCAGGAACAGGCGGCGAAAGACGCGGAGCAGATCCTCGCCTCCGCCACCGCCGAGGCGGCGCGGATGGCGGCGGCGCTGGCCGCCGAGGCCGAAGCCACAGCCAAGCGGCGCGAGCGGATGGCCATGGAGCGCATCGCCGCGGCGGAAGCGGCCGCCCTGAAGGAAGTGCGGGCGGCGGCGATCGACATCGCCACGGCCGCCAGCGCCCGGCTGCTGCATGACAATTTCGGCGCCGCCACGGATGCGGCGATGATCGACCAGTCGATCGCCGGCGTGCCGGCGGCATTACGCCGGACAGTTTAAGAAAGAAAGCAGGCGCTTTTTGAAAAAAGCGCCGCAAAAACTTTTACTACGCTGGGCTATGGGCGTTGTCGCTGACACAGCCCATAGCCCAGCATAATAAAGTTTTTTGCTTCTTTTTGTTCACAAAAAGAAGCCTTCCTTGTCTTTTTTACCGATTGGGTCATTGCTGACGGTAAAAATGACGAGCGGAGGAGCGTTGAATGACCGGAGTGGTGATCGCAGGCTATGCCCGTTCGCCGTTTACGCCGGCGCATAAAGGCGCGCTGGCGCGTACGCGCCCGGACGAGATGGCGGCTTTGGTGGTGCGGGAACTGGTGGCGCGCAGCTTTGTGGCGCCGGCCGATATCGAAGATTTGGTTCTCGGCTGCGCCTTTCCCGAAGGCGAACAAGGTCTCAACGTCGCCCGGATGGTCGGGCTGCTCGCGGATTTGCCGCTGGCCGTGGGCGGCGTCACGGTGAACCGCTTCTGCGGTTCGTCGATGAGCGCCATCCATATCGCCGCCGGCGCCATCCGCATGAACAGCGGCGAGGCGTTCATTTGCGCCGGGGTGGAAAGCATGAGCCGGGTGCCGATGGGCGGCTTCAACCCGTTGCCGAGCCCGCGTCTCCATGCCGCCAGGCCGGACGCCTATATCGGCATGGGCGACACGGCTGAAAACGTGGCGCGGCGCTGGCAGATCACCCGCGCCGCGCAGGAGGCGTTCGCGCTGGAGAGCCACAGCAAGGCGGCTTCGGCGCAGGCGGCCGGACATTTCGCCGCGGAAATCGTGCCGATTGCCGACGGCACGGGCCGGGTCGAGCAGGATGAGTGCGTCCGCGCGCACTCCACGGCGGCGGACCTCGCGGGGCTGAAGCCGGCTTTCGCCAAAGATGGCACGGTGACCGCGGGCACCTCGTCGCCGCTGACCGACGGCGCTTCCGCCGTGCTGGTCTGCGCCGAGGGTTATGCGCGGGAACACGGGCTGGAAATACTCGCGCGGATCAAATCCGTCGCCGTCGCCGGGTGCGCGCCGGACATCATGGGCATCGGCCCGGTCGGCGCGTCGCGCAAGGCGTTGGCGCGCGCGGGCATCGAGATTGCGGATCTCGATGTGGTGGAGCTGAACGAGGCGTTCGCCGCGCAGGCCATAGCCTGCATCCAGGACCTCGAGCTCGACCCGGCCAAGGTGAATCTCGATGGCGGGGCGATTGCCCTCGGCCACCCGCTGGGCGCGACCGGCGCGCGCATCGTGGGCAAGGCGGCTTCGCTGCTGAAGCGCACGGGCAAGCGCTATGCGCTGGCGACGCAATGCATCGGCGGCGGCCAGGGCATCGCCACCGTGCTGGAGGCGGTGTGACATGGTCAGTTCCGTCGCCGTGATCGGCGCCGGCGTCATGGGGGCGAGCATCGCCGCCCATGTCGCCAATGCGGGCGTGCCGGTGATGCTGCTGGACATCGTCCAGCCGGGTGCGGCCAGCCGCAACGCGGTGGCGGAAGGCGCCATCGAACGGCTGAAAAAAATGGATCCGGCGCCGCTGATGAGCGCCCGGGCGGCGCGGCTGATCACGCCCGGGAACATCGAGGACGATCTGGCCCAGCTTGGTGGGTGCGACTGGATCATCGAGGCGGTGGTCGAGCGGCTGGAGGTGAAGCAGGATCTGTATCGGCGGCTGGAGACGGTCTGCAAGCCGGGCGCGGTGATCTCCTCGAACACCTCGACCATTCCGCTGCGTGAGCTCACCGCCGGGCTGCCGCAGCATTTCGCGGCGCGTTTCTGCATCACGCATTTCTTCAACCCGCCGCGCTATATGCGGCTGCTGGAAATGGTCGGGGCCGAAAGCGAGACTTTCGCCGCGCTGCGGGCGTTCGTGGACGAGAGGCTCGGCAAGACTGCCGTCCCCTGCAAGGACACGCCGGGCTTCATCGCCAACCGCATCGGCGCGTACTGGATCCAATGCGCCCTCGTCCTGGCGCAGGAGCTGGGGCTCGAGGTGGAGGAGGCCGACGCCGTGCTCGGCAAGCCGCTCGGCTTTCCCTCCACCGGGATTTTCGGGCTGCTGGATCTGGTGGGCATCGATCTCGCGCCGCAGGTCAACGCCTCGATGGGCCGGCTTCTGCCGCCGGGCGACGCGTTCCATGCGATGAATCGCGATGCCCATGTCATCGAAAAACTGATCGCCGAAGGCTATACCGGCAACAAGGGCAAAGGCGGATTCTATCGCCGTGGCACCGACGCGGCGGGCAAGCGGGAAAAACTGGCGCTGGATTTGCCGCGCGCCGTGCAAGGCGACCTTGCCTGGCGGCCGGCGGTGAAGCCGGAGCTGCCGCTGCTGAAAGAGGCGCGCAAGGATTTGAAGCGGCTCCTCGACGCCGAGAGCAAATATGGCCGCTATGCCTGGGGCGTGCTGGGGCGCGTGCTGGCCTATGCCGCGTCCCTGGTGCCGGAGATCGCCGATGACATCGCCGATATCGATACCGCCATGCGGCTTGGCTACACCTGGAAGTACGGCCCGTTCGAGCTGATCGACCGGCTGGGCGCGGAATGGGTGGCGGCGCGCCTGGGCGCGCTTAGGGTGGCCGTGCCGCCGCTCCTGAAGCTGGTGGGCAACGGCACATTCTACCAGGCGCAGGGCGCGGAACTGCGGCAATTCGCGCCGGATGGCACCTACCGGCCGATCCGTCGCGCGCCGGGCATTTTGCTCCTCGACGACATCAAGCGCGCCGCGGGAAAGCCGCTGATCGGCAACAAGAACGCGTCGGTCTGGGATCTTGGCGACGGCGTGCTCTGTTTCGAAATTCATGCGGAACTGCGCGGGTCGATGCTGAACATGCTCGATGGCGACATTCTCGGCGTGCTGGAAAAGGCCCTGCTGCTGACGGCGCAAAACCATAAGGCGCTGGTGCTCTATAACGACGATCTGCGCGAGGCGCCGCACAAGACGAATTTCTCCACAGGCGCGAATATCGGCATGGTGCAGATGATGGCGAACATCCGGCTGTGGAGCAAAATCGAAAACGCCATCAAGGACGGCCAGAAACTATTACTGACGATGCGTTATGCGCCGTTCCCGGTGGTGGCAGCACCCGCCGGGCGGGCGCTGGGCGGCGGCTGCGAGCTGCTGCTGCATTGCAGTGCCGTGCAGGCTTATGCGGAGAGCTATATCGGCCTGGTCGAAGCCGGGGTGGGCGTGGTGCCGGCCTGGGGCGGATGCGCGACGATGCTGACGCGTTGGCAGTATGACAAACGGTCCCCGAAAGGGCCGATGCCGGCGGTGGCGAAAGTGTTCGAGATCATTTCCACCGCCACGGTGTCGCGCTCGGCGCACCAGGCGAAGGAGCTGAAGTTCCTGTCCGAGCGCGACGGCATCACCATGAATCGCGACCGGCTTCTGGCGGACGCAAAGGCGAAGGCTCTGGCGCTGGCGGCGGATTATCGCAAACCCGAACCGCTTCCGCTGCGCCTGCCGGGGCCGTCCGGCCTGATCGCGCTGCGCATGGCGGTGGACGGCTTTTACAAGCGTGGGCTGGCACTGGACCACGATGTCACCGTCTCTACCGCTTTGGCAGAAGTCTTAAGCGGCGGCGGGAACGATTATCTGGACGAGCTGAGCGAAACCGACGTAATGGCGCTGGAACGCACCAAATTCATGGCATTGATCCGCACCAGGGAAAGCCAGGCGCGGATCAAAAGCATCATCGATACGGGAAAACCGTTGCGCAATTAGGGAGCGAAACATGCCGATCTATCTGGCGCCTTTGGAAGATATGCGGTTCGTCCTGCATGAACTCCATGAGGACAAAGCGATCGCCGATCTGCCGGATGCGGCCGAGTTCACGCCGGAGCTGGTCGACAGCGTGCTGGAGGAGGCGGCGAAATTCACCGAAGGCGTGCTGTTCCCGCTCAACCAGACCGGCGATCTCGAGGGCTGCGTCTTCGAGAATGGCGTGGTGCGCACGCCCGCCGGGTTCAAGGCGGCCTACGACGCCTTTTGCCGTGGCGGCTGGACGTCGATGTCCGCGGCGCAGGAGTTCGGCGGCCAGAACATGCCGGTTTCGGTGTCGATGTGCGTCGAAGAGATGATGTGCTCGGCGAATGTCGCCTTCGGCCTGTATCCCGGCCTGACGCACGGCGCGTATCTGGCGCTGTCGCAGCATGGCACCGCGGCACAGAAGCGGCTGTTTCTGCCGAAGATGGCGGCGGGCGAATGGTCCGGAACGATGTGCCTGACCGAGGCGCATTGCGGCACCGATCTCGGCCTGCTGCGCACCAAGGCGGTGCCGAACGGAGACGGGTCTTACGCGCTGACTGGGGCCAAGATCTTCATTTCCGCCGGCGAGCATGATTTGACGGAAAACATCGTTCATCTGGTGCTGGCGCGGCTGCCGGACGCGCCGCCGGGGGTGAAGGGCATTTCGCTGTTCGTGGTGCCGAAATTCCTGGTCGCGGAAGACGGTTCGCTCGGGGCCCGCAATGGCGTGACCTGCACCGCGATCGAGCACAAGATGGGCATCAAGGCCTCCGCCACCTGCTCGCTGGCATTCGAAGGCGCCCAGGGCTGGCTGGTCGGCGCGGCGCATCAGGGCCTGCGCGCGATGTTCACGATGATGAACATCGAGCGGCTCTCGGTCGGCATCCAGGGGCTGGGCGTCGCGGAGGTCGCGTACCAGAACGCGGTGAATTACGCGCGTGAGCGCCTGCAGGGCCGTGCGCTGAACGGCGCAAAATATCCCGACAAGCCCGCGGACCCGATCCTCGTGCATCCCGATGTGCGGCGCATGCTGCTGACCATGCGCGCTTATATCGAAGGTTGTCGCGCGCTCTCCGGCTGGGTGGCGCGCGAGATCGACATTCTGCACCGCTCCGAAGACGAAGACGCCAAGCAGAGCGCCGACGATTTCACCGCCTTGCTGACGCCGGTGGTCAAAGCCATGTTCACCGATCTCGGCTTCGAAATCGCCTCGATGGCGATGCAATGTTATGGCGGGCACGGCTATATTCGCGATCACGGCATGGAGCAGTATGTCCGGGATGCGCGGATTTTCATGCTCTATGAGGGGACCAACGGCGTGCAGGCGCTCGACCTCGTGGGCCGCAAGCTGCCGCAGGAAGGCGGGCGGCTGCTCACCCGTTTCCTCGACCCGGTGCTGGACTTCATCGCGGCGAACGAGGACGAGGAGATGGCGCCTTTCGTCACCCCGCTGCGCGGCGCGCTGGAAAATCTGCAAATCGCGACCGGGTATGTCATGGAAACCGGCATGTCGGATCACGACGAGATCGGCGCGGCCTCGGCGGATTATCTGCGCCTGTTCGGGCTCACCGCGCTCGGCTTCATGTGGGCGCGGATGGCGAAGCTCTCATTGCCGAGGGCGGAGGAGCGTTTCTACAAGGCTAAGCTCACCACCGCGAAATTCTTCATGCAAAGGCTGCTGCCGCAGAGCGGAGCGCTGCTCGCCGGCATCCAGTCGGGTGCGGCGGTGATGATGGAAATGGAAGACGCGGCTTTTTAGGCAAGGCAAGCAAGCGCTACTTTTTGTGAACAAAAAGTAGCAAAAAAACTTTTATTATGCTGGGTCATGGGCGTTGGCGCTGCCACAACCCACGGCCCAGCATAATAAAAGTTTTTGCGCCGCTTTTTTTAAAAAGCGGCCGCTTCCTTCCTTACTTCGTCGGGTTGAACCCGAGGAATCCGGCGGCAGGGTCCGGGGTGCCGGGGTCGTTGCTCATCACCGGCACCGGCTGCGGGCGTGGTGCCCTGGTGTGGTCGGAGATGGTCACGGTCGGCACCCGCGCGGCATGAGGGCTGGGCGCCTGCGGGACGCTGGGGCTGTCGCCCGCCTCGTTGCGGGCGGCGAGCAGCATGAAGGTGATGGCAGAGCGGTTCAGCGCCACGGACAGATCGAGCGGCGTCTCGCCCAGCGGATTTTGAGCGTTGAGATTGGCGCCGCGGCTCACCGCGCCCTGCGCCGCGCCGTAATCGTTTTTGTTGATGGCGTTGAACAAGGCGGTGGTCGGGTCGCCGATGTCTTTTTGCAGGCTCGGCCCGGTCGCGAGCGGTGTGGTCACCGCCCCGGGCACGCCGGCCGGCGCGATATTCGGCACGCTCTGCCGCGGGGCGTTGCCACCGATCATGTCGCCACCACCCAGGGGGCCCGTTCCCAGTCCGGGAGCCATCTGGGCCAGGGCCGGCGCGGCGGCAAGTGACAAAAGCAGGGCAGTACCCGAAACAATCGTTCTCATGGCCACGTCTCTAGCGCATCGCATGTCAAGCGACCAGAACCTAGCTTCGAATGGCGTGCAAAAGTGATCCCGCACGGCGCCGGCACGCAAGCGGTGCCGGCAATATCTCATCCCGCTTTCTTCGGCGCGGCGCGCAGCGCGGCCAGTTGTTGCTGCAGCCGCTCGACCTCGGCGCGCAGGCTGATGATCTCCTCCTGATATTCCTGCGAGGCCTGGCTTACCGGCGTGGTTTCGCCCTCGCGATAGAATGGGGTGAACAGGTGCATCGCCCGTTCCATCATCGCGAGGTTCTTCCGGCTCATATCCTCGATGCCCGGCGGCATGAACGGGCTGAGCGTCTTGCTCATCGTTTCACGCATGGTTTCCTGCTGGTGGGCAAAATTGCTCAGCGCCTGTTCGAGATAGCGCGGCACCATGTTCTGCACATTGCCGCCGTAAAAGCCGATCAGCTGGCGCAGGAAATTCGTCGGCAGCATGGCGTGACCCTTGCCCTCTTCCTCGACAATGATCTGTGTCAGGACGGCGCGGGTGATATCGTCGCCGGATTTCGCGTCATAGACCACGAAGTCGCGATCCTTGCGGAC
>NZ_DATLPB010000008.1:0-45277 GCF_035535915.1 Acidocella sp.
TTCCCCTATACCCCTGCGTGCCCCCGCAACCAATACATATCAATTAAAATAAGGCGTTAGACGAAGGCGGATATCCGCCGAGGTTTCCGCTTAAGCCTGGCTCATTTCGCCGCGAACAGCCGCCGCGCCGTGTCCTCCGCCAGCGCCGCATAAGCGCCGTTCAGTGCCGGTGTGTGGGAATGGTAATCGCCGATCGCCGGCAGCAGCGAGTCGTGTGTTTCGTCCAGATATCCACGCAAAATCAGCGCCGCGGCGGCGATGTTGAAGCAAGGGTCCTCGATCAGCCGCGTTCTTGTCTCCGACTCGTTAAAGCCTGAGCGCGCCGCCAAGACGGGCACCCAGATCGTGTTCACCTGCATCACGCCGAGATCCTGCGTGCCATTCTCGTTCTGGTGCACGACGCCCACGGCACCGCCTTCGATTTTCTGAAGCACCGGCAGTACCCTTGGCGGCAGCGCCGTGGCGGCGGCCACCACCAACATGCAGTGCAGATATGGAATCATTTGCCTGCCTTGTCCTGGTTTCGCGGCTTGCTTGTCGTTATGACGATGCTATATCCGGGCGGGACACGCAGCAGAAGAGGCGGCCTTGGCTGACATAAAAAGTTCATATTATAACAGCAGATTTTTAAAACATGAGGAGCGTGAACGGGGTTTCACGTTGCTCGAATTGTTGGTCGTCATCGTCATTCTCGGTCTGCTCATCGGCCTGGTTGCCCCGGCTGTGCTGAGCCAGCTCGGTCACGCGAAAAATTCGATTTCAAAACAATCCATCGAGCGCATCGGTTCCGTGCTTGATCTCTATAAGCTCGATGTCGGCTCCTATCCCAGCACGGAGGATGGTCTTCAGGCGCTGATCACCAAGCCGGACGATGCCAATGCCTGGGCCGGCCCGTACCTTAAGGGCGGTGGTCTGCCGCGCGATCCTTGGGGCCATCCCTATCTCTACCAGTCGCCTTCCAACCGCCCGGGGCTGGATTACGATCTCTGCTCGCTGGGGCCGTCTGGCAAGCCCGGCCAGCCGGGCGATCCGGGGCTGGTCTGCAACCAATAAAACAAGAGAAGGAAGGCCGCTTTCTGCAAAAAGCGGCCACTTTCTTGCTTTTCTTCCCGTTCTAACCGCCGCCGAGCTGCATCACGCTGTAAGGATGTGGGCTGTCCGTGCCGGCCAGGCTGAACACGCCATGCCGGTGGACCATCGCCCGCCCGGGCCCCGCCTCCGCCTCGATCTCCACGGTGGGAAAGCTGCCCCGGTAGCCGTCATGCAGCGCGCCGGGGTCATTCGCCAGTTCCAGCGCCCGCCGCACCAGCGGGCTGGAGAGGGCAGGGTCCGGGTCATCGGTCTGGTACAGGCTCATATAAGGCAGCATGGCCTGCAGCAGCGCGGGCGTCATGCCCAGCACGTCCTTGAGCTCAGCGAGATCGGAAAACGCCGTCCCCGGCGGCGAAAATTTCAGCCGGGCGCGGCGATAGGTCTGCGCGCGCGCCGTCTCCGCCGCCTCGGAGAGCGGTGGGCTGCGCCAATCGATGATGGCCGCGGCCAGCCGCTTGGCCTGCGCCTCGTCCGCTCCGCAGGCTTGCAGCACCCCGGCGAGCAGGTTGGTGGAGGCGAGGTTGGGGTTGATCAGCCCGCCCAGCGTGGTCACGCGTACGCGCACGCCCTCCGGCAGATCATGCCAGCTTCCATCCGGTGCCCAATGCTGGGCGCCAGTGGCCAGCGCGTGGAACAGCGCCTCGTTGATGGCGCCGTCAGCGCGGGCGCCGGCGGACGCCGCGTCGCGCACATTGCCGGCCAACGTGATGGCGGTGCGGCCATTGGCAAGCAGGGTGGTGATCATCAGCGCCAGCAGCACCATGCTCCACAACACGATGAGCAGAGCAAAGCCACGCTCCCGGCTTGGTTTCACTGGTTCATCCGCGCCCGAAGCGTCTGGGTCGGATCGTCGGAGCCCTGGAATGGTTCGCGCTGCAGCGCGACCGGTACCAGGGCCGCATTGGGCAGTTGCTGCCGCAGGTCCCGGGTCAGGTCCAGCGCTTGGCTCTGGTCGCGGATCACATGCGGGGTGATCAGCACCAGCAGCTCTTCGCGCGTGCGGTTGTTGGTCTGGGTGCTGAGTAATGCACTGAGCAGCGGCACGTTTTTCAACCAGGGAAACCCTGAATTCTCACGTGAATCATTGTCGGAGATCAACCCGGCCAGGCCAATCGTCTGCCCGTCCTGGATGGCCACACGCGAAGTCACGTTGCGCTCGGTAAAGGTCGGCGAAGCGATGGTCGAGGAGGTCGTCGGGGTTACGCCGCTGACTTCCTGACTGATATCCATAGTCACCAGCCCGTCGCTGCCGACATGTGGCGTGACGCGCATGATCACGCCGATATCGCGGTAATTGATGGACTGGATCACTTGCGAGGTGGAGGTGAGCGTACTCTGCGATGTCTCCGAGAGATAGGGCACGCTGTCGCCCACCGTCAGGCTTGCCGCCTGTCCGTCCAGCACCATCAGTTCCGGCGAGGACAGCACCCGCACCTTGGTCACCGCCTCCAGCGCCGAGATCGCCAGCGGGGCGGCATCGTTGCCATGGCCGGAGAGCACGAAGCCGGGGAAGTTAGTCGCCAGCGCCGAACTCGCGGCATTGCTGAGCACAGCGTTGATGCCGCCCATCTTGAAGAAATATTGCGTGCCGTATTCCAGCTGCCCGGTGAGATCGACCTCGGCGATCGTCGCATCGATCCGCACTTCCAGGGGCTGGATGTCGATCTTGCTCAACATCGCCTCCACCTGGTCGTCCTCCACGGCGGTGGCATAGATCATCACTGCATTGTTCGACGTATCGGCAATGATCCGCATTTCGTCGTTGCTGTCGCTGCTGGTGTTGGCGGTCAGGGGGCCGAGCAACGCGCTGGCGCTACCGGTATTGCCGCCGCCGCTGCTGCTGGTGGCGCCGTTCCCGCTTGCCGTGTTGGCGGGCCCGCCGGCATTGGTACTGCTGTTGCCGCCGCTGTTGCTGGTACCCGTGCTGGTGGTCATGCCGGTGGTCGTGTTGCCGGCGCCGGTGTTGTTGTCGCTGTTCATCGGGCTGGTATCGGTCTGCGTCGCCGGCGGGGTTGGCTGGGCGGTGACATTGTCCGGCGTGAAGGCTTCCTGCAGCAGATAGGCCGCGTCATTGGCCTGGGTGTTGCGCAGATAAAAAACATGCCAGCTGCGGACCGTCTCTCTCTGCACGCGGTTGATCACCGCATAAATGCGCCCCGCATTGGTCAGATCTCTCTGTGCGCGGGCAATCACCAGGACGGCGCTGATCCGCTCCAGCGGCACCACCGTCACCGCCGCCGTGCCCTTGGTGCTGGCCGGCTCGCCCAGCGCGGCGGTGAAGGCGGTGGCGAAATCCTTGGCATCGCCGCTGGTCACCGGGAACAGCTCATAGGATTGCCCGGCCAGCGTATCCACATCGAAGGCCTGCACCAGTCCGGCCAAGGCCACGCGCGCCGCCGGGTCGCCCTGGATGACGATGCTGTTGCTTCCCGCATCTGCCGTCAGCGCGCCGCCCTTGGCGACATAAGGTTGCAGCACCGAAGCGAGTTGCGTGGCGTTGGCGTACTGCAGCGGTATCACCTGCGTATCCGCCGCAGCACCTGCGCCCTCGCCGGCCGGCATCACCCGGTACAGCCCGTCCGTCTGCACCAGCACGGCGCCGTTTTGCGCCAGCAGCGTCTGCAGGGTGGGCAGCACCTGGTTCAGGGTCAAAGGCACGATGGTCCGCAGTGTTGCCGTACCCTTGACGTCCGGATCGATCGTGTAGTTCGCGTGCAGAATATTGCCGAGAATCTGGGCGGCAACGGTACGAATATCGGTATCGGCGAAGTTGAAGCTGATAGCGCCCTCGCCCTCCACCGCCGTGCCGGTGCCGCCGACAGGGGAGGGGGCCGGCGTGCCGTAAGAGGCGCTGGGGCGGGGCAGGGCGCCTTGGCGGGTCACGGCGCCGCTGATCCGGGCGGCGGGCGGCATGAGTTCCCCCTGTGTCGCGGCCACAGGTGTCACCGGGGAGCCGATCAGCGAGGCCGGCGGCACCCGCTCATGGCAGGAGGCGAGGACGAGCAGGCCTAACAAGGCGGGAAGCGGGGTCTTACGCATGATCACTCGTTATCGTAGGGGCCGGCGGTAAAGCTGGAATCGAGCGGTTGCCCGGTGATTGGTGACACTGGGACAGGCGGGGGTGGCGCGGCGGCCGATGTCGCGCCTTTGGCGAATCGTGGGCGCAACGTCACCGGTCCGGCCGGCGTGAGCAGCACCACCTTATCGGCGCTGATGCTCTGCACCCTGTCGCCATCCACCAGCCCGCCAGGCTGCACCACCAGCGGCTTGTGGCCGTCAGCGGCGAAGATGGCGCTGGCCATGCTTTGCCCGATCAGGATGGCGGAGAGGCGCGGCAGCCCGTCGCCGCTGGCGGCGGCACCGGACGGGCGGCGGTCCTGATTGAACAAGGGCCGGGCCAGGATCGTCTGGATCCAGCCCCGCACATCCGGGTCAGCTGTGGCGGCGCCGCCGCGCGGGAGGGGGACGGCGGGCCGGGGGCCGCCATCGTTGCCGCCGGGCTGCAGCTCGGCCAGCAGGACCAGCCCGAGCAGCGCCGCCAGAACGGGGCGGACCCCGAGCCTGGCGGCCCAACCGGGCAGGCGCGGCCCGGTTTCGCGGCGGCGCAAGGTCGCCAAGCGCCTACCCAATCCTGTATGTCCCCTCATGACCCCCCTGCCGCGCGGAAGGCGCTGACGGTGAAGCTGGCCTGCACGGGGGGCGCACCGCCGGCATCCGGAGGGCCGGCGTTGCTCAGGCTCAACCCACCGACAATCATGCGCGGGCTGGCGGTTTCGATGGAAGCAAGGAAGCTGATCAGGGCCGGCCAGCTTGCCGTCAGGCTCACCTGCAGCCCGAGCTTGCGCAGCGGCCCCTGCGCTTGCACCGGCGCCAGGGCGGCGCTGTCCAGGCTGGTGCCGGATCGCGTGGCGAGATCCTGCAGCGCCGATTGCAGATTGGCACCGGCAATGGCGTCACTGTCGCCTTGCAGCAGCAGCGCCGGGCCGCCCTGGTCCGGACCTTGCGCGGCGACGGCGGCGCGCAAGGTCGGAATCTCACGCGCCAGGGCTTGCATGCGCACCGCCAGGACGCGCTGCTGCGCCAGCTCGTCGGCCCGTTCCTGGTACCATCCAAAAAGCGGGGCCAGCAGTGCCACCCAAAGCAACAGCAGCGCCGCTAGCCCTATGCCCAGCGCCAGAATCTGGCCGCGCCGCCCGTCCGGCAGCCTGAGGTGCAAGGGATTCATTCCTTTACCCCGACGCGCAGCGAGAACAGATCCGCCTTGCCGTCATTGGTGCGTGTGACCGGGGCCGTGAAGCTGGGATCCTGCAGCCCCGGCACGGCGGCGAGCCGCGCGATCAGCTTGGCGGCATCGGTGGATTGCCCGTCCATGGTCAGGCTGCCGGATTTCAGCGAGAGATCGGCCAGCCAGGTATCGTCCGGCAGCGCTTGGGTAAGGGCAGCGAGGATCTGCAGCGCATCGCCCTGGTGGCGCGCGGCCGCGATGGCGGCGCGCCCGGAGGCGGCTTCTTCCAGCTGCGCGCGCAGCAACTGGGCAACATGCGCCGCTGGGGCACGCTCTGCTACCAGCGCTGCCGCCTGGTTCAAGGCAATCTGCTGGCGAATGAAGGGTACGGCCAGGCAGGCCAGGGCCAGCGCCGCGCACAAGGCGGCAAGCGCGGACTGGCGGCGCGGGCGCGGCGCGCCGGCATCGAGCGGAATGCGCCCCTGGGCATGCTCGATCCAGCCCGGCGCCAGCTTCTGCCCCGCCAGCCAGTCCAGCAGCGCCGTCACCGGGGCACGCGGCGCGATGGCCAGGCGCAGGCGCAGCCGGTCCTGGGTGCGGTCCTCGCTCTGGGCGGAAACGCCCCAGAACAGCTCATCCGCGTCGAAAGGGGTCAGCCGGTCCATCTCGAAGCGCAGCACGGAACGCAAATCCCGCGCCGCGGCCAAAGGCAGGGTTAGTTCGCGCACGAGCAGGCAGCCGGGGGGCAGGCGCAGCAGCATCGGCAGCCCTGGCGGCACGGCACTCCGCTCCGGCTCGTCGAGCGTGCGCAGACATTGCTCTTGCCCGCTGCGTCGCAGCAGCAGCGCGCCGCCGGGCGCGCCGGCATGGCCCAGCCGGTCAATGGCGATGATCAGCGCATCCGACGCCTGGCCCGGTCCGATCAGGCCTTGCACCAGGGCACGCATCTGGCTGACCCACCACGCGAAAAATTCCGCGAGCATCAGCACGCGCCCGGCAGATGCCACCCCAATTTCATGTCGGCTGGTTAAACTTTTGGGTGGCGGTCGTACCGGGCTGGTCAAAATTCATGCCGGACGGTTAACCGGTCTGTTTTGCAATAAAAAATGAAGCTTTCGTGTCATCCGCTGCCTCAATTGCCTTGCGCGGTGGGGGCGGCGATCAGGTCCGGCCACGGGCGGCCGCGGCGTTCCAGATGCATGCGGACCAGCAACGGCAGGCCCTTGCCGGACCATTGGCTGCCCCAAACCGGTCCGGCACCGGGCGCGTTTTGCAGATAGCTGAAGCTCACCTCTCTCAGCCCGGTGGTCAGAATGTCGATTTGCGGCGTCGGGGCGGGGCCGAGCGGCAGGCCCGGCGGATGCGGGGTCGAGCGCAGCACCAACACGCCGTCAGGGCCGAGCTGCAAGGCCACATCCTGCAGTCCACCCACGACGCCGGCCCCCTGCGGCAGACGGGTGGTGAAGGCAAGGGAATAAGGTCCGCCTGTCATGCTGTCCGGCTGCGCCTGCTCGATCATCCTGCGCAGCGCCATATCCATGGCGGCCAGATCCTCCGGCGCCTGGATGGCGCGGCTGCCCGCGGAAATGGCTGAGACGCCATAGCGGAAGGCCTGGGCGACGCCCGCCATCACCAGCCCGAACACGACGAGCGCCACCAGCATTTCCAGCAGCGTGAGGCCCGCCTCGCCGTCTCTCATGTGCTGGGACCCAGACGTTTCGTGGTCAGCGTCACCACGCGGGTGCCGAAGCGCTCCGTCACCTGCACATCGTACAAAGTCAGCGTGCCGGTGCTGGGGCCGGCGGCGATGTGGATCTGCCAATGGAAGCCGCCGCCGTCATCGCCGCTAAGCTGCTCGGTCTGCAGCTTCACCAGGGGGCCGACCGCGGCGAGACGCGATTGCGCGCGCACCAACGCCTCCTGATAGCGCGCGGCGGTGACCGCCTCGGTCATGCCCGAAACCCCGGCCTTGTAGAGCACGATGCAGGCCAGGGCAGCGATGATGAAGGCCACCATCACCTCGAGCAGCGTGAATCCCGCCTCGTGAGCATGACGCGGCATCATTTCGTCCGGATGCTGATCTGGCCGGTCAGCCAATTGGCGCTGATCAGGCTGCGCATGCCCGGCGCCGCCAGCAGGACGGTCCCGCCGCTGGAACTGCCGTCCGGCGCGAAGATCAGCCCCTCTTTGGGAAACTGGGCGATCACGCTGAGCCAGCCGGGCAAAGCCGGCAGGGTGACACGCACCGGCCGGCCGGTGGCAATGGCCAGGCCCCGGTCCTGCCTCATCACGGCGGCAACGCGCTGCGCGGCGCGCTCGACCTCCAGCCGATGGCTGTGGGGCTGCGCGTAGCCGGTGATGAGCAGCATCATCAGGCCCATCACCACAATGGTGATCAGCATCTCCAGTAAAGTGAAGCCGCGCTCGGTGTGACTACTGGGCGACATTGTTGAGGCTGAGCATGGCCAGCATCAGCGAAGAGACGATGCCCGCCACCACAGTGCCCATGAAGATGGTGATGGCCGGCACCAGCAGCGCCACCAGGCGCTGCAAGGCGAGGCGGGTGCGCTCCTCGAACAGGTCCGCGGCGCGCAGCGAAAGCGGGCCGAGTTGTGCCGTCTCCTCGCCCAGGCGCAGCAGATGGACGAGGCGTGTGGGAAAAACCCCCGCCGCCCCGAGCGCGCGGGACATGCCCTGCCCCGTCTTCGCGCTTTCGGCGGCCGCATGCACCGCAATCTGCGCGGCCTTGTTTCCCAACAACTCCTCCACGATGCCAAGTGCGGGCAGCAGGGCGACGCCATTGATCAGCAGCATGCCCAGGGTGCGGGCGAAGCGCGTGGCAAGAATTTCCCGCGCAATGCCGCCGGTGAGCGGCAGGCGCAGCATTAGCCTGTCCCAGACCAGGCGGATGCCAGGCCGCTGAAGGGCCTGGTGCAGCCCCAGCCCGGCAGCCGCCATGGCCAGCAGCGCATAAAGCCCATAGGCTGAGACGGCATGGCCCAGTTCCAGCAGGAAGGCGGTGGAGGCGGGCAGGGCCAGCCCGTTCTCGGCAAAAAGCGGCACGAATTGCGGCAGCACCTGGGTGAGCAGCAGCACGATGGAGCCGATGGCGGCGAGCAACAAAATGGCGGGGTAGACCATGGCCGACTGCACGGTGGCGGTAAGCCTGCGGCTTCGTTCCAGCTGCTCGGCCAGCCGTTCCAGTGTCCCGGCCAGATCACCCCCCGCCTCACCCGCGCGAACCAGGCCGATAAAGAGGCGCGGAAAGCTTTTCGGCTCGCGTTGCAGGGCGGCGGCAAGAGCCACACCGTCGCGCACCGAATCACGCACCCGCCCCAGCACGGCGCCCACGCGCTTGTTAGGCGCCTCCTCGGTCATGAGCCGCAAAGCGCGGTCCATGTCCTGACCGGCGGCGAGCAGGCTGGCCAGCTCGCGCGTCGCCTCGGTCAGTTCGCCCCGGCGCAGCGCCGTCCCGCCCAGCTCCAGAGCGAGCAGCCCAACGCCGCGCCCGGCCGGGGTGATGCCGAGCACCATGGCGCCGCGCTTCTGCAACTGCGCGGCCAGCTCGGCGGCGCTGGCCGCCTCCTGCGTGCCTTTCTGCAACGTGCCGTCGGGCCCGAGAACGCGGTAAGTGAAGTCTGCCATCACTCCTCGGCCCGCACCGCGCGCAAGATTTCCTCAACCGTCGTCTCGCCGCGCGCGACCGCCTCCATGCCGGTGACAAGCATGGTCTTCATTCCAGCGGCGATGGCGGCGCGTTCGATGGCGCTCTGGTCGGCCTTGGCAAAGAGCAGGCGCTCGATTTCGGCGTCGGGCGTCAGGAATTCCGCGATGGCCTGGCGGCCGCGATAGCCGGTGTTGCGGCAGGCGGGGCAGCCATGGGGCCGGAAAATGGTCTCCGCCTGGATGTTGTAGCGGGTGCGGAATTCCGCCGGCGTTTCCAAGGGCGTTTTGCAGTCGTCGCACAAGCGGCGGACCAGCCGCTGGGCCAGCACGCCGCGCAGCACGGCGGCGATGAGGTAATCCTCCATCCCCATGTCGCGCAGCCTGGTGATGGCGGCGGCGGCGGAGTTGGTGTGCAGGGTGGAGAGCACGAGATGGCCGGTGAGCGCCGCGCGCGCGGCGATTTCCGCCGTTTCCAGATCACGGATCTCGCCGACCATGATGATGTTGGGATCCAGCCGCACGATGGAGCGCAGCAGCGTCGCGAAATCCAGCCCGATCTGCGGCTTTACCTGGATCTGGTTGATCCCCGGAAGCTGATATTCGATCGGGTCCTCGACGGTGATGATCTTCGTCTCTTCGGCGTTGAGCGAGAGCAACGCCGTATAGAGCGTGGTGGTCTTGCCCGAGCCGGTCGGGCCGGTGACGAGCAGGATGCCGTTGGGCGCGGCCAGCGCCGCCCGCAGCCGCGTGATGACCTGTTGATCGTGGCCCTGCGCCGCAAAATCGAAGGAGACGGAGGAACGGTCGAGAATGCGCATCACCACGATCTCGCCATGCAGGCTGGGCGCGGTGGCGATACGGAACACCACCTCCTGGCCGCGCACCGCGATGCGGATGCGCCCGTCCTGCGGCAGACGGCGCTCGGCAATGTCCAACTTGGCGAGGATTTTGAGGCGCGAGACGATAGCGGGCGCGAAGCGTGCCGCTTGCGTTTCGGCCTCCTGCAAATCGCCGTCATAGCGGTAACGAATCCTCACCCGGTCCTCGAAGGGCTCGATGTGAATATCGGAGGCCAGGCTCTCCACCGCGCGGCCAATGATCTGGTTGACCAGACGGATGACCGGCGCCTCGCTCGCCATGTCCTTCAGCCGCTCGGCATCATCCTCCACCACGTCTTCCTGGCCGTGTGCCGCTTGTGTTTGCTCTTCCTCGGGGTAGAGCCGGGCGAGTGCCGCCTCCAGTTCGATGGGGAGGGCGACCTCCCGCCGCAGGGGGAGCCCGGTGGCCAAGGCAACGGCGCCGGCGGTGAATTCATCTAGCGGGTCGGCCATGGCGAGGGTGAGGGTTGCGGGTGCGTCCGCCGCGTTTTCAAGTGCCAATGGCAGGCAGCGCGCAGCGCGCAGAAAACGCGGGCGCAGCCGTTCCGGCAGCACCGGTGACTCAGGGTAGCGTTCCGGCCCGGCCAAAGGCAGGTCAAGCAGCCCGGCCAAGCACTCGGCTAAAGTGCGCTCGGAGACCAGGCCGAGCCTGACCAGCGCCTGTGCAGGGCTTAAGCCCGTTTCACGTGCGACGGCACGGGCGCGCTCCAGCGCGATGGAATCGCAGACGCCCTGGAGGGCGAGATGCGCGAGCACGGTTTCCGCCAGGGCCGGGGATTCGATGGACGGGAGTTCCACGCGAAGTTCTTTCGATATCGTGATGATGACAAAATCATGTCACGTCAATTCTAGCAGTCTAATGCACTGACATTATTATAGACGATGTTAAATGTTTGCGAAGAAAAGATAAGTCATAATTGATTAACACGCAGTCCTGTTGTGATCGCCTATGAGGCAGCGCTGTCCTAACAAACACATAACATACAACGGGTGAAGAGTTATGAATTTACGTACATCTCTTATGTGCGCAACGTTCTGCGTCTCCACGCTGGCGTCCGCGTTGGCCCCCCTTGCCTCCGAGGCCGCCACCACCACCACCGGCGCCAAGGCGCCGCTGACGCCGGCGAATGTCGCGCGCTATACTGACGATCTTAAGACCGCGACGCCGATCAAGCATCTCGTCATCATCTATGGTGAGAACGTTTCGTTCGACCATTACTTCGCCACCTATCCGCACGCCACCAACCCGGAAGGCGAGCCCGGCTTCACCGCGTCCTTCCGTCCGATCGTCCTGGGCGGTGACATGCGCGAAACCGCGGTGGACAATCTGTCCAACAACCACCTGCTGACCAACAACCCGAACGACACCAACGCCGCCAACGGTGCGGGTGCTTCCAACCCGTTCCGTCTGGACCGCTCCCAGGCGGCCACCTCCGACCAGAACCACGCCTATCAGAACGAGCAGGAAGCCTATGACGCCGGCAAGATGGACCTGTTTCCCAAATACACCGGTACCGCTTCCGCCGGTGGCGTGGGCGCTTTCGGCACCACCGGCCAGGTGATGGGCTATTATGACGGCAACACCGTCACCGCGATGTGGAACTACGCCCAGAATTACGCGATGGACGACAACGCCTGGACGGACACTTACGGCCCCTCCACCCCGGGCGCGCTGGCGGTTGTCTCCGGTCAGACCAACGGCGCGGTCCCGGTGCTGGGAACCTCGTCCTCCGAGGTGCCTGACGGTCAGGGTGGCTACACGCAGGATGGCGACGTCGACCCGGCCTATGATTCCTGCTCCAGCACCAGCACCACCGTGAAAATGAGCGGCCAGAATATCGGCGATCTGCTGAATGCCGCGGATATCACCTGGGGCGGCTTCATGGGCGGCTTCGATCTGGGCCTGACCAATGCAAACGGCACCACCGGTTGCGGGCGTTCCACCGTGTCCACCACCGTGAACCAGACGGTTGCGGACTATATCCCGCACCATAACTGGTTCCAGTACTACGCCTCCACCGCCAATTACACGCATGCCCGCCCGGCGAGCATCAGCGATATCGGCTTCTCCTTCGAGGCCCGCGGCGCGGTCGACCCGGCGAACCATCAGTACGACCTGATCGATTTCGAAAACGCGCTGAGCCAAGGCAACGTCCCGGCCGTCTCCTACATCAAGATGCCGGCCTACCAGGATGCCCATGCCGGTTACTCCGACCCGCTGGACGAGCAGGTTGGCGTTGTCGGGCTGATCAACCAGATCATGAAGTCGCCCGACTGGAAGTCCACCGCCATCATCGTCACCTACGATGACTCCGACGGCTGGTACGACCATGCGTTTGTGAAGCCCACCACGTCTTCCTACGGCGCGCTGGATGCGCTGGACGGCGCCAATGTCTGCGGCTCAGGCAAAGAGCCGGATGGCCTGGACGGCAAGCCGGTGCATGGCCTCTGCGGTCCGGGCACGCGCATTCCCTTCATGGTGATCTCGCCGTTCGCCCGTCGGGACTATGTCTCTCACACCCTGATCAACCAGGCTTCTGTGGTGCGGTTCATCGAGGATAACTGGCTGCACGGCAAGCGCCTCGGCGGCGGCTCCTTCGACGCCACGTCCGGCTCGATCATGGACATGTTCAACTTCATCCACGCCGACGCTCCGGGCATGATCCTGAATCCCACCACCGGTGGGGTCAACCAGGCGGATCCACATCATTTCTTCTAAATTCTAATCCGGATTGAAGGATAGCTGCAGACGCCATGCGTATTCTGGCGAGCCTTGTTCTTATCGTGACGCTTGGCGTCTGTGCCGCCTTGGGGTGGGTTCTGCAAGGCCCCATTCCCCTGGCGGACTGGTTCTCTAACCCCGTGGCGAGTTTCCAGCTCGCCCGGGGCGAAAATCCGTCTCCTGTTCAGCTTGTCCGCCCGGTGCCGCCGGCGCAGTTTTCCATCGTTGCTGAGGTCGGCAGACAGATTTTCTTCGACACCAGCCTGTCTGGCTCCGGCAAGCTGTCTTGTGCCTCCTGCCATGACCCAGCCAACCATTACGGTCCGCCGACCGGCAGTTCCATCGTTTATGGTGGTCCCGACATGCATAGCCCCGGCGTGCGCGCGGTGCCGACCCTGACCTATTTGAGTTTCCAGAAGAATTTCTATATCGGCCCGGATCCGGCCGGGGACAGCGACGTGATGCCGGCATTGCCGCAACTGGCCAAGGCCGCCCAGAGTGCGGCCCGCACCGTGAAAACGGCGCAAAGCACGGCGCAGAGTGCCGCCAATATAGTGCCCGCCGGCGGGTTGTTCTGGGATGGCCGCGCCGACACGTTGCAGCAGCAGGCCATGGGCCCGCTGACCAGCCCCTACGAGATGGATGGCGGCAGCGCGCAGACCATCGCCGCCAAGCTGCAGGCCGCCCCCTATGCCAGCACTTTGAAGCAGCTTTTCGGCGATGGCATTTTCAGCGACCCGTCCATTGCCGTGTCCGAGGCGTTGTTCGCCGTGGCGCGCTATCAGATCGAGGATCGGGACTTCCACGCATACACCAGCAAGTATGATTACTGGCTGGAGGGCAAGGCACGCCTGAACCCGGCGGAGATGCGCGGTTATATCCTGTTCAACGATCCCGCCAAAGGTGATTGCGGCGCCTGCCATCTTGACCAGCCAACGCCTGATCACCGCCCGCCGCAATTGACCGACACCCAGTACGAGGCGCTGGGCGTGCCCCGTAATCCGGATATTCCGGCCAACCAGGATCCGCATTATTACGATCTCGGCCTATGCGGGCCGTACCGCACGGATTTGCAGACTCAAACGCAATATTGCGGCATGTTCCTGACCCCCACGCTGCGCAACACGGCCACGCGAAAGGTGTTCTTCCACAACGGCGCGTACCATACTCTGCGCGATGTGGTGGAGTTCTATAATCTGCGCGATGTCGATCCGGGCAAGATCTATCCCACCGGGCCGGATGGCAAGGTAAAAAAATTTAACGATCTGCCGAAGAAATATTGGGCCAATATCGACAATACCGATCCGCCGCTGAACCGCCGCCTGGGTGACAAACCCGCCCTCACCGATGCGGAGGTGAGTGATCTCGTTGCTTTCCTGAAAACGCTGACCGACGGGTATAAGCCTGGAGCATGATAGGGAAGGCTTTTTTTGTGAACAAAAAGAAGCAAAAAAACTTTGATTTATGCTGGGCCATGGGCGTTGGCGCTGACACAGCCTCAGGCCCAGCATAACAAAAAGTTTTTGCGCCGCTTTTTTCAAAAAGCGGCCTCTTTCTTCTCTTCCTGAATCGACCTGAAGCCATCACATTCTAAGGGCGGCTGAGTTGGAAGGATAACGGGATGTTGGCTCCACCGGGCTGGATGGTGCTGCCGGCGGCGCTGGTCATTGGCAGTTTTTTAGGCGTAGTCGTGCGCCGTCTCCCGGCGGGGCGGGCGCTCGCACTGGCACGTTCCCAATGTGAGTCTTGCGGCCATGTGCTGAGCCCGCGTGAACTGGTTCCGTTATTTAGCTTTGTGCTTCAGCGCGGGCGGTGCCTGCATTGCGAGGTACGCATCGGTTGGTTTCATCCGGCCATCGAGCTGGCGTCACTGGCGGTTGCTTTGGCGGCCTTCACACTGGCGCCGGGCGGGTGGGTGTTGTGGGCGGATGCCGCGCTCGGCTGGGCGCTGCTGACCGCTGCATGGATTGATATCGAGCGTTACCGGCTGCCAGATGTGATCACTTTGCCATTGCTGCTGGCCGGACTGGTGGTGACCTGGATGCGCGCGCCGTGGATGATCTATGACCATGCGCTGGCGGCCGCCCTTGGCTATGCCGTGTTTCGGCTGCTGGATACGCTGTATTGGCGTTTGCGCGGCCGCCATGGGCTGGGGCAGGGGGACGCCAAGCTGCTGGCTGCCGCCGGGGCCTGGACGGGATTGGCGGCCGTCCCAACGATCGTGCTGGCGGCTGGGCTGCTGGGGCTGGGGATGGCGCTGCCCCTGGCGGCGCGGCGCGGCCAGGGCGGGCAGACCATGATCCCCTTCGGCCCAGCTTTGGCGCTGGCCTGTTTCGGCATGGTGCTGCTGGGTAGCTGAGACTTAATGCCGCCCGCCGCAGTCCTCGTGTCCATGCTCGTTGCGCCTTCCAGGGGCTGCGGAGGCGCCTGGATCGATCGACGTTCCGCTCTCGCCCCGCGTCGGGAAGCAAAATCGATTCAGGCTCCGCTCATCACGCTCTAAAGGCCGCCCATGCCGCATAAGCAGGGGCGAGGCCGCGCCCTGCGGCGATTTTTGGTTCGCTGACGGGTTGTCGAACGGTCGCGGAAAGGCGATGAAGAGCCCGTCAACCTACCCAAGCTGAGTTCTCTTGTGTGAAGCCTGCCTTATTCGCCTATCATCGGCCGCAGACGGTCGCCGCCGCGCTCGCTTTGCTGGCTGAGTTCGACGACGCGAAACTCCTGGCGGGCGGGCAGAGCCTGGGCCCGATGCTCAATTTGCGCGTGGCGCGGCCGGCGCATGTGATCGATCTTAACGATTTGCTGGAACTCGACTTTGTACGGCGCCAGCCGGGCCTGCTCGAGATCGGCAGCCTGACGCGGCATCATCGCCTGGCGACGGATGCGGAGGTGGCGGCCGCTTGTCCGATCCTCGCAGCGGCGGCCGCCAGCATCGGCCATTACGCGATTCGCCAGCGCGGCACGCTCGGCGGCAGTCTCGCCCATGCCGACCCGGCGGCGCAGCTGCCGCTGATCGCGACGCTCCTGAATGCGGAGATTGTGGTGGCTGGCCGCACCGGCACGCGCATGGTCCGGGCGCGGGAATTTTTTGTCTCCAGCCTGGTCACTTCGGTCCAACCGGAGGAGATGATCGTTGCCGTCCGTTTTCCCGCTTTCCGTCCCTCCCAGGGCTGGGGGCTGGAAATTTTCAGCCAGCGGCATGGCGATTTCGCCATTGTCTCCGTCGCCGCGACCGTCACCTGTGCCCCGACCGGAAAGGTCGCGGAGCTGGACGTGGCGCTGGGCGGCATCGGCGCCACGCCGCTCTCGCTGCATGCGCGGCTGGCCCCGTTCCGCGGCCGCGTGCCGGATGCGGACTGGAGTGCCGAGCTGGGCTCGGTCGCCGCGTCGGCCGTCGCGCTGGAGGATGACGCGCGCATCCCGGCCGCCTATCGCCGTGAACTGGCCATGACGCTGACACAGCGCGCCCTTATGGCGGCGGTCGAGCGGGGGGAGGAGCGGAACAATGGTTGAACGGATGCTGATCACCCTTTCCGTGAACGGTGTGGCGCACGAACTCGCCGTGCCGCCGCGCCGCCTGCTGTCCGACGTGCTGCGCGAGGATCTTGGCCTCACCGGCACTCATGTCGGTTGCGAGCACGGCGTGTGCGGCGCCTGTACCGTGCTGATCGACGACCGGCCGGCGCGGGCCTGCCTGACCTTCGCGGTGCAGATGGAAGGGCACGAGGTCACCACCATCGAAGCGGTGGCGCGCGACGGTGCCCTGACCCCGCTGCAGCAGGCGCTGCATGAGGAGCACGGGCTGCAATGCGGCTTCTGTACGCCGGGCATCGTCATGACGTTCGAAGCCTTCCTGCGGGACAATCCGAACCCGAGCGAGGCGGAAATCCGCGACGTGCTCTCCGGCAATATCTGCCGCTGTACCGGCTACCAGAATATTGTGGCCGCGGTGGGCAAGGCCGCCGCCGTGATGCGCGGGGAGGGGACGTGATGCCGGATACACCCTTCACGCAGATCGGCCGGGCCCTGCCGCGCCGTGAGGACCGGAAATTTTTGACCGGAGCCGGCCGCTACCTCGACGACATCGCGATCCCGCAGGCTTTGCACGCCACCTTCCTGCGCTCGCCGCACGCCCATGCGCGCATTCTCAACATCGACAGTGCCGCCGCCGCCGCCATGAAGGGGGTGGCCGCCATCGTCACCGGGCGCGACATCGCGCAATGGGCGAGCGTGCTGCAGATGGCACCGCCCATCGAGGGGCTGCAGCCGACAATGATGGAACCGTTCCCGACGGGGAAGGTGCGGTTCCAGGGGGATCTGGTCGCCTGCGTCCTCGCCACCGACCGCTATCTCGCCGAGGATGCCGCCGAGGCGATCGAGGTCGAGTATGAGGTGCTGCCCGCCGTGGTGGATATGGATGCGGCCCTCGCGCCGGACGCGCCACGCGTGGACGAAACCCTGCCCGGCAATCTCCTCTCCGAGCAGCATTTTGCCAGCGGCGATGTCGCGGCGCGCTTCAGGGGCGCGCATGCCGTCGTCACCGCCTGCTTCTCGCAAGCTCGGCAAGCGCAATTGCCGCTGGAGACGCGCGGCTGCGCGGCGGTGTGGGATGAGGGGTGCCAGCATCTGACCTTTCACACCGGCAACCAGGTGCCGCATCCGCTGCGCACGGCGCTGGCGCGGCGGCTTGGCCTGTCGGAATCGCAGATCACCGTGATCTGCCCGGATATCGGCGGCGGGTTCGGCCAGAAAATCGCATTGTACCGTGAGGAGCTGGCGGTCGCGGCTTTGGCCCGCCAGCTCAAGCGCCCGGTGCGCTGGCGCGAGGACCGGCTGGAAAATCTGCAGGCCGCCTGCCATGCCCGAGAGCAGCGCTGCGAGACCCGCGCCGCCGTGGCCGCCGATGGCCGCATCCTTGCCCTGGAACTGTCCATGACGGAGGATTTCGGCGCGTACTGCTTCTTTCCCGGCAATTATATCGCCCGGGTGGTCGCGCTCATTCTCACCGGCCCGTACCGCATCGCCGATTACGCATATCGGGTGCGCGTGGCGCTCACCAATAAATGCGGCGCCGGACCGATGCGCGCGCCGATGGCGATGGCGAGCTGGGTGATGGATGGCACGATGGACGAGATCGCCCGGCAGCTCGGCCTGGACCCGCTTTCGGTGCGCCGCGTGAACATGCTCACACCGGCCGAGCTACCTTATACGATGCCGACCGGCGAGCTACTGGAGGATGTTACCCCGGCCGAGACGCTGGAGGCCGTGGTTGCTTCCGTCGGCTATGAGGATTTCCGCCGCCGCCAGGCTGAGGCGCGGAAGCAGAACCGTTATCTCGGGTTTGGCCTGTGCACCGTGGTCGAGCCGACCACTTACGGTTCGCGCTTCTATAAGGCTGCCGGGATTCAGGGGTCTGGGCACGAAGCTGCCTGGATACGGATTGAGCCGACCGGCACGGTGCGCGCCTCGGTCGGGCTGATGGCGACAGGGCAGGGCTATGAGAGTTCGTTGCCGATGGCCGTGGCGGAAGGGCTGGGTGTGGACGTTGCGGGCGTGCGCCTGGATCTCGGCAATACTGATGTCGCACCCTACGGCATGGGCAGCCGCGGCGCGCGCGGCGCCACGGCGGGCGGCGGCGCGCTTTATCTCTGTGCGCGCAAGGCGCAGGAGAAGGTGCTGGCCATCGCCGCTCATATGCTGCAGCTGAACAGCGCCGGCGATTTGCGGCTGCACGAAGGAACGGTCGAGCGGCTGATCGGCGGCGCCTGGATGGGCACCGGCATCGCGCTGACCGATATCGCCAGGGTCGCCTATCTCGACCCGCTGGCACTGCCGCCGGGGATGGAGCCGGGGCTCGACGTCTCGCACGCTTACGACCCGCCGCCGATGACCTATTCCAATTCCAGCCATGCCTGCGAGGTCGAGCTCGACGTGCAGACCGGCTGCGTCAGAATCTTGCGCTATGTGGTCGCTGAGGATTGCGGCACCGTGTTGAACCCCGTGGTGGTGCGCGGCCAGCAGCAGGGCGCGGTGGCCATGGGGCTGAGCGGCGCGCTGTTCGAGCATGTGTTTTACGACGAAACCGGGCAGAATCTCAGCAGCACGCTTGCCGATTATCGGGTGGCCTCCGCCTGCGAGATACCCAATTTCGAGATCCTGCCGATGCACACGCCGAACAAGCGCACGCCGGCCGGGATCAAAGGCATGGCCGAAGGCGGCGTGATGGGCGCGATCGGCGCGGTGACCAATGCCGTGAACGACGCGCTCGCGCCGTTCGGCGTTACGGCCACGCATCAGCCTTTGACCCCTCCCACCCTTCGCGGCCTGCTGCGCGACCGGATCTGACACAAGGACATCGAGAACATGAAGGATTTTCCCGCAATCAAGACGGTCGGCTTCATCGGGCTTGGGATCATGGGCCGGAGCATGGCCGGGCATATTCAGGCCGGTGGCTACCAGCTGCATGTGCATAACCGCAGCCGCGCCAAGGCCGACGATCTGGTCGCAAAGGGCGCCGTCTGGCACGACAAACCAGGCGAGATCGCTTCCGTGTGCGATGTCGTGATCACCATTGTCGGCTTCCCGCAGGATGTGGAAAACATCTATCTGGCGCCGGATGGACTCGTCGCCCAGGCCAAGCCCGGCACGGTGCTGATCGACATGACCACCTCCAGCCCTTCGCTCGCGCAGCGCATTGCCGCCGCCGGTGCCGCGAAGGGCGTTGCCGTGCTCGATGCGCCGGTTTCCGGCGGTGATGTCGGCGCGCGCAACGCCAAGCTCTCGATCATGGTGGGTGGTGACGCGGCGGCGGTCGAGCATGTTCGCCCGGTGCTGACGCGGATGGGCGAGAACGTGGTGCGCCAGGGCGAGGCGGGAGCCGGGCAACACACCAAGATGGCGAACCAGATCACCATCGCCTCGAACATGATGGCCGTGTGCGAGAGCCTGGCCTATGCCAAGCAGGCCGGGCTGGACCCGCGCCAGGTGTTGAAATCGATCGGCGCCGGGGCGGCTGCCAGCTTCGCGCTGAACAATCTCGGACCGCGCATGCTCGACGGCGATTTTGCTCCGGGCTTCTATGTCCGCCATTTCATCAAGGATATGGGCATCGCTTTGGCCGAGGCAGAGCGCATGAAGTTGGCGCTGCCGGGCCTCACCCAGGCCAAGGCGCTCTACGACAAGCTCGCGGCGGCCGGCCATGAGGATGAAGGCACGCAGGCGCTGTTCCGCCTTTACGCCGCATGAACATCGACGGGGAATATCGGATTCCGGCCCCGCCGCAGCGCGTCTGGGACGGGTTGAACGACCCTGCCGTGCTGCAAGCGAGCCTGCCGGGCTGCCGGGCGCTGGAACAGACCGGCGCCAATGAGTTCACCGCCACGGTGATCGCGAAAATCGGCCCGGTTGCGGCGACGTTCAAAGGCAAGGTCGAGCTCTCCGATCTCGACCCGCCGTATGGCTATACCTTGTCCGGGCGCGGGCAGGGTGGCCCGGCGGGTTTTGCCAAAGGCAGCGCGCAGGTGCGGCTGACGCCGGACGGCGACGGTACGATTCTCCGCTACAGCGCCACGGTGGAAATCGGCGGCAAGCTTGCCAGCGTCGGCAGCCGCTTGATCGGCGGCGTCGCCACCAAGCTCGCCGGCGAATTCTTCGAGAGTTTCGGCCGCACGATCACGGGCGGCGCGGCGCCGGCGGAAGTGGCACCAATCGCACCGCCCGCCGTGGCGAAGCCGGCGTCAGTGGCGCCGGTGCCTGTGTCAGTGCCGGTATCGGCGGCCGGGTATCTGCCGCTGCTGGATCGCTGTGCCTGGCTGGTGGCAGGCATCGGCATCGGCATCGTCGCCACTTTGGCGGCGCTTGGGCAACTTTGAAGTGGGCCGTGCTTGCTTCGGCGCCACAGGCCCAGCTTTAAAGAAGTTTTTGCGCCGCTTTTGATCGAAAAAGCGGCTGCTTTCTTTCCTTCACCTGCCGGAAACAATAAATCCCAACACGCCATAAAATAGAAAGAAGAGGCTGCTTTTTCTGCGGGTGTGGGGTGAGCCGAACGAGAGAACCCGGTGAGATAAAGAAAACGCTCCTTTTGCCTGCAGATGCACATGTGGCGCTGCAGCGCGCGGCGGTGCTGGAGAGGGGCTTCTTCACTCCTGCTTTGTTCATTCAAAGTTGCCCAAAGCGGCCGCCACCGGCCGACCCATAAAATACCTCGGTATAGTACCCTCTCCGCCAGATGCCGTGCGCCACTCGATTTAGGATCACTGTTGTCGTGGGACGCACTCAGCTCCCGGCCTTGCCGGCAGGCGCGGAAGCTACCGACGGTTCGCCTCGCAACGCGATCGAGCGCCATTGGGTAACGAGCACGCCAGCGACGCAGATGGCTGCGCCGGCGATGAGGGCCGGGGTCAGGCGCTCGCGCAGAAGGGCAACCGCCGCAGCGACAGCAAAGGCCGTTTGCAGCAGGGCGAACGGTGCCACACGCGCCACGGAGCACTTGGCGATCAACCAGAACCATAAGCCGAAGCCGGCGATCCCACCAAGAAGGACTGTGTAGGCGAACGCCAACCAGGCTTCAAAACCGGCGGTCCCGAGCGAGGCCATTTGTCCTCGTTCAAATATGGCGGATGCAGCGAGAACCTGTGGCACGGTAAAAAACGACATCCACGCCATGAGCTTCATGGGCTCGAATGGACCGTAACGCTTGGTGAGCACGTTTCCGGTTGCCAGCGCAAGTCCCGATCCGACAACAAGAAGTGTCGGCACGACCGGCACCGAGACATCGGGGTCGGCGACCGTCAGAACCACGCCGCACAGCGCCATGACGACGCCGATGATCGCCCGCATCGATGGTCGCTCACCGAGCAAGGGCCATGCGAGCAGCAGCGTGAAGGGCGTCCAGAGCTGATTGGCGACGCCGGTGACGCTCGCTCGTCCATGCGCGAGACCGACGAAGACCAGACCGAAATTCAGACCGCCGATGAAGATCGAAATGAGCATGAAGGGACCGAGTTCGCGTTTTGTCGGCAATCCCACGAATGGAATGAGAATCATCGAAACAACGATGAAGCGGAGGCCGACAAAGAACAGTGGCGGGAACGCCGCCAGTCCGGTTTTGATGACAACATATTGAACACCCCACAGCAGGGGGACTAACACCGCGCAAGCGATCTGAATCGGTGACATAAAGTTTCCTTCGCGACCAATCGATCCATAAATAGTCATGCTTTTGTCAGCAGCAGCGCCGTCAGTTCCGCCGGTCGGTCGAGCATGATCCCGTGGCCGCACGGCACCGTATGGACGTCCCACTGCGGATGATTCTTCAGCCGGGCATGTGTTGAGACGAACCAATCCCCACCGTTCGCGGTCGCGAACAGGTAGGTGCGATTGGCGACGGGCGCAGAATTCACGCCCGCCCGGACCCCCTGGACGAAAGTCGCCAGCGGCTGCGGAACCGACATTGAATCGACCCAGGCGGCATCCGCTTCATTTACGTTGAACACGGCGGCCGGAATGGGTGGAATCATACCACCGTGCCGGTTCGCCTGGTCGAGGAAAGCGAGGGCGGTTTCGGCGCCCGTGATGTCGATGAGAGATTGACCGTCATCAGGGGCATAAGCATCGATGTAAACGAGCGAGCGGATACGCTCGCCGATTTCATGAGCGACGCCGGTGATGACCATCCCCCCATAGGAGTGGCCGCACAGGATCGCATCGGTGATGTCTTCATATTTGAAGACGTTGACGATGTCTTGAATGTGCGTGTCCAGGTTGATCGCACGATCGGCCAGGTGGGAGCGTTCTCCGAGCCCGGTCAATGTCGGCGTATAGATCTCATGCCCGGCCTTACGAAGCATGCGGGCAACTCGTGCGTAAACCCAGCCACCCTGGAAAGCGCCATGGACCAGAACGAATTTCGCCATTTCTATTTTGCCTTTTTGAGAAGAAGAACGGAGCAGGAGCCGTGAGCGGGCGGCTTGGGTCGGAGGCAGGCGCCTATTTTCACGACCATTTGGTCTATAAATCGACGTGCATGAGCAATGGTCTCCTCATGCGATGATCTACCTCGCGAAGCTGTCGAGCAGCGTATCGGCGGCGGCCTGTGATGCAGCCCGGTTCGGACCTGTCTTGCCGACGACACGCAATCCCTCGAGCAGGCAGAGCAGCATATGGGCCACGTTCGCGGGCTCAACGCCGGCGGCCAGTTCGCCCGCTCTCTGTGCACGCACAAGAGCCGCGGTGAGCCGCGTCTCCATTCCCTTGAAGAATCGCCTGATACGTCGCTCGACCTCGGCGTCATGGGCGGCCAGTTCCATCGCGGTCGCCACGACCAGACATCCGCGTTTGCCGTTGGCGCCACTCGTGCGCTCGACATACCCCGCCACGCAGGTCCGCAGACCCGCCAGCGCAGATTCGCGCCGATCGAGTTCGGCGTCGAGACGCGCTAACGCCTCGTCGATATAACGGTCGAGGGCGCGCAGAAACAGCCCGTGCTTGTCTCCAAACGCAGCGTAGAGGCTGCCGCGCGAGAGCCTGGTTGCCTGAAGCAGGTCTGGAAGCGAAGTGCCGTGATAACCAGACGTCCAGAAAACCTCCATGGCGCGCTCGACGGCGACATCCGTGTCGAATTCCCTCGGACGGCCACGCGGCGCCGGGAGCGGTGGTTGCGGTGTCATTGCGCATATATAGACTGATTGGTTGTCATATGCAATCGGCCGATCGGCATTCGCCGTCAGATCAAAATATCTGAAATTTCTGCGATGGTCTCGCGCAGCCGCGAAGAGTCCGCCTTGGCATTACATCGCGCCGGGCAAGCCGCAGCAGAACGGCTTCGTCGAAAGCCTCCGAAACACGGCGTGCTTCATCCTTGCCGGTTGGAGCGCAAGGCCGTTACGGTGAAACCGGTCGTCCGTTCATTTTTGCCGCCCCGCGGGTTGATTGCCTCCTTTAGGGCACATCCGCGCGTAGCGAGCTGGTGGCGCGCCCGCATGGCGCGCGAAGGCGACACTGAAGGTGCTGGCCGAACTGTAGCCCACGCGTTTGGCAACCTGATCTATGCCAAGGTCGTGCTCGCACAGCAATCGCTTCGCCAGCGCCATCCGCCAAGCCAGCAGATATTCCATCGGCGACAGGCCCACAGTGCGGCCGAAACGTACAAAGAAGGCCGAGCGCGACAGAGCTGCTTCGGCAGCCAGTTCTGCTACGGTCCAGGGATATTCGGGCCGCGCATGGAGGGCGCCCAGCGCGGCCGCCAAGCGATCGTCGGCAAGGCCACGGGCCAAGCCCGGCACAGACGTGGTCTCCGCGCCTCCGCACCGCAACGCTTCAATCAGCAGCACCTCCAGCAGCCGCTCGAGCACGAGTTCACGCGCCGGACGCCGCGCGCGGGTTTCGTCGCCGACCAGCTGCATGAGGATCGCGAGCCGGGGTTCGCGCGCGAGAACCACCTGCGGCAGGAGCGGTACGAGCAGTGCCGCATCGGGCGAACCAAAGCTGCAGTGACCGATCCACATCCGGAGTTCGGCGAGCCCGTCTTCGCTGCCGACACGAAAGCAGCCCTCACGGACCTCGATCGGTCTCGTCGTCACGCCGGCTGGTGGCGCGTTCAGGCTTTCGTTGATGAGGTCGTGCATGGCTGGCACCAGCACGAAATCGCCGGCCTGCAGCGTCATGGATGGTTGCCCGTTGACCGAAACCCGGCAGCGCCCCTCCAGCACCGCACAGTAGAATGGCTCGGCGGTCGTTTCGCGATGGATCCTCCAGGAGCCGGCGCACTCCACCAGCTTGGAGAAACGCGCGGTTGGCTCGAGCAGCATTACAATCTCGGCGAGCGGATCAACGGTCATTGCAGGACTTCCGCCAAAGAATTACGTATTCTGAGCGATACCAAGTCCTGCGCATGCAATCTACCTTCGGGGCAGCCCAACGCTTCTAGGAGTTGCCCATGCCCACGATCCTCATCACCGGCTGCTCGTCTGGCTTCGGCCTGGAGACCGCGCAACTATTTCTCGATCGCGGTTGGGATGTCGTGGCGACCATGCGGGCGCCTCGTTCCGGGCTGCTGCCCGATTCAGCTCGACTGCGCATCCTGCCGCTCGACGTCACCAATCCCGAGAGCATCGCCAAGGCCATCGCGGAGGCCGGTACAATCGACGTTCTGGTCAACAATGCCGGCTTCGGCGCGCCGGCGCCACTCGAGCTGACCGCGCCCGAGACGGCGCGTTCTTTGTTCGAGACCAACACGCTGGGCACGCTGGCGATGGTCCAGGCGGTGCTTCCCGCGGTCCGCAAGCGCCGGGCAGGCGTGATCATCAACGTCAGCTCGAGTGTGACACTCAAGCCGCTGCCTCTCGTCGGCGTGTACCGGGCGAGCAAGGCGGCGGTTAACGCCTTCACTGAATCACTCGCGGTGGAAATGGAGCCATTCGGCGTGCGCGTTCACATCGTCCTGCCGGGTCGTTCGCCCGAGACGCGATTCGGCGAGAATGCGCGGCCGCATCTGCGCGGCCTTGATAATCCCGACTATGCACCGATGATTGAGCGCTTCGTGGCGAGAGTCCAGGATAGCTCCGCCCCGGTGACCCATGCACCGGACGTGGCAGAAGCGATCTGGCGGGCCGCAACCGATCCATCCGCACCGCTACGCATTCCCGCCGGTGCCGATGCGGGAGCATGGATGGCGGAGGCAGGCTGATCGCCCGCCGACGGTCCTGCACCGCGCGACGAAGGGACCAGGTTGGTCGCTCGTCGGCTCGCGCCCCAGCGGCGTGGTGGTGTGACCGTCATGGCGAAGGCATGCATGTTGACAGGATTGGTGCTGCCGCAAAGCTTGTCTGTGACCTCGTGGATCGGTGGCGCCTCCCTATCCGCGGGCAGGCCGAGTTTATTGCGGTATTGCGGGAAATTCTCATGCATGTTCCAGGGCGCCGAGCATGGTGCGAGCATGCCAGATCGAGCGGAACCATGCTTCATTGGAAAGGTCGAGACTCGCCAAGAGGTAAGGGGCAAGCGATTTCATGATTGTTTTTTGAAGCGCTTCATGAGGCTTCAGCCCGAATAGTGTGCGACTAATGACTGCATCTTAGGCGTTGTGCATAAAATATTTCTATTCAGCGATCGTTAGCTGTGTTTTTCTAACCTTTTCTGGCTCGTCAAGCATTGCCGCTTTTCGCAACCTCACCTACCGTGACAACACGCACTGAATTGATGGAGGACTTCATCAAGACCCCGACAGTTGCCTGTTTCTGCACGGGAAGAAACGATCACGACTCTCATTCGAACGGGTGACATAATTCACTAACTAACATTTCTTCGATCTGAGGTTTTCATGCTTGCACTGACACGCCGTACCCTTCTCAAAGGCGCTGCAACCTTGCCGGCGATGGCGCTTGCCGCCCCGCGTATCGCCCGTGCTGCCACCACCGAAGTCAACTTCGTAGAGGCCGTGCACAACCTTGGTTATATCGACCTCTATGTCGGCCAAGCCGCCGGCTATTTTGAACAAGAAGGCATTCACCTCAACGTCTCCGCGGCCGGTGGTGATACCCAGGCCTTTGCAGCCGTGCTGAGCCGGTCAGCGATGTTCGGCATCGGCGATCCCACCATGGCGGTGATTTCCGCAGAGGCCGGAGGTCCAGGCAAGGTTGTCGGCAGCGTGGTGCAGCGCGCGCAATATTTCGGCGTTTCCAAAACCATTGGCCGCATCACGAACCCGAAGCAGTTCAAGGGGCTCACCCTCGTTACCTCTCCCGATCCCAACACCAATTACAGCGTGACCAAACGACTGCTGAATCAGAATGGACTCGTCATCGGTCGGGACGTGAAAATCCTCCAGGTCAATCCGGGCACGGAAATCGCCGCGATGCTGGCCGGACAGGCCGATGTGGCGATCGCCTACCAGCCCGGCGTCGCCGAGGCGCAGGCACAGGGTGCGAAAATCGTTTTCGATTTCGCCAACGCCATTGGCCCGTTCTGCAATACCGGCATCATGGTCCTTCCGGAGACCATCAGCCACTCACCCCGCACCATACAGGCGCTGTGTAACGGTTTCCAACGCGCCATGCGGCGTGTCTATGCGGACCCCGCCTATGCCAAATCCATAGCCCGCAAGGAATTTCCCGAACTTCCCGGCGGCGTTGTAGACCGGGCGATCGATGCTGAACTGCAATACAGGATTCCCTCGCAATCCGTCGTCGTCGACCGCACCCAGTGGGAAAATCTGCTGCAGATGCAGATCTATCTGAAAAACATCAAGGGAACGACGACCTTCGCGCAAATCGTCGACAACAGCTTCGCGGAAAAGGCGGTGGCCTGATTTGCCGGCCGCGCACGCAGACGCGTTTCGCGACCTGGAACAGGACGTTCTGATCCAGGTCAATGGTCTCGGCAAAGCCTTCGATGTCGATGACGGCACAACCATGGAGATCATTCGCTCCATATCCTTCAGCCTGGGCCGCGGTGAAATCGTCAGCATCGTCGGCCCGTCCGGCTGCGGAAAAACCACCTTGCTCAACCTGCTCTGCGGCCTCCTGCCTCCGAGTCGCGGATCGGTGCTTTGGCACGGGCAGCCGCTGGACGGCGCGCCTTCACGCGTTGGCTATATGCTGCAGAAAGACCTGTTGCTGCCATGGCGGACGGCGATTCAAAATGTGATGCTCGGCCTGCAGGTCAAAGGCATTCCAAAAGCAGAGCGTCGGGATCGTGCTTTCGCGTTGCTCGAGCAACTGGGGCTTGGCAAATTTGCCGACCATTATCCTTCGACCCTGTCGGGCGGCATGCGCCAACGCGTGGCGCTCGCCCGCACGATGGCGCCGGATCCCGAGGTTCTGCTGTTGGACGAGCCTTTTTCGGCCCTCGACTTTCAGACAAAACTCCTGATCGAGCGTGATACCAGCCGGTTGGTTCGCGGGCAGGGCCGCTCGTTGCTGCTCATCACCCATGACGTCGAGGAGGCCGTCGGTATCTCCGACCGTGTCATCGTTCTATCGCAGCGTCCCTGCACCGTCATCACCGAGCACCGGATCACCCTGGCGGGTGACCGCAGCGACATGGTGCTCATGAGGGAGGCTGACGGGTTCGGCCGCTATGTGCGACAGATCTGGGCAGAACTCGATATCCATTAGGAGTTTCATCAATGGCCAACCCGCAAATAGCGATCGGCGGCCCACCGCCAACCGCTGATAGGACGCTGCGCAAGCCGGCGCGAAGCGGCAGGCGCCGCCGGTCGCGCCTGGTCGTGCTTGGCTGCCAGATCGCATTGATCCTCGTACTGCTGGGGCTGTGGCAACTTGCCGTCGACCATGGCCTGGTCAGCGCCTTTCTCTATGGCTCGCCGGCCACGATATTCGCCGGGCTGATGACCACGGTGAACGATGGCACGATCTGGAACGACACATGGCTTACCGGGTCGGAGACGCTCGCGGGGTTCGTTCTCGGCAACGTCATTGGCACCGCCATTGGGCTTTCCCTTTGGTATTCCCGCTTTGTTTCGCGCTTGGTGCAACCCTTCATCATGGCGCTGGGCTCGATCCCCATTGTCGCGCTCGCGCCGATCGCGATCATCTGGTTCGGCACCGGTTTTGCCTCGAAAGTAGCGATGGCGACACTCTCCGTCGTGGTGGTGTCGCTGATGATTTCCTATAAGGGGGCAACGGGCGTGGAGCCCGACCAGATCAACCTGATGCGCTCGCTCGGCGCCAGCAAGCACCAGATTTTTGCGCTGCTGGTTGTACCTTCGTCGTTCACCGATATTTTTGCCGGCCTGAAACTCACGGTCGGCCTGGCTCTGATTGGTGCGATCATCGGCGAGTTCATGTCCTCCACCGCCGGGCTTGGTCACCAGATTTTCAAGGCAGGTAGTCTGTACGCGATCGGCCAGGTCTTTGCCGAATTGGTCATCACGGTCGCCTTGGCGCTTGCTTTGTCAGGCGCGGTGATGCGGTTGGAAAAATGGCTGCTGCCCTGGCGGCATGATTTACGCTAGAAAGGAAGAGTTTCGTGACACGACTGATCAAGAAACATGGCAATCTAAAATACGCGCTCGCGCAGGGCGACGCGACGATCGAAGAGATTGCCCCGGGCGAACGAATCGAGATCGAATGCGAGATCAATTGCAATGCCGGAGTCATCACTTCGCTCGATTCAAAAGTTTCACCCGACAACGTGACACCGCCCTTCGTCAATCCGGCGACCGGCCCGCTTTATGTGAAAGGCGCGCGCAAGGGCCAGATCATCGACGTGACGATTCATGATATGACGCATGACGAGCTCGGCTACACGGCGCTTTGGCCCGGCATGGGTATTTTTCCGGACTGGGTACGCCAGAAGGAATTCGGCATTCAGACGCGCGTGATGCGGGTCAGCGAGGGGTTTGTCCATTGGAATGACGCCATCAAGCTGCCGATCCGGCCGATGGTCGGCGTCATGGGCGTTGCGCCGGTGCTCGGTGCGGTTCCGACCGTCGATAACGGTCCGCATGGCGGCAACCTCGATGTCCAAGAAATGACCATCGGCAGCACCACGAGCTTTGTTGTGAACGAGGACGGTGCGGCGCTCTATATCGGCGATTGCCATGCACTGCAGGGTGACGGCGAGTGCGCCGGCATGGGGGCATTGGAAATCGCCACCAATGTCACGTTCAGTGTCGCGCTGCGCGACAAGCCGGCCCGCATGACCTGGCCGCGCATCGAGACCGACAGCTACATCGCCACACTCGGCTGCGCCCGTCCGCTTGAGGATGCAATGCGCACCGCTTTCGAGCAGATGGTCTATTGGCTGGCCGATAGCTACGGTTTTTCGGAGGCCGATGCTTACATCTTTCTGGCACAGATCGCCGAGGCGCGCTGCACGCAGATGGTCAATCCGAAATACACTTATATCTGCAAAGTGCCGAAGGCGTTCCTGCCAGCCCCCTCCAAATCTTCGTAAGCTAAAAAGGCGTGACGCGTTCCTGATGTGAGTCGGTTGCGGCTTCTTCCTCGGCTGTCTGTCTGACCTGCCCGGCGGGGCCCGTGGCGTTCCAACGCCACGGGCCCAAACTCAAAAAGTTTTTGGTGCCGCTTTTTGCAAAAAGCGGCCATTTTTCTTGTCTTTCTTAAGATCAAGCCCGCTGGGCGTGGAGCCGGTCCAGGCGCAGCCGGTCGCGGTGGTCGGTGAGTTTGAAGATCACCAGGTAGACCGCGGCGAAGGCGCCCAGGCAGTTGCCGCCGACGATCAGGAACATCAGCAGGATCTGGTATTTCGCCGCGCTTAAGGGATCCATGCCGGCGAGCAGCTGGCCGGTCATGATGCCGGGCATGGTGATCAGCCCGGCAGCGGTCATCACGTTGATCGTCGGGATCAGCCCGGTGCGGATCGCCTGCGCGGCAAGGCCGTGCAGCGCCATGTAGCGGGGCTCGCCGAGTGCTAAGCGCGCTTCGATGGCGTTGCGCTCGCGCTTGACGCTGTTGAAGAAGGAATTCAACGCCAGGCTGACGGAGTTCATCACGTTGCCGAGGATGATGCCGGTGAGCGGCAAGGCCTCGCGCGGATTGTACCAGGGCGTGGGCTGCAAGGTGGTGACCAGCGCGAGGATTGTGATGACCAGCGTGGCGAACACGGTGGCGCCGCCGCCGGTGGCGTAATGGCTGATCAATCCCAGCCGCTGCTGCTGGCGCGCGCCGACCTCATAGCTCGCGGCGCCGGCCATCACCGCCGCCACCAGCACCGTGAGCCAGGGGTTCATGGTGACGAAGACGAAGCGCAGCACGTAGCCGACCAGCATCAGCTGCACGACCATGCGCACCGCCGCCCAGATCAGCGAGCGGTGGATGCGCAGGGACAGAACCAGCGACAGAGCGGCGCTGAGCAGCACCAGGCCGGAACTGATTGCCAGGTCAAAGGGGGTGAGATCGATGGGGTTCATGCGTGGCGTTCCAGGTCGGTCAGGGTGCCGTGGGTCATTTGCACGCGCCGCGTGGCGATGCGCTCGGCCTGTTGTTCGTTATGGGAAACCACCACCAGCCCGGTGCCGGCGGCAGCGAGTTCGGTGAGCAGGGTTTCCACGGCGAGCGTGGAAGCCTGGTCGAGCGCCGAGGTGGGCTCGTCGAGCAGCAGCACGGCGGGCTTGCGGATGATGGCGCGGAGCAGGGCCATGCGCTGCCGCTCGCCGGTGGAAAGCTGGGCGACCGGAGCGTCGAGCAGCTCCGCGCGCAGGCCAAGGCGCGGCGCCAGGGCGGCGGCCTCGGCGGCCGGCTGCATATGCTCGCGCACCTTGTCCGCCCACCAGCCGGATTCCGCGGCGACATACATCACCTGCCGCCGCCAGTGCGGGGCCGGCATGGTGTCACGCGCCGCGCCGTTGAGGAGGATCGTGCCGGTATTGTCGTCGAGGTCGGCGATCATGCGCAGCAGCAGGCTCTTGCCGATGCCCGAGGGCCCGGAAATGACCAGGCAGTCGCCGGCGGCGAGGGTGAAACTGAACGGCCCGCCGGGCGCCCCGGTCAGGTCGCGGATGTCAAGCAACATAACGGTCCGATCCCTTGTCGTGCGGATAAAGAAAAATTTTGTCCTCCGGTATGGTCAGTCTGGCGTCGCTGCCGGGTTTTTGCGCTTCCCGGCTGCAAATGAGGGCGGTGAGGCCGGCGACGCGCCAGTAGGCGAGCCAGGCGCCGGCCTCGAAGACACAATGCGCCAGAGCGGCCGGCAGGCCCGGGCCGGCCGGCCGGGAGATGATATCCTCGGGGCGGAAATAGGCGGTCAGTTCCGGCGCGCCAGGGTGGTCCGGCCGGGCCGGAAGAAAAATGCCGCCGAGGCGGATGCCGGAGGCGCCGTTCTCGGCCGCGGGAACCGCCGGAAACCCGCCCTGGGCGCCGCTGAAGCGCGCCACATGGGGCGTGGCGGGGCGGGTGAAAAGAATTTCCGGAGTGGCGAGCTGGGTGATGCGCCCGGCTTCCAGCACGGCGACGCGGTCGGCCAGGCGCCAGACATCGGTGGGGTCGTGGCTGACGAGCAGCGAGGCCGTCCCGGTTTCGCGCGCCAGGCCGCGGATATCGTTGCGCAGCTGGTCGCGGATATGCGGGTCGAGGCTGGAGAAGGGCTCGTCGAGTAGCAGCAGGTCCGGCTGCGCGACCAAAGCGCGGGCGATGCCGACGCGCTGCTGCTGGCCGCCCGAGAGGTGCTGGGGGCGGCGCTGCGCGAGCGCGCCGATCTGCATCCGCTCCAGCATCTCCTGAGCCCGCTTCAGGCGGTTCGGGGTACGCGGGGGCAGGGCGGCGGCGACATTGTCCAGGCAGGAGAGATGCGGCCAGAGCGCGTAATCCTGGAACACCATGCCGAGGCGGCGCTGCGCGGGCGGCACGAACAAAGAAGCGCGCGGGTCGTCGACAATGTCGCCGCGCAGGCCAATCCGGCCGCCGGTGACGCGCTCCAGCCCCGCCGCCGCGCGCAAGATTGTCGTCTTGCCAGAGCCGGAGCCGCCGATCAGGACCAAAAATTCGCCGGTTGCGAGCTGCAGCCCGATATCGTGCAGGACCTGGATCTGGTCGTAGCGTTTCTGCACATTTTCGAGATGGAGAAGGGTCATGGACGCTCCTGTGGGGCCGGGCCAGAATCATCGGCGGCGAGCCATGCCGCCACGCCGATGGCGGCGAGGCAGACGAGAATCCCGCAAATGGCCAGGCGCGCCTCGGTGACGTAATTGAGATTCTGGTCCAGGCCCAGCAGCTGAACGCCGAGGGGCGTGCGGCCGGCGGGGTAAAGCAGTTCCGAGACCGGCAGCTCGAACAGGATCTGGCTGAAGGCCAGGCACCAGCCCCAGAGCAAAGGCTTGGTCAGCAGCGGAATGTGAATGCGCCGCAGCCGGCGGGGAAAGCCGAGCCCATGCACCCTGCCGGCATCGGCCAGATTGATGTGCAGCTGGCCGAGAGCGGGCTGCAGGAAGCGCACCAGCATCGGCGTGTGGGTGGCGACATAGCCGACCACCAGCAGCAGCGGCGTGCCGTAAAGCGGCGCCCACTCATTGTTGAAGGCGATCACATAGGCGGCGCCGAGCACCAGGCCGGGCACGGCCATGTTGCCCAGCGTGATGACGTCGAGCGCGTGGCGCAGACGGCCGGAGCGCCCCGCCCGGGCGGTGAGGCCGGCCGCCAGCCCGACGGCGAGCGTGGCGGCGATTCCGGCATAGGCGGCGGAGTTGCCCAGGCTGGTGAGGACCCCGTGCGGCAGAAAGGCGCCTTTGAGGGGCAGCGCCGCCTCGGCCAGCAGGGTGAGAACGGGCACGGCGAGGCCCAGCACGACCAGGGCGGCCAAGCCAAGGGTCGCGGCGAGAGCCTCGGCCCCGTGGCAGGCCGGGCGCGCGACCTCACGCTGGCGGCCATGGATCGAGGCGCTGGTATAGCGCAGCAAAATCATCAGATGCAGCGCCACGGCGAGCCCGGCGAGCAGCACCAGCCACCAGCTGAGCCGCGCCGCCGCGGTGAAATCGATCGGCATGGACGTGAGCTGCTTGTAGATGGCGTAGATGATCAGCGGCAGATGGATCTGCGCGCCGAGCGTCGCGGCGATGCCGAAATCCTGCAGCACTTCGACAAAGACGATGACGAAACCGGCGCCGGCGGTGGGCAGCAGCAGGCGCAGCAGCAGCATGCGGCGGCGCCAGGCATCATGGATATGGATGCGCGCGGCGTCGCCGATTTCCCCGCCGATCGCGCGCCAGCCGGTGCGCGCCGCCAGCACGCAGAACGGCAGGCCCTTGAGGGCGAGCAGCAGCACGATGCCCGGCGCGCTGAAAAACAGATGCTGGATCAGGCTGCCGCGCGGGAATGCCCCGAGCAGGATCTGGAACCCGGTGGCGATGAGATAGCTCGGCAGCACGAAAATCAGCCATAGCGTCGCCGTGAGCACGCGGTTGCCGGACCAAGTGCGGCACTCCAGCAGGAACGCGAAGAGAATGCCGGCCGGCACGCTGACGGCGGCGGTGATCAAAGCGAGCTGCAGCGTGTTGAGAATCGCCTGCGCCGACAGGCTGCTTTGCTGGGCGGCGACGCCGACCGCGCCGAGCGGCCCCAATGAAGGGAACAGCGGCAGGGCCAGGAAGCGCAGCAGCGGATAGACGAACAGCAGGCCGAACAGCAGCAGGATTGGCGCGCCGGATAATGTGCGCAGGCGCGCGGCGCGGGCGAGGACATTCATGATTGCGCGGTCAGACGGTCGAACCAGGCGCCGACGGTCGCCTCCCGCGCGCCCCAGCTCGCGGGGTTGAGGATCGTCACGGGCAAATTGTCGAGCGAAGGCAGGTTCGGCGGCGCGGCGACGCCGATGGTGACGGGCCAGTACATGGCGTCCGTGGCGTGGCTGGCCAAACGCAGCGCCTGGATTTTCGGGGTCATCACGAAGCGGACGAAGGCCTCGGCGGCAGCGCGCTGGCGGGGGGAAAGGTTGGCGGCGACGGCGATCACGCTGGGCAGGACCGCCGGGCGGGGCGGCAGCACCACTGCAAATGCGGGGTTGTGCTTGGCCAGCGCGTAGGCGGCGGAACTCTGCGCCACCGCGAGGTCGATCTGGCCGGTCTGCAAGGCAAGCTCGCTGTTCCCGTTGACGGGATAAAGCCGCATGCCGTTGCGCTGCAGCGCGCGCACATAATCCTGGCCCTGCGGCCAGCCGCCATGCAGCGCCAGCAGGTTGGCGAGGAGGATGTAAGCGGGGCCGGAAAGCTGCGGATTGGCCAGGCCGACTTTGCCCTCCTCCGCCGGCGTGAGCAGCGTGCTCCAGTCGAGCTTCTGCGCCGCGCGGCCCTTGGCGACGGAGAACACGCCGGCGAGGGTGATTCCGGTGGGGGTATAGGCGCCGTCGGCGGGCAGCAGGGCCTGGCCGAGCTTGGTCCAGGGCAAGGCGGGGACGGTGTGCGGCGCCAGCAGGCCGCTCTGGTCGAGCGCGGTGGCCGCGGCGTCGCCGTCGAACCAGACCAGCGACCAGTCGGCGTGGTGGCCTTCGGCCGAGACGCGGGCCAGCAGCGGGCCCGTCGACATGTTGATGAGGGTGACAGGAATTCCGGTCTGCTTCATAAACGCCTCGACCACTTCCGGCGCATAGCCGACCGCGCCGTACAGCACGAGCGTGGAACCGGACGAGACCGGGCGGAAGGTCCAGACCGTGGCGACGCCGAGCAGCGACAGGCACAAGGCGAATACCGTGCGGCGGCAGATCTGCATGAGACGGCGGGCGGACGGCGCGCTGTGGGGATGGCGTGTGGGATGAGGCATCGTGTATGTAGTGCCTATTACAGATACTTCCGAACCATCTGCAACGCTACAGGGTTGACAGTTTCATGACGCGTTCACCATCCAGTCCGAAGCCGAAACTGCCCGCGCGCGCCGCCAAGGTGCCGGCCCCGGCGGCCCCTGCCGAGCCTGATGACCGCTTGTCGGCGCAATTGCACGCGCTGGAAGCCGAGCTGTCGCCGACCGTGCTGCGCGTGGCGCGCTATCTGAACCGCAACCGCGTGCTGGTGCTGAGGGATTCGGCGGCGGAGCTGGCGGCGAGCATCGGAACCTCCGATGCGACCGTGGTGCGCACGGTGCAGATGCTGGGCTTCCAGGGCCTGGGCGAGCTGCGCCAGGCCATCGCCGCCTCGATCAACCGATCCACGGCGCCCTTGGAGAATATGCGCCGGACCTTGCAGAATTTGCACGGGCCGGCGGAAATGGAGGCGATGAAGGCCGCCGATCTGGTGCTCGACACGCACGGCGAATCGGTGCGCCAGATGCAGACGGCGGCGGGGCGCGGCCTGATTCATCAGGCCATCGCGGCGCTGCATCCGGCCGAACGCATCGTTATTTATGGTACCGGCCCGTCAGGCGCGATCGGCGCCTATCTGCAAGTGATGCTGAACCGCCACGGGCGGCGGGCCAAGGTGATCGGGCAGGGCGGGCAAGGGCTGGCCGACCAGTTGCTCGATCTGTCGCCACAGGACGGATTGCTGATGCTCTCCTATGGCGAGCCCTATCACGAGGTGCTGCTGACGGCGGCGGAAGCCGCGGCGCATAACATCCCGATTGTGCTGGTCACCGACAACCCGGCAAGCAAGCTCGCCGAGAAGGCCGCCGTGGTGCTGCCGGCGCGGCGCGGCCGCGCCGAGCAGGTGGCGCTGCACGGCGCCACGCTGATCACGCTGGAAGCCCTGCTGATGGGCCTGGCCGTGGCCAACCGCGCGAACACCATCGAAACGCTGGAACGGCTGGCGGGGCTGCGCGCGGCGTTGAGCAAGCCGAAGTAAGAAAAAGATAAGAAGAAAGTGGCCGCTTTTAAAAAAGCGGCGCAAAAATTTTTGTTATGCCGGGTCATGGGCGTTGTCGCGGACATTGCCCGTGGCCCAGCATAACAAAGTTTTTTTGCTACTTTTTGTTCACAAAAAGTAGTGCTTTCTTTTGCTTGTCTTACGCTGCGTTAACAACCTGCCGCAGTTCGCCCTTGGCGTAACGTTGCGCCATCGTGTCGAGGTCGAGCGCGCGGATGCGGCTGGCCTGGCCGGCGGTGCCGAACGCTTCGAAGCGAGCACGGCAGACCGCGCGTGCTTCGTCCAAGGCGGCCTGGAGAAATTTGCGCGGGTCGAATTCGCTCTTGTTCTTGCCCATGACGCGGCGGATGCCGGCGGTCATCGCCAGGCGCAGGTCGGTGTCGATATTCACCTTGCGCACGCCGTGGCGGATGCCTTCCTGGATTTCCTCCACCGGCACGCCGTAGGTTTCCTTGATGTCGCCGCCATGGTTACGGATTTCTTCGAGCAAGGCCTGCGGCACGGAGGAGGAGCCGTGCATGACCAGATGCGTGTTCGGCAGGCGCGCGTGGATGGCCTTGATGCGGTCGATGGCGAGGATCTCGCCGGTCGGCCGGCGCGAGAATTTATAGGCGCCGTGCGAGGTGCCGATGGCGATGGCGAGCGCGTCCACCTGGGTTTCGTTGACGAAGCGCGCGGCTTCGTCCGGGTCGGTCAGCAGCATCTCGCGCGAGAGTTTGCCTTCCGCGCCGTGGCCGTCCTCCTTGTCGCCCTGCATCGTCTCGAGCGAGCCGAGGCAGCCCAGTTCGCCTTCCACCGAGACGCCGGCAGCGTGCGCGATCTCCACCACTTTGGCGGTGACGGCGGCGTTATAGGCGTAATCGGCGGGGGTTTTGCCGTCTTCGCGGAGCGAGCCGTCCATCATCACCGAGGTGAAGCCGTGGCGGATGGCGCTGATGCACACGGACGGGGTGGCACCGTGGTCCTGGTGCACGGCGATGGGGATGTTCGGCCAGGTTTCGGCCGCGGCTTCGACGAGATGGCGGAGGAAGATATCGCCGGCATATTTGCGGGCGCCGACCGAGCCTTGCAGGATCACCGGGCTGTCGGTGGCGGCCGCGGCCTCCATGATGGCGCGGATCTGCTCCATGTTGTTCACATTGAAGGCAGGCAGGCCGTAGCCGTGCTCGGCGGCATGGTCCAGCAGCTGGCGCATGGAGATCAGGGGCATCGGGTCAACTCCTCTCGTTGAGATGGCGGCCCAGTAGCATGCGAATGCGCGCCGCGACACCGGCCGGGGTGAAGCCGAACGCTTCGAGCACCGCCGCCTCCGGGCCGGATTCGCCGAAACGGTCGAGGCCGATGGTGGCGCCGTCGCGCCCGGCATAGGCGCGCCAGGCCGCAGTGGCCCCGGCTTCGAGCGTGATCACCGGCAGGTCCGGCGGCAAGACGTCGGCGCGGTAGGCCTCGTCCTGCGCTTCGAAGCGGCTGACGCAGGGCATCGAGACCACGCGCAGAAAAATATCCTCGTTCACCAGGATTTGTGCCGCCGCCATGGCCAGCGCGACCTCGGAACCGGTGGCGAGCAGCACGGCCTGCGGTGGGCCGGATTGCGCCAGCACATAGCCGCCGCGGCGGATGGCGTCGCGTTCGCTCGGGCTCCGCGGCTGCGCGGGCAAAGCCTGGCGGGACAAAGCGAGCAGGGTCGGGCCGTCATGCCGGCGCAGCGCCTCGGCCCAGGCGCAGATGGTCTCGGCGGTGTCGCAAGGGCGCCAGACTTCAAGATGGGGGATCAGCCGCAGCGAGGCGAGCTGTTCGACCGGCTGATGGGTCGGGCCGTCTTCGCCGAGCGCGATGGAATCGTGGGTCATCACATAGATCACCCGCAGGCGCATCAGCGCGCTCATGCGGATGGCATTGCGGGCGTAATCGCTGAACACCAGGAAGGTGGCGACGAAGGGGATGAAACCGCCATGCAGAGCGATGCCATTGGCGATCGCCGCCATGCCGAATTCGCGCACGCCGAAGGAAATCTGGTTGCCGGCCGGGTTGTCGGTGATCGGGATGGAGCCGGGATGGAAGGTGAGGTTGGAATGGGTGAGGTCGGCCGAGCCGCCCAACAATTCGGGCACCGCCGGCGCGAAGGCGGTGAGCGCGATCTGGCCGGATTTGCGCGTCGCGGTTTTCTGATCCGTGATGGCGGCGTAGGCCGCCTCGGCGGCGGGCCCAAGCTCCGGGCGCAGCCGGCCGGCAATGCGGCGGGAATATTCGGCCGCAAGCTCCGGGTAGGCCGCCCGGTAGCGGGCGAAGCGCTCTTGCCATTCCGCTTCCGTCGCCGCCCCTTCCGCTCGATGGTCCCAGGCGGCGGCGACATCGAAGGGGATCTCGAAAGCCGGGTAGGGCCAGTGCATAGCCTCGCGGGCGCGCAAAATTTCCTCTGGCCCGAGCGGGGCGCCGTGCGTGTCCTGGTGCCCTTCCTTGGTCGGCGCGCCGCGGCCGATGATGGTGCGGCAGCAGAGCAAGGAAGGGCGTTCCGTTTGTGCCAGAGCGGCTTGGACGGCGGCCTCGATCTGCGTGGGATCGTGGCCGTCGATGTCACGCAGCACCTGCCAGCCATAGGCTTCGAAGCGGCGCGGCGTGTCGTCGGTGAACCAGCCGCTCACCTTGCCGTCGATGGAAATCGCGTTGTCGTCATAGCAGGCGACGAGCTTGCCGAGGCCGAGGCGGCCGGCGAGGGAGGCGGCCTCGTGGCTGATGCCTTCCATCATGCAGCCATCGCCGAGAAAGACGAAGCTGCGATGGTCGACGATGTCGTGGCCGGGGCGGTTGAACTGCGCCGCCAGCGTGCGTTCGGCGATGGCCATGCCGACGGCGTTGGCGAAGCCCTGGCCGAGCGGGCCGGTGGTGGTTTCCACGCCCGGCGTCACGCCATATTCGGGGTGGCCGGGCGTGCGCGAATGCAATTGGCGGAAGCGGCGTAGCTCGGCCAAGGGCAGATCATAGCCGGTAAGATGCAGCAGCGCGTAGAGCAACGCCGAGGCATGGCCGTTGGAAAGCACGAAGCGGTCGCGATCCGGCCAAAGCGGGTTGGCGGGATTATGGCGCAGATGGCGGCGCCACAGGATTGCGGCGATTTCCGCCATGCCCATCGGCGCGCCGGGATGGCCGGCTTTGGCCTGTTCCACCATGTCCATCGCCAAAGCGCGGAGCGCGGCGGTGACGGGCCAGTCAAGATCGCCCGGGCGGGCTTCGGTGCGCTTGATGATGTGCTCGATGGTGTTCATGGGCACTCCTTACTGGGACCGTTGCTGGCGTTCGATCAGGCGCAGGATCAGCGGGGTGAGGATCAGTTGCATGGCGAGATCGAGCTTGTTGCCGGGGATGACGATGCTGTTGGCGCGCGACATGAAGCTGCCGGCGATCATCGACAGCAGATAGGGAAAATCGATGCCGCGCGGATTGCGAAAGCGGATCACCACCATGGATTCGTCGGGCGTGGGAATCCAGCGGGCGATGAACGGGTTGGAGGTGTCGACCGTGGGGATGCGCTGAAAATTGATGTCGGTATGGGTGAATTGCGGGCAGATATACTGCGCGTAGTCGGGCATGCGGCGCAGGATCGTCGCCATCACGTCTTCGGTGGAATAGCCGCGCGTGTTGCGGTCGCGGTGGATTTTCTGGATCCATTCGAGGTTGATGACCGGGACCACGCCGATTTTCAGGTCGGTATGGCGCGCGAGGTCGAGCCCGTCCGCCACCACCGCGCCATGCAGGCCCTCATAGAACAGCAGATCGGTGGGGGTTTCGAGATCGTGCCATGCGGTGAAATGGCCGGGCGGGGCGCCGTAGCGCTCGGCCTCGGCGGAATCATGCACGTAATGGCGGGTGCGGCCGGTACCAGACTCGCCGTAATCGCGGAACAAGCTCTCCAGCTCTTCCAGCAAATTGGCGTCGAGGCCGAAATGGCTGAAATGATGATTGCCGCAGGCTTCTTCCTCGGCGGTTTTCTGCCGCATGGCGGCGCGGTCGTAACGGTGGAAGGCGTCGCCTTCGATATAGGCGGCCTGGACTTTCTCGCGCCGGAAAATCTGCTGGAACGTGTTGCGGACCGACGTGGTGCCAGCGCCGGATGAGCCGGTGACGACAATGACAGGATGGCGGACCGACATTTTCGCTTCCTCCGTTGAAACTTAAGAAAGCGCTACTTTTTGTGAACAAAAAGTAGCAAAAAAACTTTGTTATGCTGGGTCATGGGCTATGTCGGCGACAACGCCTCAGGCCCAGCATAACCAAAAGTTTTTGCGCCGCTTTTTTCAAAAAGCGGCCGCTTACTGTTTTCTTTCAAGCGCAGAACAAAGTTCGCCGGCGAAAGAGTGGCGCGCGTTCGCCATCGCCGCCGGGGCCGTTCAAGTACGTCGCGAGGCGCTCCATTTTTTCGCGCGCACCAAACATCAAAGGCGTGCGCTGGTGCAGCTTGGCGGGAACTTTCTCCAGAATCGGCATCGAACCGTCGGTGGCGAGGCCGCCCGCCTGGTGCACCAGCATGGCGATGGGGTTGGCCTCATAGATCAGCCGCAGCCGGCCGCTGCCGTAACCTTTGCGCGCGTCGGCGGGGTAGAGATAGATGCCGCCGCGGCTGAAGATGCGGTGCGCCTCGGCGACCAGGCAGGCGAGCCAACGCATGTTGAAATCGGTTTGCTGCGGGCCGTCCCGACCGCTCAGGCAATCGTTGATATAGGCGCGCACATTTTCCTCCCAATGCCGGTAGTTCGACATATTGATGGCGAATTCGGCTTTGTCCCGAGGGATCTCGAGCTTGGCCTGCGCGAGGTGAAACATGCCGCTGTCCGGATCCAGCACGTAGAGATCCGTGCCGTCGCCGACGCTCAGCACCAGGGAGGTATGCGGGCCGTAGAGCACATAACCCGCGGCCAGTTGCGTCGTGCCGGGGCGTAGAAATTCGTGTTCGAAGGTGACCGCCTTGCCGCGCGGCAGGATCGAGAAAATCGAGCCGACCGTGAGCCCGGTGTCGATGTTGGAGGAACCGTCGAGCGGGTCGAGCGCGACCAGCAGCGGCGCGTCGGGCGTGAGAGGGATGGCCTCCGGTGCTTCTTCCGAGGCGATGGCGGCGACCCGGGCGGCGCGCAGACAGGCGATGAAAATCGCCTGGGCCTGCACATCCAGGGCCTTTTGCTCCTCGCCGGCTTCACCGTCGAACAGCACCGCGCCGAGATTGCCGGCGAGCGGGCCGCTGGCGAGCAAACGGGAGAGTTTCGCCGCCCCGTCCGCGAGGCACAAGATCGTCGCGGCGACGGCGTCACGCAGCGGATCGGAATCCGCCCAGGCGATCAGAGTTTCATCAAGCCGCTTCCTCGGTGTCATGGTTTCCTCCGTCGTCTTCTTGTTGGCTGCCATCGAGGCCGGTGAGCACCCGGCTTGCGCGCAGATCGGCGGCTTCGATGGTGGTCAAGGCGGCGCGGTCCATCAGGCCCGGCGTTTCGAACAGGCGCAGCGACTGGCGCAGGCGCATGCGGTCGAAGGCGTTGCGCATCGAGCGCGCGTTGGCGAAGTTCGGCTGTTGCCGCCGCGCGGCGACGTAGCGGCGCAGCAGCTCGAGCGCCGGTGGGCTGAATCGATATTGGGCTTCGTCCAGCATTTTGCAGGTGATCGCCACCAGCTCATCATCCGAGAAGTCCGGAAAATCGATATGATGCGCGATGCGCGAGCGAAATCCCGGATTGGATTTGAAAAACTGGTCGATGCGGTCTTTGTAGCCGGCGAGAATGACGACCAAATCGTCGCGCTGGTTCTCCATGACCTGGAGCAGGATTTCGATGGATTCCTGGCCGTAGTCGCGTTCGTTCTCCGGCCGGTGCAGATAATAGGCCTCGTCGATGAAGAGCACGCCGCCCATGGCCTTTTTCAGCACCTCCTTGGTCTTGGGCGCGGTGTGGCCGATATATTGGCCGACCAGGTCGTCGCGGGTTACGGAAATCACGTGGTTGCGGCGGATGAAGCCCAGCCCGTGCAGGATGGCCGCCATGCGCAAGGCCAAAGTGGTCTTGCCGGTGCCGGGATTGCCGGTGAAGGCCATGTGCAGGGTCGGCGTGCCGGTGGCGAGGCCCATCATCTGCCGTGCCCTTGTGACGAAGAGATAGGCGGTGATTTCCCGGATGCGGCGTTTCACAGGGATAAGCCCGACCAACTCGCTGTCGAGCGCGGCGAGCATCTGGCCGACCTCGCTGTCCGCATAGAGGGCGGAAAGGTCGAGCCGGTCCGGGCCGCCGAATTCCATCGCTGGCTCAGGCGCCATATCGAGACCCTTCGGGCCGGTCGGTGGCGTAAGCGCGCGTGGTGTAGGCGATGCGCCGGCCGCTTTGTTCCGCGCGGTCAAGCCGGAAGCCCGGCTCTTCGGCGGGGCGGTTGACGATGAAGGAGAGGCGCACCGACTCCCAGCCGGCTGTGCTGTCGAAGGCGGAGAGGCGGATATAAAGGTCGCCGTGGAGTTTCCGGCAGGCGGCGAGTTCGGCCATCACCCCGGCGGCGTCGGCCAGGTCGAACATCGGCAGGCCCCACATCTCCCAATAAGTGTTGCGCGGGTGCGGGTCGTCGGTGAATTCCAGGTTCACCGCCCAGCCATGGTCGAGGCAATATTGCACCTGGGCGGTGATCTGCTGGTCGGTGAGGTCGGGCAGGAAGGAAAAGGCGCCTTGGGTCACGCGCATGGCTATGTTCCTTTCGGTCAGACGGACACGCTCTCGCTCGGCACGAAATCCGGCGTGTCGGTGGAGGCATAGTTGAAGGTGACGTCGCGCCAGGTTTCCAGCGCCTGGGCGAGCGGCAGGCAGTGGGAAGCGGCCGCGCTGAGAATGGCCGGGCCCTCGGTGAGAATGTCTCTGCCTTCGTTGCGGGCGAGCACCATGGCTTCCAGCGCGACGCGATTGGCGATGGCCCCGGCCTCGATGCCGAGCGGGTGGCCGATCGTGCCGCCGCCGAATTGCAACACCACATCCTCGCCCAGCAGATGCAAAAGCTGGTGCATCTGCCCGGCATGGATGCCGCCGGAGGCGACCGGCATGATTTTGCGCAGGCTCGCCCAGTTCTGGTCGAAGAAAATGCCGTGCTCGAGCTGCATCGGGTTAAAGCCTTCGCGGCAGATATCGTAATAGCCGCGCGTGGTGGCGGGGTCGCCTTCCAGCTTGCCGACCACGGTGCCGGCATGGATGTGATCGACGCCGGCGAGGCGCATCCATTTGGCGATGACGCGGAAGGACACGCCATGGGTCTTCTGCCGCGTATAGGTGGAGTGGCCGGCGCGGTGCAGATGTAGGACCATGTCGTTGCGGCGGGCCCATTTCGACATCGACTGGATCGCGGTGTAGCCGATCACCAGGTCGATCATGACGATCATGGAACCGAGCTGCTTGGCGAATTCCGCGCGCTCATACATCTGCTCCATGGTGCCGGCGGTGACGTTGAGATAGGTGCCTTTGACCTCGCCGGTGGCCGCCTGGGCGCGGTTCACCGCCTCCATGCAGTACAAAAAGCGGTCGCGCCAATGCATGAAAGGCTGCGAATTGATGTTCTCGTCGTCCTTGGTGAAATCCAGCCCGCCTTTCAGCGCCTCATAGACCACGCGGCCGTAATTGCGCCCGGAAAGGCCGAGCTTGGGCTTGACCGTGGCGCCGAGCAGAGGGCGGCCGAACTTGTCCAGCCGCTCGCGCTCGACGACGATGCCGGTCGGCGGGCCGTCGAAGGTTTTCACATAGGCGGTGGGAAAGCGCATATCCTCCAGCCGCAGCGCCTTCAGCGGCTTGAAGCCGAACACGTTGCCGATGACCGAGGCGGCGACATTGGTGATGGAGCCGGGCTCGAACAGATCGAGATCATAGGCGATATAGGCGAAAAAGGAGCCTGGCATGCCAGGCACCGGGTCCACCCGGTAGCATTTGGCGCGGTAGGTCTCGCAGGCGGTGAGCCGGTCGGTCCAGACCACGGTCCAGGTGGCGGTGGAGGATTCACCGGCGACGGCGGCCGAGGCCTCCACCGGGTCCACGCCGTCCTGCGGGGTGACGCGGAACAGGCAGATGATGTCGGTATCCTTGGGAACATAGTCGGGCTCCCAATAGCCCATGTTCCGGTACTCCATGACACCGGCGGAGTAGCGGCTTTTCCGGGCCGGCGCGGCCGTTACCGGGCGGCTATGGGTCATCGGAATCCCTCCTCGAAAATTGTTCTGGAGGGCAGCATGGGCGCGGGAGGCCGGTTTGAGAATTTGAATGTTCTGAAGGAGATTTTCAGATAAATTGAAGGCATGCGCCGGGTCACGCTCAAACAGTTGCGGATCGCCGCCGCCGCGGGACGGCTGGGCAGTTTCACCGCGGCCGGCGACGCGGTGGGGCTCACGCCCTCGGCGGTGAGCATGCAGATGAAGGCGCTGGCCGAGGAGGTCGGGCTGCCGCTGTTCGAATTCGCCGAGGGCAGGCTGCTGCTCACCAAGGCGGGCGAAGAGGTTCTGGCGGCGGCGGCGCGCATCGAGGCGGTGCTCAGTGATTGCGACCAGGCGGTGGCCGGGCTGCGCGACCCACGGCGGGGCCGGGTGGTGGTGGGCGTGGTGTCCACCGCCAAATATTTCGCCCCCCAGGCGCTGGGCGCGTTCCACAAGGCTTACCCGCTGGTCGAACTGAAGCTGGTGATCGGCAACCGCACCGACATTATCTCCGGATTGCGGCAACGCGAGATCGACATCGCGATCATGGGGCGGCCGCCGGAAGGGATGGAGGTGGAGCTGGTGAAGCTCGCCGATCATCCGCATGTGATTATCGCCGCCCCGGACCATCCGCTCCGGCAGCGGCGCCGGCTCGAGCCGGCGGATCTCGGCGAAGAGATCTTCCTGGTGCGAGAGCGGGGGTCGGGCACGCGGATGCTGATGGAGCAGATCTTCGCCAAAGCCGGGGTGACGCCGCGCCTGGGCATGGAGATCAGCAGTAATGAGACGATCAAGCAGGCGGTGATGGCGGGGTTGGGGATCGCCTTCATTTCCGGCCACACGGTGGGGCCTGAGCTTGCGGATGGAAGGTTGGTGACGCTGGATGTGGTGGGGCTGCCGGTGGTGCGGCAATGGTACGCGGTGCATTTGACGGATCGGACGCTGCTGCCCGCGGCGCAGGCGCTGCAGGCGCTGTTGCGGGAGCATATGGCGGGCCTGTTCCCGCCCGGGCGGTCATAAAAATGCTGCGGGCGCAAAAATTTTTCGGCCCCGGCCGGGCGGGTTGAGGGCAAGGTGAGGCAAACCCTGGGTTTTTACGTGTATGACGTTGTGTTGACAGTGGAGGTGGGTGGCGAGTAGAAGGCGCTCCACGCGATTGGCGTTTGGCTGGTTGGCACCGGAGACGGTGCCGTTTTAATTGGCTGGTGCTGGTTGTTTTGATGTTTGACAATTGAATAGGCTG
>NZ_DATLPB010000009.1:0-23954 GCF_035535915.1 Acidocella sp.
GAACACATAGGCGGCGATGCCGCGCCAGAGCAGTTGCATGACCGAGCGCGAGCGATAGGCGGCAGCGGTGCAACTGCGGCCCAGCTCCAGCTTCACGCCGGGGAACCGGTCGAACACCGAAATGTCGTACTCATCGGCCGAATAGAACCGGCCCAACCTGGCCGCGGCATCCTGGCGGATCAGCCGGTAGGTCCCGACCACGCCGGCGGCGCCGTCGCCGAGATCGTGGTCCACCACCAGCAAATGATCCGCGACGGCGTCGAACGCATCGGCATCACGCCCGCGGGCAGACGTCGCCTCATCGGCCGCGGCGCCCAGCTCCTGATAGAATACGCGGTAACGCAGTTCCTGCGCGGCATCCAGTTCATCGGCGGTGACGGCGAGGCGGACGCCGAGATTGCCGGCGCGGAGTTCGGCAAAACCAGGCCCCGCGTTGCCCAGCTCAAAACGCGGAAGACCCGATATCAGGTTGGCAGTCATTCCGGGATCCGTCGGCCAAAAAGTTCAATCTTGATCACGTCTACATCAAATCCATGCTGCCGGGCGATGTCGCGGAGGTACACTTCCGCCTGCGGCGCCGCAAACTCCAGGACGGAGCCGGTGTCCTGATCGACCAGGTGGAAGTGGTTGCGCTCGCCGCTGGGCTCGTAGCGCGCGCGCCGGCTGCCCAGATCGCGCCGCGCCAGAATCCCCTTCGCCTCCAACAGCCGGACCGTGCGGTACACCGTCGCCAGGGAAATGCGCGGGTCGATCCGGTTGGCGCGACGGTGCAATTCATCAACGTCCGGATGATCAGTCGCCTCGGACAATACGCGGGCAATCGCCCGGCGCGGGCCTGTCATCTTCAGCCCGTTCTCTATGCACAGGCGCTCGATGCTTATATCCATCTTGAGCCTTGTGGCCCAAACTGTTTCTCCGGTCTAGCCTTCCGAGGGGCAATCGGCACGCCACGGGTGCTACCCCCGCCAAACAGAGGTTTGCATGTCGTCGTCTCCCTTGCCTGCCCATCATAAGGCCATCGACATCACGTCCGAGACCTGCCCGATGACTTACGTCCGCACCCGCCTGGCGCTGGACCAGATGGAAACAGGGCAGCTCCTGCTGGTGCGGCTGAAAGGGGTCGACCCGCTGGCCAACGTGCCCCGCGCCGCCGCCGACCAGGGCCACGACCCGCTGGACCTGATCGAACAGGCGGACGGCACGTGGCTGCTGGTGATTCAGAAGGGGTAGAATAAGCAAAGGAAAGTGCTTCTTTTTGTGAACAAAAAGAAGCAAAAAAACTTTGTTAACTTTGGGCCGTGCTGGTTTCGCTGCCCCCGGCCCAGCGTAACCCAAAATTTTTGCGCCGCTTTTTTCAAAAAGCGGCCACTTTCTTTGACCGGCCCCAGGTTCACGTTTACGTTGCGGCTATGAAACGGTTGCAACGCATGGATGGTCTGCGCGGCGTTCTGGCCGTGTATGTCATGGTCGCCCATGCGGTACCGTTCGCCGCCCTGCCGGCCTGGGCGGTGGCCCCGCTTACCCATGGCGGGGCAGCGGTGGATTTGTTCTTCGCGCTCAGCGGGCTGGTGATCGTCAATGCGCTGGAGCGGGCCGACGGGCGGTTTTACCCCTTCATGGCGGCCCGGGCGCGGCGGCTGCTGCCGGCTTACGCCTACGCCCTGATCGCCAGTTTTCTGCTCCTTCTCCTGGCCGGCAATCCGCTGGCGGCGATGCCCTGGGCGGGCCAGGCGGGGCAGGCGGTGATGGAACCGGGCCTGCCGCCGCTCTGGCCCTGGCATCTGGCCGCCCATGTGCTGCTTTTGCAGGGGCTGATTCCGCAAAGCCTGCTGCCTTATGCCTATATCACCCTGCTCGGCGCCTCCTGGAGCCTCTCCACCGAATGGCAATTCTATCTTCTGGTCGGCCTGCTGGTCCCGCGCCGGCTGGGGCGCTGCGCCCTGGCGCTGCTGGCGGTGGGCGCGGCCTATCACGCCCTGCCGCCGCTGCAGGCCGAGTTCAGCCGCGCCTTTCTGCCGGATGCCGCGCCCTGGTTCGCGCTCGGCCTCGCCAGCGCCGCCTGGCTGCGCGGCACCGATGCGGTGTCCTTCCCGCTCTGCCTGCTCGGCACCTGCCTGCTCGGCCTGGCCGAAGGGCCGGGCAAAATCCTGATCCCACTCGTCTGGGCAGCGATCATCCTCGCCCAGACCCATGAGTGGGGCGCCTTCCTCGAAGGAAGTGCGCTCAAATATCTCGGCGCGATCTCCTATCCGCTTTACCTCGTCAACGAACCGGTGCAGCGCGCCGTGGCGTTGCTGCTGACCCCCTGGGCCCGGATCGATGCCGGGCTGTTCACCGATCTATGGCTGCCGCTCGCTTTGCTCACGCCGATCGCCGTGGCAACCATCCTGCACCACGCCACCCGGCCATTCGCGCCGGCAAGTCCGCGAAAAGCGGCGATGGCCGTGCAGGGTTAAGCAAGGAAGGGCTTCTTTTTGTGAACAAAAAGAAGCAAAAAAACTTTATCATGCTGGGCCATGGGCTGTGGCAGCGACAACGCCCGTAGCCCAGCATAACAAAAGTTTTTGCGCCGCTTTTTTCAAAAAGCGGCCGCTTGCTTTTACGATAGAGGGCTCATCGGCATGCGTCTGAACGGAAAACATGCGGTCATCACGGGTGCGGGCGGCGGCATTGGCCGGGCTGCGGCCATCAAATGCGCCGCCGAAGGGGCCGCGGTGCTGTGCTGCGACATCCGGGCCGAGGCGGCGGCGGAAACCGCCGCGCGCATCGTCTCAGCCGGCGGCGTCGCCGCGCCGGCAGTGGGCGACCTGACGCAGGAGGCGGCGTGCGAGGCGGTGTTCGCCACGGGCGCCAAATTGTTCGGCGGCATCGACATCATTTTCAACAATGCCGGCGTTTGCCTGCCCGGCGATGACGGGCCCGTGGAAACCGATCTTGCGGTGTGGGATCGCACGATCGCCGCCAACCTCACTTCGGTGTTTCTCTGCTGCAAAGCCGGGCTCCCGCATTTGCAGGCGGCCGGCGGCGGCGTGATCATCAACAACGCTTCCATCGTCGCTCTGGTCGGCTCGGCCTTTCCGCAGATCGCCTACACTGCCGCCAAAGGCGGCGTGCTGGCGATGACGCGGGAACTCGCCATCATGTATGCGCGGCAGAACATCCGCGCCGTGGCGATCTGCCCCGGCCCGGTGGCGACTCCATTGGTCACCGCTTTCCTCGCCGACGAAGAAGCCTGGAAACTGCGCCGCCGTTACATGCCGATGGGACGGCTGGGCCAGCCCGAGGAAATCGCCAACCTCGTCGCGTTTCTTGCCTCCGATGAGGCGAGCTACATTACAGGTTCGTCGTACACAATTGATGGCGGCATCACCGCTTCCTATGTGATCGACGACCGCTAGCCACACGGCACCGGTTGCGGCGTCAACGCCGCAAAGCCGATGATGGCCCTCCCGGCCGTTGCGCCGGGCCATCCCTCTTATGCCGGCTGCGGTCGCAACCAAGAGAGAGAGGAAGCCACCATGTTTTATCATCGCAAGGAGCTTTTCAAACCGGTCAACGTGGGCACACCGGACCCGCAATTCGGACAATTCCTGCTCGAACAGTTCGGCGGCGCCACCGGCGAACTTACCGCGGCGTTGCAATATTGGGTGCAGTCCTTCCATGTCGAGGATGCCGGCTTGCGCGACATGCTGCAGGATATCGCCTTGGAGGAATTCAACCATCTCGAAATGGTCGGCCATCTGATCACGCAACATACCTCGAAGATCGACCAGACCAAGCTCCGCCAGGCGCCGCTTTTCGCCATGAAGGGCATCGGCCCGCATTTCGTCGACAGCCAGGGCTCGGCCTGGAGCGCGACCTACATCAATGAGGGCGGCAACGTGGTGCGCGACCTGCGCGCCAACATCGCCGCCGAAGCCGGCGCCCGCCAGACTTATGAGGCGCTGATCCACCACACCAAGGACGCCGGCACCATCGCGGCATTAACGCATCTACTGACCCGCGAGATCACCCATGCCAACATGTTCATGAAGGCTTTGGATTCATTGGGCAAACTCGATGACCCATTCTTCGGCACGATCCAGCCGGACGATACGGTGGAGGTCGTTTACAATCTCAGCCAGGGCGAAGATGCACGCGGCGCCTGGAACGAAGCACCGTTCAAATACGTCGCCAACCCCGACGCGACAGGCAAACTGCCAGCCCCGCCGATGAATCCCGACGACGAACATCGCCGCGGCGCCAAGGCGGCGCGGCACTGAACGGAAAAGCGAAAGCAAAGGAAGAAAGACTACTTTTTGTGAACAAAAAGTAGCAAAAAAACTTTGTTATGCTGGGCCTGAGGCTGTGTCGGCGCCAACGCCCATGGCCCGGCATAGAAGAAGTTTTTGCGCCGCTTTTTTCAAAAAGCGGCTACTTTCTTACTTTCCATGCAAGAGCGCATGCAGCCGGTGATTCAGCGGCGCCAGCGCCGCCTGGGCATCCTTGTAGATGCTGAATAAGTCTGAATAGAACGCGTGCCGTGCCGGGTCCGGCGCGGTGCTGTCCACCAGCCGCACGCAGGCCGCCACCGCTTCACGTGGAGAGGCGAAGACGCCGGTGCCGATGCCGGCCAGCAGCGCCGTGCCGAACGAAGCGTCTGCCGCCTCGGTGCGCTCGATGGTCAGGCCTGTAACATCGGCGATGATCTGCCGCCACACCGCGCTGCGGGCGCCGCCGCCGATCAGCCGGATGGCGCCGAATTCCAGCCCCAACGCGCGCGCCGCCTCAAGCAGGTCGCGGATGGAAAAAGCGATACCCTCATACAGCGCCCGGGCGAAATGCGCCTGGGAGTGGGAGATCGTCAGCCCGAGAAAATCGGCGCGCAGTTTCGGGTCCCAGTACGGCGCGCGCTCGCCTTGCAGATAAGGGTGGAAAAGCAACCCGTCCGCCCCCGGCTTCACCGTCGCTGCCAGCGCGTCCATCGCCTCGTACCCGCCTTGCGCGAACATCAGCTCACGCAGCCAACGATGCGCCGAAGCGCAGGAATTGGTGCCCGTGGCGGTGTAGAACATCCCGTCGATGATATGCGGATAGCACGAGACCGGCGGGTGCACGCGCGGCCCGTCCGTGGCCAGAAACAGCACGCCGGCGGTCGCGAGTTTCACCGCCCCCATGCCGGGCTCGACGGCGCCGACGCCGAAAAATTCCGCCGTGGTATCGTTGGAGCCGCAAACCACTTTGGTGCCTTCAGCCAGCCCGGTGCGCGCCGCCGCCGCTGCGGTAACACCACCCACCACGTCGGTCGGCTTCATGATACGCGGCAGGCGCGCAACGTCCCACCCGACGAGGGCGCTGAGTTCCGGTGACCAGGTCTTGACGCTGTCATCGGCCAGCAGCGCGCCGACCGCGTCGGAATAATCGGTTTCCCAGGTTCCGGTGAGGCAGTAGCGCAGATAATCCTTGGCCAGATACAAACGCCGCGCGCGGGAAAACACCACGGGCTCATGCGCGCGCAGCCAGGCCAGCATCGCCAGCGTCCAGGTCGGATTCACCTTGTTCAGCGAACTGTCGATGATTTTTGCACCCGCCACCGCGTGCAGGGTGGAAGCCTGGTCGGCGCTGCGCTGGTCGTTCCACATCATCGCCGGGCGCAGCACCGTGCCGGCCTCGTCGGTCAGCACCGGGATATGCGCACCCGCCGAAATGCCGATCCCGGTAATGTCCCGCCCGGTCAGCCCCGCCGCCGCCAGCGCCATCGGCACCGCGCCGCAAAGCGCCAGAAACCATTCCGCCGGGTCCTGCTCCGACCAGCCGAATTGCGGCATCTGGCTGGTCACCGGATGGCTCGCCTCGCCCTCCACCACGCCGGTGGCGCTGATGATCGTCGCCTTCAGGCTGCTGGCGCCGAGATCAATGCCCAAGAGATGAGAAGCCACGTTTTCATCCATCAGAAGAAGAGAGACAAGAAAGACTACTTTTTGTGAACAAAAAGTAGCAAAAAAACTTTATTTACTCTGGGCCATGGGCTGTGTCAGCGACAACGCCTCTGGCCCAGCATAAATAAAAGTTTTTGCGGCGCTTTTTTCAAAAAGCGCCCACTTCCTTAAACCCGAACCCGGCAAGGCTTTCGCGCATCGCGCCTGAAACCGGCTCCGCGCCGGTGAACCAGGCCGCATCCGGCCGCCTTGGCGTTGGCGGCAATGTCTCCGTTACGGCCAGAGTCTGCCGCGCCACCGGCAGCGCCGGATCGAACCAGGCAATCTCCGGGTAAGCGGCCTGAAACTCGTCGAGCAGGAACGTGTAGTGCGTGCAGCCCAGCGCCACCGCGTCGATGTTCTCGCCGCCCGGCCGGGTGAAGAGCGGCGCCATCGAAGCGAGCGGGTCCACCGCGCGGCCTGCGAATTTTTGTTCCGCCAGTTCGGCCAGAGCCGGCGTACCCAGCGTGTGCACCGTGCAGTCCGCCGCATAGGCCTGCACGAGATCGGCCAGGTAAGCGCGCCGCACCGTTGCCGCCGTCGCCAGCACGCCGATATGTTTACTCCGGCTCGCCGCCGCCGCAGGTTTGACCGGCGGCACGCAGCCGATGAAGGGACGCGCATGGGCCGCGCGCAGGCCCGCCAACGCGATGGTGCTGGCGGTGTTGCAGGCCACCACCACCGCATCCGGCGCGAACCGGCCGATGGCCGCGCCGATCAGGCGCAGAATATGCGCCAGCAATTCGGCATCCGGCTTCTCGCCATAAGGAAAGAACGCGTTATCCGCGAGATAGGTAATGCCCGCCTGCGGCTGCAGCCGCCTGATTTCCCGCACCACGCCGAGCCCGCCAATGCCGGAATCGAAGACCAGAAGATTCACCGGCGTCAAAGATCCCCGGTCGGGAATTCCACGTCACGATGCACATGCACCGACATCAGCACGCCAAAGCCCAGCATCACCGCGGTCAGCGCCGAGCCGCCATACGAGATCAGCGGCAGCGGCACGCCGCCCACCGGGATCAGCCCCATCACCATCGACAGATTGACGAAACAATAGAGGAAAAAATTCGCGGCGATGCCGAGCGCCAGCAGCCGCCCATATTGGTGCGAGCAACTGACCGCGGTGTAGAGCGCGAGGGCGACGATCGAAAACAGCAGCACCATCACCGCCGCCGAGCCGACAAAACCGAACTCCTCGGCGATGATGGTGAACACGAAATCCGTCTGTTTCTCGGGCAGGAAGTTCAACTGGTTCTGCGTGCCGTGCAGATAGCCCTGGCCGTTGAAGCCGCCGGAGCCCAGCGCGATCTTCGACTGGATGATGTTATAGCCGGCCCCCAGAGGGTCCGAACCGGGATTGAGAAAGGTAATGATCCGCGCCCGCTGGTAGTCGTGCAGATGATGATACAGGATGGGCGCTGCCGCCGCGATGACCACGAGAATCAGCGCGAACTTCCACCAGCGCACGCCCGCCCCGAGCATCACGGTGCAGCCGATCAGCCCGGTGATGACGGCGGTTCCGAGATTCGGCTCCTTCAGGATCAGCCCCACCGGGATCAGGACCACAAGCGCCGCAGGTAGCAGAAAAAATACGTTGCCGGCGCGCTCGTAACTGGCGCGGTGGAAATAGGCGGCAACCGCCATGGCCAGAAACAGCTTCATCAGCTCGCTCGGCTGGATCTCCATGCCGCCGACCGTCATCCAGCGTTTCGCACCCAGGCCGACATGGCCGAATTTCATCACCATCAGCAGCAGCAAAACACCGAACACATAAGCCGGCCAGGAGATCTTCGCGATCACCCGGATGTCGATCATCGCGATCACGAACATCAACACCAGGGCGCCGAAGAACCGGTACATCTGGCCGTTGGCATAGGGCTCGCCCGAGCCGCCGGCGGCGGAGTACAAAGCGGCGTAGCCCACGCCTGCGAGCAGGCAGACGCAGAACACAAACAGCCAGTTGATCGCGAAAAATTTCCGCATCAACCCGAAAGAACGGTCGTGAAAAGGCCGGCGCAGGGGCCCGTCGAGCGTGTTCATCCCGGCACATCCTCGTCAGAAATCTGCGTCCCGATCGGCGCATTGGTCCCGTTCGGATTCCGGGTGAGCGCATAGGTCATCAGGTCATGGGCGATCGGGGCCGCCGATTGCGCGCCCCAGAGCCCGTGCTCGACCACTACCGAAGCGGCATAACGCGGCGCATCGACCGGCGCGAAGGCAATGAACAGCGCATTCGGCCGCATCGCCCAGGGCATGTTGGCATCGTTATAATTTCTCACGGACTCGGCGGCATTGTCGTTATGTACCTGGGCGGTGCCGGTTTTGCCGGCCATCTGCACGCCCGGCAAAGTGAGCCGTGCGGCATAGGCGGTGCCGGCCGGGGTATTCACCACTTCGAACATCCCCTGCCGCACCACCTTGAGATGCTGTTCGTCGATGTCGAGCAGCACGCCCACGGCCGGCTCCGGGCTAAATTGTGGATCGTCACCGATGCGTTTGGTGATGTGCGGATTGACGACACGGCCGGTGGCGATGCGGGCCACCGCCGTCGCCATCGAGATCGGGGTGAGCGCGGTGTAACCCTGGCCGATGCCCTGCACCACCGTGTCCCCTTCGACCCAGTGGATTTTACGCGTCGCCGCCCAGTCATGGCTGGGCACCAGGCCGGTGGCGACCCCGGGCACATCCGTCTGCAGGGCCGTGCCAAGCCCGAGCCTGGTCGCCATGTCCGAAATCAGGTCGATCCCGGTGCGCAGCGCGGTCTTGTAGAAGAACACGTCGCAGCTCACCTGCAACGCCGTGGTCACGGTGATGTTGCCGTGGGCGGTATGATTGTCGCACCAGAAAACATGGTTGCCGAGCTTCAGGAACCCCGGGCAGTCCAGCACCGTATCCGCGGTCAGGGTCCCCGCTTTCAGCGCCGCCAGCGCCACGGTCGGCTTGAACGTCGAGCCCGGAGCGAACAGGCCCGAGGTCGCCTTGTTCTGCAGCGGACGCTGCGGGTCCGCCATCCATTGCCGCCACACGGCGTCCGGCACGCCCTTGTCGAACAGGCTGGGATCGAAGGACGGCGTGCTCGCCAGGGCGAGAATCTCGCCATTGGTCGCATCCAGCACCACGGCAGCGCCGGTATTGTCGCCAAACCGCTGCATCGCCAGCGCCTGCATCCCGGCATCGAGCGTCGTCGTCACGGTTTGCCCGGGCGTGCCGCTGTCGCTGTCCACCACGCGGACGACCTCGCCCCGCACGTTGGTTTCGCTCTGCACGAAGCCCGGCGTGCCGCGCAAAGCCAGATCGTTCACCAGCTCGACGCCGCTGCGGCCGATGCGCATGCCCGGCAGTGCCAGCGCTGGGTCGGCGCTGGCTTCGCGCCGGTTCGGCCGCGCCACATAGCCGATCGCGTGCGCCAAAGTCGGACCGGCCGGATAGAAGCGTGACGAGCCGACCTCGACGATCACGCCCGGCAGGTCCGGGGTGTTGACCTCGAGCGCGGCCATGTCCGGCCAATCGAGATAATCCTTCAGCACCACCGGTATATAGCCGGGCCGGTCGGCGAGATCGGTCTGGATGCGGGCTTTTTCCTCATCGGTCAGCGGCACGAGCCGCTCGAAATTCGCGAGCACCGCCTGCGGGTCCGGCGCCAACGCCGGCATGAAAGACGCGCGCCAATGCTGCTGGTTGCCGGCCAGAATGGCCCCGAACCGGTCGGTGATCAGACCGCGCCGCGGCGCGGTCAGGCGCTCGGAAATCGAGTTCTCCTTCGCCATCGTCGCGTATTTGCCGTGCTGCGCGACCTGCAAATTATAGAGCCGCGCGCCGATCGCCGCGAAAATGCCGAGCTGCGCGGTGCCGATCAGCAACGCGCGCCGGGTGAAGCCGGCTTTGTCCTTCGTCTCGCGCTTCATGGCCGCACCTGCCGCCGCCTCATCACGCCCGCCTTGCTCACGCCAGTTCCACCGCCGCCGGGCCACGATGGGCGCGGATGAAAATCCCCGCCACGGCGGGATAGAGACCGACCGAGAACAGCGCCTCGATCAGCATGGGCTGCGCCGGCAACATCCTCAGCGTCAACAGCGATTCCAGCAGCCAGGCCAAGGCCGAGACCGCCACGGCCAGACCACAAAACACCAGCCAGGTGAGGAAGAACGATTGCGACGCCAGCCGCCGCCGCACCGCCAGCACCACGCCTTGCAGCGCCAGCAGCAGCACCGCCCACAGCCCGAGCGGCGAAAGGCCGAGCAGGCCCAGCAACACACCGGCAAGCGCCACCACCGGCGCCGGCAGCGACGCCGGACGGTAAAGCGACCAGAAATAGACGCAGGCCAGCGTATAGACCGGCCACAACTCCGCCTGGCCGGGCAGGCCGAACGGCATGCCGATGACGAACAGTCCCAGGACCAGGCTGCCGATCGGGAACGTATAGCGCGCCGCGATGTCGAGTTGCCGCCAGAAGCCGGTCGGCCGCGTGATGGGACGGCGCGCCATCAGGAGCCGGAGCAGGATCGTTCGATCGCAATCATGCTCTCTCCTCGGTGGCGCGGACAGAGGCAGTGCGTCCAAGCCCTGTCGTTTCAGTCCTGGCCATGCTCAACTCCGGCGCTTATGCGTGCGCGAATGCTCATGCCCGGCACTCATATCCGCCTGACGCGGAACCGGCGTTAGCTGCGGCTGGGAGAGCGGATAGCTGAACAGGCGCAGCAGGCGCAGCGAGGCGAGGTCGGCGAGCGGCAGCACCTCCGGGTCGTTCGTCCCGTTATAATGCACCACGCCGACCGGCAGGCCGGGCGGAAACGCGCCGCCGACCGCGCTGGTCAGCACCATCGCGCCCTCCGCCGGGGGATGGCCCGGCGCCCAATAAATCAAATCCGGGTCGGCGCCATTGGTCCCGGCCATCATCGCCGGCTGGCCGGTCGGGCCGACCTGCACCGGCACACGGCTGTTCAGATCGGTGATCAGCAGCACCCGCGCCGCGCGGCCGCCCGCATCCACCACACGCCCGACCACGCCGCGCCCATCCATGGCGATGGCGCCCACCACGTTGCCAATGCCATCATCGCTCTCGGCGCTGCCTGGCAATTCGACCAGCACGGACCGCGCATACACACCGCCGAGATCGGCCACCACATTGCCGGTGAAAAAACGCGGCGTCGGCATCGGCGTGTAATGCAAGCTCGCCTTCAGCGCCGTGTTCTGCTCCTCAAGCGCCATGGCCACGCCCTGCCATTGCAGCAGCCGGGCATTCTCGGCACGCAGCCTGGCATTTTCAGCATCGAGGTCAAACAAATGTCCGACCATCCCGGTGCCGCTCTCGACCGCTTCGATCGGACCGTCGACCAGCTGGTAAGCCGGCGCCAGCAGATCGTCGAGCCCGATCTGCAGATGGTTGGAGAAATTCTGGTCAGCGCGTCCTATCAGCACCAAGCCAAGCGAAAACATCAGCATCACGGGAAGTGTGAGCCGCGACAACGCTTGCCGGAACGGGACCGATAACCTGATCACCGAAAACTCTCCACAGTGAAGGCTAAAAACCTTTCGAGGCCATACTCGGAAATAGCGCTCGCGCACAGGGAGAAAATTAAAAATTTCCGCCTGGGGATTAACTTTTTCTTATGGCCCGGCGATTTTTTCCCGCGCCATGGAGCCCGCTATGCCTCCGCCGGGCGCGGCCGGGCACCGAAAACGGCGGTTCCGACCCGCACATGCGTCGCCCCGGCCGCCACTGCCACCTCAAAATCACCCGACATGCCCATGGAACGCACGCTCAAGCCGTGCGTGTCAGCCAAACCAACCATGTGGTGGAAAAAAGGTAACGGGTCCCGCCCCGCGGGCGGGATACACATGAGCCCTTTCAAGGCCGTGCCGAAACGAAGCCGCGTGGCGCGGATGAAGGCGTCGGCATCCGCCGTGGCCACGCCGGCCTTTTGCGGCTCGTCGCCGATATTCACCTGGACCAGTAGTTCCGGCAGGCGCCCGGTTTTTTCCGCCGCGGCGGCGATGGCGTCGCTGAGCCGGGGCCGGTCGAGAGAGTCGATGCTGTCGGCCAGCCGCACCGCTTCCAACACCTTGTTGGTCTGCAGCCCGCCGATGATATGCAGCCGCGCGCCGGGAACGGGAAATTTCTGCGCCGCCTCCTGCACACGGTTTTCGCCGAACAAAACCTGCCCGGCGGCGCAGGCGGCGAGCACCGCATCGCGCGGCTGCGTCTTCGACACCGCGATCAGCGCGACCGAAGCCGGATCGCGCCCGGCACGCACGGCGGCGGCGGCGATGCGGGCACGGATGGCGGCGAGATTTTCCGCGATCATGGCCTCGCATGGCGGCATGTGAACAAGCGATTGCATGGCGCCATTGAGCCCCTGCGCGTGGCAATTTCAAGTCATCTCAGAAAGAGAGGAAGGCTTCTTTTTGTGAACAAAAAGAAGCAAAAAAACTTTCTTTACTCTGGGCCATGGGCGTTGGCACCGACACAGCCTCTGGCCCGGCGTAAACAAAAGTTTTTGCGCCGCTTTTTTCAAAAAGCGGCTGCTTCCTTTATCAGATCAACCATGGATCAAATTCTGTTCAGCTGGGCCCGGCGGGTGCGGCGCGGAAAATTGCCGCCTTTGTTCCTGTTCACCGACCCGGCGCGGATGGACGTTCTGGCGCTGGCGCGCACGCTGCCCCCCGGCCTGTGCGGCGTGGTGTTCCGGCATGACGCCGCGCCGGACCGCGCCGCCCTGGCGCGGCGGCTCAGCGCGATCTGCCGCGCCCGGCGCCTCGTCCTGGTCATCGCCGGCGACGCGAAGTTAGCACTCACGCTGCACGCCAGCCTGCATCTGCGCGGCGGCGCGCGGCCGGACCTGACGCGCCTGCCGCGCCACGCGCTGCGCACCGCCTCGGTGCATGATGCGCGTGAGTTGCGCCGCGCCCGCGATAACGCCGCAAACATCGTGTTTATTTCACCGGCGTTCCCGACGCGCAGCCACCCGGGCGCGGCAGCGCTCGGCGCGTATCGCTGGCGCCGGCTGGCACGCCGCGCCGCGCCGGCAAAAGCCTATGCGCTGGGGGGAGTAGACGGGACATCCGCCCGCCGGCTGGGCGCCCTCTGTGCCGGCGCCGGGGCTATTGATGCGTTTTTATCCTCGCACGGAATTGAACGTTTTTGATCCGTCCGAACGAAAACCGCCATCTATCCATTTGGTCTATATGGAAAGCGGATTTACATGGGATCGTTTCATGCTGCATTGCAACGTTGCTGCTTTTTCCGAGAGTTATCTCACGGCATTTAACAGTAATGTAATATACATGTGGCAACACCGCCACACCGACCATTAATTGCTGCAACGTTGCCATTCGGTCATTGCGTAACTGGGTCATCCGGGGTTTTAAGCGGCATCCGGGCTCTTCGGCACGCCGCCGGAACGCTCTGAGACAGGGTTGATTCCACCCTGAAACTGTTTTCCGCCGGGCGACCGGCTTCTTGGAGGATTGAATGCGCAAGTTACTGTTGGCCACTGCGGCCACCATGGGCGCGCTGCTCGTCACGGTTGGTGGCGCGCAGGCCCAGCCGGTCAAGCCGGTCGCCCCCGGCACCATCGCCGTCCACCTCAACGGTTATCTGCAGTTCGGCATTGGTTATTTCGGCTCCAGCGCCAATAACTTTGGCGGCTCGAAGCTGAACCCGTACAACACCATCGGTGACGCCCGCCTCTATTCCGGCTTTGACGCCCAGACGCTGAACGGCATCGATTACGGCGCGCAGATCGAAGTGCGTACCACCGCGTCCGACGCCGGCACCCGCGCCGGCCTGAACACCGGGACCTCCGGCACCGCCGGCACCACCTCGCTCTACGTCAAGCGCGCTTACGGCTATATCGGCACCCCGGAAGCCGGCTTCGTCCGCCTCGGCCAGACCGACAGCGCCTTCACCCTGCTGCAGACCGGTGTGATCGAAGGCTACGGCGACGGTGCGCAGTTCAACTCGGACGGCGGCATTTTCAACGCCATCCCCAGCAATGCCGAGCCCGGCACCTTCGTTTACGCGGACAGCTCGCACCTCTATTCGACCAACAAGGTCGTGTACCTGTCCCCGACCGTCGCCGGCTTCAGCATGGGCGTCGGCTTCGAGCCGAACTCCGACGGCCTGAAGGAAGGCACCGCCGCCTGCTCGACCGCCGCGTCTCTCAGCGGCGCCAACTCGGCTTGCGGCTCCATCGCCTCCTCGCCGAACACCAACGCCAACTTCCGTCGCAACACCATCGACGCCGCGCTGCTCTATGCCGGGACCTTTGGCGATTTCGCCACCAAGGCCAACCTCGGCATCCTGAACGCCGCGCCGATCGCGAACACCGCGGCTCCCGCCCCCACCGGCGCCAACCGCTTCAAGGGCATGACGGTCTACCAGGCCGGCGCGCAGACCAGCTTCGGCGGCCTGACCCTGGGCGCCAACGTGAAGTGGGGTTCGGTCACGAACGGCTACGGCTTCAAGATCGCTGGCGCGCGTAACGCGATCGACTACATCGTCGGCGGCACCTACACGGTCGGCCCCTGGGTTGCGGGCGTGAGCTTCATCGACGGCCAGAGCTCCGGCAACTGGAACATGACCAACCATGTTGGTCGCACCCTGGACGAATACGGCGTTGCCGCCGGTGGCAACTACGTGGTCGGCAAGGATCTGAGCCTGTACCTGCAGTACGAGTATGGCCATCGTCACCAGGCCGACTGGAACTTCAATGCGAATTCGGCGAGCGCTGCTGCCAGCGGCAACGCGCAGTTCCAGACGATCGCGACCGGCGCCACCTACAAGTGGTAATGGCGTAAACGCCCCGGGCAACCGGACCAGAAGAAGGGTGGCGGGCAACCGCCGCCCTTTTTCTTTTGGACCCACCATCACGGCGTTGCCGCGAACCCTTGGCGGCAACCCTCGCTGCGGCTAAACAGCCTGCAGTTTAGGGCTTGGAGAGAGAGCTTGCGGACTTTGAAGACGATCGCCGGCGCCGCCGGTTGCATTGCGATACTGGCCTTGAGCGGTTGCGGGACCACCCCCTCGGCCAACAGCAATATCTACAATCCGGAAACCGCGGACCTGCCCTCGCAGATGGGCCAGCCCAGCGACAGCGGCAGCCTGCTCACGTTCGGCCGCGGCGCCAACAATAACGGCAGCAGCGCGAGCCAGGTGCAGGTGAACGCCTATCTCTGGCGCGGCACGCTCGACACGCTGGCCTTCATGCCGCTGGTCTCGGCCGATCCGTTCGGCGGCGTGATCATCACCGACTGGTACGTGCCGCCGGCAACCCCGAATGAGCGCTTCAAGGTCAACGCCTATATCCTCAGCAAGCAGCTCACCGCCGGCGCCATCAAAGTGAGCGTGTTCCACCAGGTGCAGCAGGACGGCCAATGGGTCGACGCCCCGCCCGACCCGACGCTCGCCGGCGGCCTGGAAGACCGTATCCTGGTCCAGGCGGCGAACCTGCAGGCGGCGGCGCAGAACAACAGGCAGTAAGGTAAGGGAGCGCTACTTTTTGTGAACAAAAAGTAGCAAAAAAACTTTGTTATGCTGGGCCATGGGCGTTGTCCGCGACACAGCCCATGCCCTCCGGGGCTATTCCAACGGTGCTACGCACCGCCGGAACCTTCAGCCCCTCCGCCCAGCAGAGTGACAGTTTTTGCGCCGCTTTTTTCAAAAAGCGGCTTCTTTCTTCCTTTCCTAGCTGACGGCCACCACGACCACATGCTCGGCATCGGCTTCCCCCAGCGCCTGGTGCAGGGCGGCGATGGCGGCGAGCATTCTATCGCCCGCCTCGTCATCTTCTTCCTCGGTGAAATCCTCATAGGCATCGGCCAATTCGTCCGTGGAAAATTCCTCCGGGTTCAGCCGGCTCAAATATTTTTCCTGGTCGTCCAGGGTCAGGATGAACACCAAAGCTTCCGTCGCCTCGGCAATGTCGGCCACCGCCTCGTTCTCGCTGGTCTCGAGGTCGATGTCGTAATCATCCGCGAGGATCGGCAGCAGCGCCGAAAAAATCTCGCCATCCTCGTCGAAATCCGCCACCGAGCTGCCATTGGCGGCGAGGAAAGCCTGAAACGCCTGCGGATCCTCGTCCGCGGCAGCCGCCACCAGCTCGCTGAGATCGGCACGCTGCAAACGGGTGAAACTGGCAGTGACCGGCATCGCAAAGCTCCGTTTTCGGGGGAATTTGCGTCTGCATAACAAGGCCTCCGAGCCCTGCCAACCAAAGAAAGCGGCCGCTTTTTGAAAAAAGCGGCACCAAAAACTTTTGTTTACGCTGGGCCCGAGGCAGTGAAACCGCACGGGCCCAAAGTAAGCAAAGTTTTTTTGCTACTTTTTGTTCACAAAAAGTAGCGCTTGCCTTGCCTTAGCTGACCTGACCCAAAGCCTGGGCCAGGTCGTCGATCAAATCCTGGACATCCTCAAGCCCGACCGAGAGCCGCACGGTGCCGTCGGTGATGCCGAGCCTGGCCCGTTCCTCGGCGCCGATGCGCATATGCGTGGTCGTGGCCGGGTGCGTGGCAAGGGATTTCGTGTCGCCCAGATTGTTGGAAATCGTGATGATGCGGAACGCATTCATCATCGCGAATGCCGCCGCCTTGCCGCCCTTCAGCTCGAACGTCACAAGCGTGCCGCCGCCGGTCATCTGCGCCATCGCCAGTTCACGCTGCGGGTGCGAGGGCAGCGTCGGGTACAGGCTGCGCGCGATTTTCGGCGAGGTTTCCAGGAAGGCGGCGATGGTTTCGGCGGATTTCGACTGCGCGGCGACGCGCAGGCTCATCGTCTCCAGCCCTTTCAGGATCACCCAGGCGTTGAACGGCGAGAGCGACGGGCCGGTGTTGCGGAAGAAGGGCTGGAACACCTCCTCGATCCATTTCTTTGCGCCGAGCACGGCGCCGCCGAGCACGCGGCCCTGCCCGTCCATATGCTTGGTCGTGGAATAGACCACCACATCGGCCCCCAACTCGAACGGCTTTTGCAGCAGCGGCGTGGCGAACACATTGTCCACCACCACCAGCGCCCCGGCTTCATGTGCCAATTTGGCCACCGCACGCAGATCGACAATGTCCAGCATCGGGTTGGACGGGCTCTCCAGCAGCACCAGCGCTGCCGGGCGGCTCAAGGCCGCGCGCCAGGCGGCGAGATCGGCACCGTCCACGAATTCGGTGGCGATGCCGTATTGCGGCAGCAGCGTGCTGACAATCCAATGGCAGGAGCCGAACAGCGCCCGCGCCGCCACCACCCGGTCGCCCGCTTTCAGGCCGCACAACATCGCCGCCGTCACCGCCGCCATGCCGGTCGCCGTGCAGCGGCAGGCCTCCGCCCCCTCGATCGCCGCCAGCTTTTGCTCCAGCATGCTCACCGTCGGGTTGGCAAAGCGCGAATATTGGAAATGCTCGAGCTGGTTGGCGAACACCGCCTCGGCCATGTCGGCGCTCTCATACGCAAAGCCCGAGGTCAGGAAGAGCGCCTCGGCGTTTTCGTCGAAATTGGAACGAAGGCGCCCGGCATGGATCAGCTGGGTCGCGGGGCGAAGTTTGGCGGGATCGGACATGGCTTGGCTCTTTCGGGTCAACGAGACGCCCGGCCATGGAAAGATGCCGCCCGCACACGACCGGTAGCGCCGGTGTGTCAGGGCCGCAGCCTCTTTAGCGCGCTTATTTTGCTCCCGGCGCCCGCCCTAAAAAAGGACCCGCGCCGGCCTCGCCGCAATCCGGCCGGACAAATCACGAGGTTCAAAACCGCTATCGCGCCCGGCTTGCGCGGTCAATGCCGCCGGACTATGCAGAGGGCAGCGCGGGTATGATGTAATGGTAGCCTGCTAGCTTCCCAAGCTCGATGCGCGGGTTCGATTCCCGCTACCCGCTCCAACTCCCCCTTGGCCGCATAAAAAAACCCGCCAGCCTCAGGGCCGACGGGTCAAGTCAACAGGGAGGCTTCACGTCTGGGAGACGTTGGGACAAAGTCCCAATCCGGTCCCTCAGGACCGGATGATGTCCGGCTCGCACCGGACATGTTGTATATAGGCCACAATCAAAAATTTTTAAGTGTTAAAACAGTAATGTTGCCGGCGCCCCGGCAACGCTCGGTAACGCCCTGCCGGCAACGCCGCCGAATCCTTGGGGATTACGGCTTGAAGCTGTTACGCTCCGAAATGCTGTTCACGAGAAAGTCACGGAACACCGACACGCGCTTGCTGTTCCGGAGCTCCTCCGGATAGACGAAGTACATATCGACGTTCGGCTTCTTCACGTCCGGCAGGATCGGCACCAGCCCGGTCTGGTCCTGCACCAGGTAATCCGGCACGGCGCCGATGCCGAGGCCGGAGCGGATGCAGATCAGCATCGCCTGCAGCGAGTTCACTTCCATCAGCCCGCGGCGCGGGGTGCCGTCCTTGCGGCCGACTTCGGCCAGCCAGTTCACATCGGTTACCGGCGGCTTGCGGTCGCCGAACAGGATGAGCTGGTGTTGGTCGAGATCCTCGGCGGTCTGCGGCGTGCCATGGGCCTTGAGATAGTCCGGCGAGGCCCAGATCTGGCTGCGGATCTCGCCCAGATGGCGCTGCACCAGGTCGGGCTGGCGCGGCGGATGCATGCGGATCGCCACATCCGCCTCGCGCATCGCAAGGTCGAGCTCGCTGTCATCCAGCAGCAGCGACAGGGTCACGTCCGGATGCATGGACAAGAACTGCTTCAGCCGCGGCGCCAGCCAGGTGACGCCAAAACTATGCGTCGTGGTCACCTTCAGCCGCCCGGCCGGCTTCTCCTTGCTTTCCGCCAGCAGCGCCTCGGTCATCGCCAGCTTGGCGAAGACGTCGCGCACGGTGCGGTTCAGCGCCTCGCCTTGTTCGGTGAGGATCAGCCCGCGCGCATGGCGATGGAAGAGCGGCACCGACAGCGCCTCCTCCAGCGCGGAAATCTGCCGCGATACCGCCGACTGGCTGAGATTGAGCGTGTCTCCCGCATGAGTGAAGCTGCCCGCCTCCGCGACCGCGTGGAAGACCCGCAGCTTATCCCAATCCATTTTCTGACTTGTCATTCTGATGCCTCGCTGACCTGTAGCGGGATGTTGCTCAAGAACCGCTCCGCCTCGAGCGCCGCCATGCACCCGGTGCCGGCGGCCGTCACGGCTTGACGGTAGATCTTGTCCTGAACGTCGCCCGCTGCAAACACGCCAGGAATGGAGGTTTCGGTGGTGCCGGGCCGGGTGACGATATAGTTTTCCTCATCCGTCACGAGCTGGCCGGCAAAAACGCTGGTGGTCGGCGAGTGGCCGATGGCGATGAACACGCCGTCCACCGGCAGTTCCTGCGTCGCCCCGGTTTTCACATCCTTCAGCCGCACCGCGCTGACCACGGAAGGCGTGCCCGCCCCGAGAATTTCCTCCACCCGGTGGTCCCAGATCACGGAAATCTTGTCATTGGCAAACAGCCGGTCCTGCAGGATCCGCTCCGCCCGCAGACGGTCGCGGCGATGCACCAAGGTCACGTGGCTGGCATGATGGGTGAGATAAAGCGCCTCTTCCACCGCGGTGTTGCCGCCGCCGATCACCGCCACGCGCTTGCCCCGATAGAAGAACCCGTCACAGGTGGCGCAGGCGGAAACCCCGGCGCCCTGATAAGCCTGCTCGGACGGCAGGCCGAGCCAGCGGGCCTGCGCGCCGGTGGCGATGATCACCGCGTCAGCCGCGAATTCCAGCCCGCCATCGGTCCAGGCCCGGAACGGGCGGGCGGAAAAATCGACCTTGGTGACGATGTCGTAAAGGATTTCCGTGCCGACATGCTCGGCCTGCTTGGCCATCTGCTCCATCAGCCAGGGACCCTGGATGGTCTCGGCAAAACCGGGATAATTTTCCACGTCGGTGGTGATCATGAGCTGACCGCCCGGCTGCAACCCGGCGATCATGACCGGCGCGAGATTTGCCCGAGCCGCATAAATGGCGGCCGTATATCCCGCCGGCCCCGCCCCGATGATCAATACCCGGGTCTGTCTTGCCTCAGCCATGCTCGTCTTCATCCGCTGCAATCGATATCCGGGCTAATATCCGTTCGCACGACGCCGTTACAAGCTGTTAAGTCAGAATATCCGCCCATGCATCGCCACTTTAGCGCGCATAACGATCCGCTTGCTAGCTTGGGTTGTTGTCCCGGCCACCTATGGGCAAATCGCAATGTCGAAATTATATTGCGCAATACAACATATCTATCGTCAGGACTAATCATGCAGCGTGAGTCAGACCCCATCAATCTCGACGAGATCGATCGCCGGATCATCTCGGAACTTCAGGGCGATGGCCGTATGACCAATGTGGAACTTGCCCGGCGCGCCGGGATTTCGCCGCCGCCCTGCCTGCGGCGGGTGCGCCGCCTCGAGGAGGCAGGCTACATCCAGGGCTACCATGCCCAAACCGACGGCCAGAAACTCGGCTGGCAGATTTCCTTTTTCGTGATCGTCGGGCTGGAAAGCCAGAAACAGGCAGTGCTGGACGGCTTCGAGTCGCTGGTCGCCTCCTGGCCGGAAGTGCGCGAATGCCACATGATCCGCGGCGGGGGCGATTTCCTGCTCCGGCTGGTGGCGCGCGACGCCGCTCACGAGAACCAATTGACCGCCAAACTGACCGGCGCCGCGCATGTGGCCAAAGTACAGACCTTGCAGACAATCCGCACCAGCCGGGCGCTTTCCGGCGTGCCGATGGAAAAATCCTATGGCTGAAGCCTTGATCCTGCTGGCCGCGATCGCCGTCGATCTCGCCTGCAGGGTCGTCCCTGCCCAGCTGCCCTATCTGTTCCCTTTCATTTTCAACGCGCCGGTCTTTCTCGGCTGCTGGCTGACCTTGCTCTGGTATCTGCGCGGCCTATCCCGCACCGCGCCGCCGCACCGGCCGGGCCCGGTGCGGCGCGGGTTCTTCCTGGCCGGGCTGACCGGCATCTATTTCGTGCTGCAGACCCATTTCGAATACATGGCGCAGCATATGTTCTTCCTGAACCGCATCCAGGCAGTGACGCTGGGCATGGTGGCGCCCTTTTGCATCGCCATCGGCTGGATGCCGGATGTGCTGCGGCGCGGCGCGCCTTCCTGGCTCAGCCGCGCGTGCGGTGCCCTCGCGGCAACGCGCGCGGCGAGATTTTTCTCGCACCTCATCCCGGCGATGGCGGTGTTTCTGGTCACCACCGATTTCTGGCTCATTCCTGCGGTGCATTTCGCCGCGATGATCAATCCGACCCTGTACGCGGCGATGAATCTCTCCTGCCTCGCCGGCGGCCTGTTGTTCTGGCTGGTGGTGCTGGACCCGCGCCCCAAGCCGCCGGCCCGTTTTTCGTATCTCGCGCGCGGTGCCGCCGGCTTCCTGGTGATGTTCCCGCAGATCGCCATCAGCTCCTACATCGCCTTGACCTCGCGGGACCTGTATTCCTTCTACACGCTCTGCGGCCGGCTCTTCCCCAATATCAGCCCAGCTTACGACCAGATGCTGGGCGGGCTGATCCAGTGGATTCCACCGGGCATGATGAACACCGCAGCCCTGATCATCGGGCTGAACGCCCTGCGCCTGGCCGACCAGAAAGCCGAGCAGGATTTCGTGCCGCCGCCCGGGGCGAAAGTGTACGACGCGAAGTGGACGGGGCGGTAGAAACAAAAAACAGAGAAGTAAGCGCTACTTTTTGTGAACAAAAAGTAGCAAAAAAACTTTGTTATGCTGGGCGGAGGGGCTGAAGGTTCCGGCGGTGCGTAGCACCGTTGGAATAGCCCCGGAGGGCATGGGCGTTGGCGCTGTCGCAGCCCTGGCCCAGCGTAAAAGAAGTTTTTTGCGCCGCTTTTTTTCAAAAAAGCGGCCACTTGCTTTCCTAGAAGCTGCGATACGCGAAGAACGCGACGACGATGACGATCAGCGCCACCAGCAGCAGGATCCGCCAGCGCGGGCTGCGCCCGCTCTGGGCGGGCCGGCGCAACTGGGATTCAACCCCGATGCCACGGCGGCGCTCGCCACCCTCCACCAGGTCGCCGCGCGCATCGCGCTTGGTCAGGAATTGCAGGTTTCCTGTGGTAACGCGCTCGGGTTTCACAATTTCCGGCGCCTCCGGTGATTCAGGCTCCATCGGCGCCGGCTCGGCCTCCTGCCGCCATTCATGGCCGCACCGATCGCAGCGCAGACGCCTGCCGGCCGCCAGGGCCGTATCCGGGATCTCATATTCAGTGGAGCAGCGGGGACATGTTAGACGCATGGCAATGACCCGAATGACAGTTTTGGCCTCGCCGCGCAATAACTTCGCACAAGCCCGTCTTGCCGCATGCCGCCTTGGCACGGCAGATTGAAACGCGGATAAGGCTTGGGACTCAATGGTCAGGTTCGAAGATGTTTGGCTGCGCTACCGGCACCTGGCCTCACGGAACACCGTGGAGACCACGGTGCTGCGCGGCGTCAATTTCGAGATTCCCGATGGCGGCTTTTGCTGGCTCACCGGCCCGTCCGGCGCCGGCAAAACCAGCCTGTTGAAGCTGATCTATCTGGCCGAACATCCCAGCCGCGGCCGGATCGACATACTGGGCACGCATGCGGCGCGAATCTCCCGGCAGGATGCCGCCCTGCTGCGGCGCCGGATCGGCGTGGTCTACCAGGATTTCCGCTTGCTCGGCCATCTGTCCGCCTATGACAATGTGGCGCTGCCGCTGCGCCTGGCGCGGCGCAGCGAGGCGCATATCCGGGCCGACGTGGCGGAAATCCTGCGCTGGGTGGGCCTGTCCGGCCGGCTCGAAGCGCGGCCTGACGAATTGTCCGGCGGTGAGCAGCAGCGCGTCGCCATCGCCCGCGCGGTGGTCGGCCGGCCGAAATTGCTGGTCGCCGACGAGCCCACCGGCAACCTCGACGACGCGCAGGCAGACCGGCTGATGATGCTGATCACGGCCCTCAACCAGCTCGGAACCACCGTGATCATCGCCACCCATAATACCGGCCTCGTCGAGCGCTACCCCGCGTCGCGGCTGGAAATGGCCAATGGCGAACTGGTTTCCTATGAGTAAGCGCACGGACCTTCTCGGCCTCGGCACGGGGCTGACCGACTGGCTGCTGCCGGTGCTCGTGGCGGCGATGAGTTTTCTCGCCGCCCTGGCCCTGGCCGGCACGCTGGCCAGCGCGACGCTGGCGGCGCAATGGCGCCAGGATACGGCGCGCGCGCTGACCGTGCAGGTAACCGACCCGCAGGCGCCGGATGCGGCGCACACGCAGAGCCGGGCCCAGGCGGTGCTGGCGGCTTTGTCATCCACCCAAGGCATCGCCGGCGCCAGGCTGATGAGCACCGAACAGCTGAACAAGCTGCTCGTTCCCTGGCTTGGCGCCGATGCCGCGCAACTGGCGCTGCCCGTGCCGGCGGTGATCACCGCCACCTGGCAAAGCGCGGACAACACCGCGGCGCTGACGGCGTCCTTGCAGAAAATCGCCCCCGGGACGCTGGTCAGCACCGGCTCGGCCTGGGCCGCGCGGGTGGCCGCGCTCACGGCCAGTGTGCAGACCAGCGCCGCCGCGGTGCTGGTGATCGTGGCCCTGGTCGCGGCCGCGGTGGTGGCGGTGGCCACCCGGGCCGGCCTCGCGCAACGGCGTGACGCGATCGAGATCATTCACGGGCTCGGCGCCCTCGATGCCGATATCGCCGGCCGCTTCGCCGCCCGCGCCATGATGCTGACCGTCATCGGCGCCCTGATCGGCGGCGCGCTGGCCCTGCCGGTGCTGATCTGGCTGGCGGCGCTGGCCGCCCCCTTTTCCGGTTTGGCGCCACAAGGCCTCGTCCCCGGCCTGCCCCCGGCTTTATGGCTGTCCTTGCCCTTGCTGCCGCTCGCCGCCGCGGCGATCGGCTGGTGCACCGCGCAGCTCACCGTGCATGGCTGGCTCAGGCGGCTCGCCTGATGGCGCGCCGCCCGCTTCATCGCCGCCGCCCGTTTTCCGGCCTCCTGCGCCAGACCGCCTGGCTGGTCTCGCTGCTCTGCGCCGTCTGGCTGGGCGGCTTCGCCCTCTATCTC
>NZ_DATLPB010000010.1:0-7106 GCF_035535915.1 Acidocella sp.
CTCTTCCTCAAGGAATGCGAGTGGAGGTTCAACGACGGCTCTCCCGCCCAGCTCTTGAAGCAGCTCAAGCGCTGGGTCAGAAAGAATTCACCCTAACATCTGGGACAGCCCCAAAGTTTTTGCGCCGCTTTTTTTTAAAAAGCGGCCGCTTACTTATCCTTGTCCTTCCTTCCTTACCCTCCCGTCTCCGCATCAGCCTCAAGCTCGCCCAAACTCGCCACCAGGGCGCGGAACGGCGGCGCAGCGGCGTTGCGTGGGATTTGGTGGATCGGGTGCGGCAGGCGGAGGGCCAGCGTTGCGGCGGTTTCTTCCAGGCTGACCGGCGCGCCCACGCTCTCGTTCAGCACGATCGCGGCGACCGGGATGCCGCGCACCACCAGCGCCTCGGCGGCGGTGATGGTATGGCTGAGCGTGCCGAGATAGGTGCCGGCCACCAATATGGCGGGCAGGCGCAAGGCGGCGATGAGGTCGACGACCAGGTGCGTGTCGTCCAGCGGCACGGCGACGCCGCCCACGCCTTCGATCAGCAGCACGTCCGGGGCGGCCTGGGTCGCCGCTTCGCAGAACGCGGTGAGGGTGGCGAAATCGATTTTCCGCCCCTCGCGGGCGGCGGCCATGTCCGGGGAGAGCGGCGCGGCGAAGCGCCAGGGGGTGAGGGCGGCGATGTTGCGCAGCGTGACCTTTTTGCCCATGGCGGCGAGCAGCCGAGCCGGGTCGGAGGATGCCGCATTGGCCTCGTCATAGCCCGAGAGCACCGGCTTGATCGCCGAGAAATCCAGCCCCACCTGCCGCGCCGCGCGGATGATGTTGGCGGTGACGTAGGTCTTGCCGATATCGGTCCCGGTGGCGGTCACGAAATAGCTGAGCATGGTCAGAACCCTTTCCAGCCATAGAGCATGTGGTTAAACCTGAGGGAGATTCGAGTAGAGGAGTTTGCCGGTGCCGGAAAGCCATATCGCTGTTGAGCCGCGCTGGAGCCGCGACGCGGTCGCCGAGTTGCTGGCATTGCCGTTTCCGGAGCTGCTTTATCGCGCGCAGACCGTGCATCGCGCGCATTTCGACCCGACGCGCGTGCAGATTTCCACGCTGCTGTCGATCAAGACCGGCGGCTGCCCGGAGGATTGCGGCTATTGCCCACAGGCGGCGGGCTACGACACCGGCACCAAGGCCGGCAAGCTGATGGAAGTCGAGAAAGTGCTGGCCGAGGCGCGCGCCGCCAAGGAGAAGGGCGCGCAGCGTTTCTGCATGGGGGCGGCCTGGCGCTCGCCCAAGGACCGCGATCTCGACACGGTATGCGACATGATCTCCGGCGTGAAGGCGCTGGGCATGGAGACCTGCGTGACGCTCGGCATGCTCAGCTTCCCGCAGACGGCCAGGCTGAAGGCGGCCGGGCTCGACTATTACAATCACAACCTCGACACATCGCCGGAATATTATGGCAAGGTGATCACCACCCGCGTGTATCAGGACCGGCTGGATACGCTCTCGCATGTGCGTGACGCCGGCATCAATGTGTGCTGCGGCGGCATTGTCGGCATGGGCGAGGATGAGGGCGACCGCGCCGGGCTGATCGCGGCGCTGGCGAGCCTGCCGAAGCCGCCGGAATCCGTGCCGATCAACGCCCTGGTGGCGGTGGAGGGCACGCCTTTGGCCAAATCCGCGCCGATCGATGCCATCGATTTCGTCCGCGTGGTGGCGGCGGCCCGCATCACCATGCCGGAGAGCTATGTGCGGCTCTCCGCCGGGCGTGAGGCGATGAGCGACGAGGCCCAGGCGCTTTGCTTCCTCGCCGGCGCCAACTCGATCTTCCACGGCGAGAAGCTGCTCACCACCAGGAATGCCACGGTTCCCCATGACGAGGCTTTGTTCGCCAAGCTCGGGATGCGTGCCGAGTCTTGAGCTGGCTGGAGGAAGGCTGGCGGCATGTCTGGCTGCCATATGCGCAGATGCAGACCGCGCCGCTGCCGCTGCCGGTGGCGCGCACGGAGGGGAGCCGGATTTTTCTTGAGGATGGGTGGGTGCTCGTCGACGGCATCGCCTCCTGGTGGACCGCCTGCCACGGCTACAATCATCCGCACATCCAGCAGGCGGTGCGTGCCCAGCTGGAGCGCCTGCCGCATGTGATGTTCGGCGGGCTGGGGCATGAGCCGGCCTACCGGCTCGCCACGCGCCTGGCGAAGCTTATGCCGGACCCGCTGAACCGGGTGTTCTTCACCGATTCCGGCTCGGTCGCGGTGGAAGTCGCCGTCAAGATCGCGGTGCAGGCGCGGCTGAACCGGGGTGAGCGCGGTCGGACCAAAATTCTTGCCTTCACGAACGGCTATCACGGCGACACGCTGGGCACGATGGCGATCTGCGACCCGGAAGAGGGGATGCACAGCCTGTTCGCCGGCCTGCTGCCGGAGCATCCCGTCGTGCCATTGCCGCGCGACGCCGCCAGCGTTGTCGCGTTCGAAGCCTGCCTCGAACAGCATGCCGGCACGCTCGCCGCCATCATCGTCGAGCCGCTGGTGCAGGGGGCGGGCGGCATGGTGCTGCATCAGCCGGAGGTGCTGAAACGCCTGCGGGCGGCGGCGGACTATTACGGGCTGACGCTGATTTTCGACGAGATTTTCACCGGTTTCGGCCGCACCGGCACGATGTTCGCCTTCCAGCAAGCGGGCGTGGTGCCGGATATCATCACCCTCTCCAAGGCGCTGACCGGCGGCACGCTGCCGCTTGCCGCCACCATCGCCAGTGACGAGTTGTTCGCCGCCTTCCTGTCCGACAGCCCGGCGACGGCGCTGATGCACGGCCCCACCTTCATGGCCAACGCGCTGGGCTGCGCGGCGGCCAACGCCTCGCTCGATCTGTTCGAGACCGAGCCCCGGCTCGACCAGGCGGCGGCGATTTCCGCGGCGCTCGCCGCCGGGCTGGAACCCTGTCGGGGCCTGCCCGGCGTGAAGGATGTGCGGGTGCTGGGCGCGATCGGCGTGGTCGAGCTGCACGCCATCGCCGATCCGGCGGCGCTGCGCATGGCGCTGGTGGCCGAGGGCGTGTGGATCCGCCCGTTCCGCAACATTCTCTATCTTACGCCGGCGCTGACCATCGGGGCGGAGGAGCTGGCGATTCTATGCGGGGCGATCTGCAAGGTACTGAAGAAGTAAGGGAGTAAGCGCTACTTTTTGTGAACAAAAAGTAGCAAAAAAACTTTGTTATGCTGGGCGGAGGGGCTGAAGGTTCCGGCGGTGCGTAGCACCGTTGGAATAGCCCCGGAGGGCATGGGCCGTGTCGGCGACAACGCCCCTGGCCCAGCATAGTAAAAATTTTGCGCCGCTTTTTTAAAAAGCGGCTTCTTTCTTCTGTTTTCGCCGCATGAGAATTGCCACCAGCATGGCGGCGATCGCGGCGATCATGGCGGCGAAGAGCAAGGCGGCGGCGAAGCCGGCGCTATAGCCCTGATGCGCGATTTGGGTGGCGAGTGCCGCCTTGCCGTCGCCCATGAGGCGGAGCGCCGTGGGGGTGTTGCCGGCGACCACCAACTGCGCGAATTCCTGAGCGTTTTCCGGGTCTTGGGTGAGGGCCGCTTGTGCGTGGAGCGCCAGCGTGAAGCGGCCGGCGATCCCGAGAATGGCGCTCAGCATCGCGAATCCCAGCAAAATGCCGCTGAACCGGGCGGTGGTGCTGATCCCCGACGCCATGCCGGCCCGGTCTTTTGGAATGGCGCCCATGATCGCTTTTTGCGTCTCGCCATTCAGCAAGCCGCCGCCGCTCCCGAGCAGCGCCATGCCGATGACGACGATTTGGGCATGCCCGGAATAGGCGGCCCAGGACGTGAGGAGGTCGCCGGCCGAGACGAGTGCGAGGCCAAGCGCGAGAACATGGTGCGAGGCGAGGAAGTGGCCGAGGCGCCGGCCGATGTAGGGAAGAATCAGCATGCCAAGCGCGAAGGGCAGCATCGAGATTCCGGCTACAAGCGGCGCCCGCCCGAGCCCGTTCTGCAGATAGAGCGGGAGGAGCTGGGCCATCACCTGTGCCGTGGCGGCATAGGCGAACATCGCAAGCACGGCGCCGATGAAAGGCGCGGAGCGGAACAGCGAGAGATCGAGCATCGGCCGTGCCTGGCGCGTTTCCACCCGGCAGAAGCAGGCAAAGGAGAGAAGCCCGCCAGCGAAACCCGCCACGGCGTGGGGCGAGAGCCAGCCATGCGCCTGGCCCTGAATGAGCCCCCACGTGACGCCGAACATCGTGCCCGCGAACAGCACGATGCCGGCCGGATCGAGCCGCCGGGCTTGGTCGTCGCGGGACTCCGGCACCAGCGCCAGCGCGGCGCAGCCGAGCCCGATGCAGATCGGCACATTGACATAGAAGGCCCAGCGCCACCCCAGCAGGAAGGCGATGACGCCGCCGAGGATCGGCGCCACCACCATGGTTATCCCCATCACGCCACCCCAGACCGACCAGGCGTGTGCCCGCTCGGCCGGGTCATTGAAGGCATGGCCGATGATGGCGAGCGCCGGGGCCAGGAGGAACGCCGCGCCGACACCCTGCAACGCCCGCGCCACATAGAGGGCGAAGGCGGTCGGCGCCGCGCCGCAGCAGAGCGATGCAAAGGCGAACAAACCAATCCCGCCGAGGAAGACACGCTTGCGTCCGAAACGGTCCGCGATCGACCCCGCCGGAAGCAGCAGGGCGGCAAAGCACAGCACATATGTGCTGATGACCCATTCGACATCGGCAAAATCGGCGCCCAGGCGGCGCGCGACCGTGGGGAGGATGATGGCGACGATGTTGGTGTCGAGCACCGTCATCGCGCAGCCCACCGAAGCCGTGAGCAGGATCGCCAGCTTCGGCCGCATGGCCTCGGCCTGGGGCGCCACCGCCGCGTGGGCGGGCAGAGCGAAGTTGCGCGGCGACGTCATGGCTCGATCATGCTTACTTCCGGATTCGACGCAGCTGCTTCAAGCAAGATTCACAATTAGAATCATTACCGAATTTTCGTGATATAATTTGTTAGGGCCTAATTAAGGAGAAGACCGGATGGAGCTGAGGCATCTGCGGTATTTTGTCGCGCTCGCGGAGCATCTGCATTTCGCGCGCGCGGCGGAGAGCCTCGGCATTGCCCCGCCGACGCTCACGGTGCAGATCCAGGACATCGAACAGATCCTGGGCGTCCGGCTGTTCGCGAGAACCAAGCGAAGCGTGGCGCTGACCGCGGCGGGCGAGTTGTTCCTCGCCGAGGCGAAGGCCGTGCTGGAGCGTTTCGCCCGCGCGGAAAGCGTCGGCCGTCGGGCGGGACGGGGCGAAGTCGGCCGCATCGAGCTCGGCTATGTCGGCTCTGCCATTTATGGTGGCGCAATTCAAGACCAGGCCAGCCGTTTCCGGCAGGCCTGGCCCGGCATCGACATTCGCGCCCGAGAGCTGCCGATGGCGAGCCTGCCGGATCTGATCGATCACGGGCAGATCGATATCGGTTTCGTGCGCACGCCGATGCCTTTGCCGCGCGCGTTGCGGGCGCATGCCGTGCTGAAGGACCAGTTCTGCGTGGCGTTGCCGGCCGATCATCCGGCGTCAATGTCTGACGTGCCGTTGCATGCCGCCGATCTTGCTCGCGACCGCTTTATCGCGCCCGAGCAGCAGGCCGGGACCCATGAGGTCGGGCGGCGCGGGCGATTTGTCCCGAATATCATTGCCGTACCCGGAAGTCTGGTCGCGGTGCTTGTGCAGGTTTCGCTGGGGGCGGGCATCGCCGTTGTGCCGAGCGTGGTCACCGCGGCACTGCACATCCCGAACGTCGTCTTCCGGCCCTTGGCCGGCCCCCAGATACAATCCGAAGTTGTGGCTATTTTCAGGGCCAACGAGCCGGCGCCGGCCGTGAAGAAACTCATCCAGCAGATCATGCACTCGCCCGCCGCCATGCCGGGCGCGGCGCCCGGCGGCTGAGGTGACCAACGGCTATGCGCGCGATCGGGTGTTTCCGTGGCCTCTCTCAGCTGCCGAGGAATGCGGGAATGCCAAAAAAATTGTGGAATATCTATGAATTAGGAAAATGGCGCGTTTTTTCGCTTCGGTAAAAATTGGTTGCGATGCAAGATTTAGTATGCTCAAGGTAGTAGAGATTTAGATTACTGTAATTTAAAGTTGCATGTTAGGAAGGTCTCTATGCGGCTCAACTTGTCGATCCCCAGGCAGTTCACTCTGTTTGGCATACTTGGCGTTCTGTTCACCCTCATTGCATTGGGGATCGGCCTCAGAACCTCATACGACATCGCGCTGCAGGCGAGAGAGGCGCAGATTCAAAACCTAACGGAAGCCGCAGTGACCATGACGGAAGGATTCGTCACGCTGGCCGAGCAGGGCAAGATGACCACGGAGCAGGCGCAGCACGCTGCCATGGCCGCCCTGGCGGCGGCGCGCTTCGACGGTGGCAATTATTTTTATGCCTTTGACGCGAACAACATCTTTCTGGTGATGCCGGTTAAATCCTATCTCGGCACGAACGGGTACGATATGCGCGATCCATACGGCACGTTGAAGAACGCGCCGCTGCTCGATGCCGCGCGCGCCGGCAAGCCGATTTTCAGCCGCTATTATATTCCCAAGGCCGGGCAGACCGTGCCGCAGCCGAAAATTTCCTACGCGCTCGCGGTGCCCCAATGGGGCTGGGTGATCGGCACCGGACTTTACATTGACGATCTGCGCACCGCCTTCATCGACCGCGTGATCGGGTTGGGCGAGATTTTCGTGCCGCTTTTTGTCGTGTTCCTGGGTCTGATCTTTTTCATGAACCGCAACGTCTCGTCTCTGCTGTCCAGTCTCTCGGGCGCGATGGAAAAGATCGCTGGCGCGCAGCTCGATGCCGGTATTCCCGGCCTTGAGCGCCAGGACGATATTGGGCGCATGGCGCGGCGCGTGGCGCAGTTCCGTGACGACGCGGTGGAAAAGCGCGCGCTCGAGGCGCGGGCCGAAGCCGACCGGCAGGCGGCGGACGCGGAGCGCGTGGCCAACGAGGCGGCGCGTGCCGAGACGGCGGCGCAACAGCGCCGGGTGGTGGACTCGGTGGCGGCGGGTCTGGTGAAGCTCTCCGGCGGCGATCTGATGTTCCGCCTGACGGAAGCGTTCTCGGC
>NZ_DATLPB010000011.1:0-8244 GCF_035535915.1 Acidocella sp.
CAGCGCGATGTCCGCCGGGGTGATGGATTCCGCGAGCGAGCAGCCGGCCTTGGCGTCCGGGATCAGCACGGTCTTGCCCGGGTTCAGCAGCTTGGCGGTCTCGGCCATGAAATGCACGCCGGCCAGCACGATCACGTCGGCATCGACCTTCACCGCCTCGCGCGCCAAAGCCAGGCTGTCGCCGACAATGTCGGCCACGCCGTGGAAGATCTCCGGGGTCTGGTAATTATGCGCGAGGATCACCGCGCGGCGCGCGCGCTTGAGCTCCTGGATGGCTTGCACGTCCGCCTCCATCGTCGCCCATTCCGCGGGCGGGATGACGTGGCTGACACGCTGATAAATCGGATCGAAGGGCATGGGATATTCCTTTCCCTTGGTTCGTCAGGTTAAGCGATGGATGGTGTCGGGGCTCATGGTGACGGCGTCTCGCCCGGCGACCATGTCGCGTGAATGTTCGGCATCCGGCAGCCGTCCGCCCGGTGAGAGTGGCTTAGGAGTGGATTGGTTCATCGGCCTGGCCCATCCCCCATTCAAAAAGCAATTGTTGCCGCTCGGCGTTCGTCAGCAAGGGCAGTTCGAGGAGCCCTTGTTCGGGGTCCGCTGCCGCCCCCTCCAGGAGCGTCCGCAAATGCCCGGCCAGCCGCGCGATGCGGTCCTCGTCGAACAAATCCGTGCTGTACTCGATTTCCAGTTGGATTTTGTTCCCGTCATCGCTCAGCACCAGGGTCAGATCGAGCTTGGCGGTTTGCGGTCGTGTGCGCAGCAGCTCGGCGTTAAGCCCCGGCAGCCCGGTGAATTGGGGTTGGCCGTCGCGATCGCGCCAGTTCAGCGCGACCTGGAAGAGCGGCGCATAGCTCGGGTTGCGCTCCGGCTGCACCGCGGCCACCACCTGATCGAACGACGCGGAGCGGTGTGCATAAACGCCGACCAGCCCTTCCTGCACGCGGGCGATCAGCTCCCGGAATGAGGGCGCGCCGCCGAGATCCGTGCGCAGCACCAGGGTGTCGACCAGAAAACCGACGAGCGGCTGCAGTTCGGGCCGCTCACGGTCGGCGATCGGAATGCCGATCGTCAGATCGTCCTGGCCCGTATAGCGATGCAGAACCGCTGTGAGTGCCGCTGCAAAAACGGTGAACAAGCTGGCCCGCTCCTGCCGGCAGAGGCGCCGCAGATTTTCCGCCAGAGTGGCGTCGAATTCGAACTGTTTCTTGTCGCCGCGAAAGGAGATCGCCGGCGGGCGGGGGCGATCGGCGGGCAGGTCGAGCAATGAAGGTGCGCCGTGCAGCTTGTCCCGCCAGAAGGCGAGATCCGCTTCGACAGGCGCGAGTTGGGCCGGTTGCCGCCGCCAGACGGCATAGTCGGCATATTGGATCGGCAAAGGCGGCAGCGCGGCGCTCTGCCCGCGCAGGGCCGCGCCGTAGAGCGTGGCCAGCTCACGCCAAATGACGCCGAACGAGGCGCGATCACAGAAAGTATGATGCATCATCAGAATCAAGGCGTGGTCGTCATCATCGATCTCGACGATCGTGACGCGCAACGCGGGCTCCGTGGCCAGCCGGTAAGGCCCGCGCGGCTCGGTGATCAGCAGCGTCTGCAGTTCGCCCTCGCGCAGGCTGGGGGCCAAATGCCGCAGGCTGAGCCTTTTAAATATCAGCGGCCACGTCTCATGAATGGCCATTGTCGGCCGGCCGTCCGTGGTCTCAATTGTCGAGCGCAGGGTCTCGTGCCGCTGGACGATGACGTTGAAGGCCGCCTCCAGCGCCGCGATGTCGACGGTGCCCTTGAAACGAACGGCTTCGGATTCGTTGTAGACCGGTTCGCCATGATTCACCTGCTCCATGAACCAGAGGCGTTCCTGGGCGGGACTTAACGGGCAGGGCCGGGTGGCATCCCTTAGGGGGATGGGTTGCGCCTCGGCGCGGGCGCCTATGCCGGAAGTGTCTTCCGGTTGCGCCGGTTGCCGCATCCGGCGCCGCACCAGCGCCGCCAGTCGCGCGACCGTGGCGTTCTCGAAAAAATCCGCAAGGGAGAGCAGGACAGGCGTCTTTTCGCGGATGCGCGAGAGGCATTGAATGGCCTGCAACGATTGCCCGCCCAACGCGAAAAAATTGGCGTCGGGATCGATCCGCGTCTGCGCGAGCAGCTCCGTCCAGATGCCGGTGATGATCTGCTCGAGCGGCAAGGCGTCGCCGGACTCATGGCTCTCTTCGCTCATGTTCGCCGCTAACGCCGTGGCGGTTTCCGCCAGGCGCAGCCGCTGCACTTTTCCGGACGGACCCTTCGGCAGATCCAGCACGATATGAATGCGCGTCGGCGTCTTGAAATAACCCAGATGTTGCTCGCAATGACTCAGCAAGTCCCGTTCGTCGCACGTCACCCCAGGCCGCAGGACCGCGAATGCCACCACGTCTTCGCCGACATACCGGTCCGGTACGCCGACCGCGGCGGCTTCGGCCACCGCTTGGTGGGCTTCGAGAGTTTCGTCGATCTGCTTGGGCGCGATGTTCACGCCGGCCTTGATGATCAGCTCTTTCAGGCGGCCGATCATGAACACGTAACCGTCCTCGTCCTGATAGACGAGGTCGCCCGTATGCAGCCAGCCTTGCGCATCCAACGCGGCTTGGGTGCCGACCGGGTCTTTGTAGTAGCCCTGCATCAGCCCGTCGCCGCGGAGCCACATCTCGCCCGGCATGCCCACCGGCATATCGGCGCCATCGCGGTCGACGATCCGCACCGTCAACCCGGTTGCCACGCCCAGCGATCCGATCTTGTTTACGCCGGGCGGCGCGGGGTTCAGGAACACATTCCCTGCTTCCGACGCGCCCATGCCCTGCAGCAGCGGCACATCGAATTTGCGCATGAAGGCCTGGTGCAAGGCCGGCGAGAGCGCACCCGAAGAACTGCGCAGGAAGCGCACCTGCGAGAGGCTGGCAGCGAGGTCTGCCCGATCATCCTCCCAGTCCAGAAGCTGCGAGACGATGGTCGGCACCAAAGCTGACCAGGAACATTGATGGTCGATCAGCCAGTTCCAAAACGCCCCGATCGAAAAATGCTGCGGCACCACGATGGAACCGCCGCTCAGCAGCGTCGGCAGCAGCGTCACGGATTCCGCGTTGGCGTGGTAGAGCGGGAGCACCAGAAGCGAGCGATCCGCCGCCGTCAGATTCTGCTGTTGCACGGCATTGCGGGCGCGCGCCAGGACGGAGCGCTGCGTGTGGAGGACGCCCTTGGGTTGTCCGGTGCTGCCGGATGTATAAATCAGCAGTGCCGCGTCGTCCGCATCGGGCGGGATGCTGGCGGTTGTCGAGGCGGCGGGCGCGCCGGCATCTTCAGATGCGAAAACAATTTCAACCGGCCTGTCGACCTGCGTCAGCGCGTCTTTGATCACGGTGCCGTACTGAAGCCCCGCAAAGACGAGCTTCGCGTCGCAATGCGCCAACGTGTACGACAACTGGGCGGTTCCGGCGCGCGCATTGAGCGGCACCGTCACAAACCCCCCATACATGGTTGCCAGAAGCAGTTGCGCGGTAAACAGCCCGTTATCCATCAGAAAGGCGATTTTATCGCCGCGCGTCAAACCCATATCGCAAAACTGCCCGCACAAAAGGCGCGCCTGTTGCCGCAATGCCTTGAAAGTCAGCGTGCGCCCCGTCTCAGGGCTGATCAAAAAAAGGCGGTCCGGCTCCGCCTCAGCCCAGTAATCCATGAGGTCGCGGACCGTGAGGTCGCGGACCGTTTTGATGGCCGTAGTGCGCAACATGCGCGGTGTTCCTCCCTGGCCGGCACGAATGAGGCCGCTTAAGTCGCGACGCCCCGTGCCATTTCATTTACGAATGTGAAACTATGTCGACAATGAGGTCAAGTCAAAATAATAATACTATTCACATCAACTTTGCTTTGACGTATTCTTAACAATACGTTTTATACAAATAAATATTTTTTGGACAATCGGAGGCGCTGGTAGCTCACTGATGTGCGACAGGACATGCTGTCGATCGGGATAGCCTAGGCTTCGCGGCGTCATAGCGTGGCCGCGAAAATGCTAAAATCTCCGCCTTTCGCATGGCAATTTCCGGTCAAGCGATGCCGTGGGTGCGGGCGCCGTGCGCTTCCGGTGAGATTATGGGGGCGGTTGGGACAGCGGGCGTGCCGCATCATCCGATTCTGGTGTTTTGTAAATATTTTTATGAAATTGTATAAAAACACTCAAAAATATTAAAAATATGACTTGTTTTGCATGATTTTAGTGGCGCATCGCGGTGGTGCATGATATTTTTCGTTTCGAGTTGCGTTTATTAAATCGGTCATCGTCTTTTTTAGGAAAAATTTTTATGTTTTTGACTGAAAAGACTTGGTCCGCCGAACACGCCGAGCCTGATCAGAGAGGGCGGGGACGTGAAATCGCCGGCAGAGGGGTCGGTCAACTGACGATATTCGTGTTGTCGTGGTTGGTGACCTACAACAGGGCCTACCTTACGGGCGATGACGTCAACACGTTCAAAGGCACCGGTTACGGCGCAACCCTGTTCCTGCCCCGGCTGAAACCCGATTGGATCCCCAATCGGGTGGTCGATATGTATGGGCGTAATTTGCTGGTGCATGTGTTCGACACGATCTATTTTCCCGCCAAATCCATGTTTGGGGCGGATTTCTTTTTCGTCTTCAAGCTGTTCAACGCAACTTTGTTCGCGGTCTTTCTCTGTCTCGTTTACCGCTACATGGCCGATCTCGTGTTTTTCCGAGAGCGTTCGTTGCGGGAGGGGCAGAAGCGCGATGGGGGTATACTGCCGAATCTCCTCATCGCGTTTGTGATCTTAATGATTTTGCCGTGGACCAACGAAGTGGGCATGGTCTGTTACCAGTTTCCCGCCTTCCTCAGTTTCGTGGTCCTTGCGGAACTGTTCAAATTGATGCCGCGATTTTCCCTGCCGGAACCGCCCGGCGTTCCGGCCGCGTGGCTCGTGACGCTCGCGTTCATCGCGGCGTTTTCGCTGGAAGCCTATAGCGCGATCCTGGCGGCGGCGATCCTGTTCGCCGGGATGCTGAATGCCCCGTGGCGTTTGCGCGAGGTCTGGCGCGGACCGGCCTTCATCGTGTCCTGCCTGCTGGCGGTTTTTAGCGCCGCGGCGCTGGTGATTGCCGCCCGTCTCGCGCAAAGGCCCGATGCCATCGAGAAAGCATCGCCGATCAAGCAAATCGAAGAATTTTTCTTAAGAAATCAATTGCTGTCGCATGATGCCAGACTGTATTGCGGCCTTCTGGTGGTCGGCGTGGTCGTGCCGCTGCTGGTTCTGGCTTGCCTGCCTCTGTATCATCGCCTTGCGCGAGGAAATGGGAGCGCGGCGGGCTTGATCGCGCCGGTCTGGCAGAATTTCTCGTCAGCCCGCTGGGTGATTTTTTTTCTGATCGTGCTGTTCCCGACCATGATCGTGACGAGCCTGATCTCTCTGGAAACCAGCACCAATTATTTTAGCCTCCATACCTACCCGTGGGGCGGTTTTTTGTTGATCGCCGCATTTTTTGCCGTTCCTGCGATCACCATGCCGGTCATATCGGCCTGGGAGGGGAGTTTTTTGGCTGATACGGCGCGGATTTTTTTGATGATGTTATTCATCTCCGGCGCAGCCATCCACGCCATGCGCGATTCGATGCAGGACTACGAGAACTCGGTCAGAATTCAGAACGCGTATCGCGCGGCGCAGGAAAACATGACCGGCGTGTTCGATACCGGCCTGTCGCTCGACGCGCTGGCCCTGCAAATGCGGCCTTTGCCGACCGCACAGTCGCCCTCCCGATTCATCAGCGGGTATCCGCAATTTTTTAAAAAATATTACGGGGCGGACAGCAAGCTACTGTTCCAGTGACGAAGGCGCCGGCGCGCTCGCGTCCGCCTGATGCGAGCCGCTCGATGGCGTCCATTCTGCATCCGTTGCCGAACGGAAAAAGCATCGCGGTCAGAAGGTTGGACGCGGGGCATTCGGACTCAGGATGCGGCTATTCGTGCGGGGCTGCGGCATGTTGGGCGATCGGTGCCGGGTCTCTGGCATAATACGGGTCGAGGATGCCATAGCACGGGGTATCGCCGCCATAGGTTCTGCGAATCAGATAAGGCGGGCGCTGCTTTGTCTCCATGTAGATCCGCCCGATATATTCACCAAGTAGACCAACGCTGATCAGCTGCACGCTGCCAAAAAACAGCACGGCGACGAAGAGTGAAGCATAACCCGGAACCGGATTGCCGGAGACGATCGTGCGAATAAAGATATAGAGCGCATAAAGAAAGGTGATCAGCGCGCTCGCCGCCCCCAGGTAAGTCCATACCTTCAGCGGGAGGGTCGAGAAGCTGGTGAAGCCTTCGATCGCGAAATTCCACAGCGCGAGGCCGGAGAATTTGCTTGTCTCCGCGGCGCGCGGCGCGCGCGCGTAATTCAGCGTCACCGTGTGGAAGCCGACCCAGGCGAAAATCCCCTTCATGAAGCGCTGGCGCTCGGGCATCTGCTTGAGTGCATTTACCACGATGCGGTCCATGAGCCGGAAATCGCCAACATTTTCCGGGATCCGGGTTTTCGAGAGGTGGTTATGCAGCTGGTAGAACCAGGCGGCGGTTTTGCGCTTCAGGACGCCGTCGGTTGACCGGTCGGTGCGGCGGGCCAGCACCACTTCGGCCCCGGTTCGCCACGCGGCGACCATGTCGGCGATCAGCGCCGGGGGGTCCTGCAAATCAGCATCCATCGGAATCACCGCCGCCCCGCGGGCCGCGTCGATTCCCGCCGTCAGTGCCGCCTCCTTGCCGAAATTGCGTGAGAACTCCAGCACGTGAAAGCGCGCATCCGCCTGCGTGAGGATCAGAAGTTCGCGCAATGTCTGATCCTTGCTGCCGTCATCGACGCAGATGATCTCCCATTTTGTGTCGGGTACCGCATCCAACACCGGAAGCACGGCGTTAGCGAAATGCTGAACCGTGGCCTCCTCATTATAGAACGGAACGACGAGAGAAAGGAGTTCAGCCATGTCGACCAATCCCTTCCATAGGGCGACGTGATGTCCCAGCCTCAGAAGATTTGAAATACTGTATCTCTGCCAGCCGGATTGCGGAAGTTAAATTCCGATGTGGGAATGATATTCATTGGTCGGAATGGAGAATAGCGGAACGATCGGTCGCGCTTTTGCAACCAACGACAACATTCCGTAGCCGGGGCATGGAGCGAAAGTTGTGCGTCGGGTCCGGAACCGAAGGGCGACATGTTGTCAGCGGCGCCAGGCGAGCGGCTAGCGCAAGTCGCTGGCGACGAGCTTGCAGATGCATGGAAGGTCGGTGAAAGGTTACGTTACAAATGCAGCGTCATGAAAATACTGTTGGGGTCCTCGGCGTAGTCGCCAAATGGCCCGCAGTATGTGAAGCCGGCTCTTTCGTAGAGCCTGTGGGCGGATTGAAACGCTTCTGCGGTTCCAGTTTCAAGGCTCAAGCGCTCGTAACCTCTGGCTCGGGCAACTTCGATGAGATGTACAAGGATGGCCCGCCCGGCCCCCCGGCGGCGCAATGCCTTGGGCGTACGCATGGACTTGATCTCGCCATGCTTGCTGTCGAGTTCTTTGAGGGCGCCACAGCCAAGCAGCTGCGGCCCCTCCCACGCCGTCCAGAGAGTGATCTCGGGCTTGCGGAGTTTGTCCAGGTTCAGCGCGTGAACACTCTCAGGCGGAGAAAGCTCGTACATGCTTTCCAAGTGTTCGTTGAGCAGTGCGTGGATCTCAGTGCGAGAAAGGTCGTCGATCTCGATCTTCAGGGCCATAGTGACTTGTTCCATACGGTTAGTGGCCGCCGCAACAGGTTGAGGCTTATGCAGTTACAGCAAAAAATCGATCGCCTGCGCTTCCAGTTCGCGCAGACGTTCCTCTGCTCCCCTGTGCCGCCACGCTTCCTGCGTAATTTTCCTTGAGGCTAGAAGATCTTTCTGGAACACCAACTCCAGCTTCTGACCAAAGTTTTCCCCTAAGATGATCGCGTCTACTTCGTTATTATAGACCACGCTGCGCCAATCGAGGTTAGAGGAGCCAACCATGGACCATACACCGTCGACGACAGCTGTTTTGGCGTGCAATACTACGCCCTGGCGTTCATAAATCTGCACGCCAGCCCGAAGCAAGGAAGAGTAATGAGAGCGTCCTGCTGCAACGGTGATATTGCTGGTGCTTCGGCTTGGTACGATCAATTCTATATCCACCCCTCGTTTTGCAGCACATTCT
>NZ_DATLPB010000012.1:0-66200 GCF_035535915.1 Acidocella sp.
CAGCAAATCCGCCGCCGTACGTGCCGTCACGCCAGCCACAAAAAACTCAGCCAGACGATCTTGCTGTTTTTCCGTTAAACGACAGTACCTTAGGTCCATAAAACCATCCTAGATCCGCTCAGGATCTGGGACAGCCCCAAAGTTTTTGCGGCGCTTTTTTCAAAAAGCGCCTGCTTTCTTCAAATGCTTACCGAAAATCGCTCGATGTCCCGCATCCCGTCTTCCCCCGCGCGCCAAGTTTGCAAGGTCCAGACCACGGAGGGGAAGGCGATCTCCGTCCAAGGGATTTCCTCCCAGGCGAAGAGCCTGGTCTCCAATGTCTCATGTCCGGCGCTGAAATCGGGCGGGCCCTCGAAGCGGGCGCGGAAGAACATCTGCACCTGGGAGATGTGGCGGACGGTGTAGATGCCGATCAGCCCTTCCAGGGTGATGCGCGCCATGGCCTCCTCGAGCGCCTCGCGGCGCGCGCCCTCCTCAGGCTGTTCATGCGCCTCGAGAAACCCAGCCGGGAGGGTCCAGAAGCCGGCGCGCGGCTCGATGGCGCGGCGGCACAGCAGCACTTTGCCTTCATGCGCCACCACCGAACCGGCGACGATCTTCGGGTTGTCATAGGCGATGTAGCCGCACTGCGCACACACATCGCGTTCATGCGTGTCGCCTTCGGGGATCTGTTTCACGAAGTCCGCCATGGCGGAGAAAGTAGCCGCTTTTTGAAAAAAGCGGCGCAAAAACTTTTTGTTTACGCTGGGCCGGCGGCGTTGAAACCAGCACGGCCCAGTTTTTTTGCTTCTTTTTTTCAAAAAAGAAGCGCTGTCTTACCTACCCCATATTGGACAAGCCGGCGCTCAGCACTTCCACCCCTGGCAGGATCTTGCCTTCCATCCATTCCAGGAAAGCGCCGCCGGCGCTGGAGAGGTAGCTCATCCGGTGGTGCACGCCGGCTAGTTTCAGGGCTGAGACCGTGTCGCCGCCGCCGCCGACCGAGACGATCTTGCCTTCGTCGGTGGCCTTGGCGATGGCTTCGGCCAGTTCGTTGGTTGCGGCGTCGAAAGGCTTGGTCTCGAACGCGCCGAGCGGGCCGTTCCAGATGATGGTCTTGATCTCCGGCAGCCGCTTGATGAAGGCGGCGACGGTGGCGGGGCCGACATCGAGCGCCATGGAATCGGCCGGGATGGCGTCCACCCCGACCACTTCGGTCGGCACGTTGGCGGCGAAGGTTTTGGCGACCACCACATCCTGGGGCAGGATGATGTCGCAGCCTTTTTCCTTGGCGGTCTTCAGGATTTGCAGCGCGGTGGCGTGCAGGTCCTTCTCCTGCAGCGACTTGCCGACGTCATGGCCTTGCGCCGCGAGGAAGGTGTTGGCCATGGCGCCGCCGATGACCAGGATGTCCACCTTGCCGACCAGGTTGGTCAGCAGTTCGAGCTTGGTGGAGACTTTCGAGCCGGCGACGATGGCGGCGACCGGGCGGGCCGGGTTGCCGAGCGCCTGTTCCAGCGCCGTGAGTTCCGCCTGCATCAGCCTTCCGGCATAGGAGGGCAGCAGCTTGGCCACGCCCTCGGTGCTGGCATGGGCGCGGTGCGAGACGGAGAAGGCGTCGTTCACATAGATGTCGGCAAGCTGTGCCAGCGCCTTGGCGAATGCCGGGTCGTTCTCTTCTTCGCCGGGGTGGAAGCGGGTGTTTTCCAGCACCGCCACGTCGCCGCCTTGCATGGCATCGACGATTCGGGCGGCTTCCGGGCCGATGCAATCCTCGGCAAAGCCGACTGGTCTGCCGAGCACCACGCCCAGCGCCTGGGCGATGGGGCGCAGCGAGAGTTCCGGCACGATCTTGCCTTTTGGCCGGTCGAAATGGCTGAGCACGATCACCCGCGCGCCCTTGTCGGAGAGCTCGCGGATGGTGGGGACGAGGCGCTCCAACCGGGTCAGGTCGGTCACCTTGCCGTCGCGGACCGGCACATTCAGGTCCGCGCGGAGCAGCACGCGCTGCCCCGCGACTTTAAGGTCGTCGAGCGTCTGGCTCACAGCGACCCGAACAACGCGGCCGTATCGGACATCCGGCTCGAGAAGCCCCATTCATTGTCATACCAGCCCATCACCCGGGCCAGCGCGCCGTCGACCACCGTGGTCTGCGGGGCGTCGAAGCTGCAGGAGAAGGCGACGTGGTTGAAGTCCGCGCTGACCAGCTTGGCGGTGGAATAATCCAGGATGCCCTTGAGCTCGCCTTCGGAGGCAAGCTTCATCGCCGCGTTGATCTCTTCGGCCGTGGGCTGCTTCTTGAGATTCACGTCGAGCGAGACCAGCGACACGTTCGGGGTCGGCACGCGGATGGCGGTGCCGTCCAGCTTGCCCTTGAGCTCAGGCATCACCAGGCCCACGGCCTTCGCGGCGCCGGTGGTGGTCGGGATCATCGACAAAGCGGCGGCGCGGGCGCGGTGCAGGTCCTTGTGCAGCGTGTCCACGGTCTTCTGGTCGCCGGTATAGGAGTGGATGGTCACCATATAGCCGCGTTCGATGCCGAAATTCTCGTGCAGCACCTTCGCCATCGGGGCGAGGCAGTTGGTGGTGCAGGAGGCATTGGAAATGATCGTCATGTCCTTGGTCAGGATCTTCTGGTTGACGCCGTAGACGATGGTGGCGTCCACCCCTTCCGCCGGCGCGGAAACCAGCACCTTGCGCGCGCCGGCGATGAGAAGCTGGGCGGCGGCTTCACGCTTGGTGAACAGACCGGTGCATTCCAGCGCCACGTCGACGCCGCCGAGCGGCACTTTCGGCGGGTCGCGCTCGGCCGTGACCTTGATCGGCGCATAGGTGCGGCCGGCATGGGTAATGATCAGGGAATCGCCCCGCACCTCTACGGTGCCGGGGAAACGGCCATGCACGGAATCGTAGCGGAACAAATGCGCGTTGTCTTCGACGCTGCCCAGATCGTTGATCAGCACGGGCTCGACATCGGTACGGCCGCTCTCGATCATGGCGCGAAGCACCAGACGGCCGATGCGCCCGAAACCGTTAATCGCGATTTTCACTGCCACGTTTCAAATTCCTTTCGTTTTTACGGCGGCCATGATGGCCGCTTCGGTAATACCGAAATGCTCATATAGGGCGTCCGCCGGCGCACTGGCGCCGAACCCCGTCATGCCGATGAAAATTCCGTTAGGTCCCAGCCAGCGTTCCCAGCCGAAGCCAGCGGCGGCCTCGATGCCGATGCGCGGTGCGTCGCCGAGCACCGCGTTCTGATAGCTCTCATCCTGCTGCTGGAACAATTCAAAACTCGGGGCGGACACCACCGCGACCTGGATGCCCTCCTGCGCCAGCTTGGCGCGCGCCGCCATCGCCAGGGCGACTTCGGTTCCGGTGGCGATCAGGGTCGCGGCCCGTTTGCCCTCGGCCTCGGCCAGCACATAGGCGCCGCGCGCGCTCTTGCAGCCATTGGCCTGCAGGCGCAGCGCCGGCACCGCCTGGCGGGAGAGCACGAGCAGCGAGGGGCCGGAGCTGTTGCGCAGCGCCAGCTCCCAGCATTCCGCGGTTTCCATGGCGTCGGCCGGGCGCAGCACCAGCACGTTCGGCATGGCGCGGAAGCTGGCCAGATGCTCGACCGGCTGATGCGTCGGTCCGTCTTCGCCGAGGCCGATGGAATCGTGGGTCAGCACATGGATGACGCGCACCCGCATCAGCGCCGCGAGGCGCAAGGAGGGGCGCATATAGTCGGAGAAGACGAAGAACGTGCCGCCATAGGGGATGAGGCCGCCATGCAGCGCGATGCCGTTCATCGCCGCGGCCATGCCGTGTTCGCGCACGCCGTAATAAATGTAGCGGGCGGCGAAATTCTCGGCGCTGGCGCCGGCCATGCCCTTCACCAGGGTGAGGTTGGAACCGGTAAGATCGGCGGAGCCGCCGACCAGCTCAGGAATGGCGGGGGCCAGCACTTCCAGAGCCTTCTGGCTGGCCTGGCGCGTGGCGAGCTTGGGTTTCTGCTCCGCCAGAGCGGCCTTGTAGAGGGCCATGGCGTCGACCCAGCCTTCCGGCAACTGGCCTTCCATCACGCGCTCGAACTCGGCGCGTTGTGGGTGCTTGGCCAGTCGTTTCAGCCAGGCGCGGCGGGACACGGCGCCGCGGCTGCCGGCGGCGCGCCAGGGCGCATAAACCTCGTCCGGCACGGTGAAGGGCAATTGGTCCCAGCCCAAAGCGCGTTTCGTCGCCTCAGCCTCGGCGCCGCCCAGAGCTGCGCCATGGACACCGGCAGTGCCAGCCTTGCTCGGCGCGCCGAAGCCGATGATGGTCTTGCAGGCGATGATCACCGGCTTGCTCGACTTCATCGCGAAATTCAGCGCCGCCTGGAGCTGGTCGAAATCATGCCCGTCGATGCGCCGTGTCGCCCAGCCATAGCCGGCGAACCGCTTCAGCGGGTCTTCGGAGACGGAAAGGTCGGTGCCGCCGTCGATGGAAATGCTGTTATCGTCGAACAGCACCACCAGCTTGTTGAGCTTGAGATGGCCGGCGAGCGCGCCGGCTTCGTGGCTGACGCCCTCCATCAGGCAGCCGTCGCCGGCGATCACCCAGGTGCGGTGGTCGACCAGGCTCTTGCCGAATTTCGCCGCGAGGAGGCGCTCGGCGAGTGCCATGCCGACGGCGGTCGCCAGGCCCTGGCCAAGCGGGCCGGTGGTCATTTCGATCGCCGGGTGCTCGCGGTATTCCGGGTGGCCGGCGGTCACGGCATGCAGCTGGCGGAAGGATTTGAGGTCGTCGATGGCCATGCGCTCGTGCCCGGTGAGGTGCAGCAGCGCGTAGAGCAGCATGGAGCCGTGGCCGGCCGAGAGCACGAAGCGGTCGCGGTCCGCCCAGCTCGGGTTGGCGGCGTCGAATTTCAGATATTTGCGCCAGAGCGTCGTGGCGGCATCCGCCATGCCCATCGGCATGCCGGGATGGCCGGATTTGGCGGCTTCGACCGCATCGATGGCGAGGGCGCGGATGGCGTTGGCCATGATGCGGTCTTCGGTGAGGGGACGCGCCAATATCTCAGCCTGCCGTGCCAGAGCTGCTTCGTTGCCTGAAATGTCTGCCAAACTCGCCATCTTACGCCTGTTCCGTCGTGTCTGCGGCGTGCATAAAGCCAGTGCATTGAAGCGGCAACCCGGAGTTTTTCTTTTCCATGACAGTACGAACGAACCAGCGGATTGACGGCACCAGGCTGTGGGACAGTTTGATGGAGATCGCCAAGATCGGCGCGACGCCGAAAGGCGGCGTGAAGCGCCTGACGCTCAGCGAGGAGGATCGCCAGGGGCGGTTGTTGTTCCAGAGCTGGTGCGAGGCGCTGGGGCTGAAGGTCAGGGTCGACAGCATGGGCAATATGTTCGCAAGGCGCGAGGGGCGTGACCCGACGCGGCCGCCGGTGCTGATGGGTTCGCATCTCGACAGCCAGCCGACGGGCGGAAAGTTCGATGGCGCACTTGGTGTGATCGCCGGCCTGGAGGTGATGCGCACGCTGCACGACCTGAACATCGTGACGGAAGCGCCGATCGAGCTGGTGAACTGGACCGATGAGGAAGGTTGCCGCTTCGGCCGGGCGATGATGGGCAGCGCCGTGTGGTCGGGGCTGGAGCGGGAAGAGTCGATGAAGGCGCGGCGCGACGAAGACGGCGTCATCGTCGCCACGGCGTTGCAGGAGATCGGCTTCGCCGGGCCGGAGCCCTGCGCTTCCTTTCCGGCGGATGCGATGTTCGAGCTGCATATCGAACAGGGTCCGCTGCTGGAGGCGGGAGGGGAAAAAATCGGCATCGTCACCGGGGCGCAGGCGCAGATCTGGTACGAGGCGGAAGTGACCGGCTTCGATTCCCACGCCGGCACCACACCCCCGGTGGCGCGCCGGGATGCGTTGCTGACGGCGGCGCGCATCGTCGAGCTGGTGGACGCCATCATGCGCGAAGAGGGCGATACCAAAGTGACCGATCCCGGGCGCGGCACGGTCGGGCGGTTCACTGTTTACCCGAACTCGCCGAACGTGATCCCCGGCCGGGTGCGCTTCAACGTGGAGTTCCGCAATGTCTCGGAGGCGCGGATTGCCGAGATCGCGGCGACGTTCCCGGCGCGTGCCCAGGCGCTGGCCGAAGCCAACCGCACAAATCTCACGCTGAACACGGTGTTCCGCGTGCCGGCGCAGCCTTTCGATGCGGACTGCGTGGCGCTGGTGGAACAGGCCGCGGCGAAGCTCGGCTACCCCGCGCGCCGCATGGTCTCGGGCGCCGGGCACGATGCGGTGCACACCGCCTCATGCATCCCGACCGCGATGATCTTCACCCCGTGCAAGGACGGGCTCTCGCATAACGAGGCGGAATCGATCGCGCCCGATGAGGCCGAGGCGGGGGCGCAAGTCCTGTTCGAGGCGGTGCTGGCGCGGGCGAACCGGGCCATCAAATGAGGGAAGAAAGGCTACTTTTTGTGAACAAAAAGTAGCAAAAAAACTTTGATTACTCTGGGCCCGTGCGGTTTCATCGCCTCAGGCCCAGCGTAAACAAAAGTTTTTGCGGCGCTTTTTTCAAAAAGCGCCTGCTTTCTTCCTTTTCCCACGCCGCTTCCCATATGCGAGAAAAGCGAGGAGATTCGTCATGGCGAAAATCCATTATCGCGTTGTCCGGCATGACGGCGGCTGGGCCTATAAGCTGGGCGACGTGTTTTCCGAGGCATTCACCACCCGTGAGCGGGCGATGGCGGCGGCCCGGCGCGTGGCCGCCGAGCAACAGGTACCAGGCGAGAGCGGGTATATCGAATACCAGACCGAGGACGGAAAATGGCATATCGAACTCGCCTCCGGGAGCGACCGGCCGGAGGCGGATGTGGTCGAATAAGGGTTAAGCGCTAGGCGGCGCGGAGAGGTCGACTTCCACGGGCGGGACGGGGCGGCGGGCCTCGGCTTCGGCGGCGAGGCGGCGGTAGCTGCGCAGGCTGAAGGGCAGCATGATCATATAGGCCAGGCCGAGCAGCGCGCCGGCGGCATACGGGTCGGCGAAAATAATCGCCGCGAACACCACCACGCCGAGCAGCAGAGGCAGAATGCTTGGCGCCGGGATCTTGAAATTCTTGAAACTCCAGACCGGCAGCGTCGAGACGCAGAGCAGCGCCACGATGACCAGGACGGCGCCGGTGAAAAGCGGGAAGCCGGCGGCGTCGCTGAGCCAGAAGAGGTGCATCTGGTCCGCTTCGAGGCCAAGAAAAAGCGGGAACAAGGCCAGCCCGGCGCCGGCCGGAGCGGGTACGCCGGTGAAGAAATTATACGCGAAGGCGGCCTTGGGCGCGCTGTCGAGCGCGGCGTTGAAGCGCGCCAGGCGTAGCGCCATGGCCGAGGCATAGATCAGCGGCGGCAGGAAACCGATGGCGCCCCATGGTTGCAGCGACCAGACATAGATGACGATCGCCGGGGCGATGCCAAAGCAGAGGAAATCGGCCAGGCTGTCGAATTCGGCGCCGAAGCGCGAGGTCGCCTTGAGCAGGCGCGCCAGCCTTCCGTCCAGCCCGTCGATCACGCCGGAAACGGCGATCGCGATGACGGCATTGCCGAATTTGCCGTCCAGCGCCAGGCGGATGGACGACAGGCCGATGCACAGGCCGAGCAACGTCATCAGGTTCGGCAGCATGCGGTTGAAGCTTTGGCCGGAGAACCGGTGTCGGCGCGGCAGCCGCCGGGGCAGCCGGTTCATTAGAAGGCGGACGCCGGCACGGGGCGGAGCTCGGCAATGACCGTTTCGCCGCCGATCATGCGCTGACCGGGGGCGACCAGCGGCAGCGTGCCTTCCGGCAGATACAAATCGGTGCGGCTGCCGAAGCGGATGATGCCGATGCGCTGGCCGGTGACGATGGATTGGCCTTCATGAATGTCGCACAGAATGCGCCGCGCGATCAGCCCGGCGATTTGCACGACCACGACCTCCTGCCCGGTGGGCAGGCTGAGCAGGATGCTGTTGCGCTCATTGTCGTCGCTCGCTTTTTCGTCCGCGGCGCTGAGGAATTTGCCGGGGTGGTAGGCGATGCGGCTGACCAGGCCGGAGATCGGCGCGCGGTTGACGTGGACGTCCAGCACCGAGAGAAAAATCGCGACGCGCATGCGCGGCGTCTCGCCGAGGCCGAGCTCCGCCGGCGGCACGGCGGCTTCCACGCCGACCACGAGCCCGTCCGCCGGGGCGACGAACACGTTGGGGCGGGGCGGCAGAACGCGCTCAGGATCGCGGAAGAAATACAGGCAGAACAGGGTGAAAAGCAGGCCGAGCCAGGTTAGCGGATGCCACAGCAGCAGGCCGAGCACGGCCACGGCGATGCCGCCCGCAATGAAGGGGTAGCCAGCCTTATGCGGCGGCGCCAGCACCGATTTGACGCTCTCGACGATGTCCATGGATTCAGCCTTGCGGTTTCGGCAGGGCAAAGCCCTGGCCGGGGAAAATCAGATTGGGGTCGCGGATCTGCTTGGCGTTGGCATCGTAAATCACCGTGTACAGCGTGCCGCGACCGTAAACATGGCGGGCGATCAGCCAGAGATTTTCGCCCTTGGTGATGACGATATGGCCGGCGGCGAGCGCATTGGGAAGGGTTTCCAGCGCGAAGGGTGCGGTGACCGGCGGCAGCATCGCGCCGTTGGCGGCGGTGGCGGAAAGCGCCAAGGTGCCGTTGCCTTCCGGCACGCTGGCCGTGAAGCGCCAGGTGCCGTTCTGGCCGGCGGTGGCGCGGCCGATCTCTTTGCCATTGAGCGCGAGGTCGATGCGCGCGCCGGCGGGCGCGGTGCCGGAGAAGATCGCATGGCCGTTGGCGTCATAATCGACGGTGCCGATGCCGAGCGTGCCCGGGTGCGGCCCCTGACCGGAGACGACCGAGCTGCCATTCGGGCCGGACAGCACGGCCAAAGCTGGCCCCTGGCCCGCGGGCACGTTGACCGAGGCGGTTTCGCCCCCGGCGATCACGGTGCCGTTGGGCAGGGTCTCGGTGAGGGAGAGTTCCTGCGAACCCGCCGGGAGCGGCTTCGTGGGCAGGATCGTGAAAGACCCTTGGGCATCCGCCGTCGCCGTGCCCACCACCACATCGCCGCTTTTCGCGGTGATGGTGGCGCCGGGGGCGGCGCGGCCGGCGAGCACAACATCGCCATTGGGGGCGACACGGACGACGTCGAAGCGGGGCGGGCTGATCACAGGGGCGACGGCGGGCGGCGGCGGTGCGGGCGGCGTCGGCTGCAATTGCGGCCGCAGGCCGAGATAGCTCAGCCCGGCAATGGCGCAGAGCGCGAGCACGCCGAGCGCAGCCATTCCACTATATTTACGCGTCGTTTCAGCCATTTAGGCGCCCCTGTCGCATTGCCTGACGGTTGCTTGCTATGTGGCGCGTAGCCTGCCACGAACAGGGTTATACAGGAAGCGAAGCGAAACCGACACTATGGCACCTTTTTCAGTCACCGTCTTTTGCGGCTCCTCTCCAGGGGGCGATCCGGCCTATGCGGAGGCGGCTTCCGCTCTCGGGCATGGAATCGCGTCGGCGGGCATGGCGCTGGTCTTCGGCGGCGGCCATGTCGGGCTGATGGGGATCACGGCCGAAGCCGCTTTGGCCGGCGGCGGACATGTGACCGGGGTCATCCCGGACTTTTTGCGACACCGCGAGGTCGAGTTTCCGGGCCTGTCGGAATTGATCGTCACGGACTCGATGCACACGCGCAAGCGGCGGCTGTTCGCCCTGGCGGATGCGTTCGTGGTGATGCCGGGCGGGCTCGGCACGTTTGACGAGACGATCGAAATTCTCACCTGGAAGCAACTCGGCCAGCATAACAAGCCGATCATCCTGGTGGATATTCTCGGCTGGGCGCAGCCCTTTATCACGCTGGTCGAGCAGGCGATCGCCCGCGGCTTTGCCCATCACACGGCCCGCAACCTGTTCGAGGTTCGGCCGTCGGTCGAGGGGGCGCTGGCGCGGTTGGAAGAGCTGCGTCAGGCAGAAGGCAAGTAAAAAAGAAAGGCTACTTTTTGTGAACAAAAAGTAGCAAAAAAACTTTATGAATCTAGGCCTTGGGCGTTGTCGCCGACACAGCCCATGGCCCAGCGTAACAAAAGTTTTTGCGGCGCTTTTTTCAAAAAGCGCCTGCTTTCTTACTTAACTTTCCTCGTCGTCCTCGGATGCGGGGCGCGCAGGGACGACATAGCTTTCCGTCAGCCAGCGGCCGAGATCGATATCGGCGCAGCGTTTCGAGCAGAACGGGCGGTGCTGCGGATCGGTGGGTTTCTTGCAGATCGGGCAGACATTCATCGGGGGAGAACCTCGTGCAAGGGCGGGCGGATGCGCCGGCGCGTGAGTTCCGCGAAGCCAAGATGGGAAAAACCCAGAAGTTCGGGTTTCAGCGGGTCGGCTGCAAGGGCGGTGCGCAACGGGGCGGCCAGTTTGGCGCGGGCGGAGGATTTCATGCCGGCGAAATCGATCAGAATGCCGCCGGAGAGGTTGCGCAGCACGATCTGCCGGGCGATTTCCGGCAGGATCGTGGTGTTCAGCGCCAGTGCCGAGACCCCGCTGGCGGCTTTGGCGTCGAGGTCGATCAAGGTTGCCGCCGGCGCCGGGGTGATGTGCATGACCGCGCCCAGAGGCAGGGGGGCGGAAAGCTCGGAAAGGCCGGCCACCTCGTCTTCCAGCACCGCGTCGAACGCGGCGGCGTCGAAGCGCATGCGGCCTTCCAGGGCCGGGCGGAGTTCCGCGATCAGCGCGTAATCGTCGAGCAGGACCGGTTCGGCCGGGTGGCGGGCGCAGAGATCGAGCAGCGGGCCGGGGCCGCGGCGCAACAGGCCCGGGCGGTCGGCGGGCGTGCCCCCGGCGGCCGCGAGGCGCGGGCCTTTGTCGCCTTGCGCGGCGCGGGTGACAATGAAGGTGGCGAAGCTGCCTTCGGGGAGGGTTTTGCCGCCGGCGCTGTCGGGGAGAAAGCCGCTCACGCCGCCCAGCTCCACGAAACGCCCGGCCAGAGCCGGCATCACCGCCTCGACGCGGCCGGTATAGACATCGCCGACGCCGTCGGGACGGGCCCGGTCCCAGATCCAGAACTCACGCAGCACATCGCCGGCCAGCAAGGCGATGCGGACCTGTTCGGCGCGGCGGGAAACGGCAATCATGCTCTATGGTAGCCGAGGCCGCGCAGCAGGCGGGAGGTCTCACAAAGCGGCAGGCCGACCACCGCGGAATAGGAGCCGGAGAGGAAATCGATGAAGGCGGCGGCCCGGCCCTGGATGGCATAGCCGCCGGCCTTGCCCTGCCATTCGCCGCTGGCGAGATAGGCCTCGATCTCGGCATTATCGAGAGGGGCGAAACCGACCACGGACGCCACGACCCGGGAGGCGACACGGCCATCCGGCGCGCGGATGGCGAGGCCGGTAAAGACGCGGTGCCGGCGGCCGGACAGCAGTTTCAGGCATCGTTCCGCCTGCGCCGGCGTTTCCGCCTTGGGGAGAATGCGCCGCCCGGCGGCGACCACCGTGTCGGCGGCGATGGTGAAGCCATCGGCGGGGCGGAGTTTCGCGGCTGCCATGCGCGCCGCGTAGGGGCGGGGGAGTTCGGCGGGAAGGGGCGTTTCGTCGATGTCGGGCGCGAAAATCTGCGCGGGCTCGATGCCGATCTGGCGTAACAACGCCAGCCGCCGCGGACTTGCGGAGGCCAGGATCACATTCGCGGAATTCGTCATGTCGCCCTGTCGTGCCCGGCGCCGGCGTGAGGGCGCGTTATTTGAAGCGGAATGTGATCCGGCCCTTGGTCAGGTCATAGGGGGTCATCTCGACATTGACGCGGTCGCCGGCCAGGACGCGGATGCGGTTCTTGCGCATCTTGCCGCTGGTATGGGCCAGAATCACATGCTCATTGTCGAGCTTCACGCGGAACATTGCGTTGGGCAGCAGCTCGGTGACCATGCCGCTGAACTCGATCATATCTTCCTTGGACAAACAAACCTCATGAAAAGGGGGAATCAACGCCGCTCACATGGGCCGTGGCGCGGTTTTGGTCAAGTTTTACGCAAGCGGGCGGACACAGAGCGGGCATGCGCGGTGAGGCTTTCCGCCTCGGCCAACGCCACGGCGGCCGGCCCGATGGCGGCCAAAGCGCGCGGCTCGAGCGCGACCCAGCTGGTGCGCTTGAGAAAATCATACACCGCGAGTCCGGAGGCGAAGCGCGCCGTGCCGGAGGTGGGGAGCACATGGTTGGGGCCGGCGACATAATCGCCGATGGCCTCGGGGCAGTTATTGCCCAGGAACACCGCGCCGGCATGGCGGATCTTGGCGAAGAGCGATTTTGGCGCGGCGGTCATGATCTGCAGATGTTCCGGCGCGATGCTGTTGGCCAGCGCGGCCGCTTCGTCCCAGTCGCGGACCACGATGATGCCGCCATGGCGGCGCCAGCTCTCGCCGGCGATCGCCGCGCGGGGCAGGGTTTTGAGCGCCTCCGCCACCGCCTGGGCGACGGACTCGGCCAGAGCCGGGCTGTCGGTGATGAGCAGGGCCTGGGCATCCTCGTCATGTTCGGCCTGGGCCAGCAGGTCGAGGGCCAGATGCGCCGGGTCGTTCGGCGCGTCGGCGATGATCAGCACCTCCGAAGGGCCGGCGATGGAATCGATGCCGACCCGGCCGAACACCTGGCGCTTGGCCTCCGCGACATAGGCGTTGCCGGGGCCGACGATCTTGTCGACATTCGGGATCAAGGCGGTGCCATAGGCCAGGGCGGCCACGGCCTGGGCGCCGCCGATGCGGTAGATTTCGGTGACGCCGGCCAGCGCGGCGGCGGCCAGAACCAGCGGGTTCAGCACGCCGTCGGGGGAAGGAACGCACATGGCGATGCGTGACACGCCGGCGACCCTGGCCGGGATCGCGTTCATCAGCACCGAGGACGGGTAGGAGGCTTTGCCGCCGGGAACATAGATGCCGACCGCATCCAATGCGGTCCAGCGCAGGCCGAGCTCGGCGCCGGCGGAATCGGTGAACGCCAGGTCCTGCGGCAGTTGCGCGCGGTGAAAGGCTTCGATGCGGGCGGCGGCGAGCGCCAGCGCGTCACGCAACGCGGCCGGCGTGGCGGCGGTGGCGGCTTCGATTTCCGCCGCGCTCACGCGCAGATCGGCCAGACCGCAATTCACGCGGTCGAACCGGTTGGTGAGGTCGAGCACGGCCGCATCCCCCTCGTCCTGCACGCGGCGGAGAATGTCACGCACCGCGTCGGCCAGTTGTGGGGCCGTGACGGAACGCGAGAGCAGGCGCGAAAATTCCGCCTCGAATTGCGCGTCGGCGGTGGAGAGGCGACGGCTCATGCGGCCAGCGCCTTACGGAAACTCTCGATCCAGCCAGCGATTTCGTCCGGCCGGGTCTTCAGCGCGATGCGGTTGACGATCAGGCGCGAGGAGACATTGGCGATGATGTCGGTTTCCACCAGCCCATTGGCCTTCAGGGTGCTGCCGGTCTGCACCAGGTCGACGATCAGCCGAGAGAGGCCGAGGCCGGGCGCCAGTTCCATGGAGCCGTTAAGCGCGACGATCTCCGCCTGCACGCCGCGGGCGGCGAAATGCTTGCGCGCCACGTTGGGGTATTTGCTGGCGACGCGGATGCGCGACTGGGCGTTGAGGTCGGTCTGGCCGACCTCGTCGCGCGGTTCGGCGACGGAGATGCGGCAACGGCCGATATCGAGGTCGAGCGGCGCGTAGATTTCCGGATAGTCGAATTCCATCATCACGTCGCCGCCGCAAATGCCGATCTGCGCCGCCCCGAAGGCGACAAAGGTGGCGACGTCGAAGGAGCGGACGCGGATCACGTCGAGGCCCGGATGATTGGTGGGAAAGCGCAGGCGCCGGCTGGATTCGTCGGCATAGTCGGCGGCCGGCTCGATGCCGGCACGGCTGAGAAGAGGGCCGCATTCCTCGAGAATGCGGCCTTTGGGGAGCGCGAGAACGATCGACATGGCCGGGGCTTACCATCCGGGGGATATGGCGGCTAGAGCCATATTTGGCCGGGCTGGAAGTGCCCGAAACCGCCCCCATATGTCTGAGCCGAGGGAGATGAACCCATGTCCAGATACGTGATGTTCGCCTTCGGGATGGTTTTGCTGGGGGCCGTTCAGGCGCACGCGCAGGCCAGCCCCTATGGCGCGATGCCGCCGGCGCAAACCGGGCAGCCGGCGCAGACGCCCTATATGGCGGCGCCGGTGCCGGCGGCGCCGAGCGTCCAGGCGCCGGTGAATTTGCCCCCGCCGGTGGCGACGCCGAATGCCGTGCCCCTGAATCTACCGCAAATCCCTGGCTATACGGCGCCCGGCATGCCGGTCCAGCAAGGCGGGCTGAATGCACCGGCGGGCGGCGGGATGACCAGCCCAGGCACGGCGCGGCCATAAGGCAGGCGACTTTTTGTAAACAATCTGGGCCGTGCTGGTTTCACGGCCGCAGGCCCAGATTCGCGAAAATTTTTGCGCCGCTTTTTTTAAAAAAGCGGCTTCTTTCTAGCCTTAAGCGACCCGTTCGATCCGCGCGCCGCAGGCGGCGAGTTTCTGTTCCACCGCCTCGTAGCCGCGGTCCAGATGATACACCCGGTTGATGGTGGTTTCGCTTTCGGCGGCGAGGCCGGCGAGGACCAGCGAGACCGAGGCGCGCAGGTCGGTGGCCATGACCGGGGCGCCCGAGAGTTTCGGCACGCCGCGGATGATGGCCGAGGAGTTATGTGCGTTGATACGCGCTCCCATGCGGTTGAGTTCGGGCACATGCATAAAGCGGTTCTCGAAAATGGTCTCGGTGATCATGGAGGCGCCTTCCGCGACCGCCATGAGGGCCATGAACTGCGCCTGCATGTCGGTGGGGAAGCCCGGAAAGGGCTCAGTCATCACGTCGACGCCGTTCAGCCGGCCGGTACGGGTGACGCGGAAACCGTTGGCTTCCGGGGTGATGACCACGCCGGCCTCCTGGAGTGAGGCGAGCACGGCGCCGAGATCTTCGGCGCGCGCGTTCTCAAGCAGCACGTCGCCGCCGGTGATGGCGGCGGCGCAGGCATAGGTGCCGGTTTCGATGCGGTCGGGGAGAATCGCGTGGTTGGCGCCGTGCAGCGCTTTGACGCCTTCGATGACCAGCGTGTCGGTGCCGATGCCCTCGATTTTCGCGCCCATCGAAGTGAGGCAGCGGGCGAGATCGGAGATTTCCGGCTCACGCGCGGCATTTTTGAGGGTGGTAACGCCGTCCGCGAGGGTGGCGGCCATCAGCAGGTTCTCCGTGGCGCCGACCGAGACGAAGGGAAACACGATGGACGCGCCGCGCAGCCCTTGCGGCGCGGCGGCGTCGACATAGCCGCCATCGAGCTTGATGGCGGCGCCCATGGCTTCCAGCCCCTTGAGGTGCAGGTCGACCGGGCGGGTGCCGATGGCGCAGCCGCCGGGCAGGGACACCCGGGCTTCGCGGCACCGGGCCAGCAGCGGGCCGAGCACGAGAATCGAGGCGCGCATCTTGCGGACGATGTCGTAGGGCGCCTCGGTGTTGGTGATGCGGCCGCCGAGGGACAGGCTGCGGCCGTCCGGCTCCACGGCCAGGCCGTGTTGTGCCAGCAGTTCGGCCATGGTGGCGAGGTCGGCCAGTTTCGCGACATTGGAGAGCACCAGACGCTCGTCGGTGAGCAGGCCACAGGTCATCAGCGGCAGGGCGGCGTTCTTGGCGCCGGAAATGCGGATGGTACCGGAGAGCGGCACGCCGCCGACGATGCGAATCGAATCCATGGCTACATCCTCGGCAGGGCGACGCCGCGCTGGCCCATATATTTGCCGGCTTTGTCGGCGTAGGAGATCTCGCACGGCGTATCGCCACGCAGGAACAGGAACTGGCAAATGCCCTCGCCGGCGTAGATTTTGGCCGGCAGCGGCGTGGTGTTGGAAATCTCGATGGTCACCTGGCCTTCCCATTCCGGCTCCAGCGGCGTCACGTTCACGATGATGCCGCAGCGCGCGTAGGTGGACTTGCCGAGGCAGATCACCAGCACGTCGCGCGGGATGCGGAAATATTCGACCGTGTGGGTGAGGGCGAAGCTGTTCGGCGGGATGATGCAGACCGGACCGGTGCGGTCGACAAAGCTCGCCGGGTTGAATGATTTCGGGTCGACAATGGCGCTGTCGACATTAGTGAAGACCTTGAAATGATCGGCGCAGCGGGCGTCATAGCCGTAAGATGACAGGCCGTAAGAAATCACGCCGTCACGCTTCTGCGTTTCGACGAAGGGCTCGATCATCCCCGCTTCGGTGGCCTGCTGGCGGATCCAGTGGTCGGGCATCACTGGCATGAGTCGGGGGTCTCCTGTTTCTCGGCCGGGCGTTCGGCGGCGGCGCGGGCTTGCTGTTTACGGCGCAGCAGATTGGCGCGCAAAGCCGCGGCCTCGCGGGCGGCGCGTTGCGCCTGACGGGCAGCGGCCGCGAGTTGGGCCTTGGTGGGGATCTGCTGGTCTTTCATGGGAAACCACTTGAAGCCGGGGCAAGGGCGCGGCGTCAAGGCCTGTAATGTCAAGGGCGCGAATTATGCGGGGGGAGGCACGTTACCTGTTGCACATGTCGCGCAGCGGCGATATAGGGCCGACAGCCACGCGGCGCTGTCATAGCTCAGGGGTAGAGCACTTCATTGGTAATGAAGTTCCAGCCCCTTAAATTTTCCCGACAATTCAATCTGTTAGACGATTTTCGCCCGGATCCTGCACGCATGGTGCACGGATGCGATTTTCGTTGGTCTGCCCCCGCGCCAAAGCGCGGGGGCTAAGCTGCGTCAACAGCTTGAGCCGCGAGCTCGCACTCGCACGGATGAACCGCCCCGCACCTCCGGCCGGAGGCGGGGTCACAAGACTGGAAACTCTGATGGAGTCAATTCGCGCCACCACGCCCGTCGCCCCGTATCTGGGCGGCAAACGCAAGCTCGCCGCCCGTGTCATCCAGCGTCTCTCGGAGATCCGCCACGAATGCTATGTCGAGCCCTTCATCGGCATGGGTGGCATTTTTCTGCGCCGGCCGTGGCGCGCGGACATCGAGGTGATCAACGATATCAGCACCGACGTCGTGACCCTGTTTCGCATCCTGCAGCGCCATTACGTCGCCTTCCTCGACATGCTGAAATGGCAGCTAACGAGCCGAGCGGAGTTCGAGCGGCTGCGCCTGGCGGCGCCCGACACGCTGACGGATCTGGAGCGCGCTGCGCGCTTTCTCTATCTGCAGCGCACCGCCTTCGGGGGAAAGATCGCCGGCCGCACTTTTGGCGTCACCTTGAGCGGCGGGGCGCGGTTTGACATCACCCGGCTCGCCGCAGTGCTGGAAGACGTTCATGAGCGCCTCGCCGGCGTCGTCATCGAGCGCCTGCCCTATCACGAGCTGATCGCGACCTATGACCGGCCCGCGACCCTGTTCTATCTGGATCCCCCGTATTGGGGCTGCGAGACCGATTATGGCGAAGGGGTGTTCGCGCCAGCGGATTTCCAGCGCCTGGCCGAGATCCTCGCGGGCATCAAAGGCCGTTTCTTGCTCTCCCTCAACGATACGCCGGAGATTCGGGCGATCTTTGCCGCCTTCACGATCGACGCGGTAGAGGTGGGCTATTCGGTCAACGGCAAAGCCCAGAGCGTGGCAGGTGAGGTCTTGATCAGCAATCAGGGTGCCGGCGGCTCGTTATTTGGGTGAGTGCGTCCCCTTGGGTGGTTGTTGCAGATTCTGCAACAACTCATTTGGCGACCATCTCCCACTGGTCCGCATCAATGTCCGGCTTCTTCCATCCGATCACCAACCCATCGCCGCCGATCTTCATGATGATATAGTCGCCGTACCCGTTATCGTTGACGCACAGAATGGAGTTAGGGACATAATATCCCTTCCACTTAGCCAGACCTGCGCCAGAGGCATCAAGCAACCAATACCGGCCGTCGTCGCAGACCTTATAGTGAATATCCGCCGTGGTTCCGGGCGGCCAGTCGATAACGCGCCCCGTTTCCAATTCGATGACCGGGCACCATGCATCTCTCTTGCGGCGAGGTATGTTGCCATCCTCGTCAACTTCACCGTTTAGAGTGGAGCCCTCCCAGTAGCGCACGCCAGCCTCTACCTCGATATAGCGGGCTCTCTCGATGCTCATGGTGTGGACTGCCTCTCCTTGATAGCCTCGTTCAGCAGATCGCGTATCTGGACAAGATCATCTCCCGTCACGATCACAGAAGCATCCTCATTGTAGGCGAAGGTCACGCCGAAGCGGCCTATGCGAGAGACGACGAGAGTTTCGCGCTCTCCGCTCATGTTGCACGGGAAACTGAGTTTCGTTGATGTTTCGCTCATGGTATGGACTGCCTTTCATCGAGCATGACTATCTTGCAACCTTCCCTCTGCGGTGCGCGGGCGACCCAGCTCTGCTCGAACTCGGCGATCTCCTCCGGCGTCAGCCGGCGCGCCATTACGACCGCCATCTGTGGCGGAAGCACCGTACCATATAGCGCTTTCGTATAGGCGGCGATGGCATTGGCTATACGCTCTGATTTGGTCGGTTCGCTGTAGCGCTCCAGATCAAAATCGCAATCGAAGGCTTCCTCTGCCAGGCGCAGCGCCTCGGTATGCATTTCCTCGGGCGTCATGCTCAATTCTGGACCTCATTTGTCACCTGGCGCTCGATGATACGAGCGAAGTAATAGGGCACCTGTTCGATTGCGATCGTCGAGGTAACTATGGTTCCACCCCCATCCCGGCCGACCACGGGATCTGCGTCGATTATCTTGGTCGCCTCGACGGCTTCTTGCAGTGAAACGTCGCTCAGGTCAGGCATCGTGAAGCAGCCGAGCCCGTTGATAACGAAATAGCCGGCGCACAGGCGCCGATTGATATCTAGGGCACGCTTGCGGGTCATGCTCATGTGATGTCCTTTGTGTCAGGGATAATCGCATCAACCCAAGTCACAAAGCGCGCTATGCATTCATCGCGATCTTTGCGCCATTCGTCGGCAGTGAAGCCGGTAAACCATTTCTTGGTTCCATCCGGGCTTTCGGCCTGGACGGAGATGGATTTTGGGCGCTTGTCGCTTTCACTCATGATACGGACTGCCTCTCATGTTTTTGGGCCTCAAGCCCGGTCGCGAATAGAAGGCCGACATCCAGCTTCCCGGTTGCTTCGAGCATGCATTGCGCCATGACTTTCATGGACTCGTACACTCGCTCTCCGGGCTGCGGGACTTTGATTTCTTCCTCTGGTGCCGCCCACCCCATCAACTTGTGCTTAAAGAAGTCGCCCATCCTGGCCGCTACGGAACAGTTGGCCTTATCCTTGCCGTAGGTTGTCACATGCTCGCCGTGCGGCTCATGAGCTTCGCCAACCCGGCGAGCGATCACTACCACCTGGTCATAGCCGTATTCGTCAGCAATAATCTTCGCGGCTTTGATCGGTATGCGCTTCATTCGGCTCAATTGTTTTCTCCGTCTGTCAGGGCGCGCCGGTCAATCTCCGCGACAAGCGCGGCCTTGGCCAGGCGTATGGACACCTCATCAAGTCCTGTGATCTTTGCTGCGCGCTTATAGGCCGCATCATCCAACTCCCTTGGCATCAGCACGCTGTCAGACGCGGCGAGGTAGGCATCGATGGCGGCGCGGATGACCTTTCGAAGATTAAGGCGACCGTCGATAACGACCTCGGTTAGGTCATCGTCAGGCGTAAGGCTGTCGCCAGTCGGGCCTGCAATGAAGCAGTCCCCGTCGCGTTCGATCTCGGCAACCGCAGCCCGCGCCGCGCGCTCGATTATGGTCGGGATGCCGCTCATGGTGTGGACTGCCTTCCTTTTTTCATCGCCTGCCCTTCGGCCCAAACCTGCTTGAAGTGATCAAGCAGGCCGGCGCCGGCAAGATAGGTTTCCATATGATCGACATACTCAAGCACGGCAGTGATGTCGCGCTTTAGGGATCGGCTAATATCGTTTTCCTCGTCGGTCATGACAGTCTCGCGCAAACCATCTAGAATTTCGCTCATGATTTTGCCTTTCTACCAAAAATAGGTTGATCGCGCGGCCCGAGCTTCCGATAGGCCGTGGACGGGCTGATCCCGATCTTCGCCGCGGCGGCATTGCCGGTCAGCGCCGGGTCCAGCCAGATCGCCAGCGCGGCCTCCTTGGCCTTCCCCGTGAGCTTCGTAGGCGTGCCGCCCAGGCGGCCGGTTTCAGCCCGCCGGACGCGCGCCTTGGCCAGCGCAAAGCTGCGGGTCAGTGTCTCGGCCCGGTTGCAGAAATCCACCACAGCCAGCGCCTCAGGGCTCCACGGTATGGCCTGCCCTGTGCTGGCATCGAACACCGCGCCCTCGCGCCTGCCGATGGCCTGCAGCACCTCGAAGACCGCACCACGCGAACCGCCCAGGACTGCCGGCGATGCCACGGCAAGCTCATCGCCCGGTCGCATGGCGCGCAACGCCTCGGCCAGATCGGGCCGAGGTTCGGCGCCAGACTTTCGCCGCTTCTGGGCACGGTCACACCACACGGGGCCTTCGTCGCTAAAGTCATCGATGCCCGCGCCGCGCAGCGCCTCCTTCTGCTCTTTGAGGCTTGGCAAACCCGGCGCTTCGTTCATGTATCCTAGTCGCACTATCTCGCACCTGTTGTCATGTTGACAGAATGACATAACAGATGATAGATTGCAATCATGATCAAGCTCACCACCCATGCCGAAGAAATGATTGCCGACCGGGGCATCGCCCTGGCATGGGTTGTGAGCGCGATCGAGGCCCCGGACTCCCGCGCCGTTGACCCGCGCGACCCGAGCCTGACCCGTTCTTATCGGAAGATTTCTGAGGCTGATGGGCGTATTCTCCGGGTTGTTCATCGCCCGGATGGTGCCGATATTCTGGTGATCACGGCGTTTTTTGATAGAGGAATGAAGCTATGATCTCGACCAACTACGACCCCGAAGCGGACGCCCTCTATGTGCAGATCGCGCCAAAGGGAACGCCGGTTGCAGAGACCCGCGAGATTGAACCGGGCGTGATCCTGGACGTTGACGCTAAGGGCTCCGTCATCGGTATCGAGGTGTTGGGCGTGCGCGCTCGGTCCGCTGGTACGCCGGCTGCCGCTGCCTGATTCCGCTAAGTGAGGCGACGGAAGCCGGTAGGAGATAATCCGGCCCTGCTCACCGAATCGAGGGGTGGCTACGCACAGCAAGCCGAAAGGTTGTCCCGCTGCCAACGTCACAATGCCACAGCGATAGTCCATGACTGCAGCCGCACTATCTGCCGTCGCCTCGCTTAGCTGAATCGAGTCCCACAACTGCCCGGAGCCGACATGGTAACTCTTACGGACGTCAGGAACATGACCCTCTGCCAGCCGGGCGTAATCGGCGCGCGAGTTTCTGACGAGACGGCCAGGTGCATCACGGTCGAAGTATGGCTTGAAGAGGAAGCCGCAATCGAGCGCTTGCGGCAGACCTACTACAACAATTTACCTCTCGGCATTTCGCCAACTGTCCGCATTATGGATGGCCCCGTGCCTGCCGATGCGCTGCCGTCTCGGCGCGATCTTCCGGCGCCTTACATCGATGTGGCTGCTGAACCCGGGCACCAGATCGCGATCAGCGGCCCTCCTGAATCCTCCTAATCCCCGAGCTACTTTTTGTGAGCAAAAAGTAGCAAAAAACTTTTTAAAACTTTTCTTTCACATTGCGTCTCTGCACGCGAATCCCACGAACAAAAAGACTACCCGGGCGTCTATGCCTCTTTCCGAACCGGCCCGGCCGGCGTGCCGGCGAGGAACGCTTCGATCTGTGGCCGGTAGGCATCCGGCATTTTGTGCGCGTAGATCTCGACCTGGTCGACGCTCTGCCAGCCGCCTTCGTTGCGCAGCAGCAGCAGGTCCTTGTGCAGGCAATAATGCCAGGTGGCCCAGGTGTGGCGCATGTCGTGCGGGGTGAATTCAGAGGTCCAGCGGCGCTTCGGTTTTCCTGTGACGCGGTGCTTGTACTCAACCCACTGGCCGGGCAGGCCGGCATGGCGGCAGGCGATCGCCCAGCCGGTCTTGATCTGCCCGCCGGCCTGGCGGTCATTGTTGTGATAGGCAGCGGCCTTGATCACTACCCTGCCAGCCTTGTTGCGGACTTCTCGGGTCAAAAACACATTGCCGCAGCGGTGCGGAATCGCGCTCAAGCTGGCGATCGCCGCCGGCGGCAGGTCGTAATGGCGTTCACGGCCGTTCTTGGTATCGCGGAACACAACGCGGCCAGCGAATAGATCAACGTCCTCCCACTGCAGCTCGAGCGCCTCGGAAAGGCGTGCCCCGGTGAATAGGCAGAAGGCCAGCAGCGGGCGCAGATGCGGCGCCGCATGCTGGATCAGCGACGTCGCCTGGTCGGGGCGTAGGAAGGCCACACGAGAAGGCGGCTGGACGGGGATGTCGAATTTCGGGACGTCGCACCATTTGCGCTTGGCGGCATGGTTGAGCACGGCGCGCAGCGGGGCGAGCACGGTGCGCAATTTGTTGGCGTTGGACGCGTTCGCCGGCAGCAGTACCTGGTAGGCACGGTCGAGCGCTTCCTGGTCGATCTTGTCGAGTGTCGTGGTCTTGAAATGCAGCAGCAATGCCTTGAGGCGCTTCTGATCGGGTTCGGACGGCTGATGCGCCTGAATGAAGGCGGTTACGGCGCGTGGGAAGGGGACCGCAGCCTTGGTGCCAAAGACACTACTTTGCCAGAGCTCGGCCTCGCGGAGCGCGCAATAGGCTTTGGCTTGCTCGGGGTCAGCAGTGCCAGTGCTTTCGTAAACTCGCTGTCCGCGGACGGTGCCGCGGGCATAGAAGACGGACGTGCCAGGGCGCTTGACGGCTTTGATGCCTGTTGATCCGGGCATGCGAGACTCTCCACGATCCGGGCGATATCAGCCTCGGTGAACAGATATTTGGCGCCAATCCTGCGGTATGTCGGACCGCCGGCGAAACGTGGCACAGCCTTGATGTGGGCGACAAGCTTTGTCTTGCCGATCTTGCCTTTCAGCCGCTCGCACACCTGGGCAAGGGTGAGCAGTTCGTCGGTCATGAGCTGAGCGCCGTGAGGACCATGGAGACCGCAACTGCGACCAGGGTGGCGATGGCCAGGGCGCCCAGAATCATCTCGCTGGTTCCCCCGAACATCGGGCTGTCAGAAGGCGTGTGAGGTTCCTTGTCGATCATGCCAAAGCCTTCTGCGCTTCCGTAATCAAAGTTCAACATTGGCTGGCATCATCAAGAGACTTTCCTAAGAAGGCTTCGCGCTCTGTGTGGCGGCGGATAATTGCTGATGGCGACCTCGGTCTGGAGACTATTGGTCAGGCTGCGCACACTATAATTGGCGTGGTGCCAGTCGCGCAGGATGTCGGAATAGACAGTACCTCGTGCCATTGTGATCAGGACGCGACACCGCACATCTCTGAGGGCCCTGGCGAGTTCCTGATGCTCCTCATCGGTCATATTGACCGCATACATAGTCTCGTGGCCGTTCAGCGTATGACGCGGATAGGGGGGGTCGAGGAACAGCAGAGCCTCGGCTTGATCGGCGAAGGCGGCGACCAGATTGATGATGTGTCGCCGATGGATATGGCAGCGGCGAAGCCGTTGCGCGACGGACACCAACCGATCTGGAATGCCGATCCAAGTGGTGCTGAGCGACGAGCGTCCTTTATCAAGTCGCCAGCTGGCACGCCGATGTTGCTTGCCGCCGAAGCTCATCCAGGACGCGACCAGAAATTGCCATGCACGAAGAGTGGGATCTGGCGCCTGATCGGCGTCGCTGGACCAGACGAGGTCTCTGCATGTGATGAACTCTTCCTGCGCGTATGGGGTCATCTCGACCATGCGACATAATTTTGCCAATTCATCATCATCGCGCAAAACACGGAAGAGATTGACCACGTCGCCGTTCGCATCGTTTAGATGTTCGGCTGGATGCGGAGGCTTTGCCAGTGTCATGGCCGCTGTTCCAGCAAAACCCTCCACCCACACGGCCGCGTCCATGGGAAGAAAAGGCAGAAGTTCTTCAGCAACGCGTGCCTTACTGCCGAATTGCCTATGAGCTGTCGACACGCCCATCACGACACCTCGAAGCAGCCATTGCCGCCCTGCTCTTCATGCGTGAGCATGGCTGCGCGCGGCGAGTTGGGGTTTGTGCACACATGGAACTCGGCCGGCGCCGAGTAGTTGAGGAGCTGACGGAATTTGCAGCCGTCGAAGCAAAATTTCTGCCCTTCCTGGCGCTCTTCGTTAGGGGGATAGTCGGTCGGCAGTTTGGGGGTCAGCGCGTGGAAACGTGCAATCTCGGCGTTGGCCCTCTCCGCGCGTTCAAGCTGCGCTGCTTTCTGCTTGGCCTTATAGTCGGAAGTGTCGAATCTTTTTGGATCTTCCTTGGGCTTCGTCAGAAGCCCCTCATGGATCGTGACGTCATAAGACGACTTGTTGATGACGATGAACGCGCCAGCGCCATTCGCTTTGGTCTGGCCCGTCAGATACTCCCATGAGTTGAAGCGCTCGCCAGGCTCCAACACCGTCACGAAAGCCCACTTTTTTTTCAAGGCTTTGGCTTTGGCCTGTACTGCTTCCATCTGCAGCGCGATCGCCGCCTTGCGGTCGGCAAAGTATCTGCTGCCCTCAATCTCGACCAGCTCGAGGGCAGACGCCTCGACATCGAACAGCGCGTCTTCTACGTCGATCAGCGTGCCGCGCAGTTCGTACGTGATATCCTCGACAGAGATCTTTCCCGACTCATCATAATCGTCCGTCGCGCGGTCGAGGATATCGACCTGGATGTCAGCAGGCGCGGTGGTCAGCAGCCGCGCCGCCTCAATGGTTATCTTGCCAGAGGTCAGAGCCTCGCGTGCGGCCGGCGCGAGCTTGTTAGCCAATGCCAGGCGCTGGTACACATAGCGCGGCGTGCGGCCGATCTTCATGGCGATCGCCTGGGCGGTCCAGGTTTTGGGGTCGATCCGCTGCAGCTGCACGAAGGCATCGGCTTCCTCGAGCGGCGCCACGTCCTGTCGCTGCAGGTTTTCCAGCAAAGCCAGTGCAAGGTGCGTGCCGTCATCTGCCTCGATCACGCGGCAGGGAAGGGGCTGGCCCCAACGGGCTTGGTCTATTAGCAGGCCGATTGCGCGATACCGGCGCTCGCCCGCCACAAGGATATAGCGGCCCTCTGGCCCAGCGCGAACCACGAGATTCTGCAACAGGCCGTTCACGGCGATGCTCTCGGCCAGCTCCTCGAGTTCGGTCTGGTCGAACGTCTTGCGCGGGTTCAGGCTGGAACGGTCGATCAGATCATAATCGACCAGGCTTATGCCGGTGTCATTGGCAGCAGCGACGGCGGGGACATTCAGCATGACGAGCGCTTTCTTGATGCTGGTGCGGTTCAGGTTGAATTCCGCCGCCAGCATGTCTTGTGTGATGGCTGGATCTGCGCGCTTGCGCGCGCAGATCGCCTGGATCACCTCTTCGGTCAGCTTGGGAACAGCAGCCATGAGGGTGGTCCTTTCAGGCTTGATTGGCGTGGGGGAACGGCCAGCCGTCGATCACATTGACGGTGCCGGTCGGAAGGTCGGACGCAGGATCGCCGCCGCGGACGATGTCCGCCACCGCCTTATCCAGGATTTCCGTCATTACATCCTCGATGCGTAGCAGCTTGAAGCCGAGCTTCAGTTTGCCGTCGGTTAGGCGGTAGCGGAAACGCGCCGGGATTTTGAAACGGGGCGAGCCCTGGATCGGCGCGATCTGCAGCGTGAACTCCGTGGGAATCGCGATCTGGCCGGGGCCGACTTTGGCATCAACGCTCTCGATGTTCGTGAACTGAACCTGTCCGCTCGACAGGTTCAGCGCCGACTTGAAATCGACGGCGCGCGTCGCCTGCAGATAGGTGACGATCTCAAGCATCTCGGCGCCCGGGGGATTGTAAATATCCTGCAGATTTTCTTCGATGAATTCGGCGAAGGCGTCCTGCGGCAACATGGTGCCGTCGATCTTGTGCCACTTGGTCCATTCAGGGGTTTCGCGAAACTCAACATAGACCTTGAAGTCACGGTGGCCTGGCCCGGCATCGCCATTGTCGTTGAGGATCGCCACCATCCGTGGCTTCAGGATATTGGCGTCAAGATAGACGTTGGTGTTGCCGGCATCCTTGTTGTGGTAGATGAAGCTGTTCAGGGATTCGATGTTGAATACCGTGATGCTGCCGGCCTTGCGGCGCGGTGTCGCGGGCGGCCGGACGAGATCGAGATTTATGATCTCGGGTTTGCGGTTTTCCGTGCCGGGAATGAACAGCAGGTTGGCATCTGTCACCTCAACCTGGATCGGTTTCAGGGCATCCTGGGCGACCTCAATAATCGCCTGTACGTCTTGCTTGTCGGTCATAAAAATCCTCGGCTGTTAATGTGGAAGAAGGGATGAATGCCGGTCAGGCGTTGCCGACGTCGCGCAGCTCGCGGCGTTGCGAGATTTCGCTGAGCGGAAGCTTGTGCTGCTTCGGGTCTTCGCGGATCAGGTTGTTCTCCGGGCTCGCGAAGAAGATGCTGCCGCCGATCTTCGGCTTGGGCAGCTTCGTTTTCAGCTCGTCCGTAACCATCAATGCGCCAGCGCCGGCGTTGGCGTTTTTAACAGTGATGGTGAGGGTTAGTGTTGATACCCCCCCCCTCAGTCATCACGGCAGCCACGCACTCCTGTAGGGCGTCGCTCAGTTCGTCATGCAGCACGCCATTGCGCTGCTCACGTAGAAAATCCAGAAACGGGCGGGAATTCGCCATTCTTCGTCACATCCTTTGCTAATTTGGCCGTGCGTGGCCGGTGAAGAAAAAGCTCGCTGTGAACGCCGTTCACTGAGGCCGATCATCTGGCGATTGTTCCATTTCTGCCGCTGTGCGCAGGATCGAGCCTGGCGCGGACAGCGCGGCATAAAGCGTTCGTCCATCCGGGGTTTTCCACCAGCCATCGAGGCGCAGCGTTTGATGGGTGCGCGGGTCGCGGATAAGGGAACAGGGCGCGGCGGGGTGAAAGATCAGTTCGCCGGCGATGGTTGGGGGAAAAGCTCGGATGGCCGGACGGGGCAGCACATGGTTCATAGCCGCACCAGTATGATGGCGAGGATGATGACCGGCGCCCAGGTAACGAGCGCAATGGAAAGGATGACGAGCAGTCCCCATTTCGAGTGCTCGATGCGCTCTTCGGTCTCCCGCGCGACCGCTCGCTCCAGGCACAGCGACATCTCGTTCATTGGCCACCTGTCAGGAGCCAGAGAACGAGCAATGCAGCGGCGATATACTTGGCAGAAAAGGCAATGATCGCACCCCCGGCGACGGAGGCCGCGGCTTGATGCTTATGGCGCCGGATGGTCTGCCAGGGTGTCTCAGCTGTATGGGCTGACGGGAGAAAACTGGAACGCATGAACGCCTCCATCGTGCGGAACGATGGTGAGCGTTAATCCATTATGGATTAGTTTGCAATCCATAATGGCGAAAAACTGAATCCAAAATGGATTCCATCTAGGCAAAAAAACGCCTTGTCGATGCCTAAAGTTGGGTTACATCTAGGTAACACTCTCTGACATTGCGGAGGTCTAGGGCTAATGAAATGAGGATTCGGCACTATAGGAATGGGGAGCAAAACCCCGGATCGCTACACTACAAGCCGTGCGTTAAAGCCGATTGTTGTCCGTGTTCACAGCCGTGTATTGCAGCTCTTCGCTCAATTCCGGGTGCTGAACCAATAGGGCCGCCGCCAAAGCCCGGTGGCATCCCGAAACGTCGGCTCTGAAAATATAATCCATCGTCACATGAAACCGGCGGCAGAAAGCCACAAGAATATAGGGGTCGGGCGACCTGTCGCCGGCTTCCCATTTTTGCCACGCCGCCTGATTTAGGCCGAACAACTTCGCCGTCTCAGTTTGGCCTAGATTGGCGTATTCGCGCACCCAGCGGATGCGGTTTCCGACGCCTTCCATATATGCGCGAGGGGTCTTTCGGGCGGTTTTCGGCATGGGGTTCTGTAACATTACGGCCTCTGCAACGTCGAACTCCAAAATGGATTGCGAAATAATCCAATCTGGATTATTTGGCGTGTCATGGGCCATGCTGAAATCATCAAACGACTCGGTACAGAAAACGTGAGAAAATGGACGGGCGCCACGGCCGCCAACATCTCGCACTGGCGCGCGCGGGGTATTCCTTCGCGGTTTTGGGCCATAATTGTCGAAAAATCGGCGATGCTCGGCGTCGATCTGGCGGTATCCGCGTCCGATCTTCAGGACGGTTACGCTGGTAAGCGCAAACTTCCCGGAGCCGAGTCGGATGCGATTCGCCGACGCGCAGCATGAGCAACCTTTCGATGGAATCAACCGTTCGCATGGAGATGCTTGTCCTCCTTTGCGCCGCAACAGTCACCCGGATTTAGTCCGGAGGTCAAACGATTTGGAGGATTATATGACGGAGCGACAGTTCGCACCTGCCGACTACAATGCCATGAAAACGGCGATGAAGCTGGTGATCGCCGATCTCGGCGGGATCGATGCGGCGGCGAGCTGCACGCGTGTCGGGCGTAGTCAAATCGCTGATTACGGTGTGTCCGGAAAAGACACATTCGCTCCGGCTGACGTGGTCATGGACCTCGAGCGAGTGGGCGGCACGCCGCATGTCACTGCGGCACTGGCGCGCGCTCAAGGCTATATGCTTGTCCCGATAGACATGCCGCGTGAGCGCGGGGTGCTGGCATCGCTGATGGCCGAGATCGGCCGGGATGTCGGCGAGTTGTTCGCCACAGCCGCCACAGCGCTGGCCCATGACAAGCTGACCGATCAGGAACGGCAGGATCTGCTGCGTGAGCTGGACACTTTGCGCCGCGTCAGCAGCGAGGCGTTCGCATTTCTGATGTGTGTTCCGGCGTAGCGTTAATGGACTGCAGCACTGAGATCATGACGAACACTGGCACCAGGCGCCGCGGCGCCATGACTGAGGATCGCCTGAGTCTCATGGTGTTGTTGCGTGCCCGTAAAACGCCGCCGGTGTGGCTTGAGATTTTGCGCCGGCTGAATGCTCTGCCGGGCGAGAGACTGAACAGTGTAAAGCATTTGATGAACACTTATGGGCGTCTGAAACGAACCGGTCAGATCGCCCACTACCATTCGCAAGCGCTCGCGTCTGCGAATACCGCGCCTGCGGCTGCCGGATCATCTCCGGCGGCGGGTGCGCTGACTAAGGACGTTTCCTCCCTGAACTCGCCTCCGGTTCCTAAAGAGCCGGAGGCACTTTTTCTGGATGGTATGATCCTTGTCAGCTATGAACATGCCCGCAAATGGGCGTGGCGGCAGGGACTTTGCCGAAAAGGCCATGGCCTCAACCTTATCGCTGTGAATGCGGCGCGGGTGAAGATGGGGCTAATAAAATTCTCCATCATTGGTGCGCTATGAACGATGACAGTTGGCCAGATCATCTGGTGCTGAAGCTGCGCGCGTTGTGGGCAGAGGGACTTTCTTCGTCCGAAATCGGAAGCCGGCTCAATAAGTCGAAGAATTCAGTGGTGGGTAAGGCGCACCGCCTCCATTTGCCGTCCCGACCCAGTCCGATCCGGCGTTCTGGTGAAGCGCGAGCAGTAAAGCCTGTAAAACTGGTCACACCGGGTCAATCTGCGAAGAATTGTGCCGCTGCGGTGCCGCCGTCCCTGATTGTGCCGGCCGTGCCCGTCGTTGCGCTTGCGCCGGGCCTAGTGCTGAGCGGACGCGCGGTGTCGTGCCAGTTTCCAATCGGCACACCGCGACAGCCCGATTTTCGGTTCTGCGAAGCCCCGAGCGAAGCCGGCAAGCCTTACTGCCAAGACCATTGCGCCATCGCCTATGTGCGAGCACCTGAGTCAGAAAGGGACGCGGCATAATGAACGATAAACTCCAAGAGGATGTCGCTAAACTCTCTGCCGCCGCGCAGAGGATTGTCGCGGGTGTCAGGGCTGCTTCGCCTGGGGTTGCGGATATTTACCTCTACCAGGCTTTAGCCGTCGCCGCCGGAATCATCCTGGCTGACGCGCTGTATCCGGAAATGCCGACGGTCGCGGGGTCAAATGCTGCGGTGTTTCTCGTGGCTGGCGTGCAGTTCGGCAGGGAACGCCGCACCGAAGCAGAAAAAGCAAGTTGCCACGGTGTTGCATGAGCGACGTGTTCAATGTGATGCGCATTCCGCCGAGCAACGTCCCGGCGGAGCAGGCGCTGCTGGGGGCGCTGCTGGCGAATAATAAGGCGTTCGAGAGCGTTGCTGAATTTCTGCTGCCGCATCATTTTGCCGACCCGGCCAACGCCCGGGTCTACGGCGCAATCGCCAGCAGGATCGCGGCTGGGCAGGTTGCTGATCCGGTCACGCTCAAGGCGGAGTTTGAGCATGCGGCCGAACTGGATGCTGTTGGCGGTCTATCCTATTTGGGTAAGCTGCTCGCTTCCATGATTGGGATCATCAACGCTGGGGATTATGGCCGTGCGGTGCATGACGCCTGGTTGCGGCGCGAACTGATCGCGGCCTGCACCGAGGCTATCAATCAGGCTTACGTGCCGACCGGGGTTAGTGGTCAGGAGGTACTTGAGGAACTGGATGGCGCGCTGACACGCGTCGCGGACGGCGCGGGCGAGGTCAAGCCGCTTTCGACAGCCGGTGATGCTGTGTCGCGGGCAGTAGTACTCTCGACCGAAGCGGGCGAGCGCGACAGTGCGCTGGCCGGTCTCACCACGGGGTATGCGGCGCTCGATCGCCTGACGGCCGGACTGATGCCGGGGCAGATGTATCTGCTCGGCGCGCGCCCGGCGATGGGTAAGACCGGGCTTGGGCTCGGGATCGCTGCGCGCGCCGCCAGTCATGGCGCCAAGGTCCTGATGTGGTCTGGTGAGATGGATGCGCCGCAGCTCGGCACGCGTCTTGCTGCCGCGCATTCGGGCATAGAGGTTGCTTCGGTGTTTCGTGGCAAGGGCTGGGAAATGCCGCCTGATCATGGTGGCAGACCTGTCTCGCGGAAACTGACGATGGATGAGGGGAATCGTCTCGTGCGCGCCGGGCGCGATGCGTATCGCCTACCGCTCAATTTCGACGATCGACCTGGTTTGACGGTCGCGGGCTTACGTGCCCGCGCGCGGCGCATGAAGCGCGGCAAGGGGCTCGATCTGATCGTGGTCGACTATATCGCCTTGATGCGCGCGACCGCCGCGGCGGAAAAGCAGAAGCTTTATGAGCGGATGACTGAATTGAGCCGGGATCTACGCATCTTGGCGGCGGAACTTCATGTTCCGATCCTGGTTCTTGCGCAGTTGAACCGCGCCAATGAAAGTCGCGAGAATAAAATGCCGCAGCTCTCCGATCTGCGTGATACCGGCGCGCTGGAACAGGACGCTTATTGCGTGATGTTTCTGCATCGCCCGCATTATTACCTGATGCAGGCTGGCGAACCCGTCCGGGCCCAGAAAGAAAGCGCCGAGGCGTTCCAGGAACGCTCGGATCTCTGGCACCATCAGGTCGAGTCAACGCGCGGCCTGGCGCTCGTCTCGATCGCGAAAAACCGTAATGGGCCGACCGGAATCTGCCGTCTGCGCTTCGACGCGGAGACGATCTGGTTTCGGGATGAGTCTGAGGCTGACAATGAAGCTGCCTGGGGCAGCGCTTTTCTGGGGGATGCGTAATGGCGAGAAAATGTGCGAGCGCGGCGATTTTGGACACGCTGCGCGATCCACGGGTCGTCACTCTGGCGCCAACGGCGCAGCTGGTCTGGATACGTATCGTCACGGCGATGCAGAACAGCGACATTTCGGTTTTGCGGTTTGGTTCTGACATCATGAACCAAACCGAGATCGCTTTGTTTATCCAAATCGCTGAAACCGAAATCGAAACCCATTTGAAAACCATCATTGATCGCGGCCTGCTCGCGCGCGAGGGTGATGGCGCGATCGGATGTCCGATGCTTCAAAAGGCAAAAACGCGCTCGGAAATCAACAGAATCAACGGCTCAAGCGGTGGTCGGCCACGAAAGGACGGAACCCCGCCGCAGCGGCAGCAATCCTTGCTGCTGCCTATTCCTGGCGGTGACGGAAAAACCAAAAAAACCGAAAGTGAAACCGAAATGCCAACCGATGCGGCGAAAACCCCTACTTACTTACTTAAAGAGTCAAGTAATGAGGTAAAAGTAAGTACCGTCTCGCAAGCCGAGTTTGCCGAGGTCGGTTATGCCGTTCTGGACGCGATGGGCATTGATCAGGCGAAAACCTTCGTGAATTTCGGGATCGTCCGGCAATGGCTGGCAGATGGGGCTGACAAAGCGATGATCCTCGACGTCGTGACTAGGAAAATGCGGCCCGGTGTCACCACGCCGAACTATTTCAGCAAAGCCATCGCTGAGGCGATCGCCGCCAGGCCGGCGAAAAAGCCTGAATGGGAACGCCAGTACGACGCGGCCATGGCCGATTGGGAATTGTGCGGCCGTGGCTTCGCGCCAATGCCAAACCTGCGTGATTTCAAGCCGGCGGAGGTCGCATGAGCGCTGCACTGAACGTCGTTCACGAAGTTTTCGCAGATGACTGGACTGAGCGGCTGATCATCGAGCGGCTCGAGGATGCTGGCCGGACATTGATTGCGATGAAGGACACAGGGTATCGTCCCGGTCTCGCGCAGCGGCAGCATGACGTGGTTCATGACATTTGGGATGCGTATAATTGGACCATTCCTCCAGAGCTGAGGTTGCCGCGGCCGGGAATTGAAGAGATCAAGCGAATGGACGAAGCCTATGGATGGATGAAATTCATTCCGTCCGGTCAGGTGACGATGCGGCGTATCGTGCAGGCGAGATCGCTTCGGCATCCGCTATCGGATCGTTATCTGTTTTCATGGCGGCGCTTGGCAGATGTTTTGCGTCTGGACCATAAGGCGGTGCAGCGTGTTCATGCCAACGGCATCAGGAACATTTTAAAAGGGCTTTAAAAATAATTTCAAAGAGGCTTCCGAATCGCCCCAAAATATCCGATAGAAATTTCTAGTGGTTCGGAGATGCGCCACTCGATGTTGTGAAGCTTGTTGTTCAACCCGCCACCGAAAGGTCCGGCGGGTTTTTTATTGGGAAAACCTTGGCCGAGTTCATTTCCTTCAAAGGTGCGACAGATGCACTGGCAGGCGACCTGAAGAAGCAATTCAGGGATGTGCTGCCATTCGCGGCGGTCGTCGCACTGTCTCGTTCCGCCGTCATCGCGCGTGACGAAGTGAAGGATGACATGCGACGCGTGTTCAAGAACCCAACGCCGTATGCGCTCGGCGCTGCGCGCGCTAAGCCCGCAACCAAGCAAACGATGGCCAGTGCGGTCCTGCTTCGCGATTTCGGTGGTACGCCGGCGGAGAACTACCTCGGTCCTGAGATCGAAGGTGGTGATCGTCATGTGAAGGCGAGCGAGAAGGCGCTGCGGATCGTGGGCATTCTCCCGGCTGACAAGTTCATTGCGCCGGGCAAGGGTGCGAAGCTGGATCAGTACGGCAACCAGTCGGCCGGCGAGATCGTGCAGATCCTCTCGGCGCTCAAGGCATTTTCGCAGGTTGGCTATGTCGCCAACCGTTCCACACGGCAGAAGCTGGCCAAACGTCCTCGGCCCCAGCGGCAGTTCTTTGTGGCCAAGAGCCGGATTACCGGTGAACCGCTTGGGGTCTACGAGATAGTCGGGACGCACAAGGTCGCACCTGTCATGGCATTCGTACGGGCGCCGACCTATCATGAGCGGCTCGACTTTTACGGGCTGGTACAAGCCAAAGCCCAGGCCGCATTCCCCGCGCAACTCGACGCCGCGCTCACACAGTTTGGTACGAAATGATGCGGCAGTCTCTTCCATCATTGCGCAATAATATTGCGTATTTCCACGGGTCCCTTCTGCATAGGGCGCGCTCCAGGGGTAATTCGCACCCCGGTTGGGGGCGCGCTTTGCTCGGTCAAAATCCCGTTTTTGTTGGGTTTTCAGTTGGCGCTTGAAGTCAACATGAGAGAGCTGGCGCAGATGCTGCGCTGCTCGCTGCCGACGGCGCAGCGCCTGGTCGAGCAATACCCGGATCTGCCGGTGCTCGAGCGCGGCGGCCTGGGGAAGTCGTGGCGCTTTGACGGCGAGGCGGTGATCGAGTTCCTGCAGGCCAAGCGTGCCGAGGAAGAGGCCAAAGATGCCGAGCGCAATGAGGCGCTGGCGCAGCTGACGTTGCCGATCGGTCGCAAGAGCGAAGCGGGCGCACCGATCTCGCTCGATGATGAGATCAAGGCCGCGAAATTGCGCCAGCTCCAGCGCGACGAATTGCGCGAGATGCGCTTCCTCGTCCAGACGGCGGAGGTACGGACGGCGCTAGAGCAGGCGCTGCGGCGCTTCGGCCAGATGCAGGCCAGTGCGGTGACGCGGGTTTGCCGGGCGCATAATTTACCGGAGGCAGTGCAGCGCGCCCTGGAGCGCGAGTTCATGGACGTGCGCAGCGCGTTCGTGCGCGAGACCGAAGCCGCCTTGGAAACGGATGGGGCCGATGAGCCAGCCAGCCTTTTCGGTTAGCGCCGGCTACTACCCGGCGGCCCAGCTGGTCGCCGAGGCGCTCAAGGCATTGCTGCCGCCCGAGCCGGCGAACGTTGCCGACTACGCGGCCGCCCGTCGCTATCTCAGCAATGAGGGTGGTGGTTATGTTGGGCGCTGGAACCATGACCAGGCGCCCTATCTGATCAAGCCGATGGAAGAGCTTTCCAACCAGGAGTTCCTGACGGAAGTCATCGTCGGTCCTGGCCAGTGTGGGAAATCGGAGATCGGCCGTAACTGGCTGTTCACCACGGCGCTGTGCGACCCGGCGGACATGCTGTGGTATTCGGGGAGCGAGCCGCAGGTCTCCACCGAGTCGAAAATCAACATCACCCGGATGATCAACGATCATCCCGAGCTGCATGCCCTGCTGCGGGATAACAGCCTGTTCTTCAAGCGCTTCGGCTCGATGTCCGTGCAGTTCCTGGCCGGCATCATGAGCAACTTCACCATGAAGTCGGCGCCGCGGATCCTGGCAGATGAATGGGATCTGATCTGCAAGGGCGTGCCCAACGCGAAACCGCTGCTTGACGTCCGGCGCCAAACCTTCGGCGCGCAGTCCAAACTGGTCGCGCTGTCCCACCCGGATCTCGCCAACGGCTTGGAGACGAAGGATTGGAATGCCGGTATCATGGAGCTGTACCGCGACAGCGACCAGCGCAAATGGTTCTGGCAGTGCCCAAGCTGCGGCGCCTATAGCTCGCCGAATCCGACCGCGTCGCGCGTCATGACCATCGACTATGATGCCGCCGCACCGGATGACGAGATCCGCGACATGGCGCGGCTGTGCTGCCCGGTGAATGGCTGCATCATCGAGGACAGCCAGCGCTACGCGATGAACCTCACCGGCAAATGGGTCGGCAAGGGCCAGGACATCGATGAGGATGGCACCGTCACCGGGGCACTCGTGCAGCGCGACACCGCCGGCTTCTGGATCGTCGGCGCGATGTCCCCGTTCATCCTTGGGGGGATCGGCGGGCTCGCGGTGGCGCGCGCCCGGGCAGAACGGAAGTTTGCACGCGACAATGATCGCAAGGCGCTGGCCGAGGTGCTCTCCAAGCAATGGGGCATTCCACTCGCGCGCTCGCGGAGCAGCGAGACGATCGATGCGACAGTCATCGCCGAGCGGGCCGAGCCGGATCTGACCTTGGGCATCGTCGCGAACGGCGTTCGCTTCATCACGGTGATGATCGACGTCCAGATCAACCGCTTCGAGCTGCTCGCGCGCGGCTGGTGCGAGGGCGGCGGCAGTGTCGTCATCGACTTCCAAACGATCCCGGCCACGCCCGGCACCAGCGCCGCCGATTGGGATCGGGTGCTGACGATCGCCACCGAGACGGCCTGGCCGCTCGAGGATGACATGAGGCGTGGCATGAAGGCGGTCGCCGTGGGATTTGACTCCGCCGGCGCCGCCGGTGTGACGCTGCAATCCTATGAGGCGTGGAAACGGCTGAAGGCGCGGCGGGGTGCGCGGCTGCATGGCCGGATCGACGGCCGCCCCGCCTGGTCGGTACTGCCGATGAAGGGTGCGTCCACCCTACAGGCGCCGCGGCTGCAGGTGGTGTATCCGAATGCCCAGCGCACCGATCGCTTTGCCCAGGCGCGAGGCGAGGTCCCGCTCGGAATCTTCAACCCGAACAGCTTCAAGGATGACCTGGCCGCGCAGCTGATCCTCGGCGACGGCGCAAACTGGTCGGTCCGATTCCCCAAGGCGCTGGCGGCGGACGCGCCGCCCCATCCCTGGTTCGAGCAGCTGGTGGCCGAGGAGCGGGACGCGAACGGCAGGTGGAAACCACGCCAGGACGGCACGCGCAACGAAGCGACCGACCTGATGGTGGGCACGCATGTGCTGGCCTTCATGATGGGAATCAACCGCATCAAATGGGAGGCTCCGCCTGTCTGGGCGCGCGACTGGAAGAGCAACTCGCACGTGATCGCTGTGGCCGCGGCCGCCAGCGGCGAGCAACGCGCGGCGGCGGCGGCGACCACGGCAGCGTCGCCGCCGCGAGAGGCGACGCCGGCGACGGCTTCGGCGGTTAAGAGCCGCTTTAAGATGCCACCGCTGAAAATCATCAACTCCGTGCCGCTGAAGCGCTGATGTCCGGCATCAATCCTCCCGGCACCTATACGATCACGCTGATCCCGCCGATGCAGAGCATCACGCCGGGCATCGGCCGTCGCTATCGCGGGCCCTTCACGGGCTACCCGGTGGCGATGCTGCAGGCCGCGCTGACGCAGGCGCAGGACGCGCTGATCGCGGTGATGACCGGCAGCAAGCCGGTCAGCGTCAGCTACGCGGAGGGCACGGGACAGCGCCGCGTCGAGTACGGCAAGACGAACGCCACCGACCTGTATCGTCTGATCGCCGAACTTGAACGTGCCTTGGGCATCACCCGTCGTCGGCCAATTTCGTTTCGGATCTGAGCCGTATGAAAAAATCGGGCATCATTGATCAATCGGGCCGGGACATCCCGAGCTCGGTGGTGGCCGCCGTGCGGAAGCAGGCAGGACGCCCGCGCGCCGGCGTGATGGGGCCATCGCGCTCGCCTTGGCCTTACGATGCGACGATGCTCTACGGGCAGGAAGTCGGGGATTGGTTCCCCTACAACCAGTCGCCTGACAACGAGATCAACATCGACGCCGATCTTAACCGGGCCCGGCACCGCGATCTCGTCCGCAACGATGGTTGGGCCAGCGGCTCGATCGCACGGATTGCCGACGGTATGGTCGGCAGCAACTTCCATGTTGTGCCCGAGCCGAACTGGCGGGCGCTGGCATGGCAGTTCGGCCCTGCCTTTGATGCTGCCTGGGCGGCGCAGTTTCGTAGCGCGGTAATGGCAGAGTGGCGTACTTGGGCCGACGATCCGCTGTTCTTCTGCGACGTGAAGCGCTCGATGAGCATGACGCAGAATTTCTATCTGCTTGCCCGGCACAAGCTGATGGATGGCGATGCGCTTTGCATGCCGCTCTGGATGCCTGAACGTGTCGGCTACGGCGCGGCCCGCTACGCCACAGCGATCCAGGTTATCGACCCGGACCGTCTCTCGAATCCGTATGAGATGATGGACACGCACTTCATGCGGGGTGGCGTCGAGGTCGACAATTACGGCGCGCCGATCGCCTACCACATTCGCCGCGCACACCAGAACGATTACTATGACACTGGCCTATCGATGATCTGGGATCGGTTTGAGCGCGAGACGGCATGGGGCCGCCCGCTGGTCATCCATGATTGTGATCGCGATCGCGCTGACCAACACCGCGGGGTGGGCATCCTGACGCCGGTGCTGGCGCGCTTCAAGGTTCTGGCCAAGTATGACCAGGTTGCCTTGCAGGCGAAGATCATGAAGACCGTCTTAGGATTCTTCCTGAAATCGCCATTCGACTCAGAGCAGATCCGTGAGGCGATGCAATCGGGAGACGACGAGACCGAATTGCGCCTCTCTGGCTACCAGAAGATGCGCTACGCGCTCGGCCAGGAAGGTCTGCAGATCAACGGCATGGACGTGAAGACACTGGCGCCTGGGGAGGATGTGGTAACTACGTCCGTGCTTGGGGATGCGGACGATTTCGATGTCTTCGAGCATACCGTGCTGCGTAGCATCAGCGCCGCCACGGGGGAGAGTGCTGAGGAGATTTCGAAAGACTACAGCAAGACGAATTACAGCTCTGCCCGTGCGGCCATGCTGAGCGTATGGCGTACGATGCTTCGCCGGCGGGCGAACTTCACAACCGGCGTGGCGACGCCGATCTATGTCTGCCTCCTCGAGGAAATGTTCGATCAGGGCAAGCTTCCGCTGCCCGATGGGGCACCGGACTTCATTGCCATGCGCGCCGCATATGCCCGCTGTTCTTGGATCGGGCCGGGACGTGGCTGGATCGATCCGGTGAAGGAGCGTGCCGGCGAGCTCATGGGGCTCGATGGCGGGTTCGGCACGCTGAAGCGGACCAGCGCCGAGATCAACGGCGCCTGGTGGCAGGACGATGCCGACGAACGAAAGGTCGAGCAGGAATATTTTAAAGACCAGGGCATCAACCAACCCGACTGGCAGCGCGGCGGCATCGCCGAGCAGATCGCCCGGACACCGGAGCCGCAGTAGACCATGCACCATCGTTTCCCGCATCTGGCCCAGCGCATGTTCAACGTGCCGCTGGCGCTTCATCCGGCCAAGGCCGAAATCGTCATGGCGGCGCTCGCCGACCGCCTCGGCATCGCGCATCTGTTCAACGCCGGCGCGCCCGTCGCGCTCGGAAATTTCGAGATGGACGAGGACGACCGTGCGGAGGATCGGGCGTACCTGGTGCAGAACGGTGTCGCCATTATCCCGGTGGAAGGCTGTCTCGTGCAGAAATTGGGCAGCCTGCGTCCCTATTCCGGCATGACCGGCTATGACGGAATCCGCTACAATTTCCTTGACGCCTGGAACGATGATGACGTCAAGGCGATCGTCCTCGATATCGATTCCCCCGGCGGCGAAGTGGCGGGCTGCTTCGATCTCGCCGACACGATCTTCCGCGCGCGCGGCCGCAAGCCGATCTGGGCGATGCTTAACGAGAATGCTTTCAGCGCCGCCTACGCGATTGCCTCGGCCTGCGATCAGATCTCGGTGCCGCGCACCGGGGGCACCGGCTCGATCGGCGTCATCTCGATGATCGCGGACATCTCCAAGGCGCTGAGCGAAGGCGGCATCACCGTCAACATCATCCAATTCGGCGCCCGCAAGGCCGACGGCAGTGAGGTGCTGCCACTGAGCACCGAGGCGCGCGCGCGCTTTCAGGCTGATGTGAACACGATCGGCCAGCTCTTCGTGAACACCGTTGCCCGCAACCGCAAGCTCAAGGCGAGCGCCGTCGCGGCGCAGCAGGCGACGACATACCTTGGCCAGGACGGCTTGCGCGCGGGCCTGGCTGACATGGTGGCCGCACCGGATGCGGCGTTCCGCGCGCTGCTCAAATCGCTCAAAACCTGAAGGACGAGACATGGCAACAATGCGAAATAACCTGCTGGGCGGGGCGGCGAGTTTCGCCTCGTTCCTGGGGATCGGCAAAGGCACCGCGCGCCGGAACACGGCAAGCCGCCCGCGCGCCGATGATGACGATTCCGATATGCGCCGGTCGCGTAGCGCCGATCAGGATGAAACGTTCAAGGACGACGAGAACGGTGATCCCGGCAATCCGGACTCCGTGCCGGACGATGGCGGCGACGATGCCGAGGGCGATCCGGAAGAGGAGCCGGCGCGCGGCGCCCGCCGCAAGAAAGCGAAGAAAGCCAAGCGCCGTGCATCGGACCAGACCGACGACGATGACGCCAATCCGAGCGATGACGGCGCGGATGGTCCGGATGATGATGACGACAACGATGATGATCCGAACGGCGATCAGTCCGACGATCAAGACGACGATGATGCCGATGATGATGATGCGGATGCCGAGATGCGCGGCCGGGGTCCGGCGGCGGCAGCGCGGCGTCGTGAGCAGGCGCGTTGCGCCGCGATTTTTGGCTGCAAGGCCGCAGGCCGGAACATCGAATATGCCGCGCATCTGGCGTTCAACACCCGGCTCGGCCGCCGCGAGGCGATCGGCCTGCTGAAGGCGGCCCCCGCGGCTTCGTCTGGCGGGGGCCTCAGCCGGGCCATGGATCGCTACGCCGGTGCGCGTCCCGGTCCGGATCGCGTGCCAGCAAGCAATTCGGCCAAGGCGATCGCCGACAGCTGGGACAAGGTCCTCACATCAACGCAGGGCAAGCGCTAAGCGCGCCGCAGCAAGAAAGAATCAGACATGGTTTCCCCCGTGATTTACGAGCAATATTATGACGGCGCCTTTATGGTCTCCGAGGCCAACGGGCACCGCTCCCGTGACCTCGGCGACCTGAATAACTCCACCGCTTCCGACATTCTGTATGAAGGTGGTCTGGTCGTGGCCCAGCAGGGCGCCGGCATCGTGTCAGCCGCACATGGCACGAACACCGGCAACGGTACGATCGGCAGCCTCTCGGTGCTGCAGGGCGCCGAGTTCGGCACCTACACGCTGACCGCTACCAGCGCGACGGAATTCAACGTCGTGGCGCCGAGCGGTGATCTGATCGGCGAGGCGACGGTCGGCACGGCGTTCGCCGACCAGGTTGGCTTCACCCTTACCGCCGGCAGTACCGCTTTCGTGGCCGGCGATTCCTTCACACTGGACGTCACCCAGCAGATGGACATCTGGGAGAGCTGGACTGGTGGCGCGATCACCGGGGCGATGGGCATTCTCTACAACCGGGTCTGGGTCGAGGCCGGCACCTCCAAAAAGGTGACGATCGTCACCCGCGCCTGCGAGGTGAACCTGTCCGAACTGCAGTGGGATCCGGCGGTGACGAGTTCGGCCAGCGTCGCGACGCTGCAGGCTCAGGCGCTCGCCGCCCTCGCCACCATGGGCGTCATCGCCCGCTAACCCCGAACCCACCGGAGCATCTTTCCATGGTATCGTTGAACGTCTTTCGTAACGACGCCTTTTCCACGGTCCAGTTGACCGAGGGCGTTGAGCGCAATCCCTATAACCCGACCGGCATCGGCGAGCTCAACCTGTTCGATCCGTTTCCGATCCGCACCAAGGCGGTCGCCGTCGAACAGCGCCAGGGCAAGCTGATCGTTGTCCCGACCAGCGAGCGCGGCACGCCACCGACCGAGCGCACCACCGAGAAGCGCCAGGCGCGCTATTTCGAGTGTCCACGCATCGCGCATGAGGATACGGTCTACGCGGACGAAATTCAGGACGTCCGCGAGTTCGGCCAGGAATCGGTCCTGATGCAGGTGCAGAAGGAAGTCGCGCGCCGCCTCAGCGGCCCGACTGGCTTGCTTGCCTCGATGGAGTACACCAAGGAGCGCATGCGCCTCGGGGCCATCCAAGGGATCTTGCGCGACGCTGACGACACGGTCCTGTTCAACTGGTTTGAAGAGTTCGGCATCACCCCGGAGCCGGAGGTCGCCTTCAACCTGCTGGCCCAGCAGGAAAACACCCTGCGGCCGATGTGCAATGAGATTGTGCGGACGATCGCCCGTAAATCGCAGGGGGCGTTCACCTCACAATCGCGCGTGATGGCGCTCTGCGGCGACGAGTTCTGGGACGCACTGACCAACCACGTCGACGTGACCCGGACCTTCTATAACTGGGCCGCCGCCGCCGAGCTCCGCAAGGGCCAGGCATTCGAGGCGATGTCTTTCGGTGGCATCGACTGGTTCAACTATCGCGGCTCCGACGATGCCAGCACGATCTCGATCGCCACGAACAAATGCCGGTTCTTCCCGGCCAAGGCGCCGGGCGTGTTCCAGCGCGTGCTGGCGCCGGCGGAGTTCGTGCCTTGGGTCAATACGCTCGGCAAGGAGCAATATGTGCTGCCGATCTTCGACAGGGATCGCAACAGCTGGTGGAAGAATGAGGTCTATTCCTACCCCCTGTTCATCTGCAATCGCCCCGAGACGCTGATGTCGGGCACGATGGACGCGGTGCCGGATTAAGCGAACGCCGTTCACTGGAACTGTATAAGGCCGCCTCGGGCGGCCTTTTTCATGGGGAAATGACAGATGGCCACTCAACCTTCGACGACGCCGACAAACTATCAGGCGATGGTCGATATTCACTATGTTCCGGCCGGATCGCCGATGGGCACGCGCCCGCAGGTGATCAAGAAAGGGACCGTCATCGCATCCGGCGTCCTGTCGGTCAAAGACGTCAAAGCGATGCTGCAGAACGGGCACCTGCAGGTGACGTCTTCCAGCGCCGCTGTGGCTGCCAAGCTGACGGCCGAGGCGCCGGTGGAGGCCGCGCGGGTCGATCAGGCCGCCGCGGAAGCTTTGCCCAAGACCACAGCCACGAGCGCGAGCGAAGCGGCGCAGTAGCCGGTCGATGATCGATTTCGATCAACTGGTGCTGGGGCCATGCTTCGACGCGTTCGCGCAGCCGGCCACCTATCTGCCGGCGCGCGGCGCCGCCGTACCGGTGAACGGGATCTTTAATCGCTATTCGACGCTCGAGCAGATCGACAATCAGACGGCGATGATGGTGACGGTGGTGAAGCCGACGCTCGCCCTGCGGCTGTGCGATCTGCCTGGCGTGAAATTGCAGCTGCATGATCAGGTCAAGGTCGCCGGCGTCCTCTGGGAAGTCGCGGCGCCGCCCGAGTTTGATGGGCACGGCCAGGCCCTCCTGACGCTGGCGAATACCCGGGCATGAACAACGCGCCAATCCTCACTATCGATGATTTCCCGCGCGAGCTGCGTCGCCGGACGGTCGAACTGCTGAAGCAGATCGGTACTCTGGCCGAGGACCGTGTCTTCAACACACGGTCCAACCCTCTGGCGCCGGAAGAATCGCCGGTCATCCTGGTGTGGATGGATGATGTTCACGGCGAATGGCAGGGCGATGCACCGCGTCAATTCGACAGTGTCGGCAAGCTGATCGTCACGGGCTACGTGTCCGGCGCGCCAGTTGAGGATGTCGAGGACCAGACCGAGCAGCTCGCAACACAGATTCAATCGCTGCTGAACTATGTCGCCTTTGTGGCGCCGCCGCTGCAGCGCATCCGCGCCATCGATCGCAAGTTCGTCATGAAGGTCGTTTCCGAGCGCTATGAAGGCTACGTGATCTTCACCTTTGATTTGCAATGGACCGAGGTGTTTGAGCCGCTCCTTGCGCCCTTTACCGGTGCCGCGCCGTTCGGTGCTTATGGCGCGCCGCTCGCCGAGGTTCAACTCACCGCCCAGACGGCCGCCGGGGAAGATCTCATCGGCGCCACGATCACGCTTCCCCCCAACCAGGAGTCTTGAACAATGTCCGCAAGTCAGAGTGGCATTGCGTTTTCCAATATCCCGCAGGCCAATCTCGTCCCGCTCTTTTTCGTCGAATTTTCTAACGTCAATGCTGGCGTCAACCTCACCCAGCAGCCGACGTTGCTGATCGGCCAGAGCGCGAACGCGCAACCGGCGGTGCCCGTGTTCGTGCCGTCGCTCGGCGTGGCACGAAACCTGTTCGGCGCGCGCTCGATGCTGGGGCGCAAATTCTCAACCTATTCCCAGCAGGATAATTCCGGCGCCTGGTGCCTTCCAGCTCCCGATGCCGTAGGTGCCGTCGCCGCGACGGGTTCGATCGTCGTCACGGGCCCAGCGACCTTGCCGGGCGCGATCGCGCTCTATGTCGCGGGCATGAGCATTCCGGTCGGCGTGAATATCGGCGACTCCGGAACGGTGATCGCGGCGAACATTGCTGCGGCGATCAACGCGACGTTGGATCTGCCTTTGAACGCCACATCTGCGGCCGGCACGGTTACGCTGACGGCTGTGCACGGCGGTGTTCAGGGGAACAACATCGATATCCGGCTGAACTACCGCGGCCTGCAGGCGGGTGAGTCGCTCCCTCAGGGAGCCAGCGTCACCATCACGCCGATGGCGAATGGCGCGATCGATCCGGACATGGGGTTTGTCGCCAATGCAATCGGCGATGCGCCCTATGACTTCATTGCGCATCCTTATTCTGGCGTGAGCCAACTCGCCATGTTCACCTCGTTGATGAACGACGCGACCGGGCGCTGGGCATGGAACCGCCAGGATTATGGGCATATCTTCACGATGCAGCCCGGCACGATCAGCAGCCTGCTCACCACCGGCGGCACGATCAACGACCAGCACCAGACGATCGTGGGTGTTGATGGCAGCCCCAGCCCACCCTGGGACTGGGCGACTGACTGGACCGGGGCCGTGGCCGTCTCCACCCGGGCGTTGGCCTCGCGCCCGCTGCAAACGCTCTCCATGCAGACGGTGCTGGCCCCGCAGCAGGAGAATTGGTGGAATTACGCGAGCCAGCAGCAGTTGCTGAGCAACGGCATCGCGGTGCCGGGCTTCAGTTCCTACAGTAACCCCACGATCGTCCGCTCGGTCACGACGTACCAAAGGAACGCTTTTGGCGTGGCCGACCAGAGCTATCTCGACGTGGAGACGATGTTCACGCTCATGGCGATCACGCGTCAGCTCAAAGCGGCGCTCACGCAGAAATATCCGCGCGCAATCTTGGTGCCGAACGGCACGCCTGCCGGCCCGGGCAGCCCGTTCGTATCGCCGCAGGACATCAAGGCGGAGATCGGTGTGCAGTACAATCTGATGCAGGCAGCCGGCCTCGTTACCAGTGCGGCCTTTATGCTCGCCAACACCCAGGTGCAGATCAACGCCGCGAACCCGGACCGCTGCGACATCCTGTGGACGCCGGCGCTCGCGCAAGGGCTGCGCATGTTCGCGGTGAACAACCAGTTCACCCTCAACCCCAGCACCGCCTCGTAAGGGAGCAAAAACATGGCTGCGATAGTCACTGGTGGCATCGCCACGATCAAGATCGATGGCGTGCAGTACATGATGCGCGGAAGTGCGAAGGTGAAGCCCGGCACGGTCAAGCGCGCGCCGATCGTCAACCAGGATGGTTCGGTTGTCTTTACCCAGACGGCGGACGCGCCGAGCATCTCCTGCGATTTCTCCGATTGGGGAGGTCTATCGATCGTGAACATCTCACAGATCGCGGGCAGCACGATCGCGATCAGCTTGACCAACGGAAAATCCTACACGCTCACGAACGGGACCTATACGGACGCGACGGAACTCAATGCAGAGGACGGATCGTTCCCGGTCGTGTTCGTCGGATCATCTTGCAATGAACAATTGGTGGCATCATGAAACTTCGCAAAACCGTTTCCTTTCTCGGCAAGGATTATGCCGAGCTGAACTTCCGCGAGCCCAACGGTATCGCGCTCGCCGAGTGCGGCGTGCCGTTCAAATCCTCAGGCTCAGACATCGATCGCGAAGGCAAGATCGATGCCAAGGTCATGCGCAAGCTGATCGCCTGGTGCGCAGACGTGCCGGTCGAGGTGGTCGACATGATAAGCTCCAAGGATTGGCTGAGCGCCATGGAGGAAGTCATGGTTTTTTTCGGCGACACGGCGGCGGAGAAAGCCTCCTAAATCTCTACTTCAACGCAGCCCATAGCTGGGGCGACATTGCCTACATCATGTCGCTCCGCGTGAGCTTGTTGGAACTCCACGTCGAGCAGCTCCACCGGATCAGAAAAGAGCTAAAATCCAAGCATCATGGCTAAGGTCTACGAATCAGTTCTGGCAGTGGTCGACAAATGGTCGGCGCCGATTCTCAAGATGGAAGAGAATCTGAAGCACCTTGGCGCCGTCGGGGCGCACACCAACAAGATGATGACGCCGCACGAGAAACTGTTTTCGCACGCTACCGAAGGCATTCATGAACTGACGGACCGTTTCGGTGAATTCGGAAAGCAGGCTGGCGAAGTCGGCAGCAAGATCGGCGAGATTCTGGGGCCGCTCGCAGCGCTTGGCGCCGCGGGCTCAGTCGCCGGACTGGTGGAGATGACGCATAGTTTTGCCGAGGCGACCGAGCAGCTCTCGATCGGGGCGCGTATCGCCGGCATTTCTGTCCAGAGCATGCAAGCACTGAATTATGCGGCATTGCAGACGGGCGTGTCGACGGATGGCATGCAGCGCTCGATGGGTATGCTCAACCGCGTCATGGGTGCGGCGGCCACGGGGCAGAATAAGCAGGCCCTGGCGCTATTTCAGCACCTGCATATCGCGCTGCGCAACTCGCACGGCCAGATCCTTGGAGCTGCGGATGTGCTGCCGAAACTGGCCGATGCCTTCGCGAAAACCAGCAGCCCAGCCATGAAGGCCTTGATGGCGCAGCAGCTGTTCGGTCGCGCGGGCCTTGAGCTTCTGCCGATGCTGGAGCAGGGCAGTGCTGGCCTCGCGAAATATCAGGACGCCTTCCAAAAATACGGCTACACGCTCAGCGAACAGGACGTTTCCGCGGCAGAGAAGTTCAACGAGTCGTGGAAGAATATGCAGACCTCGATCTCCGGTCTGACGGACGATATCAGCGCCAAGCTTGCGCCAGTCTTGACGCCGATCATTACTGCCGTCGCCGACTGGACGGCCGCCAATCGGGATTGGATCGCCACCAACGTCCAGAAGGCCATCGCAAGCCTTTCCGACACGCTCTCCCAGGTTGATTTCAAGGGCGTTCTCTCCGGTGCCATGCAGTTCGCGGATAGCACGGGAAAACTCGTCGATGACCTGGGGGGGCTGAAGACCGTGATGATCGGTGCAGCCGTGGTGATGGGCGCGCCTTTTCTGGCACCGCTTGCCAGCCTCGCGACTGGCTTCGCGCGGCTCAGCTTTGCCGTTGCTGGTCCAATCGTGAAGTCCATCGCAATGTTTGGCTTCGAACTGGTCGAATTGGTGCCGGCGATGACATCGGTCCGCAACGCCATGGCGGCGCTGGATCTGGTGATTTCGGCCAATCCCCTTGGCGCCATCGCCATCGCCGCCATCGCGGCAGGTGCCGCGGCCTATGAGCTGTATGAGCACTGGAACACGGTCGCGAAGGAACTTGGCGCGGTCTGGGGTGTGATCGATAGCGGGTTCCATCGCGTGTTCGACCCGATCGGCAATACGATCGGCGGACTCGAATCGCGGCTAACGTCCTTCACCTCCATGTTGGGGATGGGCGGCGGGCATGGTGCGGCACACGGCGGCGCCCCGACGAGCACCTCCAATGCCGCCAGCGGCGCGCTGCCGTGGCTGCCGCCCAGCGCGCCTCTGGCTGTGCCCGGCGCAGCCGGCGACAGCAGCAAGCTCGACGTCACGATCCATATTCCGGCGGCGCCAGCCGGGACGCGCGCGGTGGTGCAGAGCAGTGGTTCGGCACCCAAACCGAAGGTCAATCTCGGTCACTCCAGCATGGCGACGGGCGTCCTATGAGCTGGTTCGATGATCTTCTGCCGGCGTCGTTCAACGGCGTCCCGTTCCTGATTGAGGGTACGGACCGTGAGTCGGGGCGCCGGCTGGTTGCCCACGAGTTCCCGCTCAGGAACGATCCGAGCCAGGAAGATCTCGGCCGGCTGCCGCGCGTCTTTTCCATCAAGGCTTATGTGGCCGGAGATCTGTGGGTCCTCGAGCGCTCCCTGCTCGAGACCGCTCTGGAGAACAGCTCGACGGTCGGGACGCTGATCCATCCGACCTATGGCATTCTCAATGTTTGGGTCGGGAAGATCCGCTCGAGTGAGACGCGGACCGTCGGCGGCTATGCGACGATCGATATCGAATTCTCCTTGGATGGTGGCACAGCCTCACCGCTCTCGATCACCGACGCCGTATCGACCTTGCTCGCTGGGCTCAATAGCCTGGTGCCCTTTCTGGAAGATGCCTACATCGCCAGCGTCGGTCTTGAGATCCTGTCTGGCGTTGTCGCCACTTTGGTCGGCAACCAGCTCAGCAACGCCGATGCGCAGTTTAACGCGATGGCGCAATCGACGGTCTCGGGCATCACGTCGGGCTTTGCGGCCAATCCGACCGACAGCACGACGACGGCCTCGGCGGTGACAGCTGCCTTTGCTGCAGCCGCCAACAATGTGATCGCCGCGCAGCCGGTGCAACCGGCCTTGGAAGATCCGGTTGCGGGCGTGACCTCGACACAGCCGCTTTCCGCCGACCCCTCCGGCGGCCTGCTCGCGCTGGCGAGTTTCGGATCAACGCTGCCGACGCAGCCCTCCACCGCCGTGCCGGCGCTGGGTGTGGCACAGGCCGCCTTGATCTCATTGATCCAGGGCGCGGCGCTGGTCGCCGTGTTAACGGTCTACGCGCAGATTGACTGGCAATCGGCGAACCAGGCGCAGGCCGCCGCCGAGCAGCTGCAGTGCCTGCTCGATGTGCAGGTGGCGGCCGCGGCAGACGCCGGCAATTTCGATCTGTTCCGCGCCTGGCGCGCGATTTCTGCGCAAGCAAGGGCGCAGATGGCGCAGGACGCGCAGAACCTGCCGAGCCTGGCAACCTATTCGGTTGCAGGTGTGATGCCAGCGCTGGCGCTGGCGCAACGCCTCTATCAGGACGGCACCCAGGCGCCCGGCCTGGTGGCGCTCAATGACGTGCCCCACCCGATCTTCATGCCGCCAACCGGCAGCTGGTTGCGGCCCGCAGCATGACCGACATTCCGGTTTTGACCGTGAATGGCCAGAATTACTCTGGCTGGACGGCCGTGTCGTGGGGGCGCGGGCTCGATCGCTGCGTCAGCGATTTCGACCTCGAGGTCACAGAGCGGTGGCCGGACAGCACGAGGCCGATCCTGCCCCTCGCGCCAGCGACGATCAGCGTCGGCGGTGAGCAGGTGTTCGCAGGCTATGTCGACAGCTATCTGCCAAGCCTGCAGGCCGACGAACACTCGGTGCGGATCACCGGCCGCGGCAAGACGCAGGACCTGGTGGATTGCTCGCCGAATGTCGCGGCGGGGCAGTTCTCCGGCTACACGGTTGCGGCTGTAGCGCGTGCACTCTGCCAGATGTTCGGGATCGGCTGCGACGTGCAAACGGATCTCGCCAACGTCGTCATCCCGGACGTGACGATCCAGCCCGCTGAATCCGCCTTCAATTTCCTCGACCGGCTGTGCGTCGTCGCCGGCGTGATCGCGATCGACGATGCAAACGGCAATTTGCTCCTGGTGACAGCCGGCACCACCAAGTCGAGCACGGTGCTGATGCAGGGCGTGAATCTCAAGGCTGTCTCGGCGGAGATCACCTCCACAGACCGCTTCAGTGAGTACATCGTCAAAGGCCAGGCCGGCTTGAGTGCCCAACTTGGGGCATCAGGCCAGACGACACCAGCCGGTGCACAAGTGCAGACGGCGCAGGTCGCCAGCGTCACGGATAGCTCGGTAACGCGGTTCCGGCCGAAGGTGTTTATGGCCGAATCCGCCACCGGGCAGGCGTCCCTGCTGACACAGGCGCAATGGCATCTGAATTACGCGCTGGGCCGCTCCACCAAGGCCACGGCGACCGTGGTGGGGTGGCGCCAGGATGATGGCACGTTCTGGGCGCCAAACCTGATGGTGACGATCATCGCGCCGGTTATCGGCGTCAATGAGGATCTGCTGATCTATTCGGTGTTGTTCCGCCTCACGGCGAATGGCGGTCACGAGACAGTGCTGACACTGACGCCGGTGCAAGCCGCGCAGCCGAATCCGCGCGAACTTCGCCAGAAGAAAGGCAAGAAAGGTCGCAAGGGCTCGGGCATAGATTGGACGGGCGCCGGTGGATTTTAACCGTTTTGCGAACGCCGTTCGCATGATGCTCACCCGTGCGAAGGTCGCCGGTGCCGTGATCTCAGGCCGGACCTTGATGCAGGTGACGCGCTACGACACCGAAGTTTTCAATTCGGTCGAGCTGCTGCTACCGCCTGGCTATGTTGCCAACCCGTCGATCGACTCGGACGTACTGGTGATCCAGGTCGGTTCGCTCGCCGACCACAAGGTAGCTTTGGGCGGAGATAATACCGCGGACGCGGTCGCCGATCTGCAGCCGGGCGAGGGTGGCATGTCCCGCCAGCAAGGGCAGCGCCAGCTGATCCAACGCCTGGGCTGGACAGAGATCATCGATCCCGCCGAGGTGCGCATCATCGCGCCGGCGATGCTGTGGAGCCCTGACGGCGGCAAGACCTTCCTCCGTCTGGCCACGGAACAGCACACGCACGGCGGCGTCCAGACCGGCGATTTCCAGACCGAAACACCAAGCGAGGGACTCACATGACCGATCTCGCACTGATCTGGAATGGCGCGATCTCCGGCTACGACGTGGCGATGAACGCGCCGGATCTGCTGGTTGATCAGGGGCTGAAAACCGCGGTCATTTTGAGTCTGCTGCTCGATGCCGCGGCGCAGCCGGGTGACGCGCTTCCGGATCCGAATTCGACGGATCACCGCGGCTGGTGGGGCGATGCGTTCCTGCCGCCGGTCAATGGCAAGCCCGACCGGATCGGCTCGCGGCTCTGGCTGCTGAAGCGCTCGGTGCAGAACAATGCCACGCTGATCGCAGCGCAGAATTACGCCACGGAAGCGCTCGGCTGGCTGCTGGCGGACGGTGTGGTCGGCAGCCTGAGCGTCACCTGCACCTACCCTGCGATCGGGCAGATCAACATCAGTCCGAACTTTGGCCAGAAGGGCGGCTCGCCCCTTTACGATGTTCTCTGGAGCTTTTCCTGATGCCGTTCCCGCGTCCGTCCTTCCAGGACCTGATCAACTCGGCACAGGCAGATCTCGCGCGCCTGCCGAACGCGGATCCAACGCTGCGGCGTAGCCTGCTGCTCGTGCTGGCCTACATGTCAGCGGCGCTCGCGAGTGGAGAATACGATTACCTCGATTGGATGGTGATCAACGTTTTGCTGCCTGACACAGCAACGGGTGAATATCTCGATCGCTGGGCGAACATGCTTAAGCTGCAGCGCGAAGGTGCAACGTCGTCAGCGGGTAACATTATTTTCACTGGGACGGTCGGTAGATCGATTCCGGTCCGCACGCAGGTCCAGTCGAGCAATGCTGCCGTTATTTTGACGACAACGGCGGAGGGAACCATCGGGCCCAGCGGGACGGTAACGATCCCGGTGATCGCCACCGTGCCGGTCACGGGCGGCAATCCGCTCCCCAGCGGTTCGGCCGGAAATCTTTTGCCGAACTCGCCGGTGACATTGATGGTCGCGATCGCCGGTGTCCTTGGCACGGCCGTTGTGGACAGCAACGGTCTAAGCGGCGGCGAGGATGAGGAGACGGACGCGGCGCTCCGCGTTCGCGTGCTGCAGCGCCTTTCAAGTCCGCCACAAGGCGGTGCGGCATTTGATTATGTCACCTGGGCCGAGGAAGTCGCCGGCGTCACGCGTGTCTGGGTGTATCCGCTACTCTTTGGCGCCGGGACTGTCGGCGTCACCTTTGTGATGGATGGTCGAGCGGATATTGTCCCGCTCTCGCCCGATATCACGAACGTGCAAAACTCGATCGATGCCTCGTGCCCGGTCACAGCGGCGCCAACGGCATTCGCGCCGACGCAGTCGCCTGTCGCGATTACCATCAATAACCTTGTGCCTGCACCGGGTTTCACAGAGGCAACAGCGCAAGCGAACATCATGACAGCGCTGGCGCAACTCTTTGCGACGACGACACCAGGCGGCACAGGCTGGGACAGCACACAGCGCGCATTTGTGGCCGGCGGTTCGCTCAGCCTGAGCCAGATCTATGGCGCGATCACTGGGGCGCCGGGCGTGTTCTCGTTCGATCTCGCGGCGCCGACGGCGGATCAGATCGCCGGCTTTGGCATCATGCTCAGCCTCGGCCAGGTGACCTCGTGACAAACACCATCGCCGGTCTCGGCGCGGCCGATTTTCTGAGTGGTGGGCAAGGATTGCTGCCGCCAGGTGATGCGCTGCCCCGAGATGTTGAGGCGTTGCTGACGACGCTGCTGTCCGGTCTCACCGGTCGCATGGTCGACGTGCATGCTCAGGCATCCTTGCTCAGTGAGATCGAGAGCGACCCACGTGAGACGACGCTGCTGCTGCCAGATTGGGAAGCGAGCTTTGGTCTACCGGATCCGTGCCTGGGCGCGAGTCCGTCTTACGCGCAGCGCCGTCAGCAGCTGGTGTCGCGTATCGCCGCTCGGGGTGGCCAGAGCCCGGACTATATGATCAGCGTCGCGGCGACGCTGGGCTATCCGATTACCATTACGCAATTTCGGCCGTTCACATTCGGTCAGCCCTTCGGTTCGCTGATGTACGGACAGCCTTGGGCCTACGTCTGGCAGGTCAACGCACCGACTTTCACGGTCGATTTCTTCGAATTTGGCCAGAACAATTTCGGCGATTCTTTCTCGAGCTTCGGCAACACGGCTCTGCAGTGTGAACTGCAGCGCATTTGCCCGGCCCATACCCAGCTTCTCTTCTCCTTCTCCCAGGGGTAACCATGGACGCGATCATTGCACCAAACACCGTTCCGCTTTCTGAGGCAGATGGACCTCCCGCCACGGGCACACCGCAATATGCGGTAAACGGAGTGCCTGGGTCGACGGTGCCGACGCAGTTCCCGGCGTACCATTACAATGGGATTGTCCAGGAAATTTTAGCCCTGCAGGGGGGTGCCGGCCTTACGAATAATCGGCAGGCTCTGAACCAGGTATTGCAGGCGGTTAAAAGATTTGCCGGAGGAAATGTCACCACGGTCACCGCCAGCGCCACACTCACGGCCGATAATGCCGGCCTGGTGCTGGTGAACGCGGCGGACAGCAACATCACGATCACGATGCCGGCCGCCGCTAGTGCGAATGGAATTCCGCTCTCCTTCAAGATCATCCGTACCGACACGAGCGCAAACACGGTCACCTATGCGCTGGCAGAAAATGATACCATCCTTCCTACGGGGTCGACCGGTGGATCGATTGGCAATGGCTTGGGGGCCGACCTGATCGGCGATGGCATCTCGCATTGGTGGCAGCCGGGCTCTGGGCGGCTCATTAGCGTGGAAACGTTCAATGCTTCGGGCGTTTACAATGCCCCTCCTGGAACGAAATTCGTCATAGTCAATGCCAAAGGCGGGGGTAGCGCGGGGGGTGGTGCGCCGGCGTGCTCCACGGGTGCCACGTCAATCGGATCGGGCGGTACGGAAGGCACTTATGCGAGCGGGATCTATGCCGAAGGTTTTAACGGCGTTGCAGTTACTGTAGGCGCCGGCGGCACGCCAGTGGCTGGGGGGACTGGCAGCCCTGGCGGGGCGTCATCGTTCGGTGCCCTGCTTACGGCGCCGGGTGGTCCAGCAGCGCAGATCGCTGGCCCAAGCTCCGCGAGCTTTACCACCGGCGGGATCAATGGGACGCTGGCAAGTGGAGCTAATCTCCTGAACATTGCAGGAGCACCTGGCGGTGTGTCGCTATCGTTTGGCGGTAGTAACCTCGTATCTTCCTCCGGAGGGGGATCTGGTGCCGGTGCGGCGATATCCGCAGGACAGAATGGCTTCTCAGCGTCTTCTAACGGAGCCGGCGGCGGTGGCACCGCGCAAATCTCCGGAGGTCCGGCGCTGACCGGAGGCCGTGGCGGAAACGGTTACGTGCAGATTTATGCATTCGCGTAAGGAGCAACGCAAAAATGGAAAATTACGCATATGTGCTCAATGGCGTTGTCGTTGTGTACCCTGTGCCGATTCAGACGGGATTCACGCTGGCGCAGTGCTATCACGCCGATTATGTCGCGAATTGCGTCGCTGTTCCGGCCGGCGTCACGCCTCAGCCGGGATGGGTTGCCACCGAAACTGGTGGCGTGTGGTCGTTCGCCGCACCTTCTTCTTCGCCTGCGCCGACGCTTGCGCAAATGCAGGCCACGCAATCAGCCCTGATGCAGACGGCATGTAAGGCTGCGATCGAGGGGGGCTTCACGAGTTCCGCGCTTGGGACGTCGAACGGCTATCCGAGCGACCAGGAGACCCAGATGAACATCGCCCTTGTGGCGGTTTCTGGTGGGTCGCTCTGGTGTCAGCCGAGCAGCGGCGGGTGGGTGTTTACGGCGCACACGGCAGCCCAGGCACAACAGGTTCAGAAGGACTTGAACACGCACATCCAGACCCAGCAGACAACCTATGCCGGCTTGCTAAGCCAAGTCAGTGAAGCCACGACAGTAGGCGCTGTGCAGGCGATCTCGTGGCCTTAATTCGAGGCGAAGACATACAGCGCGGGTGAGCTAATCGGCCGCGCTTGAGATCTGAAGCGCCGAAACATTAGGAGCCGTCTGCTTCATCGCGAAGAATCGAACAGCCCTTTGGCGACAGGGTTTCTCGATAAACTCCCAAAGAAGGTATGAGACCAATAGCGTTAAGGCCCAGAACGCCACATACTGAGCCTTTTTCCCGCCGAACGCCGCGAGGCTGTCATTTTCGGCGAAGACGCGAAGAAAAATCTGATGGCACATGTAGATGGAGAAGCTGATCTCCCCAAGTCGCACGGGAAGCTGCAAAGACAGGAACCGCGATGGAAGACCGCGCCCGCTCGCCATGAGGATGATCAGAACAACCATGGCTGGAGCATATCCGCATTCGTCGAACCACCAGAACGCGGCGTAGCCGATGTGCTTGTGCGCGAAAAGGACGGACAAGAATGGGGTCATCCCATACAGCACGAGACCGACGATTACGAATGCTGCCAGCTCGAGCATGGTAGCGCTCCAAACTGGCAGACGAGCAAGTTTCGCGCTATGCTGCAACCAGATCGAGCAGCCGGCAATCCCGAGCGCAAATTCCAGCAAGCGAACGGGCGGGAAGATAAAAGCCGTGGGATCGACGGGCATTCCTTCCAACATCCACTTGCCAGGCGTGAATCTCGCATACTCGAGTATCGCTATGATGGCTGCCACGCAAAGCGCAAGCTTCCACATCCACGTTTTGCTCCAGCGGCATATCAGGACCGGAAACAGCAGATAGAAGAATGCCTCGACAGACAGGCTCCACGATACGGCGTTAAACGAGAAGAAATAGTTGAACTGCGGTGACCACGCTTGCAACAGGAGGAGATTGGTTATGGCCTCGCGAGCGGCGTTTCCTGGCGGTCCCCATGGTGCAGGAAGAAACGCAAGGACAATGAGAAACGTGGCGAAATGGAGCGGCCAAATTCGAGCTAACCGTGCGACATAGAAATTGTACACATCGCGGGGCGTCTCGAATTCCCGATACGAATAGTAGAGAATGAAGCCCGATAGGACATAAAAAAAATCCACGCCGGCATCGAGGCTAAAACGTGTTCCGAGCCAGTTTCCGTAGCCAAAATAGGCCCGGCTATGGTGAATGACGATCATTACGGCTGCGAGGAAGCGCAGCGAGGTTAGTGGCCTTAGGCTCCTTTTCATTGCCAATGCCATACAGACCGCTTGCTCCTTGGGCAACCCCAGGCCTCTCAGGCGCCTGAATCGTGCTCCTGAGCCCTTAGGCACAACCATCCGTGCGCGGCGGTCCCGCGTATTATTTTTTTGAAAGAAATCGACATGTTTTTCCTGATGCTCACCCTGGGCATGCTGGCGCTTGCTCTTACGTTCACGCCGGCTACCCGGCGGCTGGTCTCCACCGTCGCCATTTTCCGCCCCGGCCGGGTCGGGCTCGCAAGCTTGGCGTTCGGGGCCGTGCTGGGTGCCATCCTGTTCAGTCCGCGCCTGGCGCTGGCCGCCACCGGCGCGCCGGCGCAGGTCGTGGACCTCACACAGCTCTGGGGCTGGGTGCTCTCCGTTGCCATCGCGGTCATCACCTTCTATGGGCGCCGTGCCTTGGTCGCGATCGAGAGTCGCCTGAGCATTCAGAGCGGCAGCGCGGCGGCGGACGACCTCGACCAGGCGCTGGTGCATGGCGAGGCATTTCTCATGAACGGCCTGAAGGCGCTCGCCGCCAGCACGTCGACCGTGACCATTGCGGCCGGACCGCTGGCGAACGCCGTGAGCCTCGTCCAGAAGCTCGCTCCGGCCGCCGAGGACGCGCTCGGCGTCACGCCGGCCGACATCGAGGCCATGCTGCTCGCGCGCATCGGTGTGCCTGCGGCCACCATCCCGGCTGCTCAGCCAACCCCGCCCGCCGCGTCCCCGGCAACGCCCGCACCGGCCGCCGCTTAAGCCCGGCCACTCATCGAGGCGGCCCGGCATGCGCCTGGCCGCCATCCCGGTTGCTCCATCCCCCTCATCCAAAGGAATCCATCATGAACATGACCCGCCGGGCCTTGCTGGGCTCGACTGCCGCCGCCTGCATGCTCACTGGCTGCACCGCTTCCGAGATCGCGACAATTTCCGCCGAGGCTGCGGCCGAACTGAGCGACGTTGCAACGGCGCTGGTTGCGCTAACACCGGTACTGCCGACGCTCACTGGAATTCCGGCCGCCACGCTGACCACGATCGAGAGCGACATCGGGCAGGCCAGCACATTCGCGCAGAGCATCAATAGTGCCGCCACGGCGATAGCCGGCGAGTCTGCCGCGGGCAAGGTCGTTACCTTGGCTGGCGATGGTCTGAAGCTGCTTGCTGGCTTCGCCTTACCGGCGAAAGTGTCGCAGGTGGTAACGGCGCTGCAGCTGGTCCTGCCGGTACTTGGCGCGGCAGCCGGCCTGTCGAGCGCCACTGTCAGCGCACCGGCGCCGGAAGCGCTCGCTGCGGCACGCGCCACGCTGCGCAACGCCCGCACACTGCTGGCGGCCGGCTGATGCGCTGGCCGCTCGGGAAGCTGCCGCGCCCGGCGGGCGTGGATGTTCCTGCGCTGCTGCATGTCCGTGGCGTCGCGCCGCTACCGCCGCCGCCTGCCTCGGCTGATTGGTCGAAGCCGGTGCACGCGTGGCTGATGCTGGGCAATGACGTCTATGGCGACTGCGCCTGGGCGGCGATGCTGCACGCGGTCCAACTCTGGACGGCCAATGCGGGCGCCGAGGTCATGCCAGACACCGCCTGCGCGCTGGCCGATTACTCGGCCGAGACCGACTTCACGGCCGGGCCGCCGGTGGCGAACGACAATGGCACCGTGCTGCTCGATGCGCTGCGGTATTGGATGCTGACAGGCATCGCGATCGACACCGACGGTGCGCTCGATCGGTTGGACGGCTTTGCCGATATCGAGCCCGGCGACATCGACGGCATCAAGCGGTCGATCGAAGAGTTCGGCTGTGTGCTGCTCGGCGTCGAACTGCCAGAGAGCGCGGAGACGCAATTCGATGCCGGCGAGCCGTGGTTCGTCCTCGATATGCCAGACGCGCCGGCTGGCGGCCACGCGGTGCTGGCCGTGGCCTATGATGCCAACGGCATGTGGGTCGTGACATGGGGCGAGCGGCAATACGTCGAATGGCCATGGTGGAAACGCTACGGCTCGGAAGCTTATGCCCTGCTGCGGCGCGAATGGATTGGCCCGAACGGCACCGCCCCCAGCGGCCTGACGTTGGGCCGCCTCGATGAGATGATCCAGCGCATGCATGGCGTCCTCAGCCCTGGCGCCTACGCGTGATCGAGCTCTGGCTCCGCTGGTGGGGCTGGCATCCCGTTAGTGTCATGCAGCCAGACTGGTCTTGGCGCCGCGAATGGCAGTGGCGCGGATAACAGCTGCCCCTTCAAGTCATGCGCAGCCTCGGCGGCCTAACTTTCCCCTCACTTATCAAATCAGGAATACGAGATGACCAAAGGGCTCCCCCATGTCGACGTGCCGCCCGAGATGATTCCCCGCGACTTGGCCGAAGCGCTCGTTGCGATCGGTCGTCTGCAGGTGATCTGCAAGAATCAGGAGACAAAGCTCACCGAACACGACGCCGAAGTGAGCAAGCTTAACTCGGTCATCCAGACCGCGAACGGCGTGAAAATCGCGCTGTTCTGGGTGGCAGCCGCCATCCTCGGTGCCACCACGATCTGGTTCAATGTCGTCAATGGAAAGCCTTGGAAATGACGGCGGCGCATGAGCAGCGCGAGACGCTGCATGAGGACGTACTCTACCCTGAGCACGTCCAGCGCACGGAATCCGAGGAGTTCCGGCGCAACAAGCGGGTGCTGATTCGCAAGCTGGACCTCCCGTGCTGGGTATCGGGCTCACGCGAAAAACGCGAGGTCCACCACATTTTCGAGTGGAGCCTTTGGCCCTCGCTCGATCCCGAAAGGGTGCTCGATGCGCTGCATGCCTTTGATCCCTATGGCTTCACTGCGCGCGATCCCGAGACGCCAATCACGAGCCCGGACGACATCAGGAACCTTCTGGTCCTGTCAGAAAAATTTCATCGTGGCATCGGCACCGGCGTGCATAAAATCTCGTTTCCGATCTGGCTGCCGCAGCGTGCGGTGAAGCCGGGTGTCGAGATCACCTGTGACCCGGGAGGTCACACAGCCAAGGCCGCGCCCAAGAAGGCCGCCTGATCGTGTGCGATCCGGAAAACATCGCCCTGTTTCTGCCTGACATCACGACAGCGGAATTTCCACCTGACGAAACGGTGGCCGTGTTTGCACCTGATGTCACCGTTGCCCTTTTCCTCCAGCAATCGGATGCGTCGATGAGCATATTCAATGAGACTCCTGAGATGGTGCTTCTTACCGGCAAAGCACCCTTCACCTCGCGTCAGTACGAACATGATTTCTCAAACCAGCTGAAGGCCGGGGATACGATCGCCGCCATCGATTCGGTGATCTCGACGCCGATCGGCGCGCTGCAGCCAGGCCAGGTCAATCTGACGATCGGCACCCAGGCGGTGATCGCAGGCAAGAAAGGTGCCGCTCTTGCCGTGGGAACGGTGATTTCCGGCGGCTCCATCGGCGCCAAATACCAGGTCACGGCCGACATCGTCTCGGCCAACGGCGACCAGGTCAGCCTATCCTTCATCCTGCCCGTGGAGAATCGTTAGATGCTCAGCAATTTCGATGCCTGTTGCGGCTTTTCGCTGCGTCAGGAGGGTGGTTTTTGTGACGTCAAGGGTGATCCTGGGGGAGCCACGAATCACGGCATCACCATGGCTGAGCTGTCGGCTGTCCTCGGACGGCCCGCGACCGTGGACGATGTGCGCAACCTGACCGCGGCTCAGTCCGAGGCTATTTACAAGCCGCGTTATTGGGTCGCGGTGAGTGGTGATGCGCTGCCGGCCGGCGTGGACCTTGTCGCATTCGATTTCGGGCTCAACGCGGGGCCACGCACCAGTGCGATGCAGCTGCAGGCGCTTATAAAAGTGGAACAGGACGGCGTCATCGGCCCCGCTACGCTGGCTGCGCTCGCGACGCACGACAGGTCCTGGGTCATCGCGGCGCTGACGCTCAGCCACCAGGCTTACTACCGGCGGCTTCCGGGCTATGGCGAATTTGGCCCGGGATGGATCGCGCGAACGGTACGATGCCAGGCAGCGGCCGGGGCGATGGTTCCGCATGGAGTGGCGGCATAGGATCAGGCCGCGAGTCGAGCGGCGCGACATTGAAGAATGGGCAGCGGCGAATCGGTGACGTCCCCGGGATGGGACGGGGGTATGCTGGCTCACGAAAGGGTGATGAACGGCGTTCACAAACGCCGTTCATCGGAACATCCCGAGAACAGACTGCACGCATGGTGCACGGATAGGCATGTGAAGTTGCAGTTTTGTACGCAAATTCGTGATGACGGGCACTTGCGGTCCTACCCCTAAAAGGCTAGGAACCGGGCCATCAACCGCGGTTTTGCTGTCATAGCTCAGGGGTAGAGCACTTCATTGGTAATGAAGAGGTCCTGGGTTCAATTCCCAGTGACAGCACCAGCGGGGTTGAAACGGAAGGCCGCTTGGTTTAGGCGTTCCCCGGCGTGCCCAGGTAGCTCAGTTGGTAGAGCATGCGACTGAAAATCGCAGTGTCGATGGTTCGATTCCGTCCCTGGGCACCATTTATTCCCCTCCATTCATTTTTTTGCATGTTCCACTATGCCAGCCTCTGGTGTTTTTCCGAGGTGAGGGCTAGATGTTTGCTCGCGCTCGGGCATTCCGTTGGCGGAGCCTGAAGCGTTTATTATAAGATGGCTTGGCGAAAAGCCTGGTCAGGATTTGCAACAGGAAAAGAGGCTAAGACATGTCGAAAGCATTCATTGCTGAGGTTATTCAGAATTCCGCAGAGATTACCGGCGTGTCCGCGAATCGCGCTGCAACCGATCTGATCGAGGCGATCGTCAAGGAAATGAAGAAGAACGGCAAGTTCACGCTGCCGAGCTTCGGCACCTTCACCGTGCGCAAGACCAAGGCCCGCAAAGGCGTGAATCCGCGCACCGGCGAAGAGATCAAGGTGAAGGCCGGCAAGACCGTGCGCTTCAAGGCCTCGCCGTCGCTGAAGAAGATGGTCTAAACGCAGCAGGTTTTTTTGCGCTAAAAAAAACAGCCCGGTCGCCCCGGGCTGTTTTTTTATGAGCGAGGCGCCGGGAACGGGCCGGCGTCAGATATCCAGTTCGGTCACGTTGCCGGCGTTTTCCTGGATGAACTGGAAGCGCAGTTCCGGCCGCTTGCCCATCAGGTTTTCCACGATCGTCGAGGTTTCCGCGCGGTCTTCGGGCGGTGCGACGATTCGCAGCAGCACCCGCTTGGCCGGGTCCATGGTGGTATCCTTGAGGATCGCAGGCGGCATCTCGCCCAGCCCCTTGAAGCGGCTGACCTCGATCTTGGCGCCGGGCTTGAAGGTTTTGACGAGTCGCTCGCGCTCGGCATCGTCCATCGCATAGACGCTCTTGGCGCCCTGGACGATGCGGTAGAGCGGCGGCTGCGCCAGGTAGACATGGCCGTGGCGGATCAGCTCCGGCAGTTCGCGGTAGAAGAACGTCATCAGCAGCGAGGCGATGTGCGCGCCGTCGACATCCGCGTCGGTCATGATGATGACGCGCTCATAGCGCAGATTGGCACGGTTGAATTGCGGGCCGACGCCGCAGCCCAGCGCCTCGATGAGGTCCTTCAATTCCTGGTTCTGGCGCAGCTTTTCCACCGAGGCGGAAGCGACGTTGAGGATTTTGCCGCGCAGCGGCAGAATCGCCTGGCTGTTGCGGTTGCGGGCCTGCTTGGCGGAGCCGCCGGCGGAGTCGCCCTCGACCAGGAAAATCTCCGTGCCGTCGGCGCTTTCGGCGCTGCAATCGGCGAGCTTGCCGGGCAGGCGCAGCCGGCGCGTCGCCGATTTGCGCGGCGTGTCCTTGAGCTCCTTGCGGCGCAGCCGCTCCTCGGCGCGGTCGATGACGAAGGCGAGCAGATTGTCGGCGTTGTTCGGGTCGCCGGCGAGGAAATGGTCGAAGCGGTCGCGCAGCGACGCCTCGGTCAGCTTCGCGGCTTCCGGGCTGGTGAGCTTTTCCTTGGTCTGGCCCTGGAATTGCGGTTCGCGGATGAACAGCGACAATTTGGCGGCGAGGCCGCCGGCGACGTCCTCGCCGATAATGGCGGCGCCGCGCTTGTTGCCGCGGGACTCGGCCCAGGCGCGCAGCCCTTTGAGCAGGGCGGCGCGGAAGCCGCTTTCGTGCGTGCCGCCCTGCGGGGTGGGGATGGTATTGCAGTAAGTGTCGAGCTTGGAGTCGCCGCGCTCGAGCCAGGCGCAGGCCCATTCCAGCTTGCCCTGGCTGGTGCCGTCCGGCAGGTCGGGGAGCTTGGCTTCGCCGGCCCAGATCTCCTGCAGCACGCGGGGCGCGTCGCCGAGTTCGGCTTCCAGCGAATCGCGCAGGCCGCCGGGAAAATGCAGCTCGGCGGTGGCGGGTGTTTCCGAATCGGCCTTCAGCAGGCTGGGGTCGGCCGCCCATTTGATGCGCATGCCGCGGAACAGATAGGCTTTCGAGCGGCACAGCCGGTAGAGCCGGGCCGGCGAGAAGAGCTTATCGCCGAAAATTTCGCTGTCCGGCACGAAGCGGATGCTGGTGCCACGGCGGTTCTGGATCGGCCCGAGGTCCTGCAGCCCGCCTTGGGGAACGCCGCGGGCGAAGTCCTGGCGGTAGAGTCGCTTCTCGCGCGCCACTTCGGCGGTGAGGCTGGAGGAGAGGGCGTTGACCACGGAGGAGCCGACGCCATGCAGGCCGCCGGAGGTGGCGTAAGCCTTGCCCGAGAACTTTCCGCCCGAATGCAAGGTGGTGAGAATGACCTCGAGCGCGGATTTGTCCTTGAATTTCGGGTGCGGGTCGACCGGGATGCCGCGGCCATTGTCGCGGATGGTCAGCCGGTTGCCGGCTTCCAGCGTCATTTCGATGAAGGTGGCGTGGCCGGCGACGGCCTCGTCCATGGCATTGTCGAGGATTTCCGCGGCGAGATGGTGCAAGGCGGTCTCGTCGGTGCCGCCGATATACATGCCTGGCCGGCGCCGAACGGGCTCCAGCCCTTCGAGAACCTCAATATCCTTGGCCGAGTATTTCGGCTCGGCGCCGCTCGTCTCGAATAGATCGCTCAAATCGTCCGACTCCGGGTTGGTCCGCCATTGAGTAGCCAGTTTTGCCTGGTGAGGCCAAGAGCCGGGTGAGCGATCCGCGCGGGCTGATAAGAATAAGGAAAGAAAGCGCTACTTTTTGTGAACAAAAAGTAGCAAAAAAACTTTGTTATGCTGGGCCGTGGGCGTTGTCGCTGACACAGCCCATGCCCTCCGGGGCTATTCCAACGGTGCTGCGCACCGCCGGAACCTTCAGCCCCTCCGCCCGGCGTAACAAAAGTTTTTGCGCCGCTTTTTTCAAAAAGCGGCCGCTTTCTTTATTCGCCGTGGCGGTGGATGTCATGGGTGGTAATGGCGCTGTCGCTGTCTTTCACGGTGAGCCAGTCCTTGTGCGCAAGCGTGTTGCGCGTGTCGTAATAGCCGGTGCGCCAATGTTCCTTCATCGAGATGCGGCTGAACTCGTAATCCTTGGCGTCGCCCTCATAGGCCTTCTGGTGGTAGATCAGCTGCATGATGTTGATTTCCGGCAGGCGCTCGAGTTCGGCCTTGGCGTGACGCTGCTCTTCGGAAAGCTCCTCGTCCGGGATCATGTTCAGGGCGTCGCGCAGATCTTGTTTAAGCTGATGGGTCTCCTGGAAATAGTCGGTGACGATACGGGTGCGGGACGAATATTGGATGTCTTTCTGGCGGGAGAGGACATCGGCCATGTCGCGCGGTATGCTGCCCTGGGCGGAGAAGAGATCGACCTGAAAGACCAGCACATTCTCCCCGCTTGTATTGCGGAGCAGGTGATATAGCGGCGTGTTGGAGACCAGCCCGCCATCCCAGAAATAATCGCGGCCAATGCGGACCATGGGCAAAGCCGGGGGGAGAGCGCCGCTGGCCATGATGTGCTCGGGCGCGATCTCTACATTCTTGTTGTCGAAATAGATGAAATTGGCCGAGGCGACGTTGACGGCGCCGACCGCGAAGCGGATCTCGCCATTGTTGATCCGGTTGAAATCGACCAGCTTGCCGAGGGTCGCGTATAAAGGCGACGTGTCATAGAGCGAGGTGGCCGCGTGCGAGCCGCGCGGGGCGAGCCAGCCATGGCTTAATGTCGGCCGGAAGAAGCCAGGCTGGCCGAAGAGCGTGGCATTGACGGCGGAGAGCATGTTGCGGAGGCGCCGTGGCGTGTCGCCTGCCGGCCAGGCCGTGAACGGATCCCGGGCGGTGATGTCGAGCCAGAAGCGTTCGAGCTTCCGCAAGCGCTCTTCCGGTGGGTTGCCGGCGATGATCGCGGAATTAATGGCGCCGATGGAGACGCCGACCACCCAGTCCGGCTCCAGCCCGGCCTCGTGCAGCGCCTGATACACGCCGGCCTGATAGGCGCCGAGCGCGCCGCCGCCTTGCAGGACGAGGCCGATCCGGTCGACGCCTTCGGGGCGGGGGAGCGGCTCGATGGGCAATAGGGGTTTGCGATGCGGGGCGTGGGGGTCGGTTAGCACATCCATGAAGATCGATCTCCGGAAAGCTATGCAGATTCAACTAGCGCCTTTTGTACGCATATGGAAATATAGTGTGGGGAAAAATGGGCGGAAGGCAAACACGGGCGCAACAGCGTTTTGCCGCCGGCTGATCGTGATGTGTGGAAAATGGTGACATAAACGTCACATGAATTTTCCGTTCCCTCTGCCTAAATTATCGCAACGCACAAGGGAGTTCGCAAATGACCCGTGAAGAAATCCTGAACGCGGCATCGATGCCGCTTGCCTCCCCCAGCTATCCGAAAGGCCCTTACCGCTTCATTCACCGTGAATATTTGCTCATTCATTACGAAACGGATCCGGAGGCGTTGCGCGCATTTTTGCCCGAACCGCTCGTGCCTGACGGCAACGATGTTTACTTTGAGTGGATGAAAATGCCGGATTCTTCGGGATTTGGCGATTACGAGGAAAGCGGGTGCGGGATCGCGGCGTTGTTTAATGGTACGAAATGTAACTACAGCGTCATGATGTATCTCGACGACGAGCCGCCGACCACCGGCGGGCGCGAGATCTGGGGATTTCCAAAGAAATATGGCGTGCCGCGTTTGCGGACGATTCACGACACGTTGACGGGCACGCTGCATTACGACGAGGAGCGCGTGGCGCTCGGCACCATGGTGTACAAGCAGAAGCCGATGGATCACGCCAAGCTGGTCGAGGGCATGAAGAAGCTTAACGTGAATCTCAAATTCATTCCCGATATCGATGGTTCGCCGAAAGTGGCGCAGCTTGTCGGGTATCATCTGGAAAACATCGATTTGAAATTCGGGTTTACAGGCGAGGCTCGGTTGCATCTGATCCCACACGCCAATTGCCGCTTGGCGGATTTGCCGGTACGGAAAATTCTTTATGGGCAGCATTTTTGTGCCGACCTGACATTGCCGTATGGCGAGGTTCTGCACGACTATCTGACCGAAACAAAATAAAGGAGAACGCGACATGGCGTTAACACTAAAAGGGAAGGTTGCGTTGGTAACCGGTTCGACCAGCGGGATCGGGTACGGCATTGCGCGGGCTCTGGCCGCGGAAGGTGCGGCGATCATGCTGAACGGGTTCGGCGACGCCGCCGAGATCGAGAAGATCCGCAGCGGCCTGGCGCAGGAGTTCTCCGTGAAGGTGGACTATGACGGCGCGGACCTGAGCAAGCCGGATCAGGTGGCGGCGATCGTGCAGAAGACGCATGACCGGCTGGGCAGCCTGGATATTCTGGTGAACAATGCCGGGATCCAATTCGTCGCCCCTGTGGAGGAGTTTCCCGAGGCGAAATGGGAGGCGATTCTGGCGATCAATTTGTCGGCCGTGTTTTACGGCATGAAGGCGGCGATCCCGGGCATGAAGGCCAAGAAATGGGGGCGGATCATCAACATCGCGTCCGCGCACGGGTTGGTCGCGAGCCCGCACAAGGTGGCTTATGTCGCGGCCAAGCATGGCGTGGTCGGGGCGACCAAGGTGGCGGGGGTGGAGCTGGCGAATGACGGTATCACGGTGAACGCGATCTGCCCGGGCTGGGTGCTGACGCCGCTGGTGGAAAAGCAGCTGGAGGACCGCGCCAAGGAGGCCGGCACCGACGTTGAGGCCGAAAAGAAAAAGATGCTGCAGGAATCGCAGCCGATGTTGAAATTCACGACCCCGGCGGAAATCGGCGCGTTGGCGGTGTTCCTGTGCTCGGACGGGGCGGCGACGATCACCGGCGCGCCGATCTCGATCGATGGCGGCTGGGTGGCGCATTAAGGAGGAAAGAAAGCGCTTCTTTTTTGAAAAAAAGAAGCAAAAAACTTTTTTAAACTGGGCGGAGGGGTTGAAGGTTCCGGCGGTGCGTAGCACCGTTGGAATAGCCCCGGAGGGCGTGCTGGTTTCGCTGCCGCCGACCCAGCGTAACAAAAAGTTTTTACGCCGCTTTTTTCAAAAAGCGGCCCTTTCTTTCTAAGCCGCTTGGGCCGGCGCGTGAAAAGCGTGTAAAGCGGGGCGCATCTGAGCCAAACGCGGAGCAAAGCGATTCTGAATCATGAGACCGAGGCGGGGCGGTTTGCGGCGATGCTGCAGCGCTCCGCGGCGCTGAAACTGGCCCTGGCAGAAAATCCGGAACCGGTGCTGGCGGTGGTGGGGGCCTGTGAGCGGGCCATTCGTGCGGGCAATAAGATTATTTTTTGCGGCAATGGCGGTTCGGCGGCGGATGCGCAGCATCTGGCGACCGAATTGCTGATCCGGTTGCGCGGGGCGGTGGCGCGGGAGAGTTGGCCGGCTCTGGCGCTGACGCTCGATACCGTGGCGATGAGTGCGGCGGTGAACGATTTCGGGATCGACCAGATGTTTGCGCGCCCGTTGCGCGGGCTTGGCAAGCCGGGTGACGTGCTGGTCGGCCTCACCACCTCCGGCCGGTCTTCCAACGTGCTGCATGCGCTGCAGGCGGCACGGGAGATGGGGATTGTCACGGTC
>NZ_DATLPB010000013.1:0-2707 GCF_035535915.1 Acidocella sp.
GGCGTCTCGCCCCATTTGTCGTCCGGCTTTGCCACCACCGCGGCGGCCGCGACCGCCGGATGCTTGTACAGCGTGTCCTCCACCTCGATCGAGGAGATGTTCTCGCCGCCGGAAATGATGATGTCCTTCGAGCGGTCCTTCAGCTGGATATAGCCGTCGGCGTGCATGACGCCGAGGTCGCCCGTATGAAACCAGCCGCCGGCAAAAGACTTCTCGGTGGATGACTTGTTCTTGAGGTAGCCCTTCATCACGACGTTGCCGCGCATCATCACTTCGCCCAAAGTTTCGCCGTCGCGCGCAACCGGCGTCATGGTGGTGGGGTCGAGCACGTCGAGACCCTCGAGCGCGCCGTAGCGCACGCCCTGGCGCGCCTTTTTGGTCGCCTGCTCGGCAGGGGGCAGCGCGTCCCATGCATCGTGCCAGTCATTGACGACGGCCGGGCCGTAGCTCTCGGTGAGGCCGTAAAGGTGCGTCACGTTGAAGCCCGCCTCCTTCATCGCCGCCAGCACGGCTTCCGGCGGCGGCGCCGCGGCCGTGAAGAATTCGACGACGGTGGGCAGGGGCTTCTTCTCGTTCGCGGGCGCATTGAGCAAAGTCGCCATCACGATCGGCGCGCCGCACAGATGCGTCACCTTGTGATTGGCAATGGCGTCGTACATCGCCGCCGCCCGCACCGCGCGCAGGCACACATGCGTGCCGGCGACGACGGAAATCGACCAGGGAAAGCACCAGCCGTTGCAGTGAAACATCGGCAGCGTCCACAGATAGACCGGGTGCTTGCTCATCGCGCAGGTCACGACGTTGCCGATGGCGAGCAGATGCGCGCCACGGTGATGATAGACCACGCCTTTCGGATCGCCGGTGGTGCCCGACGTGTAGTTGAGCGTGATCGCGTCCCATTCGTCGCCCGGCATTTTCCAGGCGTAGGTTGGATCGCCTTGCGCGACGAATTCCTCGTATTCGATGGTGCCGATCCGCTCGCCGGCGCCGGTAAACTCCTTATCGTCATAATCGATGACCAGCGGCTTCACCTTGGCGAGCGCGAGCGCGTCTTTCATCACTTTGGAAAATTCGCGGTCCACGATCACCACCTTGGCGCCGGCGTGGTCGAGCGAGAAGGCGAGGATCGCCGCATCGAGCCGCGTGTTCAGCGTGTTGAGAACGCCCTGGCACATCGGCACGCCGTAATGGCACTCGAGCATGGCCGGCGTGTTTGCTAGCAGCACCGACACCGTGTCGCCGCGCCCGATGCCGCGCTTTGCCAAGGCCGAAGCGAGCCGGCGCGAGCGCGTGTAGAACTCGCGGTAGCTGCGCCGCAGCGCGCCGTGGATGATCGCCGTGTGGTTGGGGAAGACAGCGGCCGCGCGCTCGAGAAAACCGAGCGGCGTCAGCGGCTGGTAGTTGGCCGGGTTGCGGTCAAGATCGATGTCGTATGGCGTTTTCGCCATAGCGTTGTCCCCCTTTGGAGGACGTTAGCCAAGAGAAGGGGCGGCAAGCAAATGCGGACTCGGCAGCTTGCGCGAATACACCGCCCCCAGCACCGTGTCATGCCCGGGCTTGACCCGGGCATCCATGAAGAGGTGCCAGACGCGGGGGCCTTACGTAAAGGTTGACGTCGCCGCACGGCCTCATGGATTGCCGGGTCAGGCCCGGCAATGACCTGTTGAGATATCTTGCCTTACCCGCCCAGGATATCCGTCATGCCGCTGCGCGTCAGCTCGAGCGAAATCAGAAACAGGATAATCATCGTGACGCGGAAGAAAACCGCAGCCGGGGTGACCCGCACGACCCAGAAGCCGATCTGGTTGGTCACGATTGCCAGCGGCAGCAGCACCAGCGACGTGGCAAAACCCTTCGTGGAGAATTGACCGAGCGCGAAATAGGGCACCACCTTGAACGAGTTCATGGTGGCGAAGAAAATCGCGCTGGTGCCGACGAAAGTCATCTTCGACAGGTTCTGCGACAGCGCGTACATCTGGTAGGGCGGTGCGCCCGCCTGGCAGAGCGTTGACGTGAAGCCGGAGACTGCGCCCAGGAACACGCCGGCGCCGGCGTTCGCATTGCCGGCCTTGCGCGCGACCCGTGCTGGCCCGATCCAGGTGTGGAGCACGTAGCCGATCGTCGTGACGCCGATGAACACGCGCACCGCCGCGTCCGAAATATAGGCTGCGAGCCACCAGGCCAGCCCGATACCGACAATGGCGCCGGGGATCAGCACAGCCAGGATCCGCCCATTCCACTCCTTGCGGTAGACCCACAGCGCAAAGCCGTCCTGCACGAGCATGATCGGCAGCATGATGGCGGCCGCCTCCAGCGGCGGCATCACCAGCGCCAGCATCGGCGTCGCCATCTGCCCAACGCCTGAAAATCCGCCCTTTGACAGGCCGAGCGCGACCACGGCCGGCACGGCCAGAACGTAGAACAGGGGGTCAGTAATGACGGTCACGGCGACACACTAGCCGGAGCGGTGAGGGCGGGTTTTGCGCTCGATCAAAGCCGCCGCATGCGGCAGGTGTCAGCCTTGTTTGCGCAGCGCCGGCGTTCCACAATCGGCCCAAAGACAAAAAGGGAGGGGGCGATGGACGCCCGCACCAGCCGCTATCACGACGTCTACGCGCATTGGCAGCGCAGCCCGGAGGTGTTCTGGGCCGAGGCCGCCGCCGGCATCGACTGGTACGAGAAGCCGAAGAAGATCTTCGACAAAAAT
>NZ_DATLPB010000014.1:0-10603 GCF_035535915.1 Acidocella sp.
TCGACGGAAGGATGAGGTGAGTGAACAATCTTCCCCGCCCCGGCAGCGCCCCCGCCGCGTCATTCGGCCTGGAACTGAACGAGGCGGCCGCCCGGCTCGCCGCGGTGCTGCAGGTCGCGCGCTACCATGGCGTCGAACTCGACCCGGAAGCGTTGCGGCTGGCGGAAGGCGCTGGCTTGCCGTCCCCGGCCACCCTGGTGGAATGGCTGAAGGAGGCCGGCCTGTGGGCGCGCGGGACCAGGATCAGCTTCCGCAATCTGTTGGGCGTGGACGAGCCGGCTCCGATCCTGCTGCTGCTGAACGATGGCGGCGCGGCGCTGGCGGTGGGGCGCGACCGCGAACGGCAGGTGGTGCTGCTGCGCGACCCGCTCGCTTTACCCGGCGACCCGCCGACGCAGGTGGATGAATTGCGCCTGAGGCAGTCCTGGAACGGCGAGGTGCTGCTGGTCCGCGCGGCGCGGGAAAGCGAAGAGGAGCGTCCGTTCACCCTCGCCACGCTGACACGGCTGGTGTGGTCGGACCGGCGCGTCCTGCGCGACATCGCGGTCGGTTCGATCGCCATCACCGTGCTCAGCGTCCTACCGATCCTGCTGGTGATGCGCACCATCGGTACGGTTCTGCAATATAAAAGCGCCAACACGCTGGCGCTGGTGGCCGTGATCATGCTGCTCTGCGTGGCCTTCGACCTGCTGCTGCGCTTCGGCCGCAAGCTGCTGGAAGTGGTGCTGGCGGCCAAGCTCGACGCCAAGCTGAACCTGCTGATCTTCGAGCGGCTGGTCAGCCTGCCGGTCGATTTTTTCGAGCGCCAGCAGGCCGGACAGACCGCCTACCGGATCGGGCAGATTCATCATGTGCGGGAATTTCTCACCGGCCGCCTGATGAACACCTTCATCGACGTGTTCATGGTCGCGCTGCTGCTGCCGCTGCTGTTCTACATGAACGCCACCCTGGCCTGGACCATTCTTCTCGCCGCCGGGCTGATCGCGCTGATCATCGCGCTCTTTCTCCGCCCGCTCGGCATCATGACCGGCAAAGTCATCGCCGCGGAAGCGGCGAAGGGCTCGGTGCTGGTGGAGACGATCTACGGCATCCGCACGGTCAAATCGCTGGCGCTGGAGCCGGCCCGCAGCGCCGATTGGGACCGCAAGGTCGCCAACACCGCGGAGGCCTTCATGGAAGCCGGACGGCTCTCCAACTGGCCGGAAAGCCTGTCTTTGCCACTGCAGCGCTACTGCCAATATGGCGCGTTGATGCTCGGCGCCTATCTCGCCCTGAAGTCCAACAACCCCGTCGATATCGGCGCGATCACCGGCTACATGCTGCTCGGCGGCCGGGTGGCCGGGCCGCTGGTCAGCCTCGCCACGGTGATGGAGGATGTGCAGCGGGCGCGCGCCGCCATCGCCCAGGTGGGCGACGTGCTGAACCGGCCGAACGAGAAGCGCGCTTTGACCCAGGGGCTGCGGCCGCGCTTCGAAGGCGGCATCGAATTCACCGACGTCACCTTCCGCTATGAAGGCGCCAAAACACCGGCCCTGGACAAAATCAATTTCAAAATCCCCGCCGGCACGATGCTGGGGCTGGTGGGCCGGTCAGGCTCGGGCAAATCCACCGTGACTCGGCTGTTGCAAGGGATCAACCGCGACTATGCGGGGGCCATCCGCATCGACGACACCGATCTGCGCGAAATCAATTTGCGGCATCTGCGCAAGAATTTCGGCATGGTGCTGCAGGATAATTTTCTGTTCCGCGGTTCTGTGCGGGACAATATCCTCGCCGGCCGGCCGGGCCTGTCTTTCGAGGATGCCGTGCAGGCGGCGCGGCTGGCCGGCGCCGAAGAATTCATCGAACGGCTGCCCAACGGCTATGACACCTTCATCCAGGAGGGCTCGCCCAACCTTTCCGGCGGGCAGAAACAGCGCCTTGCCATCGCCCGCGCGCTGGTGGCCGACCCGCGGGTGCTGATCCTCGACGAAGCCACCAGCGCGCTCGATCCGGAATCCGAAGCCCTGGTGAACGCCAACCTGCTGCGCATCGCCACGGGGCGCACCATGGTGATCGTCTCGCACCGGCTCTCCTCCTTGATCGATTGCGACCTGATCATGGTGCTGGACCAGGGCCGAACCGTGGATATCGGCCCGCATCGCGAGCTGGTCGAGCGCTGCGCCATCTACCGGCATCTCTGGTTCCAGCAAAACCGGCATCTCGATCCACAGGGAAACGCCCATGACCACAAACCCCTCGTCACGCCCAATGCGTGACCCCGCATTGGAGACCACGCCGATGGCGCTGCTGGAGTTCCAGTCGCCGACGGCGGCGGTTCTCGCCACGCCCATGCCGGCCATGGGGCGCGGCATCAACTGGCTCATCAGTGCGTTGGTGGTCAGCATCGTCGCGGCAGCGGGCCTCATCCCCGTCGACATTCTGGTCAGCGCCCCGGGCGATCTCGTGGCCGTCGCGCCGGATACGGTCGTGCAGGCCTTCAGCACGGGCGACGTGACATCCATCGTGCGCAGCATCGAAGTGCAGCCCGGCGAGCTGGTGCGCAAAGGCCAGGAGCTGGCGCGGCTCGATCCGACCTACGCGCGCGCCGACCTGACGGCGCTCACCGCACAGGAGCAGAGCTACGCCGCCCAGGTGGCGCAATTGCAAGCGCAGGAAAACGGCACCGCATATGACCCCGATCCCGCCAACCCGGCCTCGGCGCTGCAACTGCAAACCTATCGCCAGCAGATCGGCCAGTACGACTTCACCATCCAGGGTTTCGATGCGAAAATCGCCGAACTGCGCACCGATATCGAAGGGTTCAAGGCCCAGGCCGCCTATTACCAGCAGCGCCTGGGCATCGCCAGCAACGTCGAAACGATGCGCCGCCAGCTGCAGAATTTGCAGGTCGGCAGCAAGCTGGACACGCTCTCCGCCACCGACGACCGCGTGAACATGCAGGCCGAGCTTGCCAGCGCGGTGTCGTCGGCCGCGGCGGATGCGCGCGAACTGGCCTCGCAGCAGGCGCAGCGCAACAGTTTCGACGCGCAGTGGAAAGCGCAAATCTCGCAGCAACTGGCCCAGGCCATCAACAGCCTGGCGCAGGCCCGGCAGGCTCTGACCAAAGCGCTGCTGAACGAGCGCGAAGTTGACCTTACCGCGCCGCGCGACGCCATCGTGCAGTCGATCGCGCCGATTTCGGTCGGCTCGGTGCTCCAGGCCGGGGCGACCTTGATGACGCTCACGCCCACAGACGCCAGGCTGAATGTGGAAGCCAATGTCAGCGGCGAGGATTCCGGCTTCGTGCGGGTCGGCGATCATGTCACGATCAAATTCAACACCCTGCCGTTCCTGCGCTACGGCACGGCCGAAGGGACGGTCCGTGCGATCAGCCCGGAAAGCTTCAACCCGCTCGACACGCAGGCGCCGCTCGCCACCGGCACCCCGCTGCCGGGAGCGCCGCAGACTTTGTACTACAAGGTGCGGATTTCCCTCGACCGGGTGCAATTGCACAACCCGCCGCAAGGCTTCCGTCTCGTGCCCGGCATGCCGCTGGAGGCGGATGTGAAAGTCGGCACCCGCACGGTGCTGAGCTATTTCCTGCAACGCATCATGCCTGTCGTCTCCGGGAGCATGCATGAGCCCGGCTAGAACGATCTAACTTCAACCACCAAGAAGAGTGAGAAAATGTCCACGAGTCACATTGATGGATCTATCGTTTTCACAAATATTTCCGGACGGGATGTACGGTTTTTTATTAAAAATCCTTACGATGTGATTCAATCTCATCATTCTCGAGGTGAATTTTACGAGCCAGAAGAATTAGGCATCATCAAAGATTTTTTTCCTCGTGGCGGGGTTTTTGTTGACATTGGCACAAATGTCGGAAACCACACACTATATGTCTGCAAATTCCTGAATCCGAGGCAGGTTATTACATTCGAACCTAATCCAGACGCGATTTCTCTTCTCCGCACCAATATATCCCTCAATGATCTGACGCACCTCGTCGATTTATCTTGCCTTGGCGTCGGACTCTCCGATGCCCAGGGAAAGGCATTTCCTTCGATACCGCAGAACAATCTCGGCGCCACACGCATGATTGACAGCGACGACGTCAGTGCGCTTCCTCTGGTTCGCGGAGACGACATGCTGCAACACCGCCGAATTGATTTCATAAAAATGGATGTTGAGGGAATGGAGGTCCGCGCCCTTCACGGGTTGGAGGAAACAATCGCCCGGTGGCGTCCGGCTATGTTCATTGAAGTTGACGAAAGGAATGCAGGGGATTTTGACAGCTGGGTTCAGCGCAACGGCTATATCTCAGCGCAGAGATTCCGTCGCTATACGGAAAATGAGAATCATATGATTGTTCCCATAGAACGAGCTGTCTAAAAACATTTTTCTTACCCACATCAGCCCCGTCCGCCAATAGAGGAACCGTCGAATCGCAGACTCGGCCGCGGCCCCTTTATCCCCGTCAAGCGGACACACATTGCCCATTTCATCCGGCGTCCCGCTGGACGCCGGACTATCGTCATTCCATTTTTAGTCTGCAATGAACTGCTGTAATCCGACTTCATACGCCACATCAGAACGCCCTGAGGTCAAAGCCGGAAATGCCATTGGTATGGACTCTTTCGCCAAAAAATCCAGGCCGGGGAAAAATTTCTGCATCATGAAGCGCTGAAGATGGTGCTGCGGGAAACAACGAGAGGTGCTTTTGTCGTGTAAAAAATGCAAGCATATTCCCTGAGTATCATGGAATCCATCCACCTTGAACTTTGACATTGCCTCAAGGCTGAACTCGCCATCCTCATTCCAGTCGATGGTCGGAAATTTAATCTCCTCCCAAACCCTCCTTTTAAATGCATATGAGAACCCGAATCCAAGCTCATTATTTACAAAACCAAGATTATTTTCCGGACTCAGCATCGTCAGTTCCACGCCCTCGTGGCCGCAGCAATAGTGCGGCCCTTCTTTCTGCATCAAGTCCCAATAGCCGAAAAAATCAGACCTGACATCATACATAAACCAACCCCGAAGATTGATCAGATCGGCATCAAGCTCGGTCAGGGCAGCCACCATGGAGCTGACGTAGTTTGGAGCATAGTAATCGTCGTCGTCGAATTGAATGATGATCTCGCCCCTGGCCTGTTCGACCAGAATGTTCCGTTTCTCCCCAATTGAAATTTTTCTGTCTATGTATTGATAGAAAATATTCTCATCGGTCAAATCGCCACGACATTCAGTGGCCTGGGGACTGTCATCGAGGATAAGCCACTCGATATTGGTGTAATTCTGACGGCGAAAATACGTCAGCGCATTCTTCAAGAACCTATCACGGTTGTGCGTGGGGGTTATCACACTGACCATGCCGGAGGTGCTTTGCGCCGTAGCCACAGCAGGCATCGCAAGCGGCACGCCTGGGGAAGACGACCCTGCCGGCCAGATCATGACGTCAGTAAAGCTCGAGGGATCCTGTTGAGGCAGCTTCTCCAGAGCGAAACGCGCATTCGACATCACGCGTTGCATATCCGCGCCGGAGAGTTTTCCGGTCTCGAGAATTTTCAGGCTCGCATCGAGGCAATCCCGGTACCTTCCGGACCAGTAGGCATTGACCGCGAACTCATCCAACAGGCCGGTCTCGTAAATCCAGGGTTCCACAAACAGCGCATTCGACGGCATGGAAATCCCTAGCCCGCGTTTGGCGATCTGATACCCTTCTTCGTTGCGCCCCTTGTTGCGGCAGAATCGGCTTGCCCCATGCAGCGCCTCGGCCCGTGTCGGCAGCGCGGCCGTGGCGCGAAGGTAAGCGTCGATGACCTCCTGATCCGGATGGCCGAGCTGTTCTTTCAACTGCGCCGCATTATATAGGCTGACAAAAACCTCTTCTTGCCAAAATCCGAGCTCGGCTCTCGCCAGATAATGCGGCAGTGCATTTTCCGGCATATGGCTGTCACGGTAGCTTTGCGCCAGGTAAAACCGGTAGCGCGCACGCAGAAATGTGTTCGTCTCGGTCTGCAAGGCGCCTTCGAGCACGCCGACGTCGCGCAAATAGGTCTTCGGGTCTTTCCGGCGGGCTCCATCGTGATTGCGCCGCATCCGGATTGCGGAGAGATGCTCGGCCCAGTCGGCTCCGTCACAGGTAAGATATTCGTGCAACACCCCCTCATAGCGCCAAGGCATCGCGCTCCGAACCAATTGCGTCCGCTGATACACCGTGGCGGTGTCGCTGATCTCCACCGTATATGAGCCGGCGGTCAGTGTCGGCATCGTGGTGCCCGGCGCCATCTCCAGCGTGTCGTCCGCATCAATGATGAATGTATAATCGCTCTTACCGCGCGCCAGATCCAGCGCCTCCGAGCGGTTATAGGCGAAATCCCGCCAAGGCCGCTCATGCAGCTCGCCCGGCACGTCACGCAAATGCGCACGGATGATGTCCTGGGTGCCGTCGGTGGATCCGGTGTCGACAATCACCCAGTAATCGATGATTGGCAGCACACTATCGAGGCACCGGCGGATCACCGGCGCCTCGTTCTTAACGATCATGTTCAGACAAATAGTCTGGCCGGCTTCATTCATCGAAGACTCCCTGGGCTCGAAGGCTGGCATATGGATGCCGTTGGAAACGGTTGGGGTACGCCTTATCTGTAGAGGCATGACGCTGCTCACCGCGCCGCTGGAGCTTGGAGGAAGTTGGGGTCAATCGTTGCGGACGGACGCGGCAGCCGTGATCGAACGCATGCGCAGGGCCTGCTTGGCCGGCGTGGCGCTGCTCTCCGAGCGTCAGCCCGCAAAACTCCGCGTCGACAACCATGCCGGCAGCAACCCCTCCATCTGGCTCCAGAGCGAGGAGCCAATGACGGGCTGGATCATTGTCATCGTCGGCACGCGAGATTGGTGCAATTTGGCTTATCAGTTCGGGCACGAACTTGGGCATGTATTCGGCAACAGCTGGGAGCTGGATGCCCGGCCGCGCAGCCCCTGCCAATGGATCGAGGAGGCGCTGGTCGAAGCATTTTCCCTTCGCGGCCTCTTGCGTCTGGCGGATGATTGGGAACGCGCCCCCCCATTCCCGAACGACGCCGTTTATGCCAGCGCCATTCGAAGCTATCGGGAAACCATCCTCTCTGGCGATCGAACAACCGCGCAGGACGAAGGGGTATCGGCGGGGTTCGGGGCCTGGTTCAGGACACACGAGGCGTGCCTCAGCGGACAAGGCGGTCTGCGTACTGCCCGCGGGGCCGTCCCGACCATGCTCGACCTGCTGGAGAACGATCAGGACTTGGTCGCGGATATCGGGGCACTGAATCGCTGGCCTGAACGGAGTGGCGTGCCTCTGTATGACTATCTCGACCTCTGGGAGCAGAGCTGCGCGGCGTTGAACGCTCCCGGCCGATTGCCGGTGCGGCTGCGGGAACTTCTTGCCGGCCCGTGAGGCATGTGCGCCCATTGGCTGCGCCCGCGGGGTCACGCGATGCCAAATAATGTCATTGCGGCCAACGGCTTCCATTTCGGTCAGCTGCCGGCGACACGGGCCGCTTGAGCCCTAAGCGGGTCGAGTTCGGCCAACTCGCTGGCCGCTTCCGGTACGCCGAGCGCGGCCGCCTGTGAGTACCAATGGCGCGCGGTTTCGATATCGCGTGGTCCACCCAGGCCGCGCGCGGCATAGCGCGCGAGCATGAGGGCGGCGATGGGGTGGCGGCGCGTGGCGGCCTCGGTGAACCAATGCCGCGCCGCGTCGAGGTCGGTTTCAAGATCATGTCCGCCGGCATACAGCGCACCGAGCGCGAACATCGCGCCCGCATGACCTGCCGGCACTGCGCGCAGGAACCAGGATTTTGCCAAGTGATGGTCACGCGCGACGCCCCTTCCATCCACATGCCGTTCGGCGAGCGCCACCTGCGCTTCCGTCATGCCGGCGGCGGCGGCGCGGGCAAACCAATAAGCAGCGCCGGCCTCGTCCATCTCCGCACCGCGACCCTCGGAAAGCATCTTGGCGTACCAAAACTGCGCATCCACCACGTCTTCGGCCGCGCGTTTCAGCCAGGAGGCCGCGCACGCGTCGTCGCGTGGCACGCCGATCCCCTCGGCGAGGCAGACCGCATAGTTGAATGCGCCGATCGGGTCACCCTGATTGGCCGCGCGCTCAAACCATTCATGCAGCGGCGGCTGATCAACGGCGAGAGATACATTGCCGCTCTGCAGCAAGGCGGCGAGATCCGCCTGGGCACGCAGATCGCCAGCCTCGGCTGCGTATCGGAGCCAAACAGCCGCCTCGTCAGGGTTCCGACCGATCCCCGTGCCGTTGAGATAAAGCATACCCAGCGCCCGCGCAGCCGCTTTGTGCCCACGCTCGGCGGCAACGCGGAACCAGCGGGCGGCTTCGACATAGTTCGGCGGCAGGGCGCCGTCGCGCGCATACATGTCGCCCAGTAGCGCCGCCGCCTCAGCGTCGCCGCCAAGCGCCCCACGGCGCAGCCAACTTTCGCCGTTCAGCAAATCGGTCGGTCCACCCCGGCCTTCAAGCAGCAGCAAACCAAGCCTTGCCTGTGCCAGACCGAGCCCGGCCTCCGACGCGATCTGGTAATGATGCCGTGCCAACGCCTCGTTCGCCGTCGTACCGACTGCGCGTTCGGCACCGAACCCAAGCAGATAATGCGCGGCCGGCAATCCAGCTTCCGCCGCGCGCATGAGTTGATCTCGTGCGGCGGTGCTTTTCTCCGCGGTATCGGCGCGCAGCATCAGCGCAATGCCGTAACCGAGCCGCCCCTGCGGGCAATTCTGTTCCGCGGATTTTCGGTACCAGTTGAATGCGGCTTCGGGGTCGCGCAGTGCCTCGGGGCCTGCCGTGAGAATATAGGCGAACAAGGCCTGAGCATCCGCCATTCCCGCTTCCGCTGCGCGACGCGCCCAAGGCAAGGCCGCATGATAATCGGCCTCCTCGCTCGCTTCGGCCGTCGCGAACAGCCCGGCCCAATGCACGGTAGCAGCCTTGGGCAGGCCGAAGAGATAGAGCTGGGCGAGCCGGCATTGCGCGCCCGCATGTCCCGCCTTGGCGGCATGCTGGTACCAGCGCGCGGCCTCCGACGCATGGTGCTGCGTACCTTTGCCCTCAAGATAGTGTTCGCCGACGATGAAGGCAGCTTCGGCATCCCCCGCCTGGGCCGCTGCCGCGAACAGCACGAGAGCGCGTTCCGGTGCGGTGTCCGCAATATGTTCGGCACGCGCCCGTGCAAATTTCGGAGAGCGGGTCGCGAAGCGATCAAGCAGCTTCGCAAGAATGTTCAACCTAGCCATGGGGGCAGGCATCTCTGGTCTCCTGCAAAGACGGCCAGGCTCTGATGAATTGGCTCCGATCAGGAGGCGATGCAAAGGCCATTTCTTTTCGACCGATCATGTGAGGGTGGTTGATATTCCAAGAAACGTCTCGAATTTGTTCGTCAAGACAGCAGAAGAGACCAGCCTTTTCAGCTGGTCTCTTCTCGTAAAATTTGCTGTTAGAATGAGTGGAAGTTCAGATGATGCAGACTGTTTTCTCCGTTCGGGGCCCCCATGGCGCCCTGATGGTTGGTTGAGTTGGTCATCACTCCGCCCACCGTGGATCCGTGGCCCGTGTGGTTTGTCGTTATCGTTCCACCCGTATTCGCCTGGTCCTTGGTGTGTGCCAGCCACGACGAGACCCCTTGCGGCAGAATATCCTTGGGAGTCATGCCTGCACTCAGCTTCTGCATAATGTTCTGGAGAGAGTTTTCACCGCCAATCTTGGAGGTGTCAGACGCCGGCCCGCCGCTACGCCAGCCATTCTGGGTCTGAGTTGTCGCAAAGTGCATTTGGTTGCTGTTGGAGACGTGTTGACCCCACCCTGATGGGGCATTGTGGTCGTTACCTTGGCCATTTGCCCCCTGCTGCTCATTGCCACCGGGGTAGCCATTCTTGCCGGTTGCACCCTGGTGATCGTTACCGCCGGGGTAGCCGTTCTTACCGGTCGCCCCCGTGTGGCCGGGGCCACCAGGATAACCCGGCTTACCTGTGTGGCCGGTGCCCCCGGGATAACCTGTCTTACCAGTGGCGCCGGTGGCCCCAGTGTGGCCGGTCTTACCGGTCGCGCCCGTGGGTCCGGTTTTCCCGGTATGGCCCGTCTTGCCCGTCGCACCTGTCGCGCCGGTCTTGCCGGTTGCCCCGGTGGCGCCCGTCGCGCCGGTTCTACCGGTTGCACCCGAGGCACCAGTCGCTCCGGTATTGCCGGTCGCGCCAGTCGCACCGGTTCTGCCAGTTGCCCCCGTGGCACCCGTGGCACCGGTGTTGCCGGTGGCACCCGTCGCGCCGGTGTTGCCGGTGGCACCTGTCGCACCCGTGGCACCGGTATCGCCAGTCGCACCCGTCGCACCCGAAGTTCCGGTGGCACCTGTCGCACCCGTGGCACCGGTATCGCCGGTCGCGCCCGTCGCACCCGAAGTGCCGGTGGCGCCGGTCGCACCCGAAGTGCCGGTGGCACCGGTCGCACCCGTCGCACCCGAAGTTCCGGTGGCACCGGTCGCACCCGTGGCGCAGGTATCGCCGGTCGCACCCGTGGCACCGGTATCGCCAGTCGCACCCGCGGCACCGGTATCGCCGG
>NZ_DATLPB010000015.1:0-22705 GCF_035535915.1 Acidocella sp.
CTCTAGATATAAGCTAGAGGGCGATTCAGACTTTAAGTCGAACCATGAAATGGTTCGACTTAAAGTCATCGCGCTCTAGGGCAGTGCCTGGGGGCTGAAGGCCTGAATGCACGAGGTGAGGCCTGTCATGGTTTGATCATGCTTCGGTCATGCTTTGTTATACTTTGAGGGCTGGTTTTTGCTAAAATCGGTATAATTTCAGTTAGTATAACTTACCCTGCAAGAGGCGTTCCATGCGTCGCGGTCTTCTCGTTTCCCTGTCCCTGCTCGCTTTGGCCGGGTGCGCCACGGGCCCCAGCCTGAGCAGCCGCATGGCGGCTTATATCGGCGCCGACATGCAGACCCTGATTCAGCAGCTCGGCGTACCGGACAAGCGCATCACCGTGAACGGGGTGGAGTATGTCGCCTACGACCAGTCGAACCAGGCGGTTCTTACCGGCGCCTATCTGGGCGGCTGGTATGGCGCATGGAACGGCCCGTTCTATGGCGGCGCGTTCTATCCGCAGGTTTACGCGGCCGGCCTGACGCCGCGGGTCATCTTTTACGGCTGCGAGACCACCTTCACGCTGCGGGATAATAAGGTGGTCACTTTCACCCTGCGCGGCAACGATTGCGGGTGAGGAAAGGGCAGGAAAGCGCTTCTTTTTGTGAACAAAAAGAAGCAAAAAAACTTTGATTACTTTGGGCCGGTGCCGTCTCAACGCCTCAGGCCCAGCGTAACCAAAAGTTTTTGCGCCGCTTTTTTCAAAAAGCGGCCGCTTTCTTTCTACGCTGTTTTCGCTTGTCGGATGGCTCCCAGCATTGCCTGCACGCCGGCGGCGGGGCCCTGGGCATGGTTCCACACCGCGCCGACCACGGCGAGGAATTCCGCGCCGGCCTGGACCAGCGGCGCGCAGTTCGCCGCGGTGATGCCGCCGATGGCGACGCATGGGATTTCCATGACCTCCGCCCACAGGCGCAGCGTTTCGATCTCCGCCATTTCCGGCGGTTCCTTGGTGGCGGTGGGGAAGAACGCGCCGAAGGCGACATAGTCGGCCCCGGCTTCACCGGCTTCCATCGCGAGGTGCCGGGAGTTGTGGCAGGTGACGCCCATCGTCAGGTCGCCGAGAATTTTGCGCGCCTGGGCGGCCGGCATGTCGGTTTGCCCGACATGGGCGCCGTCGCAGCCGAGTTTCACCGCGAGGTCGGGGCGGTCATTGAGCAGGAACGCGACGTCGCGGCTCTGCACCACGGGGCGCAGCCGCTCGATGGTTTTCTGCAGGATGCTGTCGGAGACATCTTTGAGCCGCAATTGCACGGCGGCGACGTCGCCGGCATCGAGCGCCGCGGCCAACTGGTCCTCGAATTGCTCCGGCAGGACCGGCGGCGTGATAAGATAAAGTCTGCAGTTCGCCTCAGCCACCGAAACCATCCGTATCAAAATAAAGGGGGCCGGGGCTGTTAGCCCGGGCGCCCCTTCGTTTACTTACTTGCCTTGATAAATCTCAATAATCTTCGCGAGCATGGCGAGGGCCTCCTCGCGCGGGCGTTGGAAGGTGTTGCGGCCGATGATGGAGCCGTTGGCGCCACCGTCGCGCAGGCCGCGCACTTCTTCGTATAGCCCGTCCAGGCCCTTGGCCTCGCCGCCGGAGAACACGACGATGCGGCGGCCGCCGAAGCAGGATTGCACGACGTGCTGCACGCGCTTGGCCAGGGTCGAACCGTCGATCGAGGCGTAAACCTTCTTCGCCGCTTCCAGCGAGACCACGTCAGTGGGCGGTTTCACCTTGATGATGTGGGCGCCGAGCAGCGCGGCCATATGCGCGGCATAGGCGCAAATGTCGAAGGCCGTCTCGCCGGCTTTGTCGAGGTTCGGGCCGCGCGGATAGGACCAGATGACGACGGCCAGGCCCGCGGATTTGGCCTCCTCGGCCATTTCGCGGATTTCCTCCATCATGTCGAAGGCATATTCGCTGCCTGGATAGATGGTGAAACCGATCGCCGCGCAGCCGAGACGCAGCGCGTCATTCACCGAGCCGGTGAGGGCCTGGTTTTTTTCCGTGGCGAGCGAGTTGGCAGAGTTGACCTTGAGGATGGTGGGAATGGCGCCCGCGAAGCTGTCGGCGCCGGCCTCGATCATGCCAAGAGGGGCAGCATAAGCGGAGAGTCCGGCATCGACCGCCAGCTGGAAATGGTAATGGGGGTCGTAGGCGGCGGGGTTGGGCGCGAAAGAGCGGGCCGGGCCATGCTCGAATCCCTGGTCGACAGGGAGGATCACCAGCTTGCCGGTGCCGCCGAGCGAACCTGCCATCAGGATCCGCGCGAGGTTGGTTTTGGTGCCGGGATTGTCGCTTTCATAGTGCGACAGGATCTTTTTTACCTGCTCCGTGATGTGCATGTCACCCCTCAGTGAAGAACACAGCGGATGTAACGCAAGGCCGGGCCCGTGTCATCCGCCGAGCCAGGCCCGAAGGCGGCGATCAGCGCCGGGTTGGGCCAGGTCAAGCGCCGGTGGCGCCTGGCGAAGCACAACCGCACATTGTGCGGCGGCGATTTCCGCGACGGTCGCGAAACTCGGCTGAGGGCGGAGCACGATCCCGAGCAGGCCGAGCCGCAGCGCCTCCAAAGCCCGGCCGGCGTCTGTGTCACAGTCCAAAAAACTGCTATGTGCGGCGCCCGTCGCGTCGACCAGCCTCTTCCACCACAGGCAACCGGCCTGGGACGCTGCCCCCGGAGCGGAGAGCAGGGTGACAGGGCGTTGCAACCCAAGGGCGTACCGTGCCTGGGCCAAATCGTATATAATAACGCAAGGTGAGATGTTCGTCATATCCTCTAACTTGACCAGCCCACGCGGCGTCGGCTTCAATAGCGGTTATGCCCGAGTCTGAATCCGAAGACGAAATCCTGGAGCGCATCGAGGTCGCATTGCGGCGAATCGCGGGCGCCGTCCAGACCGCGAAGCCGGCTTCCAAGCGGGAGATCGACCGGGAGGCGTTGGCTCATTCGCTGGACATGCTGATCGCACGGTTGCGTGCGGGGCTGGAGCCGGCCAAGCCGGACGAAAACGTTACGGAGTAAACGCCATGGCGCAAGTGACGATCCGTATCAACGGCTTTGCTTACATCGTGGGCTGCGAAGATGGGCAGGAAGCGCATCTGGAACAGATGGCGGCGGAGATCGAGCAGCGCATCAACAGCATCAAATCGATCGGCGGCCAGTCCGGCGAGGCGCGGCTGCTGATGCTGGCGGCGCTGCTGCTGGCCGACGAGCTGTCTGATTTGCGCGGCGGCGCGAAACCGAGCGAGACGCCGGTTGCCGCCGACACCGGCGATGAGCGGCGCGCAAAGCTGCGCCGTGTTGCCGCGCGCGCGGAAGAGATTGCCGCCGACCTCACGGACGCTTAAACTAAAGCCTGGAGCTGCCCGGTGCGTCAGGCAGATCATCCCCTGGGCCGTTAAGCATCTCCCTCGGGGGCTGGCTCTGCCCGGTCCATTGGGCCGGGTAACTGGCACCCACCTGCACAAGCAGGCCTTGGGAGGATGTCAACGCCAACGGCCAGGGCGGCTCCACAAGTTCAGGCCATGACCACGTAGGGGCCGGACGTCTCGGTTACGGCGTAGCCTTCACGCCGATACCAGGCGAATGCCGGGCTGTCCTTGACGGCGGTGAGCCGGATCTCCTGGCGGCGCGCCAGGGCTTCGGCCTGGAGTTGGCGCAGCAAAGACTTGGCGATGCCTAACCCCTGAATCTCGGGATGCAACAGCAGCGATTCGAGATGGATATGCCCATCATCCTCGGCCAAAGTCAGCAACCCGCCGTCGGCGCCGTTGATCTGGATGATGTGGGTGGCGCCGCCGGGCGCGCTGATCGCGGCGCGCTGCGCGGCTTCGTCCCACGCGCCTGAAGCGGCCTCGATCAGAGGGCGCAGCGTGATTTCGGTGAGCTCATAGATCAGCTCGTGATCGTCCGGGGCGACCGAACGCAGGGAAATATTCATGGGCGGGTATTATAGGAAGTGGCCGCTTTTTGAAAAAAGCGGCGCAAAAACTTTTTGTGACTCTGGGCCATGGGCTATGTCGCTGACAAAGCCCACGGCCCAGCATAACAAAGTTTTTTTGCTACTTTTTGTTCACAAAAAGTAGTTCTTACTTTCCTTTCCTCACAACCCGGCAAGCGCGCGGAATTCATCCTCGCTGAGAATCCTCAGGCCGAGTTCGCGGGCCTTTTTCTCCTTCGACCCGGCATCGCTGCCGACCACGACGTAGTCGGTTTTTTTTGAGACCGATTCGGTGACCTTGGCGCCGAGCGATTCGGCGCGCGCCTTGGCCTCGGGGCGGGCCATGCTGAGTGTGCCGGTGAAGACGATGGTTTTGCCGGCGAGTTCCGAATCGGCAGCGGCGGCGCTCACCGCATCCTCGATGGTGAGGAAGGATTCAAGCTCGGCCAGCGTGTCGAGATTATGCGCTTCGGAGAAGAAGGCGGCGAGGTCGGTGGCAATGGCTGGGCCGATGCCGGAAATGGAGCCCAGTTCCAGCCGGGCGTCGGAGCCGATGACCGTGGCCGCTTCCATGCTGGCCCGCCAGGTGGCGTAGGAGCCGTAATGCCGGGCGAGCAATTTCGCGTTGTTCTCGCCGATCCGGCGGATGCCGAGAGCGAAAATGAAGCGCGGCAGGGGAATGGTCCGTCTGGCCCGGATCGCGGCCGCCAGCTTGGCCGCCGAGACCGGGCCCCAGCCTTCGCGCTTGGCGATTTCGGCCTCATGTTCAGGCAGGCGGAAAATTTCCGGCGCGGATTTGAGCAGGCCGCTTTCGTAGAATTCGAGAATGGTCTTTTCGCCCATGCCGTCGATGTCGAAGGCGCCGCGCGCGCAGAAATGGATCAGCCGTTCCACCACTTGGGCCGGGCAGGTGAGGCCGCCGGTGCAGCGGCGCACGGCCTCGTCGCTGTCGCGCACGGCGAGGCTGTTGCAGACCGGGCAATGGGTGGGGAAGACGAAGGGCACGGCATGCGCGCCGCGCTTCAACACGCCGAGGATCTGCGGGATCACGTCGCCGGCGCGCTGCAGTTCCACAATGTCGCCGATGCGCACATCCTTGCGCGCGATCTCATCCTCATTGTGCAATGTGGCATATTGCACCAGCACGCCGCCGACATTCACCGGGGCCAGGCGGGCGCGCGGCGTGAGGGCGCCGGTGCGGCCGACCTGGATTTCGATATCCTCCAGCGTTGTACTGGCGCGTTCGGCGGGGAATTTCCACGCCGTGGCCCAGCGCGGCGCGCGGCCGACGAAACCGAGGCGGGACTGCAAGGCGAGATCATTGATTTTATAGACCACGCCATCGATGTCGTAAGGCAGGCTGGCGCGCTCCAGGCCGATTTTCTCCTGGAATTTTTCGGCCCCGTTTTCGGCGATTTGTTGCGACAGGGGATTCACCTTGAAGCCCCAGTCTTCCAGCGTGCGCAGATAGTCCCAATGCGTGGCGGCGACCGGGCTGCTGGAAAAACCCTGGGCGTAGGCGAAGAGCGACAATTTTCGTTTGGCGGTGATCGACGGGTCGAGCTGGCGCAGCGAGCCGGCGGCGGCGTTGCGCGGGTTGGCGAATTTGCGCTCCTGCGATTCGTTCAGGGCCAGGAAATCCGCCTTGGTCATATACACTTCGCCGCGGATTTCGATGCGGGCAGGGGCCGCGGCCGGCAGCGTGCGGGGCAGCGTCTTCAATGTCAGGAGATTCTGCGTGACGTCCTCGCCCTCGGCGCCGTCGCCGCGCGTGGCGGCGCGCACGAATTGCCGGTCCTCATAGGTCATCGAGATCGACAGCCCGTCGATTTTCGGCTCGGCGACGAATTCCAGAGGTGCGTCGTCCAGGCCGAGGAAACGGCGGATGCGGGCGCAGAATTCGGTGAACTCTTCCGCCGCGAACACGTTGTCGAGCGAGAGCATCGGTGTCGCATGCGCGACCTTCTTGAACCCGGCGGCGACCGGCGCGCCGATGGTGGCGAGCGCCTCGGCCTGCCCGGCCAGTTCAGGATGGGCGGCGCGCAACGCCTCGGCCTCGCGGCGCAACGCGTCATATTCCGCATCCGTCATCAGCGGCGCGTCTTGCGTGTGATAGGCGGCATCGGCGGCGGCAAGGCGCGCCAGCAGGTCGTCGAAACGGGATTTGGCAGTCATATAAGCAGTTATAAAGAAAGTGGGCGCTTTTTGAAAAAAGCGCCGCAAAAACTTTTTCGAAACCGGGCCTGAGGCGGTGAAACCGCACGGGCCCAGAGTAAATAAAGTTTTTTGCTACTTTTTGTTCACAAAAAGTAGGGCTTCCTTTCTTTCCTCAAACCGCCAGCAGGCTGGCGGCGGCGTCGCGGGCGGCGTCGGTGATGGTTTCGCCGGCCAGCATGCGGGCGATTTCCTCGCGGCGTTCGGTGTCGTTGAGCGTTTCCACGGCGGTCACCGCGCGCTCGCCGATGATGCGCTTGGCGACGCGCAATTGCGCCCGGCCGCGCGCGGCGACCTGCGGCGAATGGGTGACGACCAGGACCTGCACGGCTTCCGCCACGCGGGCCAGGCGTTCGCCGACCGCGGCGGCGGTGGCGCCGCCGATGCCGGAATCGACCTCGTCGAAGATCAGCGTCTCGACCGCGGCGCCGCCGCTCAGCACCACTTTGAGGCCCAGCATCAGCCGCGAGAGTTCGCCGCCGGAGGCGATCCGGTCCAGCGCGCCGGGCGCTTCGCCGGGATTGGTGGCGATGAGGAATTTGACGCCGTCGGCGCCGCGCGGCCCCCAGTTCGGCTCGGGCAGGGCGGCGCGTTCGACGAAAAAGCGGGCGCGGTCCAGCTTGAGCGGCGGCAGTTCCCGGGCCAGCGCCTGCATCAGCGCCGCCCCGGCCTGCTCGCGGAGACCCGAGAGGGCGGCGGCGGCCTCGACATAGGCGGTGCGGCGGGCGGCGGCTTCGCGGGTGAGGGCGGCGATGTCGGCGGCACCGCTTTCCAGCGCCGCCAGCCGGGCGCGCAACGCGGCGAGGAAAGACGGCAGTTCGGACACGGGCACGCTGTGCTTGCGGGCGGCGGCGCGGAGCGCGAACAGCCGCTCCTCGGTCGATTCCAGCGCGCGGGGGTCATCCTCGGCCTCGGCGGCGAGGCGCTGCAGCAAATCGTCGGCTTCGGCGAGGGCCTCTTCGGCACGCTCGATCGCCGCCATCGCGGCGGCGGCGGGGTGGGCTTCCTCGCCCGGCGTCGCGAGCCTGGCGAGCGCCCGCGCGGCGGCGCGCAGATGCGCGGCGGGGCTGGCGGCTCGGCGGTCCTTGGGCGTGAGTTCGGCGAGCGCGGCGGCGATCGCCTCGGCCCGGCGCTCGCCCGATTGCAGGCGCTGCCGTTCGGCGACCAGCGAATCCTCCTCGTCGGGAAGCGGGTTCAGCCGGGAGAGTTCGTCCGCCGCGTGGCGCAGAAAATCTTCCTCGCGCGCGGCGTCCTCGATTTTCTGTTCGGCTTCCTTCAGCTTTGCGGCCACCTCGCGCCAGGCTTTATGCGCGGCGGCGGTGGCCATGCGGGTTTCGGCGGGCACGCCGAAGGCGTCCAGCAGGGCCATGTGGTTGGCGGGATCGGCGAGGCCGACCTGCTCGTGCTGGCCTTGAACTTCGATCAGCAGGGCGCTGAGCGTGCGCAGGAACGACAGGCTGACCGGCTGGTCGTTGACCAAGGCGCGGGAGCGGCCGTCGCGGTTGACGATGCGGCGGAGGAAAATGTCCGGCCCGGAGGCAAGCCCGTGTTCGCTGAGCAGGTCCAAAGCCGGGTGGGATGGGGCGACGGAAAAGGCGGCGGCCACCACCGCCTGCTCAGCGCCGGCGCGGATCAGGCCGGTATCGGCGCGCGCGCCCAGAGCCAGGCCGAGACTGTCGAGCAGGATCGATTTCCCCGCGCCGGTCTCGCCGGTCAGCGTCGTCAGGCCGGGGCCAAAAGAAAGGTCCAGCCGCTCGATCAGCACGACGTCTCGGATCGAGAGGCTGTTCAGCATGAGCTCGCCAAGAAATTGGCCAGAGCCTTCATTCGGGCAATGAAGGCTCTAGAACAGCCCATGGGAGGCGTGCGCCGGGGCGGCGGCGGTGTTTTGCACCAGCCCGTGCGCCTTCAGCTTGGCATAAGCGCTTTGGTACCAGCTGCTGCCCGGAAAATTATAGCCGAGCACGGCGGCGGTGCGCTGCGCGGCATCGGTCAGGCCGAGATCGAGGTCGCATTCAACCAGCCGCTCCAGCGCCTCCGGCACGTAGGTGGTGGTCTGGAAATTGGTGACGACGTTCTGGTAGTTGCCGATGGCGGCGGAATACAGATGCTGCTGTTCGTAGAAGCGGCCGATCGCCATGTCGTGTCCGGCAAGACGGTTATTTGCCAGGCGCAGTTTGACGCGCGCATCGCGGGCGTAGTCGCTGCCGGGGAAGCGGTTGACGACGTCGCTCAGCGCCTGGATCGCCTCGTAGGTGGCGGTCTGGTCGCGCTGCACATCGTCGATCTGCTCGTAATAACAGAGCGCCTTTAGATAATAAGCATAGTCGGCGTTTTCATTTTCCGGGTGCAGGGCGATGAAGCGGTTCAGCGAACTCAGCGCGTCGTCATAATCCTGCTGCTTATACTGGGCATAACCGGCGAGCAGTTGGGCGTGCGTGGCCCAGACGGAGTAGGGATAGTTTTCCTCGACCTGGTTGAAGGCGGTGACTGCCGGGGCGTATTGCCCCTTCTGAATGTGGCCGACACCCTGCTGATAGAGAACGTCAGCCGGAGGCAGCACCGCCGCCGTGCCGGTGGCGGCTGCGGCGTGATGGGAGCGGCCGCCGCCGGCACCACCGCCGCCGCCGCTGAAAATGGCGCAGCCGCCCAGGCACAGCAGCAGGGCGAGCATCGTCGAACGGGCGAAGCCGGAGGAAAAATTTGTCATTGCGACAGGCTTATAGCAGCTAAAATGCGCATGCGAAGCGCCCGCGCGCATGCCGCCGCCGCGCGCGGGGCGGGCGCATTACATTTGTACCCGGCGGCCCTGGAATGAAGGCAAATGCTTGACTTCCATCGAAGGGGGGCTAAGACAGCGGCACTCACTTCACCGGACATCCCCGCAAGCTTGTTGGGGGTGCTCTAGACGTTGCCCCCGACTCGGGCTGCGCACACCCAAGCGGGTCTCCCGCACCAGGACATATACAGCCACATGGCTTCTTCCTCTCCCCGCCACTCTGATGCCCCGGCCTATTCGGGCACTGATGATTTTGCCGCTCTTTTGGATTCCTCGCTCGGCGCGAATGCCGGGTTCGAAGGTTCCGTCGTTTCCGGAAAGGTGCTCCGGATCGATGACGATTTCGTGATCGTTGATGTTGGCCTGAAGAGCGAGGGGCGCGTGCCGCTGCGCGAATTCGCCCCCGTCGGCGCCAAGCCGGAAGTTAATGCCGGTGACCTGTATGATCTCTACATCGAGCGTTATGAAGACAAAGACGGCTCGATGGTGCTGTCGCGCGAGAAGGCGCGGCGCGAGGAGAGCTGGACCCAGCTTGAGAAGGCGTTCGAGGCGCAGAACCGCGTCAATGGCGTGATCCATGGCCGCGTCAAAGGCGGCTTCACCGTCGATCTCGGTGGCGCCACCGCGTTCCTGCCGGGCAGCCAGGTGGACATCCGCCCGGTCCGCGATGTCGGCCCGCTGATGGGCGTGTCGCAACCGTTCCAGATCCTGAAAATGGACCGCGCCCGCGGCAACATCGTCGTGTCCCGCCGCGCGGTGCTGGAAGAGACCCGCGCCGAGCAGCGCTCCGAGCTGATCCTCGGCCTGAAGGAAGGCCAGATCCTCGACGGCGTGGTGAAGAACATCACCGATTACGGCGCGTTCGTGGATCTCGGCGGCGTTGACGGCCTGCTGCATGTCACCGACATCGCCTGGAAGCGCATCAACCACCCGGCCGAGGCTCTGGTGATCGGCCAGCCGGTCAAGGTGCAGGTGATCCGCTTCAATGCCGACACGCAGCGTATCTCGCTGGGCATGAAGCAGCTCGAAGCCGATCCGTGGGAAGGCGTGGACGCCAAGTACCCGCCGGGCATCAAGGCTTCCGGCCGCGTCACCAACATCACCGACTACGGCGCCTTCGTGGAGCTGGAGCCGGGGGTCGAGGGCTTGGTGCATGTGTCCGAAATGTCCTGGACCAAGAAGAACGCGCATCCGGGCAAGATCGTTTCGACCAGCCAGGAAGTCGACGTGGTGGTGCTGGATGTCGACGCCTCCAAGCGCCGCATCTCGCTGGGCCTGAAGCAGGTCACGCGCAACCCGTGGGAAGAGTTCCAGGACGAGCACCCGATCGGCTCGATCGTCGAGGGCGAGATCCGCAACATCACCGAGTTCGGCCTGTTCGTGGCCATCGGCGCGGAGATCGACGGCATGGTGCACATGTCCGACCTGTCCTGGGACGATTCCGGCGAGGCCGCGATCGCCAAGTTCAACAAGGGCGAAGTGGTCAAGGCCAAGGTGCTCGACATCGATGTCGAGAAAGAGCGCATCAGCCTCGGCATCAAGCAGCTTGAGGTCGATCCGGCCGCCGGCGTGCTGGACCGCGTGCACAAGAACCAGATCGTCACCTGCGTGGTGACGGCGGTGCAGGCGAACGGCATCGAAGTGAAGGTGGACGACGTGCTGACCGGCTTCATCCGTCGCGCCGAACTGGCGCGCGACAAGGCCGAGCAGCGCTCCGAGCGCTTCGCGGTGGGCGATACGGTCGACGCCAAGGTCACGGCGGTGGACCGCGCGGCCCGCAAGCTGCAGCTCACCATCAAGGGCAAGGAGATCGACGAGGACAAGCAGGCGATGTCGGAATATGGTTCGTCCGACTCCGGCGCTTCGCTCGGCGACATTCTGGGCGCTGCGATCCGTCGCCGCAACCAGCAGACCGAAGAGTAATCCCGTGCTTTTCCGCGCCGTTCCGTCTGAAAGGCGGGGCGGCGTGGCGGGATTGTAGTGAAAAAACCCCGGCGTTTCGGCGCCGGGGTTTTTGTTTCGGCGCCGTATTCTTGGCGTGAAGGGTTCGCGGGGGCGGGCTGATTTCAGCGCGTGTCCTACAACTTGTGCTTTGTAAAAAACCTCGTGATCACAATTGGTTATTGACCAGATCGTGTCGCCCTGGCATCGTCGTGCCCGGTCTGGAGATTTTTATGACAAGATCGGAACTAATTGCCGGGTTGGCGGAGGATAATCCGCATCTGACGGTGGCGGATGTGGAGCGCATCGTTGCCGCGTTCTTTGATGAAATGACCAGTGCTCTGGCCCGTGGCGAGCGGGTGGAACTGCGCGGGTTTGGCGCGTTTACGGTGAAACGACGCAATGCCCGGTCCGGGCGCAACCCGCGGACCGGCGAGACGGTTGAGGTCGCACAGAAATCCGTGCCGTTTTTCAAAGCCGGCAAGGAGTTGCGGGAACGCATCAACAAGCCCATGTCTTCGCCCACAGTCAAGAAGAGTGGCGGAGTCAAAAGCTGAGACTATTTAAAACGATCATCGGTTTCCTGGTCATTCTGGTGCTGATGATTTTCATGCTCTCCAATCGCGACGCGGTGGAGATTTCCTTTTGGCCGCTGGGGCAGCTGGCGCGGTTGCCGTTCGGCGCGGTGGTTCTGGCGGCCTTGGCGTTCGGCTTCCTGCTCGGGCTGGCCTTCCATTTGCCGCATCGGCTGGCGGCGGGGCGCCGCGCCAGGCGGGCCGAGAAGCGCAACGCCGAGCTGGAAGCGCGGCAAGCCGCGCTGCCCGCGATACCGGCGCCTGGGGCGCACACGCCATGACGCAACGGCTGATCGCCGCGATCGATACGGCGGAGCGGGCCCGGGCCGAGGCCATGGCCGCGATGGTGGCGCCGCATTGCGGGCTGGTGAAACTGGGGCTGGAATATTTTCTCGCGAACGGTCCGGCGGGGCTGGACGCGGCTGCCGGCGCGCCGTTGTTCCTGGACCTCAAGCTGCACGACATTCCCAACACGGTGGCGGGCGCGGTGCGCGCGCTGCTGCCGCTCAAGGTGCAGATGCTGACGGTACATGCCGGCGGCGGCGGGGCGATGGTGGCGGCGGCGGCGAAGGCGGCCTCTGAGGGCACGGCGCGGCCGAAAATTCTCGCCGTGACGGTGCTGACCAGCCTCGACGCGGCGGCGCTGGCGGAAACCGGCGTGGCCGGGGGCACGACCCAGCAGGTGCTGCGTCTGGCGCGGCTGGCGCTGGATAATGGCGCCGACGGGCTGGTTTGCTCGGCGCATGAAATTGCGCCCCTGCGCGACGCGTTCGGGCCCAAGCCAATATTGGTGGTGCCGGGCATCCGGCCGGCGGGCAGCGCCACTGACGACCAGGCGCGGGTGATGACGCCCGAGCAGGCGGTGCGGGCAGGGGCGGATTATCTCGTGGTCGGACGGCCGATCTTTTCGGCGCCCGATCCGGCCGCGTCGGCGGCTGCCATCGCGGCGTCCATCGCCGGGCTGCGCTGAGGCGTGGCCCGGCCTCTCGTTAAAATCTGCGGCATCAACAGCACGGCCTCTTTCGATGCGGTGGTGGAGGCCGGCGCGGATTTCCTCGGCTTCGTGTTTTTCCCGCCTTCGCCGCGCTTCGTCACGCCGGCCCAAGCGGCGGAACTGTCCGCGCGCCATGACGGCGGGCCGCAGCGGGTCGGGCTGTTCGTGCGGCCGACGGCAGCGGACATCGCAGCCGCGCTCGCCGTGGTGAGACTGGATATTTTGCAGATCCATGCGTCCCCGGCCGAAGCGGCGGCGCTCAAGGCGCAATTCGGCCTGCCGGTATGGCGCTCGCTCGGCATCGCTGCTTCCGAAGAGTTCCCTGACAGGGCTGAGGCGGTCGACGGTTACGTGGTAGAGAACAAGCCGCCGCCGGGCGCAACACGGCCGGGCGGCAACGCCGTGCAGGCCGATTGGGCGCTGCTGGCGCCCTGGCAGCCGGAAAAATTCTGGCTGTTGGCGGGCGGGCTACGGCCGGACAATGTGGCCGAGGCGTTGCGCATCACGGGCGCGCCGGGGGCCGATGTGTCGTCGGGCGTGGAAACCGCGCCGGGGCAGAAGTCACCGGCGCTGATCAAGGCGTTCGTTGAGGCGGTAAGAGCGAGCCCGTGCGTTTTCAACGCCACCGGCCCAGCGTAAACAAAAGTTTTTGCGGCGCTTTTTTCAAAAAGCGCCTGCTTACTTTTCCTCTGTGTACTTTGCCACGACCGGCGCCAGCGCCTGGGCGATGCGTTCCATGCCTTCGGCGTCGGGATGCAGCGCCGGTTCGGGCGGGGTCAGGCGCGGGTCGACATACAGGCTGGCGTCGGCGCGGCCGTTTTTCAGCAGCACCTGGCCGACATTCTCGAAGGTGACGGTTGGGTCGCCTTCATAGCGTTGCGCCAGGGCGGCGTTGATGAGTTGGGTTTGTTGATCCACCCAGGGGGAGCGGATCGAGGGCAGCACGCCGAGCAGCAGGATATGCGTATCGGGCAGGAGGCGGTGGGTGAGGCTGACCACGGTTTCGATGCCCGGCACGCTTTGATCTGCGCCCCAATGCACTCGGCCGAGATTGTTCGCGCCGATCAGGATGATGGCGAGCCTGGGATGCAGCCCGGCGACCTGGCCATGGTCCAGCCGCCAGATCAGGCTGGCGGTGGTGTCGCCGATGAAGCCGAAATTGAGCGCATGATAGGGGGCGTAATAGCGGTTCCAGACCGGCGCGACGTCGTCATAGCCGTGGCCGCCCTGGCGCTGCCAGTATTGGGTGATGGAATCGCCCAGCCAGGCGATCTGGGCGTCCGGATCGGCCTTGGCGGCGGCCAGGGACCGCTCGAAACGCAGCTTCCACCAGGGCAGGTCGGTCCGGCCGATCGGCACGGCGGCGAGATTGACGGCGGCGTAGGCCGCCATGGGCAGAGCCAGGCAGAGGGCGCAAAGTAATTTTTTCATCAAAGCCCCAACAGCAGCAGCACGAAGCTGCCGGCGCCGAAAATGGCGCAATACCACGCGAACGGTTTCAGCGCCCAGCTGTCGTGGTCGCGAAAATAGCGCATCAGGAAGGCGGTGCTGGCGAAGGCGACAACGCCGGCCACCAATGCGGCGAGCAGCGACAGGCCGAACAGCGCGTGCAACTCATGCGCGTGCAGCAATTTCGGGATCTCGATCACGGCAGCGGCGAAGATCACCGGCGTGCCCATCAGGAAGGAGAATTTGGCCGCCTCTTCGTGCGCCACGCCACGGCGCAGGCCGCCGACGATCGCCGCACCTGAGCGCGAGATGCCGGGCAGGAAGGCGAGGCATTGGAACAGGCCGATGATCAGCGCGTCCAGGTTCGTGAGGGTGGTGCTGCGCTTGACCGTCTGGCGGCGCAGCCGCTCGCCCAGCAGCAGCAGCCCGGCATTCGCGACCAGGAAGACGCAGGCGATGAGCGGGCTGGCGAATAAATGCGCCACCGGCTTTTTCACGATCTCGCCGACGATGACCGCCGGCAGGGTAGCGATGATCAGCCGCAGCACCATCTGGCGCTCGGCGCTGTTCTCACTCTGGTAGCCGGCGCCGAGCACGCCGCGCAGCATGGCCAGCCAGTCGCGGTGGAAATAGATCAGCATGCCGATCGCGGTGCCCAGATGCAGCATCACGAGGAAGGGCAGGAACCCGATGCTGGCCTGGTCGACCCCCCAATGCAGCAACGCCGGGACGACGACGGCGTGCCCCAGGCTGCTGACGGGGAATAATTCGCTCGCGCCTTGAAGGACCGCAAATAAGATGGCGTGGAGAAAATTCATCGGGAGCTCCGTGAAAAAACAAGGCGGCACTGCCATGCCGTTTTGCTTGTTGCATCGCAGAATTTCTCCCTCCACGTAAGCCGCCATCATGACTATTTCTGAAAAAACAGCTCCGTCGGCCGCGATGGTCCTGCTGCTGGCGTTTGCCTGCGGTATTGTCGTCGCGAATATTTATTATGCGCAGCCGCTGATCGACATGATCGGTCCTTCGGTCGGGCTTGGGCCGCGCGATGCAAGCGCGATCGTCAGCCTGACGCAGCTGGGCTACGCCGCCGGATTGCTGTTGCTGGTGCCATTGGGCGACCTGGTGGAGAACCGGCTGCTGGTGGTGTTGACCATTGCCGCCTCGATCCCGGCGCTGTTGCTGGCGGCGGTGGCGCGCGATGGCACGGTCATGCTGGTAGCGGCGGCGCTGATCGGCCTGACCTCGGTGGCGGTGCAGATGCTGGTGCCGCTGGCCGCGCATCTCTCGCCGGAACATATGCGCGGCCGCGTTGTCGGCAACGTGATGAGCGGGCTGCTGGTGGGGATTCTGCTGGCTCGGCCGGTATCCAGCGTGATCGCGAATTTCTCCGGCTGGCGGTCGGTGTTCCTGATTTCCGCGGCGGTGATGCTGGCGACCTTGGTGCTGCTGCGCTTCAGCCTGCCGCATCGGCGTCCGAGTGCGAATCACCATTATGGCGAACTCCTGGCCTCGCTGCTGGCGCTGCCGGTGCGGATTCCGCTGTTGCGCCAGCGCGCGGCGTACCAGGCCGCGGCTTTTGCCGGCTTCTCGCTGTTCTGGACCGGCGTGCCGCTGCTGTTGCTTCACGATTTCCATTACACGCAGACGGGTGTCGCTCTTTTCGCCCTGGTCGGCGCGGCCGGCGCCCTGGCGGCGCCGTTGGCGGGCAGAGCGGCCGACCGCGGCCACATGACCGCCGGCACGGTGTTCGCCCTGGTCTCGATCAGTCTTTCCTTCCTGGTGGCGTTCCTGGGCAGCTGGATGCATTCGGTGATCGTGCTGGCGCTGAGCGGGGTCTTGCTCGACGCCGGGGTGCAGACCAACCTCGTGATCAGCCAGCGCAGCATCTACACGCTGGCTCCGGAAATCCGCTCGCGCCTTAACGGCGTGTTCATGGCGATCTTCTTCGTCGGCGGCGCCGCCGGGTCGGCCATCACCAGCCCGGTCTTCAACCATTTCGGCTGGGCGGGGCTGTGCGTGGTGGGCGCGGTGCTGCCGGTGCTTGCGCTGGGGTATTTTTGCGCGGTGCGGGCCAGGTAAACGAAGAAAGCAAGCGCTTCTTTTTTGAAAAAAAGAAGCAAAAAACTTTTTTAAACCTGAGCCCGTGCCGGTTTCACCGCCTCAGGCCCAGCGTAAAATAAAAGTTTTTGCGCCGCTTTTTTCAAAAAGCGGCCTCTTTCTTTACCGTATATGTTACGGTTTCGTGTGGAAATCGCAACAAAAGCGCTGGCGAGAGGCGCGGTGCACGGGGCGGCGTGGAATTTCGCCACTGTGCTGGCCGAGCGCGCTTTCGGCTTTTTGATCCTGGGCCTCCTGTTGCGCGTTATTCCGGTGCGGGTGGTCGGGCTCATCGCCATCGCCTCGGCGATTTCCGAACTGGCGCGGATGATCTCCTTGAGTGGGGCCGGGGAGCAGGTGCAGGCACATCCTGGCGACCCTGCGGTGGAGGCGGGGGCGTTCTGGTCGCAATGCCTGGCCGGGGTTGGTGCCATGGCGCTGTTATGGCTGGCCGCGCCCACGCTTGCCGGGCTTTATGCGCAGCCCGCTTTGACCCCGGTGCTGCGTGTCATGGCGGCGAATATTTTTCTCACGGCGTTTTTGGTTGTGCCCTCGGCGCGGCTGGCGGCGAATTTCCGCTTTCGCACGCTGGGGCTGATCTCCCTGGGCAGCACGCTGCTCGGCGGCGTGACGGCGCTGCCCCTGGCCCTTTCCGGGCGGGGGATCGCGGCGCTGATCGATCAGCGCATGGTCGGCATCGGCTTTTATGCGCTGGTGGTGGCGGCAGCGGCGCGCTGGACGCCGCCGCGCCCGCCCTCCTGGCCGGTGTTGCGCAACAGTTTCCGCTTCTCCTGGCCGCTGATGCAGGCGGCTTTCGTCGATACCATCGCCGTGACGGGCTATGTGATGCTGGTGGGGCTGCGTGTGCCGGCGGCGGAACTGGGCCTTTTGCGCATCGCACAGCGGCTGGTCGAAGTTCTGCAGGAACTCGCGTTCCTGCCGGCGCGCAAATTGCTTTTGCCGGTTCTGGTGCCGGTTCTGGCGGCGCTGCAAAGCGAGCCGGCGCGGCGCGATGAGGCCGTGAGCCAGATGCTCGATATGCTGGCGATGGGCATTTGTTTCGTCAGCGCCGTGTGCGGCGCGGCCGCGAAGCCGATTGTGCTGCTGCTGTTCGGGCCGCATTGGGCGGCGGCGGCGCCGGTGTTCGGCATTCTGACTTTCATGGTGCCGGCGGCTTGCCTGTATGGCGTGATCAATCCGCTGCTGACGGCGGCGCGCCGCACCCGGCTGATCGCGCATTTCGCCTGGGCGAATGCGGGGACGGTCATGCTGGCGGCATGGTTCGGCGCGCCGTTCGGGCTGCAGGCGTTGGCCTGGGCGCTGGCGGGGCAGGGGGTGCTGGGCGTGGCGCTGCTTCTGGCGGCGTTGAAGCTGGGGCTGGGGCGGCCCTTGGCGCCGGCGCTAAGCATGCTGGCGCTGCCGTGCCTCGGGCTGGTGGCGGCGCGGCTGGCGGCGCTGGCCGCGCTGGCGGCGTGGCCGGGGCTGGGCCTGGTGACGCAGCTGGGGCTGGCGGGCGGCGTGGCGGCGGCTTCGTTCCTGCTGGTGGCGATGCTGGCGGCACCTGCGCGCATCATGGGCATGACGGCGCGGCTGCGGCGCGCATTTCTGGGTCCCCGTCCTATATAAGCTTTTCCCTTGTCCCGGCTTTGGGTTGCTGGTTCAATAGGCAGGACCATGACAGACCGTTCCGCTCCTTTCCGGTTGCTGCGACCAGCCCACCGGCGCGCCGCGCTCGTGCTGACATCGGCGCATTCGGGGCAGTGTTACGACCCGGCGTTTCTCGCGGCGTCGCGGCTGAATGCGACGGACATCCGCCGTAGCGAGGACAGTTTCGTCGATGAGCTGTTTGCCGCCGGGCCGGAGCTTGGCGCGCCGCTGCTGGCCGCGCAGTTCCCCCGCGCTTATTGCGACGCGAATCGCGAAGCCTGGGAGTTGGACCCGCTGATGTTCGCCGACGCGCTGCCCGCGCATGTGAACACCGCCAGCCCGCGGGTACAGGCCGGGCTGGGGACGATCGCGCGGATCGTCGGCAACGGCGAGCCGATCTATGCGGGGAAGCTCCGTTTCGCCGAGGCGCAGGCGCGCGTGGAGACTTGCTGGCTGCCGTTCCATACGGCGCTGGCGGGGCAAATCGAGGAAACCATGGCGCTGTTCGGCACCTGCCTGGTGATCGATTGCCATTCCATGCCGAGCCTGCCGGGGCGCCACGCGCCGAAGGCCGACATCATCCTGGGCGACGGGTTCGGGACCAGCTGCGCACCGGTCTGGACGGATTTTCTTCATGCCAGTTTGATGGCGTTGGGATTTCAGGTCCGGCGCAACGACCCTTATGCCGGCGGCTTCATCACCCGGCATTATGGAAGGCCGCGCGAGGGGGTGCAGGTGATTCAGCTCGAAATCGCGCGCGGGCTCTATATGAACGAGCATAATTTTACCCGCACCCGGAACTTCGCCGAAATGCAGCGACGCATGACGGCGTTGCTTACCAAAGTGATCGAGGCGCGGATGATCTGGGAGCGATTCTATCCGGAATGTGGGGCCTCGGCCGCGGAATAAGGCCGCTGGCGCGCGACCATAGACCGAAGCGATCGCCGGGCGGCGGAAAAAATTTCGCGGCGTGGCGAGACCGCGGCTAAGTTCTTAAAACAGGCTTTAATATCAAATGGTTGATGTGGTCTTGCCGGGGTAGGGCCGGGCGCGGTTTGATCTGGAAACCCGGGGGGCAGGGTCGGGAGGCTTTACCTTCGCGCGTGCACCCCTTATGAGCCTTGTCGCGGTCCGGTGTCCCCGGTACCCGCTGCGGAGGGGTGGCCGAGAGGCTGAAGGCGGCGGTTTGCTAAACCGTTATACGCTGTAAAGGCGTATCGTGGGTTCGAATCCCATCTCCTCCGCCAGAACCCTTTGCACCACCCTGCATCCCCGATCAAAAAAGCCAATGAATCCATAGCTTAGAGCGCGATCAATTTGCTTGACCGTGCGTCCGCGTGCGCGTACATCTCACTTAAATTTGTGGGATAGAACGTAGATCGAGGTTTGGCGGACAATGGCACGCAAGGTCGAGAAACTATCGCCCGCGGCGGTGAAGAACACCAATAGGCCCGGCATGTACGGGGATGGCGGCGGTTTATGGCTCCATGTCGGGCCGAACGCCCTGGACGAGAACGGCAAGCCAACAAAGACCGGGAAGTCCTGGATTTTCCGCTTCATGCTCGACGGTAAGGCCAGAGAGATGGGGCTGGGGCCGCTTTACACCATCGGCCTATCCGAGGCGCGCGATCGGGCCCAGACGTGTCGCAAGGCACTTCTGGAGGGGATCGACCCGCTTGAGGTGAAGCACGCCAAGCGCAAGGCGAGGAAGCTGGAGGCGGCCAAGGCCATCACCTTCAAGGACTGCGCCGGAAAATATATCGCCGCGAACAAGGCGGCCTGGCGGAATGAAAAGCATGTCGGCCAGTGGGAGAACACGCTCGCCGCTTATGTCTACCCGCTCATCGGCGGCCTAGCCGTGTCGGAGATCGACACTGGGCACGTGACCCGCGTTCTTGAGCCAATCTGGACCACCAAGTCGGAGACGGCGTCCCGCGTCCGGGGGCGCATAGAATCGGTTCTCAGTTACGCCACGACGCATGGCTGGAGGGCAGGGGAGAACCCGGCGCGCTGGCGCGGGCACCTAGAGAACGTCCTGCCCAAGAAGTCCAAGGTCGCGAAGGTCGAACACCATGCCGCGCTTCCCTGGCGAGAAAGCGGCGCCTTTATGAAGGCGCTCGCCACCGAGCAGGGGACGGCCGCGCTGGCTTTCCGGTTTGCCATCCTGACCGCGGCCCGGACGGGCGAGGTCATCGGCGCGCGGTGGTCCGAGATCGACCTGCAGCACGCCGTTTGGACCATTCCGGGAGAGCGGATGAAGGCGGGGGTAGAGCATCGGGTGCCGTTGTCGGCCGATGCCGTGGTGCTCCTGCGGGAAGCCGCGAAGCTCCTCGTCGATGACGCCGAGTTCGTCTTCCCCGGCGGCAAGAAGGATAAGCCGCTCAGCAACATGGCGCTGTTGATGACCCTGCGGCGGATGAAGCGCGATGACCTGACCGCGCACGGCTTCCGGTCTACGTTCCGCGATTGGGCCGCCGAGACGGGGCAGCCGGCGGATATCGCTGAAGCAGCCCTCGCGCATACGGTCGGCGACAAGACAGTGGCGGCGTATCAACGCGGCGACCTGCTGGACCGGCGGCGCAAGCTGATGGAGGCTTGGGCGGCGTTTTGTTCAACAGTAAAGAATGACGGTGATAGCAATGGCTAAGGCTGGCGCAAAGAAAGGAGAGTTGAAGCTGCTGAGCGGCGCGGATGTAGCCGCGTGGTTTGAAGAATATATGGAAGGAAAGCAGCGTAGACGGCCAGTGCCGAGTGCGGAGCAATGCGTAGAAATCGTTTCTGTTTTAAACGAAATGATCCGACGTCGTGGCACCCCACCTGGAAAGGATAAGTTCCTTGAAAGTGAAGGCGCGAAAAGAAGAAAATTTGCAATCGATTTAAAACGGGAGGGGCAAAAAGAAGGGGCGGCATTGACCCGCACGATCAGTAAGTTGATTAAAGTCCAATCCTATCTCCTTGAAGAATTAATCAAAGACTTCGAGGAACATGAAGAGTTTTATAGCGAAGAAAAAAATCAGGAGGGGGGCGAGAAGCCTTTTAAGAGGGTACGTGAATTTTTCTCTAGAGAAATGAATGCAATTCGATATCAAATCGAGGGAGGTAAAAAACTACAAAAGGCTATCGACCTATACTTCTTTGACACGCCTAAAAAACGACCCGATAGATCGCATATATTGCGACGACACATGATCACCCCGATAAATAGTAGAGCGTTGTTGCGTGATAAGATCCGAGAGGCGCTAGTAGCCTCTGGACGGGGTCAAGCCTCTTTTACTCAGGGAGGTCCAGCGACCTATGTTTACAAAAGATGCATCGAATCCGTAACTGGCCAAGTTTACAATAAGGAAACTTTAGCAAGGGAGTTGCGGCGGATAAAAGCAGACGTAAAAAAGAGGGGTATAGATTTGCCCTTCTAAAACAGGGCAGACGCCATCTTTAATCGCCGCCCTGTTTAACATATTCCATCGCAGCCTAACACTCGGTCATAAGCTACCCGTTTGCACTTTCATGCGGAGGTAGTTTTATGAACACAACGATAAGTCAGGCCAGACCCGGCGCCGCTGTTACGCCGAGATTCGGCAGTATAGACACATGGTGCCTTCTTTCCGGCATGGGCCGGCGTGCCACATACGATGCACTCGGCCATGGCCATTTGAAGGCTGTCAAAGTCGGCACTCGTACCCTCATCAATATCGAGAAAGGCTTGGCTTGGCTTGAAGCTCAGCCGGCGGCGCAGATCCGCCCGCAGAAGCCCCGCAAAAGCGCCGCCTAACGAAACACAGCCGCTCGAATTTCTTCGGCGGCTGTGGGGAGCTCTAATAATCAACGGCGGCACTGTTGATCTAGATAATCCCGCGGCGGCGTGCAAGCGAATTCGGCGGCATTGGAGCTCCAATGCACAGAAACTCGCCGGAAAATTTTGCGGAAAACCGCTTGATTGCCGCGTTAGGTCGGCAGTCACGTCGTGTCAAAGTCGTTGCCCTAAACTTGCATGAAGCACGAGTCGCAGCCTCTGCGCTCAGGCAAGTTGCCGACATGCTCCAATCAAAATCTGCGGAAGGCGCTGAAGAGCGGCGTCGGATTGCCCAGGCGTTTGAGGATGCCAGGGCATGACAGCACGCGATATCCGCATGACAATCTCATGGTTCGAAACCGCGTTTCCTGTCGGCCCGGCTTATGGCGACCCGGAGATCATGCCCTGGGATCACTTCACGCAGGTATTCAAGCATCGGCGTGAAGGGGTAAAAGATGGCCCCTGCTTCGCCACGGCGCGCTTCAAGTTAGAGGCAGACAATCGTCATGTGCGGCGCCTCAAGGGGAACGTCATCGCCCGAACCGCTGTCGCTCTCGACATCGAAGCCAACAAGGAAACCGGCGAGATCCCCACGCCTCTGGAAGCCGCTTTGGATCGTGTCCGAACACTGGGCAAGGCTTGCTTGGGCTACACGTCACACTCGCACAGGCCAGGCGCTGACCGTTACCGGCTGGTGTTCCCGCTGTCTGCCGAGCTGGACCCTGAAATCCCAGCATCGGAGATCGTCGCCAAGTTTCTGCGTCTTGACGGCGTTCTCGACCGATCCAAACGCGGCCCATCGTCGCTGTTTTACCTGCCATCCAGCGAGGCCGATGAGCCCTGGCACCAATGCCACGTTATCGACGGCGCCCCGCTGAATGCAGACGCCCTCACCAAGGCCGGTCAAGCCATTCTGGACGCTGAAGCGGCTAACGCCCAGGCGGAAGCCGTCAAAGCGTCCGAGGATCGCGCGCGGCGTCGTTTGGAGCGCCTGGAACAGGGGATAGATCCGGACGACTCTCTCATTGAGAAGATCCGGGCGCGTCTCGACCTAGCCGATATCCTACGCGCCCATGCATATGATCAGCGCGGCACTAAATGGCGCCACCCAAACAGCAGCTCGGGCATGTACGGCGCCGATATCAAGACTTTCGGGGGCATCGATCGCGTCTTCAGCCACAACGCCAGCGACCCACTCCACGCAGAGAACTTGCCTGATTGGTGTACCGTCACCGCC
>NZ_DATLPB010000016.1:0-2747 GCF_035535915.1 Acidocella sp.
AATTGCTCCGCCGCCTTGACCGCCGGCCAGACCGACACGCCGATCGCGATAATCGCCACATCGGTTCCGTCCCGCAAGAGCTCGCCTTTGCCGATCGGGAGCTCTTTCTGCTCGCGATCCATCGGCACGCCCAGGCTGACGCCCCGTGGATAGCGGATGGACACTGGGCCCTCATACTGCAGACCGGTTTTGAGCATGTGCTGCAATTCGTTTTCATCTTTCGGCGCCATGACAACCATGTTCGGCATGTGTCGCAAGTAGGCGTAATCGAAGGCGCCGTGATGCGTGGTGCCGTCCTCGGCGACGAGACCACCGCGATCGATGCAAAATGTCACTGGCAAATTTTGGGTGGCGACGTCATGCACCACTTGATCATAGGCGCGTTGAAGGAATGTGGCATACATGGCGACCACCGGCCGCATGCCCTGAGCTGCCAAACCGGCCGCAAACGTCACCGCATGCTGCTCGGCAATTCCCACGTCATAGAGGCGATCAGGAAATTCCTTTTCAAAGGCGTTCAGGCCCGTGCCCTCGCACATTGCCGCGGTGATCGCCACGACCCGCTTGTCTTCACGTGCCGCTTGAATCAATGACTCGATGGCGATTTGGGTATAGGAAGGTCGCGCCGCCTTCTTCGCCGGCGCGCCGGTTTCCCGGACAAATGGCGGACAGGCATGGAACCACACCGGGTTTTTCTCGGCCGGCTCATAGCCCAGTCCCTTCTTCGTAATGACATGGAGCAGGACCGGCCCTCTCATCTTGAGCACGTTCTCGAGGGTCGGAAGCAGATGCTCGAAATTATGGCCGTCGATTGGACCGGCGTAGCGGAATCCCAATTCTTCGAACAGCAGCCCTGGGAGGATGGCACCCTTGGCCAACTCTTCCGCGCGACGTGCCAGCTTCTCGACGTCATATCCGATGTGCGGGATTTTCCTCAGTAATTGGCCGGTTTCCTCCCGCATTTTCGTATAAAAATCGCCGGTGAAGGTTCGGTTCAAATAGGAGGAAATGGCACCGACATTCTTGGAGATGGACATCTGATTGTCATTGAGAATGACGACGAAATCCTTGCCGAGACCCCCGGCATGATGCAGCCCCTCGAGCGTCATGCCGGCGGTCATGGCTCCATCACCAACCACGCAGACGACTTTGTGCTTGAGGCCCTGCTGTTCCCGGGCCTCGACCATCCCGTAGGCGGCCGAAACGCCGGTGCCCGCATGCCCGGCATTGAAGGTATCGTAGACGCTTTCCTCGCGCTTGCAGAATCCACTCAATCCGCCGTATTGGCGAAGGGTGTGGAACTGCTCCCGACGCCCGGTGAGCAGCTTATGCGCGTAGGCTTGATTGCTGGTATCCCACACGATCTTGTCCTTGGGGGTATCCATCAGATAGTGCAGCGCCACCGTCAACTCGACCACGCCCAGATTTGAGGCCAGATGGCCTCCGACGCTGGACACCGCTCCGATGATCTGCTCCCTAAGCTCTTGGCAGAGTTTGGGAAATTGCGCGGGCTTGAGCCGCTTGAGATCAGCGGGGCTGTGGATGGTCTTCAAAATCGACATGACGAAACTCCTTTGCGAGAGTTCATGCGCCCAGTAATCGGGCTGAATCCAGATAGGCTTGGCGAAGGGCTATGCGGTCTGCATGCTGGCGTGGACAGTCTCACACAACCCTCAATTGCTGTCAAGCGGATAGGGGTTTAGGCATTCTCGCAAGATCACATCTGGAAGCGGTACGTTAACAGGACCCCTAATGTAAAATCGGCAGCCCCACCCGTGACGAGGTCAATATTCTCAATGGCATAGGCCTGCCAGAGCCAATGTTGAGCAAACCGGTAGCTAAAGCCGGCGACCAATTCGGATACACCCTTATCGAAGACCTCCAGACCGACATTCCGGAAGGGGGTCGTGTAATAGTCGAACTGGACGGTCAGCGATAGGTTTTCCGACCAGAGGTATTCGGCCGCGGCCATGCCCATGATCGTGGGATACAACGCAAAGCCAGCGATCCGCCCGGTCGGGACCACGCCGTTCAAGTTGCCATGTATCACCCACCGGCTTCCAAGCGCCTTCTCGATCGCCACTCCGAGCCCAAAGTCCGGGTTGCCACTGCCGAAGAACTCGCTTTGATTTCCTGTCGGAAATTTGATCGCCGTCCGAATGGCAACGGCAGGAATGAGGGAGGTTTCCCTGACCACCTGATATTTCAACTGCAGCATGCTGTCGCCGAGGCCGAGCGCGCCGTTTGCCCCGTTGATGATCTGCTGCCCATTGCGGGTGATGTTGTAGACATAGTTCACATTGCTGAGCGCGCTACGGGCTGGCGAGAGGCCGGTTGTGGCCTGTTCGACGGCTTCGATCATGCCGGACATGAAGCCTGTCCAGCGGTACAGAAAGGGGAGTTCGAAGCCGACCTCGAGCTTCGAGGTCACGCCATACCGCAGGAAGAGTCCGTTCCGCAGGGTTTCGAATTTCATCTGGGCACTGGCATTTGCCGGGTTTTCGGAATACACCGCGGCGGTTTCGGCTAGTTCCAGTCGTACGTCGAGCGTCCCTTGGCTCAGCACGGCGGCACGGTCTGCCGGCACATTCAATACCAGCTGCTGGAGCGGGTTGAAGTTTCGTACGGGAAAGGGGCCGAACCCTTCGGCGGGAGCTTGAGACGGATATAGACATAACGCGGCGGCCAACGCCCCCAACACTGCCCGGCGCGCTCTCTGCTTTCTCCAACGATCGGACGGCGCCGCT
>NZ_DATLPB010000017.1:0-60520 GCF_035535915.1 Acidocella sp.
CGATGAGAATCCGGTAGACGACGAAGAGGCAACCGTTCGAGTGATCACTTGGGGTAACCACATGGCGGTGAACGCTTACCGGGACTTCCCCAACGTGATCTTGGCTGGGACGCTATTCATGCGAGACTCAAGCTATATCGCCATGACCCACCTGTCCCAGGGGAGACCAACGAGGGATGGCTTCAGGCCACGCTCCGAGATCATGGCAACCCAAAAGGGTGAGCACGCTCACTTCCTTCTCCAGGCCCTCTGTCGCGGTCGGGTGCGCCAGCTCGATGGTGAATACTGCAAACCCATGGATGCCTACATCATCGCTTCGGAGCGCAGTGGTGTGATTCAGCAGCTCCCGGAGATCTTCCCCGGCTGCACGATGAAGACTTGGCGCGAAGAGCCGAAAGCCATACCGAAGCAGGTTCGCATTGCCGTCGCTTACTTGAGGGCCATGATGGCAGAGGGGGTCATGCGGATCACCTACGAGACTTTGGCTGCCGTCGTGAAGGTGAGCAGACAGAACCTCGCTAGGGACGTCCTAAGCCATCCTGAGTGGAAGGCCGCAGCGCAAGCTCTGGGATGGAATACATCGGGCAAAGGCAGGCAGGCTCGCATGCTGTACCGCCTCGTGTGACCCCTAAGTTGTCGCTTCAGTTTTGCTTATAGGGCAATAGCAACTTTGAAGAGACAACCGGACCTCAGACGACGCCACGATGACCTGTAAGGCCGACAGACATCATCGTTAGTCATCTCATGTAGCTGAAGGACAACCACCAGAACCGCGTTTGGTACGCTCGGCGTGGTTCCGGTGGTCACCTGCCAACGACGTCGAGCTCAGGGGGCCGACCGGGCTCACTAAATAGCCACTCAGCCGGATCTAGGGCAGTCAGATTGGACTGACCAAAACTCTTACCCCACCAAGGGGCGCACTCGGACCGCAGCTATGTCCCCCTGCCCCCTGTCCTCAGCCTCCAGGTTGTCATTCTCAGTCCCATCACACAAAATCCCTTCCGACGGCTTTGGCCGCGAATCGGAGGCTTAATGGGACGTGAATCGCTGCATGATCGCTTTCTGGAGGTTCTGGGAGACCTCGGAGGCCGCGCGGGTAATGGCAAGCTCCAGGCCGAACTCGGCTGGAAGGAAGCCACTTACTTGCGTGTTCAGACAGCCCTTTTAGAGGCCGGAAAGATCATTAAAGGCCGGGGCCAGGGTGGCTCTGTGGCCCTCGTAGAGTCCTCCAACCAGAAGAAACCGGAGCCAGTGCAGCAGGCGGTCCCACTGACGACCGCCGTCCCCCGGCCAGCCGCCCCTTCCCGCGCCACCAACGGCAATGGCAGCAGCTTCGAGCAGATATTCAAGAATATCGACGACGTGCTCTGGAAAGAGGCCGGTTGTACGACCGAGCTGGACTACACAGAGCAAACCTCCTGGATGCTCTTTTTGAAGTACCTGGACGACCTGGAGGACGGCCGCGCCATAGCCGCAGAGCTGCACGGCGATGTCTATTCTCGCATCATTGATGAGTCGCATAACTGGGCCTCCTGGGCCGCGCCCAAGAAGGCCGACGGCTCCTTTGACCATGACCGCGCCCTCATCGGCTCGGACCTCATCGACTACGTGAACCGCGACCTCTTCCCCTACCTCCAGGGCTTCAAGGCCCGTGCAGCTGGGCCGGGTACCATCGAGTACAAGATCGGCGAGATTTTCTCGGAAATCCGTAACAAATTCCAAAGCGGCTATTCACTCCGGGACGCGCTGGAACTGATCGACGGGTTGCATTTCCGCTCTCAGGCCGAGAAGCACGAGCTGTCCCACCTCTACGAAGCCAAGATCAAGAACATGGGCAATGCGGGGCGCAATGGGGGCGAGTATTACACCCCGCGCCCGCTCATCCGCGCCATGATCCGGGTGGTGAAGCCTCAAATCGGCGAGCGCATCTATGACGGCGCGGCCGGGTCAGCTGGGTTCCTGTGCGAGGCGTTCGACTATCTGGCCCCCAAAGCCAAGACCACGGCGGAGCGGGAAATTCTGCAAAAGCGTACCTTCTACGCCAAGGAGAAGAAGAGCCTCGCCTATGTCATCGCCATCATGAACATGATCCTCCATGGCATCGGGGCACCCAACGTCGTCCACACCAACACCCTGGCCGAGAACATCGCCGACATTCAGGACAAGGACCGCTTCGAGGTCATCCTCACCAACCCGCCCTTTGGCGGCAAGGAGCGACCGGAGGTGCAGCAGAACTTCCCCATCAAAACCGGGGAAACTGCCTTCCTATTCCTCCAGCACTTCATCAAATCGCTGAAGGCCGGTGGCCGGGCCGCCATCGTCATCAAGAACACATTCCTCTCCAACTCGGACACGGCTTCGCGCTCGCTGCGGCAAGAGCTGTTGGAGAACTGCAATTTGCACACGGTGCTGGACTGTCCCGGTGGCACCTTCCAGGGGGCTGGTGTGAAGACGGTGGTGCTGTTCTTCGAGAAGGGCGCCCCGACGCGGCGGGTTTGGTATTATCAGCTCGACCCTGGCCGCAGCATGGGCAAGACCAGCGCCTTGAATGACGCGGATCTGGCCGAGTTTGTCACGCTCCAGGCCAGCTTTGCGGACTCTGAGAAATCCTGGTCCGTGGATGCCGCTAGCATCGACCCGGCCAACTTTGACCTTTCGGTAAAGAACCCCAACAAGGTCGAGGAGGTGGCACTGCGCGACCCGCAGCACATCATCGCTGAGATTTTGCGCCTGGATACGGAGAGCGCGGGAATCCTCGAAGGTATCAGGGGGCTGCTGTGACTGTTACTTGGGAAACAAAAGAATTAGGTGAAGTCGCTTATCTCGCTGGTCGCATTGGATGGAAGGGATTAACCGCGAAAGAATACACTACCAGCGGCCCTCTGTTCACGTCTGTTCACTCACTGAACCACGGCGACTATGTAGATTTTAGTGAGGCATTCCATATCACTCAGGAAAGATATGAGGAAAGCCCCGAGATCATGCTTGAGTCCGACGACATCCTTATTTGCAAGGATGGCGCGGGGATTGGGAAGGTAGGAATTGTCGGAAAACTTCCCGGACCTGCTACGATTAACTCCTCTCTGCTTCTCATAAGGGCAGCCAAAGGCGTTCATCCAAAATTTCTCTATTACGATCTTTGTAGTCCCTCCTTTCAGAAAATTGTACAAGACAAGATCGACGGCGCCACAACACCGCATCTGTATCAAAGAGAAATTCGGCAATTTCCTATACCCATCCCGCCGCTCCCCGAGCAGAAGCGTATTGTCGCCATTCTCGATGACGCCTTTGCGGGCATCGCAGCCGCAACCGCCAACGTCGAGAAGAACCTCGCCAACGCCCGCGAGCTGTTTGAGACCCACCTGAACTCGACATTCGACGTTGCCCCGGATCATTGGACGCAAAAACCTATGCGTAGTCTTGTGCAGATCAAGCACGGTTTTGCTTTCAAGAGCGAATACTTCACGGACGCTGGCAGCTATGTGCTTCTCACTCCCGGTAATTTCTACGAGGGGGGCGGATACCGTGACCGAGGTGGGAAGCAGAAATTCTATGTCGGAGAGGTCCCTGACGGCTTCGTCTTGGGCAAAGGTGCGTTTTTGATTGCAATGACGGAACAGGCTCCCGGGTTGCTAGGCAGCTCAATCATCGTTCCAGAGAGTGATAAATTCCTCCACAACCAACGGCTGGGACTGGTTTGCGTGAGGCCAGGAGCCCCGTGGTGCAATGAGTTTTTCTTTCACGCTTTCAACACGCGGCGATTTCGGCTGGCGGTGCATGACGGAGCATCAGGGGTGAAGGTTAGGCACACATCGCCAGATAAGCTGGGGCTTGTGGAAGTCAGCTTTCCAGAGAGCATCAAAGAACAGCAGAGCATTGCCGAAAACTTGGACGCCCTTCTGGATGAGACAAGGCGACTTGCTGGCATTTATAACCAGAAACTTCTTCGGCTGGCAGAACTCAAACAGGCTATCCTCCAAAAAGCCTTCTCCGGCGAACTCACAGGGCTGCCCGAAGAGGCCCTGCAAGAGGCAGCCGCATGAACGAGGCCGAAACCCGCGCTGAGCTGATCGACCCCGTGCTGAAAGAAGCAGGCTGGGGCGTGGTGGAGGCCAGCCGGGTCCGCCGGGAGGAAATAACGCTCGGCCGCCTGCAAGGGGCGGGCAAACGTTCTCGCGGGGATATCGCCGATTACGTGCTGACCTACCGTAACCACAAGCTAGCGGTGATAGAGGCCAAACGGCGGGACCTGTCCGACACCGAAGGCGTGGGTCAGGCCAAGAAATATGCCGAAAAACTCCAGGCCCGCTTCGCTTACTCCACCAACGGCGTGGGCATCTATGAGATTGACATGCATACCGGGGCGGAAGGCTATGTCACCCGCTACCCCACCCCGGACGAACTCTGGAACCGCGTCTTTGCATTGCAGAACGCCTGGCGCGACCGCTTCGCCGCCATCCCCTTCGAAGACAAAAGCGGCACCTGGCAGGCCCGCTATTACCAACACAATGCGGTGGAGAACACACTGGAGGCCATCGCCAATGGCCGCAACAGAATTCTGCTCACCCTCGCCACCGGCACCGGCAAGACATTCATCGCCTTCCAACTCGCCTGGAAGCTGTTCCAAAGCCGCTGGAATATCAGCCGCGAGCCCTCCCGCCGACCGCGCATCCTGTTCCTGGCGGACCGCAACATCTTGGCGGACCAAGCCTACAACGCCTTCTCGGCCTTTCCCGAGGACGCTCTGGTCCGCATAGCCCCGGATGCCATACGTAAAAAGGGCCGCGTGCCGAAGAATGGCAGCATCTTCTTTACCATTTTTCAGACCTTCATGAGCGGCCGGAATGCCGAGGGGAATCCCGCCCCAAGCTTTGGCGAATACCCGGCGGACTTCTTCGACTTCATTATCATCGACGAGTGCCACCGAGGCGGGGCAAATGACCAAAGCGAATGGCGGGACATCCTGGAGCATTTTGCGCCGGCCGTGCAGCTAGGCCTGACTGCCACGCCCAAGCGCCGGGACAATGTGGACACCTACGCCTATTTCGGCGAGCCGGTTTACACGTACTCGCTGAAGGATGGCATCAATGATGGCTTCTTGACTCCCTTCAAGGTCCGGCAATTCGCCACCACGCTGGATGACTACGTGTACACGCCTGATGACGAGTTGATTGAAGGGCAAATCGTCGAGGGCAAGCGTTATACGGAGTCCGAATTCAACCGGATAATCGAGATCAAGGCGCGGGAGGAGTACCGTGTCCGCACCTTCATGGCGGAGATCGACCAGCGACAGAAAACACTCGTGTTCTGTGCCACACAGGATCATGCGGCGGCCGTACGGGACCTCATCAACCAGGTGAAGACAGCCAAGGACCCGAATTATTGCGTCCGCGTGACGGCCAATGACGGTGCGCTGGGCGAGCAGTTCCTACGCACCTTCCAAGACAACGAGAAGACCATCCCCACGATCCTCACGACGAGTCAGAAGCTCTCAACAGGCGTAGACGCCCGCAATGTCCGGAACATCGTGCTCATGCGGCCGGTGAACTCCATGATCGAGTTCAAGCAGATCATCGGGCGCGGGACGCGGCTGTATGAGGGCAAGGACTATTTCACGATCCTGGACTTCGTGAAAGCCTATGAGCTGTTCAACGACCCGGAATGGGATGGCGAGCCAGTTGAGCCGGTTGTAACGCCTCCACGCGGCCCCTCAGGCCCCAGCGAGCCCAACCCGGAGGCACCAGACCCGACCGAGCCGGATCCTACAGAGCCGCAACGGCCTCAACGGGTTAAGATCAAGCTGGCAGACGGCAAGGAGCGCACCATACAGCACATCAGTGCCACCAGCTTTTGGGGGCCAGATGGCAGGCCGATTTCCGCCAAGCAGTTCATGGAGAGCCTATTTGGACAACTTCCGGAGCTGTTCAGGGATGAGACTGAGCTGCGGGCCATCTGGGGTCGCCCGGATACACGCAAGGCACTGCTGAACACGTTGGCCGAGCGGGGCTTTGGTGGCGAGCAGCTTGCGGAGATGGGCAGGGTCATTGACGCCCAGAGGAGCGATGTATTCGACATCCTCGCCTACATCGCCTTCGCTCTGCCCCCGATTACCCGTGCCGAGCGTGTGGAGAAGCATCGGAGCGAAATCCTCCCCCGGTACGACGCCAAGCTCCAGGCGTTCATCGACTTCGTGCTGGGCCAATATGTGGCGCAGGGCGTGGAGGAACTGGACCAGGACAAGCTCGCCCGCCTGCTGGAGCTTCGATACCAAACCCTGGCTGATGCCACGGCAGAACTGGGGGCCGCACCTGTCATCCGGTCCGCCTTTGTCGGGTTCCAAGAGTTCCTGTTCAACCGGGATTCACCACCAGCACAGGCTTAGGTCCACCTAGTGCGACATCCGCCGGGCTCTGGTTCCCCCTGGCAACGTATGTCTATGTGATCAGCCGTGGCGGGCTCTGACCCAGTTGACACGTTCCCACAAACGTTCCCACATGCAGCTATAGTTTAACCCTCCGGGCTTTCAGAGGCTGGGCTTTCCCTAGAGTTGCTGCGGTCAGGACCGTATCCAGGTCCCCCAGCCAAGTTTTTCATCATCTGGACGATGTCGTCCGGCTTATCGGCCAATTGCACTAGCGATTAGTTTCGCGGCTTTCGGCATGGCGGTCGCCTCGGAACGACACGGGACGTTTTTGCTTTCTGGCCGTGGCTACAAGCCATTTCTCGTGTCCGAACGTCCCGCATGATCTCAGCCCTATGCAACCGTCGTTCGACGGCCAAATCGTAATTGGTTTGCAGGTTCATCCACGAACTCGCATCGGTTCCAAAATACTTGGCAAGCCGCAGCGCGGTATCAGCCGTAATCGCTCGTTTTCCGGCGAGGATGGCGTTCACACGGTTGGGCGGAACGTGGATATCCATGGCCAAGCGGTAAGCTGACAGGTTCAGGGGCTCCAGCCACTCCTCGCGCAGGATCACGCCGGGCGGGACCGGAGCAAGCGCGGAAATATCAGCGTCGATGACACCGGACAGGTCGATCCGGCCCGTATCTATATCCCCCCGCCATCTCACTGAAAAATTCAGAGATTTCAAAAGCATCAAGCAAATCAAGTGCTTGCTGCTTTCTCGTGGTGCGGAAGCACGCCATTGGCGTCGGTCGCGTCCTTGTTGATTTGGATCAATGCGAGACCGGTCTATGGCAAAGTATCATGAAAACCCGGATTCCGTCGCAGGGCGACGACAGACGGATGGCCGGTTTGTCGGACGGGCATGACCGCATCGAAGCGGCGATGGGCTCGCGACGAAGTCATCCATAGTCAAATTCAGCAGCAGGAAAAGGATAGGAGGTCGATTATGAGATACCGTACGGCAACCATTCTTCTCTCTGGGGTGTTCGTGGCGCTCTCCTCAAGCGCCCTCATGGCGGATGAAGTTCCCCAATCAGGCACCACGTCCTATGTAACGCATTTTGTGTTCCATCCCGTCTCCAGCGTCGATGTGAAGGGTGTCGGCAAGGTCGTTGCACTGGAAGCCGTTGGCCCGACCGAGAATCTGAAGGGCGAGCCGATGTTTGATAAGATGGTGGCGAAATGCGCCGCCGTCAGCGTCGATACAGCCGGCAAGAAATACATAGACGGTGCTTGCGCGCTGACCGACAAGGATGGCGACGTCATATTCTCCACCTTCGATACGCGCGACCTCGATAAGTCACAGCCAAAGATGGATTGCGGCACCCACACGATCACGGGGGGGACTGGCAAGTATGCGGGGATCACGGGGAGCGAACCATTCGCGTGCATCACGAAGCCGACACCGGCAGGAGAGCCGGCCGGCTCGTTTGCGATTGACATCCCGCACAACACGAGTTGGCAGATCATTAAGCAATAAAGGCGGTGCGCGCTGTCATCCGCGGCCCTTCCGGGTAGCCGGAGTTGTCTGCGTGTTCCCGCCGCCAAAAAATGGTATGCAGGTCGTCGTGAGCGAATGTTTTTTGCTCTTTCCGCCGACCCGCATGCGTGGCAGCGTGTTTGACGTGATTTATGGCGTCGCTGCCGTCAGAGGTCCGGCTCTTTGAGGGAGTGCGATGATGCGCAGGCCTTTTTGGTTCCCAATCGCGTTGACGGCGGCGGTCATGGCTTTGGGCCTTGGCAGCCAGGCCGGGGCCCAGATGCTGGGTAACGGCCAGTACGGACCTCTCCCCGGGCCCGCGCCCATTCCGGAAAGCAACGGCCTGGGGGCGGGACCTGGGACGACCCAGAATGGCGGTACCGGCGCCGCGGCCGGGATGACCGGGCCTGCGTCCGGTCCGGGTACTACGGGCGGCGCCAGTAACGGCGGCTATGGGCCGAATCTCGGCAATTTCGCCCCCAGCCTGGGCAATTTCTCCCCCGGCGCCAACGGCTATGCGCCGAGCCTGGGCAATTTCGGGCCGAGTTCCGGAAACGGCGCGCAGTAACCGGCGCACTGGACCACTCTGCCTCATCCAAAAATTCCCGAGCCCCATGAGCCGGGCCCGGAGGGGCACCGGACTTGCAAGCGGCGGAAGCCAGACGGTAGGCTTTAGGCACCGATAAACCAGACCGACGGAGATATCGTGCTTCAAGCCTATGCTTGTGAAGGCAGCCGACTGACCGCGATTGCCGCCCCGGTGTCCGACGAGCACCTGCGCAATGCAGTCTGGGTCGACATGGTATCGCCCACCCCGGAGGAAATTGCCTATGTGGTGCGCCTCACGGAGCTTTCGCTCCCGAATGAGGCCGATCTGGCGGGGATCGAAAATTCGAGCCGGCTTTCCTCCGAAGCCGCGCCCGGCGGAACTGTGCTGACCCTTTCCATGCCGCTGGTCTACAGGCCGGCCGAGGGAGGGCGTAGCGCGCCGCTCGGAATCGTGCTGACGCCCCAGCGCCTGGTGACCATCCGCTTCGCGCCCAGCCTGGCCTTCCGGGATTTCGCCAAACAGACTCATGAACCCGCCGAGCCGCGGAGCGCGGACATACTGATCGGGCTGTTCGAGACCATGGTCGGGCGTCAGGCCGACGCCCTCGAACTGATGAGCGCCGAGATCGACCGGATGTCCGGCCATATTTTCCATTTGAAGCTCGATACCGCCGGCATGCAGGAAGGCGCGCGGCGGCGCCAGCAGGAGACCGAACTGCGCACCATGGTCACCACTTTGGGGCGGCTTTATGATTCGATCTCCCGGGTGCGGGATTCCCAGCTCGGGATCGCCCGCATCATCCCCTATATCGGGACCTCGGCCGACTGGGTGCCCAAAACCATGGCCGCGCGGCTGCGGACGGTCGGGCACGATGTCGGCTCACTGAACGAATTCATCACGCACCTGACCGACAAAGTGCAGTTCATGCTGGACGCCGTGCTGGGGCTGATCAATGTCGCGCAGAACGATTTGATGAAGGTCCTGACCATCGTCTCGGTGATCGGGATCCCGCCGACCCTGGTGGCCGGAATCTACGGCATGAACTTCGTCCACATGCCGGAACTCCATTGGAGTTTCGGCTACTGGTACGGGCTCAGCGTGATCGCGGTGACCTCGGTCGCGCCCCTGCTCTGGTTCCGGCGCAAGGGCTGGCTGTAGCGTCGGAATTCAGAAAAAAGAAAGAAGCCGCTTTTTGAAAAAAGCGGCGTAAAAACTTTTTGTTATGCTGGGTCATGGGCTGCGCCGCCGACAAAGCCCATAGCCCAGCATAGCAAAGTTTTTTTGCTTCTTTTTGTTCACAAAAAGAAGCCTTCTCTTTCTGTCGCCCGTCTTGCCCCTGCTCCGGTTCAGCGTAAAAGGCTGGCTGTGACGCAATTTTATCAACCTGAAGATGACAGTGCCGCGGCGGCGATTGCCGCCATCGGCGACGAGCTTTCCCTGTTCGACGATTGGATGGACCGTTACCAGTTCATCATCGAGCTCGGCCGCAAGCTGCCCCCCTACCCCGCCGCATGGCAGGACGAGGCGCATAAGGTGCAGGGCTGCCAGAGCCAGGTCTGGCTGGCGGCGGACCAGGAGGGCGACAAATTCTATTTCACCGGCGCTTCCGACGCGGCCATCGTGTCCGGCCTCGTGGCGCTGGTGCTGCGCGTCTATTCCGGGCGTGAGCGGGCGGAGATTCTCGGCACCTCGGCCAAATTCCTGCACGATCTGGGCCTGATCGGCGCGCTGTCCTCCAACCGCGGCAATGGCGTCGCGGCGATGGTCGAGCGCATCCAGGCGCTTGCCAAGGCCGGCTAAGGAAGTAAGCAGCCGCTTTTTGAAAAAAGCGGCACAAAAACTTTTGTTTATGCTGGGCCTGGGGCGTTGTCGCTGACACAGCCCATGGCCCAGCATAACAAAGTTTTTTTGCTACTTTTTGTTCACAAAAAGTAGCCTTCCTTCCTTTCTTTCGCTTCCCTTACAGGGCGATCAACTCTGCTTGACGCGCAAGCCTGGTCAGGGTTTCGGCGCCGGGGCCGGGCGGCAATTCCGGCCGAGGGCGGCGGTTATTGGAGAGGCAATCCTCGAGCCAGCTTTGCCACGCGGTCCAGAGCGGCCGCTCGGCCTCGGAGATGGCGGGGCGGTCGAGCGAAAGCACGGAAAGCCGCCCGGCCATGCGCCGGAGCGCCGCGTCCACCACCGCGCCGCGTTCGATGGCGTGATCCTGCCGGCGATGCGGCTCCAGCAACGCGCGCGAAAGAGCGGCTTCGAGATTGTTGCTGGCCAGGCCCGCGGCGCGGCGCGGCGCGGGCCTGGCCGGCTTGTCCGCCAGCAGCGCTTCGAACACCGCGTGCACGTAGCCGATATGGGCGCGGATGGCTGCGGTGATGCTGGGGTCCAGCCGCCCGCGCTCAAATCCCGGCCAGAGGAGCAGATTGCCGAGAATCGCCAGAACGCCCCCCAGCAGCGTGTAGCCGATCCGCGAGATGGCGATGCCGAATTCGCTGTTGCCGGGGGCGAACTGTTCGATCAGCAGCACGATCATCGGAGTCAGCACGGCGATGTAAGCGGTGTAGCTGACCGAGCGGATCGCGAAGGCGAAGATGGTCAGTGGCAGCATGGTGAAGGCCAGTTCAACCGGCGTCTTGCTGATCAGTCCGATCCCCGCTGCCACCAGGGCGCCCAGCGCGGTGCCGACCACCCGCTCCGCCGAGCGCAACCATGTGGCGGAGAAATAAGGCTGCAGGCATAAAATCAGGGTGAAGACCGCCCAATGCGCGTAGGGATCGCCGTCGACCATCGACCAGGCTAGCACCGGCGCGGTGAAGGCCGCGGTGCGGAGGGCATGGCGCATGGCGACGGAAGAGAGGGAAAAATTCTGCCGTAGTGGGCCGAAGATGCGCTGGGAGAGCGGCGGCGGCGCCATCACCGAGCCGGGCAGCGGCTGCGCCGCGGCGCGCGCCACCGCGATCAGCACGGCGAAATGTTCCGCCACGGCCTGCATGACATGCCGCGCCTCGGAGTCCGCCGGCAGCACCTCCAGCGCTTCATGCAGGCCCTGCAGGCTGGCCTGCTTCTCCGCGGTGTCGAGGGCTCGGTCAGCCTCGATTTCGGGGCCGATTTCCGCCAGCCATTCGGCAATCATCTGCACCGGGCGCGCCGCCAGGCCACGGCAGCTGGGGATGCTCTCCAGCGTGTCCGACAGCGCGATCAGCGCCTCGAAAATCGATTCGAGCGTTTGCAACCGCAGGGACAGCTGCGTGCCGCGTGGCGTGACCAGCCCACGGCCACGGAATGTCTCGAAAGCGACGGTGCGCGCAGTCTCGATCGTCTCCCGCACGTCACGCCGGTGCCGGGCCGCGTGGTCCTCAAACGCTTCGGTGCTTTCGGCTTCATCCGCCAGGACGGCCAGCTCTTTGGCGAGCTGCGCCAACTGCCGGCAAACGTCGGCGGCGGCCCGCCGCGAGGGCGCATAAGGGTGCAGCCGCCAGATCACCAAGGTCAGAATCACGGCCCAGGCGGCCCCGGCGGCGAAATTCAGGCCGGCCATCGCCGCCAGGTGCAGGCCGGTGAGCGGCGTGCCGACCGCCAGCACGATGACGACCGACAGCAGGCTCCCGACCTGCTGCCCGACCTGGCCATAGACCCGCACATAGCTGCTCGCGAAAATCGCCAGCCCGGCGATGAGGGTGGAAATCCATATGCCCTCGCCGCGGAGCAGGCCGAACGTCGCATAGGCGACGAGGCTGCACAGCGCGAAGGGGATCACCGCCCTGACGCGCCGGTTCATCGTGCCGCCGGGATCGGCGAAGCAGGTGAGCAGCGCGCCCAGCGCTGCCAGATGGAAATGCGGCAGGTCGAAAAGCTGCGCCACGATCAGCATGGCGGCCACCGCAATGCCGGCGCGCGTGCCCTCGGCGAGCGAGACGGCGCGGGGATTGAGGGCGATCGGTAGGTCACGCAACTTCATGGTGAAATCCGCGCCGCCGGAAGGATCTGACTCATGCCCTGTGCGTCACCATCTCCTGGTGGCTTTGGTTAGCCGGAATTGTGGCAAGGTTCGGGCCGCTAAACGGCCTCGTCGCCGAATTTGCCCGATTTCGGAAATCCGTTGGGCGGCAGGCGGCCGGCCTGGGCGCGGCTGCCGAGCCATTCGGTCAGCTTTGTCTCGGTGCGGGTGTTCGCGCCGAGGCGCCAGGTGAGACCATTGGCAAGCGCGAACACCTTCACGTCGGCAATGCCGCCATCCTTGTATTTCTGCAGTTGCACCCCCGCACCTTTGGGCATTTCCGGCACCTCGGCCAGGGGAAAGACCAGCAGCTTGCGGTTCTGGCCGATGACGGCGACATGGTCGCCATTGGCCGGCACGCAGGCATGCCATTCCTCGCCTGGTTTCAGGGTCAGGATCTGCCGCCCGGCGCGGCGTTCGGAGACCAGCTCCGCGCCCGGCACGATGAAGCCCCGGCCAGAGCTGGAGGCGACCAGATATTTGCCGAGCATGTCGGCCAGGAACAGCCGCAGAATGCCATCCTCGTTGGGCAGCTCGATCATCAGCCGGATCGCCTGGCCGTCGCCGCGGCCACGTGGAATGTCGGAGGCCTTGATGGTGTAGACGCGGCCATTGGTGCCGAGCAAAGCGAGGCGGTCGGTCGATTCACAGCGCAGCAGGAAGGCCAGATGGTCGCCTTCCTTGAATTTCAGCTCCGCATCGTTGGCGAGATGCCCTTTCTGCGCGCGGATCCAGCCTTTCTGGCTGAGGATCACGGTGATCGCCTCGCGCTCCACCAGCGCTTCGGCGACAATCTCCACCACCGGGGCGGCGGCGCTGATCTGCGTGCGCCGGGCGCCGAGCGGGCCGGCGCCGAATTTTTCGCGCACCTCGGCGATCTCGCCGGAAATCTTCTCCCAGCGCTTGCCTTCATCCTTGAGCAGCGCGTTCAGCGATTTCTGTTCCGCGGTCAGCTTCTTATGCTCGTTGCGGATTTCCATCTCTTCGAGGCGGCGCAGCGAACGCAGCCGCATATTGAGGATCGCCTCGGCCTGAACCTCGGTCAGCGTGAAGGTCTTCATCAACACCGGCTTGGGCTCGTTCTCGGTGCGGATGATGCGGATCACCTCGTCGAGATTGAGGAACACCGCGAGATAGCCTTCGAGGATTTCCAGGCGCCGGGCGATGGCATCAAGCCGATGATTCGAGCGCCGGACCAGCACTTCATGGCGATGGTCGAGCCAGGCGCGCAGCAAATCGCGCAGGCCCATCACGCGCGGGGTGCGGCCATCCGCCAGCACGTTCATGTTCATCGCGAAGCGCGCTTCCAGCGAGCTCGCGCGGAACAGAGAGGCCATCAGCATGTCGGCATCCACGGTGCGGGATTTCGGCTCCAGCACCAGGCGGATCGTCTCGGCGCTTTCGTCGCGGATATCGGCCAGCAGCGGCAGCTTCTTTTCCGTCAGCAGCAGCGCGATCTGCTCGACCAGGCGGGATTTCTGTACCTGGTATGGAATTTCCGTGACCACGATCACCCAGGTGCCGTTCTTTTGCGGTTCCTTGACCCAGCGGGCGCGGGTGCGCAGCGAGCCCCTGCCCGTCTCGTAGGCGGCGCAGATCGTGGCCTCGTCTTCCACCAATTCGCCGCCGGTGGGGAAATCCGGCCCGCGCAGATGTTGCAGCAGCGTTGCCGTGTCGGCTTCGGGATGGGCGATGAGATGCATCGCCGCGGCGCAGACTTCGCCGGCATTATGCGGCGGGATCGAGGTCGCCATGCCCACGGCGATGCCGCTCGCGCCGTTCGCCAGCAGGTTCGGGAACGCGCCCGGCAGCACCACCGGCTCCAGCTCCTCGCCATCATAGGTGGCGCGGAAATCCACCGCGTTCTCGTCGATGCCGCGCAGCAGAAGCTCGGCGATCTCGGTAAGGCGCGATTCCGTGTAACGCATCGCCGCCGCGTTATCGCCGTCGATATTGCCAAAATTGCCCTGGCCCTCGATCAGCGGGAAGCGCGAGGAGAAATCTTGCGCAAGCCGCACCAGCGCCTCGTAGATCGAGGAATCGCCGTGCGGGTGAAACTTGCCCATCACGTCGCCGACCACGCGGGCGCATTTCTTGAAGCCCGAGCGCGGGTCCAGCTTGAGCTGGTGCATGGCGTAGATGAGCCGGCGATGCACCGGCTTCAGCCCGTCCCGCGCATCGGGCAACGAGCGCGACATGATGGTGGAGAGCGCATAGGCCAGATAGCGTTCCGAAAGCGCGTTCCTGAGGGGCGCTTCCTCGATCTGGCCGCGAATATCATCCGGCATGCTTCAACTCCTGCTACTGTGCCGCGAGGCGATCCGACAGCAGGTCATAAAGACGCGCGCGCGCCGTTGGAAGGGGGCGATGGCGGCTGCCGAACACGTCCCGCTCCAGGAAATGCTGGGTCAGGCGCAGACCGGCAACGAGATCGGCCAGACCGGGCTCCGTGTCGTCCAACAGAAATTCCGGCAGGCTCAGCAGGCGGTCCACCCATTCACCGGCCTGGGACAGCGTCACGGCGCGGCCGGTGCGCGGCGAGACATAGGCCAGCCGGTCATTGCCGCCGGCGCTGGTGGAAAAATCCAGCCCGAAGCCGAGTTCGCGCAGAAGCTCGACCTCCCAGCGCACCAAAGCGGGCAGCGGAAAGCCGAGAATGTCGATGCCCGCCAGCAGCCTGGTGAGGCCGGCGAAGACATCCGGATGCGGCTCGCGCTCCGGCAGCGCCCCGGCGGCAAGCGCGCAGGCAGCCTCGAGCACCGCAAGATGTTCGGCATTCTGCATCGCCAGCGCCGCGCCGGGATGCACCAGCTCCCCCGTGAGGGCGCCAAGCTGCTCAGCCAGCCGCGCCACCCAGCGCGCCGAAAGCAGGTTGCCCTTCTGCCAGATCGCGACCTTGCGCCGCGAGGCACCGCCTTTGGCGAGCCCCCGCCATGCACCGAGCGGCGTGAGCACGGTGACCAGCAGATCGCCCTCGCCATAGGCGGCGGTCTCCAGCACGATGGCGGGTTCCTGCCACTCCATCAGGAAGTAAGCAGGCGCTTTTTGAAAAAAGCGCCGCAAAAACTTTTGTTACTTTGGGCCCCCGGCGTTGAAACCAGCACGGCCCAGGTTAAAAAAAATTTTTTGCTTCTTTTTTTCAAAAAAGAAGCCCTTTCTTGCCTTTGCTTTACTTCAGCGCAGCCTTCGCCGTCTCCGCCAGGTAACCGGCCGCGATCGGCAGGATCTCGTCGTTATAGTCGAAATTCGAATTATGCAGCCCGGCCGAGGGGCCGTTGCCGATCCAGGCATAGGCGCCGGGCACGCGCTCGAGGAAAAAGCCGAAATCCTCGGCCCCCATGGTCGGGCGCATATCGTGCCGCACCTTGCGCCCCATGCCGGCGGCAACGCCCGCGGCGAGGTCAACTTCGGCTTCATGGTTAACGGTCGGCGAGAGGTAGGCGAAGAATTCGTGTTCCGTCTTGAGGTTGAAGGCGGCGGCGGTGTGCTCCGCCACTTCGCGCATGCGCTGCTCGAGGAGTTTCATCACCTCGGTGCTGTGCGCGCGATAGGTGCCGCCGATGCTTGCGCTTTCCGGGATCTGGTTGAAGGCTTCGGCACCCTGCATCCGGGTGACGGAGATCACCGCCGATTGCACCGGCTCGACATTGCGGGCGACGATGGCGTTCAACGCCACGATCAAATGCGCAGCCCCCTGTACCGGGTCGGCGGTGAGATGCGGCATGGCCGCGTGGCCGGCATGGCCGGTGAGTTTGATGGTATAATTACCGGCGGCGGCCATGCTCGGGCCGCGATGCAGCATCACCGTCCCGGTCTCGAGATTCGGCCAGTTATGGTAGCCGAAAATGCGTTCCATCGGGAACCGCTCGAACAGCCCGTCCTCGATCATGGACATCGCGCCGCGATAGCCTTCCTCGGCCGGCTGGAACACGAGATGCACGGTGCCGGACCAGCTCGAATCGTCCAGCAGCAATTTGGCCGCACCCAGAAGCGAGGTGGTGTGCCCGTCATGGCCGCAGGCATGCATCACGCCCGGCGTCTTCGAGGCGTAGGGCTTGCCGGTGGTTTCCGTGATCGCGAGCGCGTCCATGTCGGCGCGCAGGCCGACGGAGCGGTTGGAGGCGCCGCGCGTCAGCGTGGCCACCACGCCATGTCCGCCGACATTGGCGGTGTAGGGTATGCCCATTTCCCGCAATTTTTCACAGACGAAGGCCGCCGTGGCGGATTCCTGCAGCGACAGCTCAGGATGGGCGTGCAGATGGTGCCGCCAGGTGGTCAGCGTTTCAGCGAGGTCGAAAGGCATGACGAATACCCCTTAAATCGAATGACGGAATGCATAGTTGAGGTTTTGCCGGGTTTTGTCGAGGCGGTCAGGAGGCCTCAAGCCTCGGCCATGGCGATGTAATTGACCGACATGTCCCGGGTGATGGCAAAGCCGCGCCGCAGCGGCGAGAAGGACATGCCCGCGCTGTCGGCCAGGCGCAGCCCGGCGCCGCGGCAGAACCGGCCAAGCTCCTCCGGCGTGACGAAGTGCTGCCAGTCATGCGTGCCGACGGGCAACAGGCGTAGCAGATACTCCGCGCCGAATTTCGCCACCGCGTAGGATCTGGCCGTGCGGTTCAGCGTGGAGAGGAACAGCAAACCGCCCGGTTCGAGCAAAGCGGCCAGGGTCGCGACGAACGCGGCCGGCTCGGCGACATGCTCGATGATTTCCAGTGCCGTGATCACCGCATATTTCCGCCCCTCGGCGGCGAGGGCCTCAGCGGTGCCGGCGCGGTAGGCGAGGCGCAGCCCCCTGCCCGCGGCACTGCCCGCAGCATGGGCCTTCGCCGCTGCGATGGCTTCCTCGCCGGCATCCAGCCCGAGCACGTTACACCCGGCTTCCGCCAGCGACTCGGAAAGCAGCCCGGCGCCGCAGCCGACATCCAGCACGGCGACGTCGCTGCCGCCGAATTTCCGACGGATACGCTCGAGAATCCACCCTGCGCGGCAGGGATTCATCATATGCAAGGGCTGCATCGGGCCGGACGGGTCCCACCAGCGCGCCGCCAGCGCGTCGAATCGGGCGATTTCTTCGGGTCTGACCGAACCTTTTTGCATCGCGCCGCACTCCCGCCGGGCCATGGCACGGCACAACTGCCCGGCCCCTAGAAAATCGCTCTATAATGAACCCCTGTCGGACGACGCCTCAACGTGTTGCACCGCCAAACATTCAGGCTGTATGTGACGCCCCGGGCGGATTTCCACAAGGGATAGGTGAATGGCGCGTATCGTTATGAAATTTGGCGGCACTTCCGTTGCCGATCTGGACCGGATCCGCAATGTCGCGGCGCGGGTGAAAGCCGAGGTCGATCAGGGCAACGAGGTGGCCGTGGTGGTTTCAGCCATGGCCGGCGCCACCAACCAGCTGGTCGATTGGTGCCAGAAGCTTTCCCCGCTGTTCGACGCCCGCGAATATGACGCCGTGGTGGCGACCGGCGAGCAGGTGACGGCGGGGCTGACGGCGATCGCCCTGCAGAATCTCGGCGTCGACGCGCGCAGCTGGATGGGCTGGCAGATCGCCGTGGAAACCGACGGCCAGCATGGCAAGGCGCGCATCGCCTCGATCGAGGGCGAGGAACTGATCGCCCGCATGAAGATCGGGCAGATTCCGGTGGTTGCCGGTTTCCAGGGCATCGGCCCGGACAATCGCATCACCACGCTCGGCCGCGGCGGCTCGGATACTTCGGCGGTGGCGCTGGCGGCGGCGCTGCAGGCGGATCGCTGCGACATCTATACCGACGTGGACGGCATCTACACCACCGACCCGCGGATCGTGCCGAACGCGCGCAAGCTTGCTAAGATCACTTATGAGGAAATGCTGGAGCTCGCCTCGGTCGGCGCCAAGGTGCTGCAGACCCGCTCTGTCGAGCTGGCGATGAAGGAGCGCGTGCGCGTGCAGGTGCTCTCCAGCTTTACCGATGCCCCCGGAACTCTGGTTGTTGATGAGGAAGAAGTCGTGGAACAGGAAATCGTCGCTGGTGTCGCTTATTCGCGGGATGAGGCGAAAATCACCGTGCGCAAGGTGCCGGACCGTCCGGGCATCGCCGCCGCCATTTTCGGCCCCCTGTCCGACGCCCATGTCAATGTCGACATGATCGTTCAGAATCTCGGCGCCGATGGCACGACCGACATGACCTTCACCGTCGGCAAGACCGATCTTCCCCGCGCCTTGCAGGTGCTGGAGACGGCGCGCCAGGGGATCGGCTATGCCGAAATCGCCTCCGACCCGAATGTGGCGAAGATTTCCGTGGTCGGCGTGGGCATGCGCAGCCATGCCGGGGTAGCGAGCACGATGTTCCGTACCCTGGCCGAGCGCGGCATCAACATCCAGGTGATCTCCACCAGTGAGATCAAGGTGAGCGTGCTGGTGGCGGGCGAATATATTGAGCTGGCGGTGCGCGCCCTGCACACGGCCTATGAACTCGATGCTTGATCTCCTGCCCCAGGCCGAGGCGCGCTATAAAGCGCTGCAACAGCGCGGCGCCGCCTTCCTCGGCACCGAGACGGCGATTCTTGGCGGCGCGATGAGCTGGGTGAGCGAGCGCAACCTCGTCGCCGCCATTTCCAACGCCGGCGGCTTCGGCGTGATCGCCTGCGGGGCGATGAATCCGGCGCTGCTGGAGGCGGAGATCGCCGGAACCCAGGCGCTCACGAAAAAGCCGTTCGGCGTCAACCTGATCACCATGCATCCCCAGCTCGACGAGCTGGTGCAGGTCTGCCTGCGGGCCAAGGTCGGGCATATCGTGTTCGCGGGCGGGATTCCGCCGGGCCCGGCAATCCGCGCCGCCAAGGATGGCGGGGCCAGGGTCATCGCCTTCGCGCCTGCTCTGGTGCTGGCGAAGCGCTTCATGAAATCCGGCGTCGATGCGCTGGTGATCGAGGGGGCCGAGGCCGGCGGGCATATCGGGCCGGTATCGCTCACCGTGCTGGCGCAGGAGATTCTGCCGCATATCCGCGACGTGCCGGTGTTCGTCGCCGGCGGCATCGGCCGTGGCGAGGCGATCTTGAGCTATCTGGAGATGGGCGCCGCCGGGGCGCAGCTCGGCACCCGCTTCGCGGCCGCCACCGAAAGCATCGCCCACGCCAATTTCAAGCAGGCTTTCGTGCGCGCCAACGCCCGCGATGCGGTACCCTCGATCCAGCTCGACGAGCGTTTCCCGGTGATCCCGGTGCGCGGTCTGGTGAATGAAGGCACCAAGCGGTTTCTCGCGCATCAGGCGGAAGTGGTGCAGAAATTCCAGGCCGGCACGCTCGACAAGGGCGCGGCGCAGCTGGAGATCGAGCATTTCTGGGCGGGCGCGCTGCGGCGCGCGGTGATCGACGGCGATGTGGAAACCGGATCGGTGATGGCCGGCCAGTCGGTCGGCATGGTCACCGCGATTCAACCCGTGGCGGATATCCTGGCGGAACTGAAGGCCCAGGCGGTCGCCGCCTTGGTGGCACGTGCCGCAGGATCTTGAGATCATGCCCAAGCCGCCGCGACGGCGGCGGAAGCCGAAATTCGGCGATACCAGGCAGCTGTTCGCGCGCCTGCGGGAGGCGCTCGCCTCCGGCCATGCCGGCCTGCCGGACATTGCCGACCTGGTCGCGCAGGGCCTGCCCGCGGATGCATGCGCGGTCTATGTCGCCCGCCCCGGCGAGATGCTGGAGCTGGCCGCCACTTACGGGCTGAACGTGGACGCCGTCGGCCGCACCCGGATGCGGTTCGGCGAGGGCATCATCGGCATGGTCGCCGCCTCGGGCGATCCGCTCAACCTGGCCGACGCGCAGAACCATCCGCGTTACGTGTACCGCGCGGAGATCGGCGAAGAGGATTTCGTTTCGATGCTCGCGATGCCGGTGAAGCGCGCCGGCCGGCTCCTCGGCGTGATCGCGTTGATGCTGCGCGAGGCAAGGCTGTTCGCGTCGGTCGAGGTCGAGGCGGTGGCGACCGTGGCCATGCTGCTCGCGGAAATTCTCGTCCAGGCGGGCGCCACCGAGGTGTCGACGGAAGGGTTTTCCGACGCCCTGCCCCGCCGCTATGCCGGGCATGGGCTGGCGCCGGGCATCGCCCGCGGCACGATCCTCGTCTATGGCACCACGCCGCCGATCGCGCGGCTGCTCACGGATGATCCGGCCGTCGAGCTGGAACGCCTGGACCAGGCGCTGGAAACCGCGAACAAATCCCTGGACAAGCTGATCTCCGCCTCGCTGCCAGGCGGCAACGCGCCGCGCGAAGTGCTGGAAGCCTATCGCATGGTGGCGCAATCCTCCGGCTGGCTCACCCAGGTGCGGGACGCGATCAATGACGGCCTCACCGCCGAGACCGCGGTGGACAAGGTGGCGCGCAGCTTGCGGGAACGGATGCGCCGCATCGCCGATCCGTATCTGCGCGAGCGCCTGGCCGACATCGAGGATATGGTGAACCGGCTGATGGTGGCGCTGGGCGGCATGGCGCCGAAGCCCGCTTCCGCCGCGGGGATGATTTTGCTGGTGCGCCGGCTGGGGCCGGCGGACCTGCTGGATTGGCATGCGCGCGGCATCGCCGGCGTCGCGATCGAGGAGGCCAGCCCTTCCGGCCACGCGGCGATCCTGGCGCGCACTTTAGGCCTGCCGGCGCTTGCCGTGGAGCGCGGCGCCGTGGAAGCGGCCGGCGGCGGCGAAGATGCGCTGCTCGATGCCGAGGGCGAGACGCTGATCTTGCGCCCCGAGCCGGCGGTGCTCCAGGTCTATGAACGGGCCCTGGCCGTGCGCAGCGTCCGCGCCGCGGAACTTGCGACCTATCGCGACCGGCCGGCGGTGACCAAGGACGGCACCGCGATATCGTTGATGATGAATGTCGGCCTGGCGCTGGAGCTCGACCAGCTGGAGCGCACCGGGGCCGACGGAATCGGCCTGTACCGCACGGAAATCGCCGTTTTGGCGGCGGGCGGCATTCCCGATGTCGCGGGCCAGGCGGCGGAATATGCGCGCGTGCTGGATCGCGCCCGCGGCAAGACAGTGCAGTTCCGCACGCTTGATCTCGGTGCCGACAAGCTGCTTCCGGGCGAGGCCGCCGGGGACGAGGAAAATCCGGCGATGGGCTGGCGTTCCATCCGTGTCGGTCTCGACCGCCCGGCGATCCTGCGCCGGCAATTGCGGGCGCTGCTGCTGGCGGCCCAGGGTCGGCCGCTGTCGATCATGTTCCCGATGGTGGCGACGGTCGAGGAGTTCCGCGCCGCGCGCGACCTGCTGGAGGCCGAGATCGCCCGGGTCCGCCCGGCGCCGGTGCAGATCGAGGTGGGCTCGATGATCGAGGTGCCCTCGCTGCTGTTCCAGTTGCCGGGCTTGCTGGCGGAGACCGATTTCGTCTCGGTCGGCACCAACGATTTGATGCAATTCCTGTTCGCCGCCGATCGCGGCACGCCGGGCCTGGCGAACCGCTACGACCCGCTCTCCGCACCGGTGCTGGAATTGCTCGAGCAACTGGTGGCCGCCTGCAGTCAGGCGGGTGTGGCGCTGTCGCTCTGCGGCGAGGCCGCGGGCGGGCCGCTGGAGGCGCTGGCCTTTGCGGCGGTGGGCGTAACCCGGCTTTCGATGTCGGGCAACGCCATCTTGCCGGTCAAAGCCCTGCTGGTGGAGGCGGATCTGAACGCGCTGCGGCCGATTTTGCGTGAACTCCGCCGCGCTGGCGCGGCCGGCGGCAGCATCCGCGAGCCGCTCGCCGCCTGGGCCCACGAACATAATTTGCCGATCTGATGCGTGGCATGCACCTTCCGGTAGCGCACAGCGACCGAGCAGTATAGAAAGCGCAACAAGATGCCGAATGATTCACTGCAAAATGAGACGACCCATCAAGGCCACGCATCTTCTTTAGGCGGTGCGGCGCGTGTCGGGGGCGAGCTTCGCGAGGTCCGCGAGCGGCTGGGCTGGCAGCTCACCGACGTCGCCGAAACGCTACGCATCCGCCTGCCTTACCTTGAAGCCATAGAGCTCGGCGATCTGGCCGCGCTCCCCGGCCCGGCCTATCAGACCGGCTTCGTGCGCTCCTACGCGCAGCTGCTGGGGCTCGATTCCGAAGAGATCCTGCGCCGCTTCCAGGCCGAAGGTCTCAGCCGGGCGCCCAAGGCGCAGCTGACCTTTCCCGCCCCCGTTCCTGATCGCGGCGTGCCGAGCGGCGCGATCGCACTTGTCGGCGTGGCCGTGGTGCTGATCGGCTACGGGCTCTGGTATTACTTCACCTCGCATGAACGCCATCTTGCCTTGACGGTGCCGAGCGTACCGGCCGAGCTGGCGCCGCTCGCGGCGCCGCCGAAGCCTGCCGTTCCGACCAAGCCTGCGGCTGCGCCGGCCGCCGTTTCGACCATGGCGTCGCCGCCGGCCTCGACAGCGCCGGCCTCGACACCGTCAGCCCCGCCCCCGGCGCCCCCGACGCCGGCGCCTTCGACCCCGGCGGTTGCCGCGCCAGCCATGACGCCGGTAACGTCAACCACGCCATCGGCCGCGCCGGGCCCGATGCCGGAAGTGGCGCCCCCGGCGCCGGCCGGCGCCGGAACCACAAACACCGCGCCGGCGCCAGCCCCTGACGCGACGGTTCAGGGCAAGGCTATTCTCGCCACCGCCGACAGCTGGATCGAAGTGCGGGACGCCACGGGCACCATTCTGTTCAGCAAGGTCCTGCATGCCGGGCAAAGCTGGCCAGTGCCGCAGGAAGCCGGCCTGACCCTGACCACCGGCAATGCCGGTGGCACCGAGATCACCCAGGATGGCAAACCCGGCGCGCCGCTGGGGGCCACTGGCGTGGTCCTGCATCATTACAGTCTCACGCCGTCCGCCGCCCAAGGGGCAGCCGCCGCGAGCCATTAAGGAGTCGCCATGAATTACCGCGAATACCAGCAGATCGACCGCCGCAAGAGCCGGCAGATCAGCGTCGGCAACGTAAAGGTCGGTGGCGACGCCCCGGTTTCCGTGCAGACCATGACCAACACCCTGACCACCGACGTCGAGGCGACCGTGGCGCAGATCCTGCGCGCCGAGGCGGCGGGCGTGGACATCGTCCGCGTCTCCTGCCCGGATGAGGAGAGCACGGCGGCGCTGAAGCATATCGTGAAACGGGTGAGCGTGCCGGTCGTCGCCGACATCCATTTCCACTACAGACGCGGCATCGAGGCCGCCGAGGCGGGCGCGGCCTGCCTGCGCATCAATCCCGGCAATATCGGCAGCCCGGAGCGCGTGCGCGAAGTGGTCAAGGCGGCGCGCGACCATAATTGCTCGATGCGCATCGGCGTGAACGCCGGCTCTCTGGAAAAGCATCTGCTGGAGAAATACGGCGAGCCGAACCCCGAGGCCCTGGTGGAATCCGCCCTGGAACACGCGAAGATCCTCCAGGACCATGATTTCCACGAATTCAAGATCAGCGTGAAGGCGTCTGACGTGTTCATGGCCGTCGCCGCCTACCAGCAGCTCGCGGAAGTCTGCGACCACCCGCTGCATATCGGCATCACCGAGGCGGGCAGCAAGCGCGCCGGTACGGTGAAATCCTCCATCGGCCTGGGCTCGCTGCTCTGGGCCGGCATCGGCGACACGATGCGCGTCTCGCTCTCCGCCGAACCGGAAGAAGAAGTGCTGGTCGGCTGGGATATCCTGAAGTCGCTCGGCATCCGCCATCGCGGCGTGCGCATCATTTCCTGCCCGTCCTGCGCGCGCCAGGGTTTCAACGTGATCAAGACCGTCGAGACCCTGGAAGAGCGGCTCGCCCATATCCAGACGCCGATCACGCTGTCGATCATCGGCTGCGTGGTGAACGGCCCCGGCGAGGCGCTGATGACCGATCTCGGCCTCACCGGCGGCGGCGGCGGCCGGCACATGATCTATTCGGCCGGCAAGACCGATCACACCATCGACGGCGCGGACATGGTCTCGCACATCGTCGACCTGGTGGAGGCCAAGGCCGCCCAGTTGCAGGCCGCCGAGGCCGCGGCGAAGGCGCAAGTGGCGTAGGCAAGGGAAAAGAAAGCGGCCGCTTTTTAAAAAAAGCGGCGCAAAAATTTTTGTTATGCTGGGTCCGGGGCGTTGGCATCGACATCGCCCTGGACCCGCCGTTTTTTGTTCGAAAGTTCGCGTTTCATGGCTCCAGCATTGCAACCCGTCCGCGGCACCCGTGATCTCATCGGGGAGGACGCCGCGCGCTACGCCCATGTGGTGGCGACCGCGCGGTGGGTGAGCGCTCTGTATGGTTTCGCCGAGTGGCAGACGCCGATTTTCGAGGATACGCGCGTGTTTTCCCGCACGCTCGGCGAAACCTCCGATGTCGTGACCAAGGAGATGTACAGTTTCGAGGATCGCGGCGGGGATTCCGTGACGCTGCGGCCCGAGGGCACGGCCGGCGTGTGCCGGGCGCTGATCACCAACGGCCTCACGCAGACGCTGCCGCAAAAAGTGTTCTATGCCGGCCCGATGTTCCGCTATGAGCGGCCGCAGAAAGGCCGCTACCGGCAGTTTCATCAGATCGGCCTGGAGCTGCTGGGGCCAAGCGTGCCGCTGGCGGATGCCGAAGTGATCGCCGCCGGCTGGCAGATTTTGAACGAACTCGGCATTGCGCAGGATGTTGTGCTGAACATCAATACGCTGGGCGACGCCGAGAGCCGCGCCAATTACCGCGCCGCTCTGGTGGCCTATTTCACGCGGCACGAAGGCGCACTCTCCGCCGACAGCAGGATGCGGTTGGAGAAGAATCCGCTGCGGATTCTCGATTCGAAAGATGAAGGCGACCAACGCCTGGTGGCGGACGCGCCGGTGATCTACGAGCACCTCACGGAAGAAGCTGCGGCCTTCTACAGCGAACTGAAGGCTGCACTCACCGCCTTCGGCGTGCCGTTCACGGAAAACCCCCGGATCGTGCGCGGGCTCGATTATTATAATCACACCGCGTTCGAATTCGTGACCACGGCGTTGGGCGCGCAGGGCACGGTGCTGGCCGGCGGGCGTTACGATGGGCTGGTGGAGCAGATGGGTGGGCCGAATGTGGCGGGCATCGGCTGGGGCGCCGGCATCGAGCGGCTCTCGATGCTGATCGCGCCGCCCGAGACGGCCTCTGTGCCGGTGGCTGTGATCCCGATGGGCGATGCGTTTTTCGCCCCGACCCTGGATGTTCTGACGTTTCTGCGCAGCGCCGGCGTGGCGGCGGAAACAGCTTATTCCGGCAACGCGAAAAAGCGCCTGGAGCGCGCGAACAAATCAGGTGCGGCGTTCGCCGTGCTGGTCGGCGAAGATATCAAACTGAAAAATCTCGATGACGGCACACAACAGGATGTGACCCTGGCCGACCTAACGAAGCTGTTGCGTTTATAATTATCTCAATTCATGGGGTCTGGGGCCTTCCGGCCCCAGCGGGTCGAGGGCAGAGCCCTCGCCTTCACTTGGTTTTTTAAAGATGAACAACATCGACCAGAAACTCGACCGCATTCTCGCCCGCGCGGAGGAGCTGCGTTTCATGCTTTCCGGCACGCTGGGCGGCGATGCCTTCGTCAAAGCGTCCAAGGAACTCGCGGAGATCGAGCCGATCGAGGCGCGGGTTACGGAATTGCGCGCGGCCGAGCAGGCGCGCCGCGATGCCGAGGCGATGCTCGCGGACCCGGAAATGAAGGAACTGGCCGCCGCGGAACTGGAAAGCCTGAAGCAGAGCCTGCCGGATCTCGAAATGTCGGTGCGCCTGGCTTTGCTGCCGAAAGACGAGGCGGATGACCGTTCGGCGATTTTGGAAATCCGCCCGGCGGCCGGCGGCGATGAGGCCGGGCTGTTCGCGGCGGAATTGTTCCAGGCCTACCAGAAATATGCCGGCCTGCATGGCTGGCGCTTCGAGGTTCTGGAATATGGCGAGAGCGAGCTGGGCGGCCTGAAGGAAGGCATCGCGGAAATCACCGGCAAGTCGGTGTTCGCCAAGCTGAAATTCGAATCCGGCGTGCATCGCGTGCAGCGCGTGCCGGCGACCGAGACGCAGGGGCGCATCCATACGTCCACCGTCACCGTCGCGGTGCTGCCCGAGGCGGAAGAGGTGGACGTGGCGGTGAATGAAGCGGATCTGCGCATCGACGTGTACCGCGCCTCCGGCGCCGGCGGTCAGCACGTGAACAAGACGGAATCCGCCGTGCGCATCACGCATATTCCCACCGGCATCGTGGTGGCGATGCAGGAAGAGCGCAGTCAGCACAAGAACCGCGCCAAGGCGATGAAGATTTTGCGCTCGCGCATGTATGAGCTGCAGCGCTCGAGCCTGAACGCCACGCGCGCGGCCGATCGCAAATCGCAAGTCGGCACCGGCGACCGTTCCGAGCGCATTCGCACCTATAACTTCCCGCAAGGACGGGTGACGGACCACCGCATCAATCTCACGCTGCACAAGATCGACCGGGTGATGCTGGGCGAAATGGACGAGATCATCGACGCGCTGATCGCCGAGGACCAGGCGGCGCGGCTGGCGGCGGAGACTTGATCGCCACGCAGGCCGCACTGGCGCAGATCGCCCGGCAACTGGCGGCGGCGGGGATCGAGGAAGCGCGGCGCGAGGCCCGCATCCTGCTCGCCGCGGCCGAGGGCGTGAGCGCCGCCGGTCTGTTGGCGCTGGACGAGGTGGATGAGGCGAAATTCACGCCGCTGCTGCGCCGGCGCGAGGCGCGCGAGCCGATGGCCTATATTCTCGGCCATCGCGAATTCTGGGGGCTGGATTTCGCCGTCTCGCCGGCGACCCTGATCCCCCGGCCCGATAGCGAAACCCTGATCGAAGCGGTGCTCGGCGCCGGCATAAGCCCGCGAACAATGCTCGATCTAGGTACCGGAACCGGTTGCCTGCTCCTCGCCACCCTGCACGAATTTCCCCAGGCCTTCGGGGTTGGGGTCGATCGCTCCTGGCAGGCGGCGACGTTGGCGCGGGCCAATGCGGCGGCTTTGGGCATGGAAGGCCGGGCGGCGTTTCTGGCCGGCGACTGGGCCGAGGCCCTGGCGCAAAAATTCGATCTGGTGCTGTCCAACCCGCCTTATATCGAGGCGGCGGACATTGCGGGGCTGATGCCGGAAGTGGCACGCTATGAGCCGCTTTCCGCCTTGGAAGGTGGGGCCGACGGGTTGGAGGCTTATCGCGCCATCATCGCCGCCCTGCCCCGTTTGCTCGCGCCAAACGGGTTGGCGGTCCTTGAACTCGGCGCCGGGCAGGCCATATCGGTAGGGTCAATGGCGTCGGCAGCTGGATTTTCCTGCGCCACGCGGCGGTCTCTCGATGGCATCGAGCGGGCGGCCGTTCTCACCCGTTGTAAATAGGCCATTGGCAGAACGCGAATATCGGGTTAAGCACATGACGCGGGCGAATTAGCCGCGTCTCGGCATTGGTCGAGACCAGCTTGGGTTTGGCGGTGCAGGTGCACCCCGCCGCGCAAAGCAATCTTAGAGGATAGACGAGAAACAATGAACATGAAGCGCATGCGTGGTCGCAACCATCGCCCGAATGGTGGTGGCGGCGGTGGTGGCGGTGGGTTTCGCAACCAACAGAACGGCATCCCGCTGAACCGCAACCACGTGTTCGACAGTTCCGGTCCGGAAATGCGTGTGCGCGGCACCGCCCAGCAGCTCTACGATAAATATCAGCAGCTGGCCCGCGACGCTTTCAGCAATGGCGACCGCGTGACCGGCGAGGCGTATTACCAGCACGCCGAGCATTATTTCCGCATCATCAGCGCCATCAATCAGGCTCAGGGCGTGCAGAACCCGCCGGGCGGGCAGCAGGCGCCCGGGCAGGAGCGCGGCTTCGGCCAGAACCCGGGGCATAACAACGAGCATCGCCGCGAGTCGCAGGGCGAGCCGCAGGAAGGCGGCGAGGCGCGGCCGCAGCAGGAATTCCGCGGCGAGAACCGGGACAATCGGGACCACCGTGAAAACCGCCGCTTCGAGCCGCGCCAGCGCCCTGATCGGCCGGAACGCAACGACCCCCGCTTCCGCCCGGAAAGCGTGATCGATCCGCGCATCGATATCAGCATGGCGCTGGAAGCCGAACTGGCGGCGGCGACCGCCGAACCGGCCGGCCTGGGCGAGCAGCCCGTTCTGCCCGGCACGCTGATCGCCTCGCCTCCCGCCCCCGAAGTGGCGGCGCGGGCCATTCCCATCGCGCGCACCGCGCCCCCGGCGGAAGAGTCCCCCGCACCGCCGGCCGCGACCGAGGCAGCGCCCGAAGCCCCCGCGCCGCGCACGCCGCGCCCCCGCGGCCGCCCGCGCATGGCGCGGCCGGAGCCGGAAGCCGCTAAGGCCGTGGAGTAAGGAGCTTTTTCACCGTGGCGGCCAGGCGGTCGAGATCGTCCTCCTGGTGCGCCGCGGTGAAGGTGAAACGCAGCCGCGCCGTGCCTTCCGGCACGGTCGGCGGGCGGATGGCGGTCACAAGAAATCCCGCCGCCTGTAGTTGTTCCGAGATATTCAGCGCCTCGGCCGCGCCGCCGACGATCAGCGGCACGATCGGGCTGGTTGCCTCCGGCAGGCCCAGCGCCGCCGTGAAGCGCCCGGCCAGCGCCAAAGGCCGTGCCGCGTAACCTGGATTGGCGGCGATGAAATCAAGCGCCGCGATCGCCGCCGCCACGGTGCCGGGCGGCAGGCCGGTGGTGTAGACGAAACTGCGCGCGCGGTTGCGCAAAAGCGCCACGACATTTTCGCTGGCGCAGATATAGCCACCATAGGCGCCGATGGCTTTCGAGAGCGTGCCCATCTGCAAGGGCACACGCCCCGCCCCTTCCGGCTTCGGCACTACGCCGAGGCCATGCGCGTCGTCGGTCATCAGCCAGGCATCATGCGCTTCGGCCAGATCGGCCAGCACGGCCACCGGCGCCAGATCGCCATCCATGGAAAACACTGTGTCGGTGGCGATCATCACCCGTTCGTGATCGCGCCGGTGCACGGCCAGCAATTCGGCCAGATGCGCCATGTCGTTATGGCGGAAAATAATCGTCTTGGCGGCGGAAAGCTTGGCGCCGGCCCAGATGCAGGCATGGGCCAGCTCATCGACGAATATCGCATCCGCCTGGCCGATCAGCGCCGGGATGATGCCGCTATTGGCGAGATAGCCGGCCCCGAACACCATCGAGTCCTCGGTGCCCTTGGCGGCCGCCAAACGCGCCTCGAGCGCGGCATAGAGTGGGTGGTTGCCGGTGACCAGGCGCGAAGCCCCGGCGCCGACGCCATAAAGCCGCGTCGCCTCCACGGCGGCCTCGATGACGGCAGGGTGCACCGAAAGGCTGAGATAATCGTTGCAGGAGAAGGAAATCAGGGTTTTCTCCCCACGCTCGACCAAAGGATGCCGCGCGCGGGAGGTAACCTGCAATTGCCGCCGCAACGCGCGCCGCTCGAGCGCGCTGAGTTTTTCGGCGGCGAATTGTTCGAGTGAGTTCATAGCCACTCCAGAGGAAGTAAGCGCTACTTTTTGTGAACAAAAAGTAGCAAAAAAACTTTGTTTACTTTGGGCCGTGCTGGTTTCACCGCCACCGGCCCAAAGTAAACAAAAGTTTTTGCGCCGCTTTTTTCAAAAAGCGGCTACTTTCTTCCTTTAGCGCGGCGCCAGCACCATCACCATCTGTCGGTTTTCCATTTTCGGCATCTGCTCGACCTTGGTTTCCACTTCCATGTCGGCACGGATCCGCTCGAGCACTTTCACGCCCAGCTCCTGGTGGGCCATTTCGCGGCCCCGGAAGCGCAGCGTGACCTTCACCTTGTCACCCTCGCCGACAAAGGTCTTCATGGCGCGCAGCTTCACCTGGTAGTCGTTCTCATCGATGTTCGGGCGAACCTTCACTTCCTTGATCTCGACGACCTTCTGCTTCTTGCGCGCCTCGTTGCGCTTTTTCTGCTGTTCGTATTTGAACTTGCCGTAATCGAGGATTTTCGCGACCGGCGGTTCGGCGTTCGGGCTGATCTCGACGAGGTCGAGGCCAAGGGCGAAGGCCCGAGAAATGGCATCGCGGGTGGCGACCACCCCCTGCATTTCGCCGTTCTGGTCGATCAGGCGGACCTGTGGAATGCGGATTTCATCATTGACCCGTGGCCCTTCACGAAGCGGCGGCGTGGGTGGTGCTGGCGGTCTGGCTATGGAAAATCTCCTGTGAACGTTTGAGGGTATCTCGCTTAGTCGAAAATCAACCGTAATTGCAATCATCTCGATGCATGGCAGTCAAAAGCCCTGGCGCTGCCCCCGGCATGATGCCGGGGAACCAGGGGTTCGCAGGCTTTCCTGATGCATCAATGGCGCAGATCGGGTGGGGTCGCTTCCTGCTTCAGCAGCGCCACGGCCTCGGCCAAGGGCAGAACCTCCTGCGTCGCGCCGCCGAGCCGGCGAATCGCCACGGTGCGCTCCTCGGCCTCTTTGCGACCGACCACCAGAATGTTCGGCACATGATGCAGGCTGTGCTCGCGGATCTTGGCCTGGATTTTCTGGTTGGACACGTCGAGCTCGGCGGTGAGCCCGGCGGCGTGCAGGGCCTCGGCCACCTCGGCCGCATACTCATCGGCGTCCGAGACGATCGTCGCCACGACGGCCTGCACCGGCGCCAGCCAGAGCGGGAAGCGCCCGGCATATTGCTCAATGAGAATACCGAGAAACCGTTCGAAACTGCCAATGATGGCACGATGCAGCATCACCGGACGTGCGCGCGAGGAATCGCTCGTGACGTATTCGGCGCCGAGACGTTCCGGCAGCACGAAATCCACCTGCAACGTGCCGCATTGCCAGTCGCGGCCAATCGCATCACGCAACACGAATTCCAGCTTCGGCCCGTAGAAGGCCCCCTCTCCGGGATTCAGCGTATAGCTGACGCCGGCGATCTCGCAGGCAGCTTTCAGGGCGCCCTCGGCGCGGTCCCACACCTCGTCGGAGCCGGCGCGCTCTTCGGGACGGTCGGAGAATTTCACAGCGAAACTCTCGAAGCCGAAATCCTTGTAGACGGATTCCAGCAGCGCGACGAAGCGCACCGTCTCGTCGGCGACCTGATCCTCGGTGCAGAAGATATGCGCGTCGTCCTGCGTGAAGGCGCGCACGCGCATGATGCCGTGCAACGCGCCGGACGGTTCATAGCGGTGGCAGGCGCCGAACTCGGCCAGACGCAGCGGCAATTGCCGGTAGGAGCGCAGTCCCTGGTTGAAAATCTGCACATGGCCGGGGCAGTTCATCGGTTTCAGCGCCAGCGTCGTCTCTTCCTCCACCACCTCGGCGATGAACATGTTCTTGCGATATTTGTCCCAGTGGCCGGACGCTTCCCAGAGGCGGCGGTCGACGAGTTGCGGCGTGCGCACCTCCTCATAACCGGACTGCTCCAGGCGGCGACGGATATAGGCTTCGACCGTGCGGTAGAGCTTCCAGCCATTGGGGTGCCAGAAGATCGAACCGACCGCCTCTTCCTGGATATGGAACAGATCCATCTCCTTGCCGATGCGGCGATGGTCGCGGCGTTCCGCTTCCTCGAGCTGGTGCAGATAGGCGTCCAGCTCTTTCTGGTCGCGCCAGGCGGTGCCGTAGATGCGGCTCAGCATCGGGTTGCGGTGGTCGCCGCGCCAATAGGCGCCGGCGGTTTTTTGCAGCTTGAAGGCGGAGCCGATATCTCCGGTGCCGCGCATATGCGGCCCGCGGCACAGATCGAGCCACTCGCCCTGGCGATAAATGGTGATGGTCTCTGAAGGCGGCAAATCGCGGATCAGCTCAGCCTTGAAACGCTCGCCGCGCCTTTCGAAAAATGCAATGGCGTCGTCGCGGTCCCATTCCTCGCGGGTAAAGGGCGCGTTGGCGGCGATGATTTCCTTCATCTTCGCTTCGATGGCCGGCAACTCGGCCGGCGTGAACGGTTCGTTGCGGTAAAAATCGTAATAGAAGCCGTTCTCGATGGCCGGGCCAATGGTTACCTGCGTGCCGGGATAGAGCGCCTGAACCGCCTCGGCGAGCACATGCGCCGCGTCGTGGCGGATGAGGGTCAGTGCCTCCTCGTCCTTGCGGGTGACGAATTTAACCTTGGCGTCCTCGGCAATCTCGCGGGAAAGGTCCTGCAACTGCCCGTTCACTTCTATGGCCAGGGCCGCGCGCGCCAGGCCCGGGCCAATGGCGGCGGCAATGGTCGTGCCCGTGACCGCGCCGTCGAAAGAGCGGATGGAGCCGTCGGGCAGAGTGATTGCAGGCATTGGTCTCTCTTCAGGGTGATATAATGTCCGGGCGTTATGGCAGGGCGGCGCGGACTTGCGCAACCGGCAAGTCCGCCAGATGGGGCGCGCGCAGGATCACCGGCCAGCCGCCATCGGGATAGCGCGGGGCGGTCAGTTTCGGGTCGCTGGCGCCGGAGAACAGCACGACCGATTTTGTGCCCAAGGCGGCGGCCAGGTGCATCGGCCCGGTATCGTTGCCGATCGCCAGTTGCGCATGCGCCATGACCGCGGCGAGTTCCAGCAGGCTGGTCCGGCCGGTGAGGTCGATGCCGCCGATTTCCGCCGCCATTTTCCGCTCCTCGGGCGTCCCGCCGACCACGGCAACCGGCATGTCGAGACTTTGCGCCAGGGTCGCGAAATTCTGCGCCGGCCAGCGTTTTTCCGGCCGGTGCGGTGCTGCGCCCGGCACCAGCACCGCGTAGCGCTCCGGCAGGTTGAATTTGGCGATGTTGGCCTTGGCCCAGGAGAGGTCTGGCACCGGCAGCGTGAAAATCCCGGCATCGTGCAATTGGCCCTCCAGCCGCTCGCGCGAGTGCTGGAACACGCGGTCGGGGTCGGCGTGCGGCAGGGAACAGCCCTTGGCGATGCCCGACCAGGCCGGCCTCCCGGCCAGGGCGAAATAACGTGAGCTGCGCCCCGATGTTTGCAGGTCGTAAACCAGGTCGAAGCCGCTCAATTGCCGCCGCAGGTGCAGCAGGCCCGGGATATTCCAGAGTTTCGGCCTTCGGTCGATTTCCACGTGGTCGAACCAGCCTGACGCCAAGGCCAGCGGCACGAAGGGGGCGGTGGTGAGCAAAGTGATCCGCGCCTGGGCGTGCGCGGCGCGGATCGCCGCCATGGCGGGAAGGGCCAGCACGAAATCCCCCAAGGCGCTGAGCTTGATGACGAGGATTTCCATCCGCCCGCGCCGGGACGGCGGGCTCCAGCTGGCATCGGCCTTTTTCATGTCAGCAGCTCCGCATAGACGTCGAGCACCGCATTCTGCATCGCCGCCACCGAATAATGGTCTGCCACGTGCGCGCGGGCCCGTTGCCCCCACAGCACACGGTCGTCGGCCGGCATATCCAAAGCGGCGTCGAGAATGGCGGCCAGGGCAGCCGGGTCTCCCGGCGGGACCAGAAAGCCGGTCTCGCCGGCGATGATGGTCTCGCTTGCCCCGCCATGGTCGGTGGCGACCACGATCCGCCCCATGGCCTGCGCTTCGACGATGGTGCGGCCGAACGCCTCGGGGGCGGTGGAGGCGTTCACCACCACGTCGGCCAGCATCATCGCCGCCGGGATATCCTCGGTATGGCCGACCAGCCGCACCCGCTGCTCGACGCCGAGCCGTTCCGCCAGGGCCACCAGTTCGCCGACATAGTCGAGGCGGCCTTGCGCGCTGCCGACAAAAATCGCCACCGCATCGCGGTGCTTCATGCGCGCCAGCGCCTGGATGAGAATCTTCTGGCCCTTCCAGGAGGTCAGCCGGCCGGGAAGCAAGATCACCGGTTCGACGAGGTCGACCGCCCAGTTCCGCGCCACCCGGTACAGCACCTCGGCGACCATCGTGCCGGGATCGAATTTGCCCAGATTCACGCCGCCATGAATGACGCGCAATTTCTCTTCCGCGGTGCCGTACCGGGTGCGGATCAGTCCGGCGATGAAATCGCTCACCGCGATCACCCGGTCGCCTTTCGCCATCACCGAATTGTAGCGCCGCTTCAGCACGGATTTTTCGCCATAGCTGCCGTGATAGGTGGTGACGAAGGGGGTACCGGTGGCCTGCGTCGCCCACCAGGCGGACCAGGCCGGGGCGCGGGAATGGGCATGCACCAATTGAACGTCGCGCTCGGCGATGAGCTTTTTCAGCCGTTTGGCATTGCGGCGCATCTTGAACGGCGATTTCGTGTCCAAGGGCATTTCAATGATTTCCGCGCCCGCGCGCCGTGCCACGGCGCTGAGCGGGCCGCCCGCGCACGCGATCAGCACCTTGTGGCCGGTGGCATGGATCGCCTCGGAAATCTCGATCACCACCCGCTCGGCGCCGCCGGTGTCGAGTTTCGGCAGCACGTGGAGAATCGTGATGGGTCGCTCAATCATGGCGGGGGCGCTATCACGTATTTGCTTGGCAGGGGAGATTGATGTGAAGACCTATCGCGTGCCGGATGTGGCGCTGGAATATGAGTGGCTCGAAGGACACGGCCCGGTGGTGGTGTTCTGCCCCGGCTTTGCCTCCGACATGGGCGGCACCAAGGCCATGCGACTCTGGGCGCAGGCCAAGGCGCGGGGCCAGGCGATGCTGCGCTTCGATTATTCCGGCCACGGCGCCTCCGGCGGTTCCTTCACCGAGGGCTGTATCGGAGACTGGACGGCGGATGCGACTCACGTGATCGAGACCGTGGTACCGGGCCGGGAGATTCTGCTGGTCGGCTCCTCGATGGGCGGCTGGATCGCGTTGCTGCTCGCCCGGGCGCTGGGGACTCGCGTGACCGCGCTGCTGCTGATCGCCCCTGCCCCGGATTTCACCGAACTGCTGATGAAGTCGGGGTTGAGCCCGGCCGAGCATGAGGCGCTCGCCCGCGACGGGCTGTTTCTTGCCCCCAGCCAATATGGCGCACCGACGCCGATCACCGCCAAACTGCTCACCGATGGCGCTGATCACCTGCTGCTCAACGCGCCCATCCCCATCGCCTGCCCGGTCCATATTCTGCACGGAATGCAGGATCCGGATGTGCCGTGGGAGTTGAGCCTGCGCCTGGCCGAGCGACTCGAGACCCCGGATGTGCGGCTGATCTTCGTGAAGGATGGAGACCATCGCCTCTCTCGCGAGGCGGATTTGCGGTTGCTGGAGCAGACCGTGAGTGCGCTGCTTGGATAAGAAAGGAAGCGCTTCTTTTTTGAAAAAAAGAAGCAAAAAACTTTTTTAAACTGGGCCATGGGCAATGTCAGCGACAATGCCCATAACCTAGCATAACAAAAAGTTTTTGCGCCGCTTTCTTCACTGAAGTCTAACGAATGAGAGAAGGTAAGACTATGCAACGACACACATCATTTCTCGCCCTGGGGCTTGTTTTTGTGGCAGGGGCCGCAGCGGCAGCACCGCCCTTGGCCCAGGAATATACGGGCCGCGGCACCCAGGTGTATCGTTGCGAGGCGAATGGCGCTGCGCCTTCCTGGCAATTGCTGGGACCCGATGCGCATATGTACGATTCCAGTGGAAAGATCGTCGCGCGGCATTTCTATGGGCCAAGCTGGCAGGCCAATGACGGCAGTGAAATCACCGGCAAAGTCCTTGTCGCCAATGCTTCGCCCGAAGGCCCTGCCAACGCGCCTTGGCTGGTGCTGCGCATCATCTCCGAACACGGACAAGGGATGTTTGCCCGGGTCCGAGCGGTGACGCGGACCGATACAGAGGGCGGCGGCACGCCCAGCCAGGCCTGCACGGCGGCCAATCAGGGCGTGACCGTGAAAATGCCCTATTCTGCGCGCTACGTCTTTTTCTCGCGCCCCTGAACGGCGGCGGACGCGCCGCAAGGATCAGGGGGCGTCACGCTGCGCTTCGGCCTCCAGAATCGCCCGCAGGCCTTCCCGATAGGTAGGATAACGCCAGGTCAGGCCTAGCCGTTGCTTGGTCTTGGCGCTGGCGACCTTGCGATTCTCCGACCAGAAACTCAGCGCCATGGGCGACATGGTTTTCACCGCCTCGGCGTAAGGCACCGGATCCGGCGGGGCGACTCCGAGGAGCCTCGCCGCCTCCACCACCACGTAGGCACTGGCAGCCGGCTCGTCGTCGCAGAAATTGAAAATCTGCACGCCGGGCGGGGCGTTGCGCTGCATCGCCACCAGCACGCCATGCGCGATGTCTTCGCGGTGGATGCGGCCGAAGACATGGCCTGGCTTCACCACGCGCCGCGCCGCGCCCGCGCGCAGATCGTCGAACATCGAGCGGCCGGGCCCGTAAATGCCCGCAAGGCGAATAATATCGACGGCAACGGGAAAATTCCGCCAGGCCGCCTCGGCCTGGACGCGGCGGCTTGTGCGCTCGGAACCTGGGGCGGGTGGCGAATCCTCATCGACCCAGCCCCCGCCTTGATCGCCATAAACGCCGGTGGTCGAGAAATAGCCGATCCAGCGCAGGTTCCCGGCGGCGCGGATGGCGCCCTCATAACGCGCCAGCACCGGGTCGCCCGCCTCCCCCGGCGCAGCGGTGGCGAGCAGATGCGTGGCCCTGGCGATGGCGCTTACCGCAGCGTCGAAGGGGATGACCTGGATGCCCTGCCCCGGCCTTTTCAGGGCGGGTTCACGCGCGGTCACGGTCACGGTGAAGCCGGCATCACGCGCGGCCCGCGCGACGGCGGTTCCCGAATAGCCGCAACCGAAAATCAACAGGTCAGGCAAGGCTGGTCTCCCTGGCAGGCACAACAAGGCAAGGAAGCGCTTCTTTTTTGAAAAAAAGAAGCAAAAAACTTTTATTGTGCTGGGTCATGGGTGTTGGCGCTGACATAGCCTCAGGCCCAGCATGAAAGAAATTTTTGCGCCGCTTTTTTTAAAAAGCGGCTGCTTCCTTTCTTAAAAATCCAGATCGGCGTAGTGCGGCGGCGGGGCCATGCCGTTCACGCGGTCGGACAGGACCGAGCGGAAAGATGGCCGGGATTTCATGCGCGCGTACCAGTCCTTGGCTGCCGGCGCGACCGACCAGTCGATGTCGCCGATGAAATCGATCGAGGAGATCATCGCAGCGGCGGCGAAATCCGCGAGCGAGAGCTGCGTCCCGGCGATCCATTGCCGATGTTCGGTCAGCCAGTCGATATACAGCATGTGCTGCTTGAGGTTGGTATAACCCGCCCGCAGCGCGCCGCCATCCGGCGCACCCAGCCCGAACATCTGCTTCATGGTCTTTTCCCAGAGCAGATTATGCGCCACCTCGGCGGCGAATTTCTGGTCGAACCAGGCAACCAGCCGGCGCGTCTCCACCCGTTCGGCGATGGTGCGGCCGAGCAGCGCCGTGTCGGGATAGGCCTCGTCGAGATATTCGCAGATTGCATTCGAGTCCGGAATGACCAGGCCGTTGGTGTCGACCAGAGTCGGCACCGTGCAAGCCGGATTCATTTCCAGATATTCCGGGCGCCGCTCCCAGACTTTCTCCACGCGCAGTTCGAAGGGCAGGCGCTTTTCCGCCAGAACCAGACGAACTTTGCGCGCATAGGGCGAGAGCGGCAGATGGTACAGGATTCGCATAGGCGCCTTATGCCAAAAGAGCGGTTTCACTGAAAGTGAGACCGCTCTTTTGCATGAAGAGGAAGAAAGCGGCCGCTTTTTGAAAAAAGCGGCGCAAAAACTTCTCTGAAACTAGGCCGGTGGCGGTGAAACCAGCACGGCCCAGCGTAACAAAGTTTTTTTGCTACTTTTTGTTCACAAAAAGTAGCCTCGCCTTCCTTATTTCACTCAGGCGCGGATTTCCGCTTTGTCCTCGCTCAGCGGCGCTGCCAGATAGTTAACATATTCCTTCGGCACGATCTGCCAGAAATGCGGCAGCGCGCGCTCCCAGTCATTCAGCATGGTGGCGGCATAGCGGCTTTCTGTCTCGGTCGCGTGCCGTTGGACCAGGGTTTTCAGCGTCTCTTCCCAATACGGGGTGGCGACACGTTGCCACAGCACCGTATCCGGATTTACCCGCAGCTCGAATTTCCGCTCCGGATCGTAAACGAACGCGACGCCGCCGGTGAAGCCGGCGCCGAAATTGTCGCCGACTTCGCCCAGCACCACCACCGTGCCGCCGGTCATGTATTCGCAGCCATTGGAACCGATGCCCTCGACCACCGTGACCGCGCCGGAATTACGCACGGCGAAGCGCTCGCCGGCCCGACCGGCCGCGAACAGCGCGCCGGAGGTCGCGCCGTAGAGGACGGTGTTGCCGATGATCGTGTTCTCGTTGCTCTTCAGCTTCGAGGACGGCACCGGCCGCACCACGATGGTGGCGCCGGACAGCCCCTTGCCGACATAGTCGTTGGCGTCGCCGAACACTTCCAGCTTCAGCCCCTGCACGGCGAACGCGCCGAGCGACTGGCCGGCGGAGCCGCGCAGCCGCACCGTCACATGGTTCGGCTGCAGCTTCGCCTTGCGGTACTTGGCGACGATCTGCGACGAGAATTTGGTGCCGATCGCCCGATGCGTGTTGCGGATGGCATATTGCAACTGCATCTTCTCGCCATTGGCGAAGAACGGTGCGGCATCCTCGATCATTTGCGCATCCAGCGTCTCGGGCACTTCATTGCGGCCTTCCAGCGTGCAGTAGCGCGCATACGGACCGGGATCGGCCTGAACGAGGATCGGGTTGAGATCGAGATCGTCCAGATAATCCGCGCCGCGGCTGACCTGGTGCAGCAGGTCGGTGCGGCCGATCACCTCAGCCAGCGAGCGGAACCCGAGCGAGGCGAGAATGCCGCGCACGTCGTCGGCGATGAAGGAGAATAGGTTGATCACCTTCTCCGGCGAGCCGTCGAATTTCTTGCGCAGTTCTTCATCCTGCGTGCACACGCCCACCGGGCAGGTGTTGGAGTGGCATTGCCGGACCATAATGCACCCCATCGCCACCAGCGAGGCGGTGCCGATGCCGAATTCCTCGGCGCCCAGCATGGCGGCGATCACCACGTCGCGGCCGGTCTTGATGCCGCCATCGGTGCGCAGCTTCACGGTATGGCGCAGCCGGTTGAGCATCAGCACCTGATGCGACTCGGAGAGACCCAGCTCCCACGGCATGCCGGCATATTTCACGGAGCTCTGCGGCGAGGCGCCGGTGCCGCCGACATGACCGGAGATCAGGATCGCATCGGCCTTCGCCTTCGCCACACCGGCCGCGATGGTGCCGATGCCGGAGCGCGAGACCAGTTTCACGCAGACCGTGGCGCGCGGGTTGATCTGCTTGAGGTCGTAGATCAGCTGCGCCAGGTCCTCGATCGAGTAGATGTCGTGATGTGGCGGCGGGGAGATCAGCGTGACCCCCGGCGTGGAATGGCGCAGCTTCGCGATCAGCGCGGTCACCTTGAAGCCCGGCAACTGGCCGCCCTCGCCCGGTTTCGCGCCCTGGGCGACCTTGATCTCGATCTCTTTGCAGTTGTTGAGATATTCCGCCGTCACGCCGAATCGGCCGGAAGCGATCTGCTTGATCGCCGAAGCGGCATTGTCGCCGTTCGGGCGCGGCTCGGAACGTGCCGGGTCCTCGCCGCCTTCACCGGAATCGGAGCGGGCGCCGATGCGGTTCATGGCGATCGAGAGCGTCTCGTGCGCCTCCGGGCTCAGTGCGCCGAGCGAGATGCCGGGGGCGATCAGCCGCTTGCGGATTTCGGTGATGCTCTCGACCTCGTCGACCGAAATCGGCGTGCGGTTCGCGCTGCGGAAATCCAGCAGGTCGCGCAGCGCCACGGGCGGCTGCTTGCGCACCATCTCCGCATAACGCTTGTACATCTGGAAGCTGTTGGAGGCGACGGCGCTTTGTAGCAGATGGATCGCGTTATCGTCGAACGCGTGCGTCTCGCCGGCGCGGCGCATGCGGTACATGCCGCCGATGTCCAGCGGTACCACATTGCCGCCCCAGGCCAGTCTGTGCTGCTCCAGCACCTTCTGCGCGATGCCGGGCAGGCCGATGCCGGAGATGCGCGAGGCCATGCCGGGGAAGAACTCGCCCACCAGGGTGCGCGACAGACCGATCGCCTCGAAATTATAGCCGCCGCGATACGAGGAGAGCACGGAAATGCCGAGCTTGCTCATTACCTTGAGCAGGCCCTTATCCACCGCCTTCTTGTAGCGGCCGACGCAGTCCTTCAGCGACAGTTTGCCGAACAGGCCGCGTGCATGGCGGTCGGCGATGCTTTCCTGCGCGAGATAGGCATTGATGGTGGTGGCGCCCACGCCGACCAACACGGCGAAATAATGCACATCCATGCATTCCGCGGTGCGCACGTTCAGGCTGGTGAAAGTGCGCAGGGACTGGCGCACCAGATGCGTGTGCACGGCCCCGGTGGCGAGGATCATCGGGATCGGCGCGCGCTCAGGCCCCATCGCCTCGTCGGTCAGGATCACATGGGTGCAGCCGATGCGCACGCCTTCCTCCGCCTCGCGACGGATGCGCTCAAGCGCGCGGCGCAGGCCGCCCTCGCCGTTCGCCACCTTGAAGGTGCAGTCGACGACGCAGGCATTCTTGCCCATCGTGCGGCGCATCGCCTCGAACTCGGCGGTGGACAAAACCGGGCTGTCGAGCTGCAGCAGATCGCATTGCTCGGAATCTTCATCCAGCACGTTGCCGAGATTGCCGAGCCGCGTCTTCAGCGTCATCACGCGGGCTTCGCGCAGGCTGTCGATGGCGGGATTGGTAACCTGGGAGAAGCTCTGGCGGAAGAAATGGTGCAGGCCGCGATATTTCTGCGACAGCACGGCGAGCGGCGTGTCGTCGCCCATCGAGCCGACCGCCTCGTTGGCATCCTCGACCATCGGATGCAGCAGCAATTCCAGCTCTTCCATCGTGTAGCCGACCGCGCGCTGGCGGCGGCGCAGCGCCTCGGCGTCGTACAACACCGGCTCCGGCGCGTCGGTCTTCACGATATGGTCGATCACCGCGATGCGCTTCACCCAGGCGCCGAACTCCTGGCGCGCCGCCAGCATGTCTTTCATATCCTGGTCGTGATAGAATTTGGCCGCGTCGAGATCGACGCCGATGGTCTGGCCCGGCCCCACATGCCCCTTCTCGACGATGGTGTCCTCGTCGAACTTCACCATGCCGGCTTCGGAGCCGACGATCAGCAGGCCCTGCGTGGTGACCGAGTAGCGCAGCGGGCGCAACCCGTTGCGGTCGAGCCCGGCAATGACGAAGCGGCCATCGGTGGCGGCGATTGCCGCCGGCCCGTCCCACGGCTCCATCACCGCGTTGCAGTACAGGAACAGATCGCGATGCGCCTTCGGCATGGTCGCGTCGCTGCCGATCGAGGGCGGGATCATCAGCGTCTTGGCCATCGGCGCGTCGCGCCCGGCGCGCACCAGCAGCTCGAACACATTGTCCAGCGACGCCGTGTCGGAACCGCCGGCCTGCACCACCGGCTTCACGTAATCGAGGAAATCGTCGAGTCCCTCGGCGGCGAGCCGCGTTTCGTGGCTCTGCATCCAGTTAATGTTGCCGGCAACGGTGTTGATCTCGCCGTTATGCGCCAGCATGCGGAAGGGCTGCGCCAGCCGCCAGGTGGGAAACGTGTTGGTGGAATAGCGCTGGTGGTAAATCGCAAAGCGCGAGACGAACCGCTCATCCTTGAGGTCGGGATAGAAATCCGCGAGATTCGCCGCCAGGAACATGCCCTTATAGATGATCGAGCGGCAGGACAGCGAGCACAGATAAAGCTCCGGAATCTGCGCGGCGATCGCCGCCTTCTCGATCTTGCGGCGGATGATGTAGAGTTCGCGCTCGAACACGTCCTCAGGCAGGTCACGCGGGCTCCAGATCATGATCTGTTCGATCTCGGGGCGCGTGGCGTTGGCTTTCTCGCCGATGCACTCGAAATGAATCGGCACCTGGCGCCAGCCATAGATGCGATAGCCGAAGCTCAGGATCTCCGCCTCGACGATCTGCCGGCAGCGTTCCTGCGCGGAGAGATCGGTCTTGGGCAGGAACACCATGCCGACCGCGATCGGGCCTTCGCGCAGGCGGTCGCCGCCGCGGCGCACTTCGGCAGCGAAGAAATCGCGGGGAATTTCGATATGGATGCCCGCACCGTCGCCGGTCTTGCCGTCGGCATCCACCGCGCCGCGATGCCAGACCGCCTTCAGCGCATCGATGCCGGCCTGCACCACGTCGCGGCGCTGCTTGCCGTCGAGCGCTGCCACCAGGCCGACGCCGCAGGCATCATGCTCCTGCGCCGCATTGTAAGTGTCCTTCAGGAGTTCCGTGTTGTGCGCCCAGGAGGCGAGGAATTCGGAAGCGGTTTCGTGGGTCATGAGAATTACTCCGCGGCCTGGGCCAGGTTCTGCGCCTGAATGAAATCATGAACGGCGGTGGCGGCATCGCGCCCGTCGCGGATTGCCCAGACGACGAGGGACGCGCCCCGCACGATGTCGCCGGCGGCGAACACGCCGGGCAGGCTGGTCATGAAGGTTTTCGGATGCACTTTCAGCGTGCCCCAGCCGGTGAGCTTGAGTTCCGGCTGGTTGAAGGCGCCCGGCATGTCTTCCGGGTCGAAGCCCAGAGCCTTGATGACGAGATCGGCCGCGATCGTGAAGGAACTGCCGGCGATGGGCTCCACCGATTGGCGGCCGGAAGCGTCCGGCAGGCCGAGATGCATGCGCGTCGCGCGCACGCCGGTGACGGTCTCGTCGCCGAGAAATGCCTCGGGCGCGGCGAGCCAGGTGAACACCACGCCCTCATCCTCGGCGTTCTTCACCTCACGGAGCGAGCCCGGCATGTTCTGGCGGTCGCGCCGGTACAGGCAGGTCACCGATTTCGCGCCCTGGCGGACCGCGGTGCGCACGCAATCCATCGCCGTGTCTCCGCCGCCGATCACCACCACGTTCTTGCCCGCGGCGTTGAGCCGGCCGGAATCGAATTCAGGCACCGCGTCCCCAAGCCCCTTGCGGTTCGAGGTGACGAGGTAATCCAGCGCCGGGACGATGCCGGGCAGGCCGGCGCCGGGCCCGGCGATTTCGCGCGCCTTGTACACGCCGGTCGCGACCAGCACGGCGTCATGCTTCTCGCGCAGGGAGGCGAAGCTGATCGCGCCGCCGATATCGGCGTTCAGCACGAAATCGACCCCGCCTTCCTCGAGCCATTTCCAGCGACGCAGGACGATCTCTTTCTCGAGCTTGAAGCCGGGAATGCCGTAGATCATCAGCCCGCCGACCCGGTCGTGGCGGTCATAGACGGTCACTTTATAGCCATGGCGGCGCAGCGCCTCGGCGGCGGCGAGGCCGGCCGGGCCGGAGCCGATGATGCCGACGCTCTGCGGCCGCTCGGCCTGCGCGCGGACCGGCTTCACCCAGCCATTCTCGAACGCGGTGTCGGTGATATAGCGTTCCACCGCGCCGATGGTGACGCTCTCGAACCCCTTCTCGATGACGCAATTGCCTTCGCAGAGCCGGTCCTGCGGGCAGATACGACCGCAAATCTCGGGAAATGTGTTGGTTGCGGCGGAGAGCTCATAAGCTTCCTCAAGCCGCCCCTCGGCTGTCAGCTTCAGCCAATCGGGAATGTTGTTCGAGAGCGGGCAATGCACGGAACAGAACGGAATGCCGCACTGGCTGCAACGGCTGGCCTGCGCCGCGGCATGCGGCTTGTCGAAGCCGGCATAGATCTCGCCGAAATCGGCGCGGCGCTCCGCCGCGTCGCGTTTTTGCGGGGTCTGTTGGGGCAGATGCGTGAATTGCAGCATGCGCTGAGCCATAATGTCCCACCTCGTCGAACAGAGTCATTCGCTGCGCAACAAAATTGCCCGCAGGGTTGTCGGGGGCTCTTAACTCAGTTTAGACGGCTTGGCCAGCAAAAAACGGCAACTAAGACAATATTGCTGTCATAGTTTTTGGGGTTTTTGTGCGGAGCGGTCAAGGATGGATTTTCCGCCTTCTTTATTAGGACAGAAAATATAACCTATTTTGCGCTCAAATAGGTGGGCACGATCAGGTCCATCGGCGTCGGGACGATGCCGAGCTCGGCGAGTCCCGGCGCCCAGGGTGAGACGATGTTGTCGCGCTCGAGCATGCGGATCTGGTCGGTGGTCAGCAATTTGCCGGGCAGATGTTGCAGAATCTGCGCCTGAAACTGCGCCAGGCGCGGCGGCAGATCGATCACAATCCGCTTTCGCCCGAGAATTTTTAACATATAGTCAATGAGTTGTCGGAACGTCCTGACGTCAGGCCCGCCAAGCTCGAAAGTTTGTCCGGCCGCGTGGGGCGTTGCGGCCGCCAGCGCCGCACGCGCGACATCACCGACATAGACCGGCTGGAATTTCGTCGCCCCTCCGACGATGGGCAGCACCGGGAGGATCAATGTCATCGCCGCGAAACGGTTGAAAAAACTGTCCTCGGCGCCGAACACGATGGAGGGGCGCAGAATCGCGGCCGGCGCAAAGGCGGCTCGTACCGAAGCTTCGCCGGCCGCCTTGCTGCGCCCATACAAGCTCGGGCTCGCCGCGTCGGCGCCGATGGCGGAGAGATGCACGAGATGCCGGGCTCCGGCGCCGGCGGCGAGCCGGGCGACCTGCCCTGCCCCATCGACATGCACTCGGTCGAAATCCCCTTTGCGGCTTTCAGCCAATAGTCCGGTGGCGTTCACCACCAGCGCCGCGCCCTCGACGGCGCGCGCCATCTGCCCTTCCGCGCCGAGCGGCGCGTAAAGCGGAACGATCTGCCCGGTCCGTCCCATGGTCTGCAAAAATGACGCACCCGGCACGTTGCGCACCGCGACGCGCACCACATAATCCCGGGCCGCGAGATGCTGCACGATATAGCGCCCGATAAACCCCGCCCCGCCGAACACTGTCGCAACCTTGCGCTCGCCCGACATTTTTCGCCCCCTGTTCAGAGATTTGTAGGATGGCGGAAAAATTTTATAAGAGCACGACCAAAAGCATCTCAGCCACAGTTGACGGCGCGAATTCAGAGGCGTAAAGCCCCGCCCCACGCCGCCCGATGACGACGCGGCCCGCTCCGGCGGGGTGCAGATCGGGCGACGGGATGAGTGAAAAGACACCTGCCCAGGTGGCGAAATTGGTAGACGCACTAGCTTCAGGTGCTAGCGATCGCAAGGTCATGGAAGTTCGAGTCTTCTCCTGGGCACCATCCTCTCTCGGCGCGCCGCGGCGCGCCTTCTCACCCTAGCAGATAATCCGAGGCCGGCATGAGCGCGATCCAGTTGCATAAGCACGATCTGCCGGCAGGCCTCGATTTCGGTTCCATGGTTGCCGTCGATACCGAAACGATGGGCCTCGACCCACGCCGCGACCGGTTGTGCCTGGTGCAGCTCTCGGCCGGCGACGGCACCGCGCATCTGGTGCAGATCATCCCGCCGGCGCTGGGCGGCAAAGGCGCGGACTGCCCCAATCTCAAAGCGCTGCTGGCCGACCCGGCGGTGACCAAGCTGTTCCATTTCGCGCGCTTCGACGTTGCCGCCTTGCTGAACGGGCTGGGCGTGGTCACGAGCCCGGTGATCTGCACGAAAATCGCCTCGAAACTGGTGCGCACCTATACTGACCGCCATGGCCTGAAAGAGCTGTGCCGCGACCTGGCGGGAATCGAGATTTCCAAGCAGCAGCAGACCAGCGATTGGGGCGCGCCGGAGCTGACGCCGGAACAGATGACCTATGCCGCGTCGGACGTGCTGTATCTCCACGCCATCTGGGCGCGGCTGGAAGCCTTGCTGGCGCGCGAGAACCGGCTGGATCTTGCCTTGGCGGCCTATGCCTTCCTGCCGACTCGGGCGCGGCTCGATCTGCTCGGCTATGCGGAGCCGGATCTCTTCGCGCACTGACGCCGGAAAGCGTGCCCCCGAAGCCACAGGTTACACTGGGTTGCCAAGCCCTCAGTTGACCGGAACGGCGGCGCTGTTCATACCCCTGTCATGAGTACCGGCGATAACATGCTGAAGCCTGCCGGAACGGACGGGACTGCAGGCGCACTCGATTTGACCATTGCCCGTGATGTTCTGGCGACCGAAGCGGCGGCTCTGGCTGCGCTCGGCGCCGGACTTGGCGTGGAATTTTGTGCCGCGGTCGATCTGCTGTTCGCCGTGACCGGCCGCGTGGTCGTCACCGGCATGGGCAAGTCCGGCCATGTGGCGCGCAAGATCGCCGCCACCCTTGCCTCCACCGGCACGCCCGCTCTGTTCGTTCACCCGGCCGAGGCCGCGCACGGCGATCTGGGCATGATCATCGCCGGCGATGCGGTGATCGCACTGTCCAATTCCGGTGAGGCCATGGAACTTGCCGCCATCGTCGCGCATGCCAGCCGCATCGGCCTGCCGTTGATCGGCATCACCTCGGTCGCGGAAAGCACGCTCGCCACCGCCGCCACCATGCCGCTGATCCTGCCTCCGGCCCCGGAGGCCGGGCCGATCGGCCTGGCGCCGACCACCAGCACCACCATGCAGATGGCCCTGGGCGATGCGCTGGCCGTGGTGCTGCTGGCGCGGCGGGGATTTTCGGCGCGCGATTTCCGCGACATTCATCCCGGCGGCAAGCTCGGCGCGCGGCTGAAGCGCGTGCGCGACCTGATGCATCGCGGCGACGAATTGCCGCTGGTGCCGCCCACCATCACCATGGATCAGGCGCTGATCACCATGACCGCGAAACGCTTCGGCGCGCTCGGCGTGGCCGATGAGTCCGGACATCTGCTCGGCATCGTCACCGATGGGGATTTGCGCCGCGCCATGGGGCCGGATCTGCTCGGCCGCCGGGTGGCCGACATTATGAACCGGACGCCCAAAACCATCGGCCCCGACGCGCTCGCCGAAGAGGCTTTGCGCGAAATGAACACCAATGTCCGCCCTGTTACCGCCTTATTTGTGGTGGACGACAGGCGCATGATCCAGGGCATCCTGCATATCCACGATCTGCTGCGCGCGGGGCTGGCATGAACCCGGCCGTCCGCGACCATATGCTGGACGGGTTGCGCCGGCGCAACCGGGCGACCCTGGCGGCCATCGCCCGGCGCAGCGCGTTGGTGACGTGGGGCAAGAAACTGCTCCCGCTGGCGGCCGTGGCGCTGCTGGTAGCGCTCGGGCTTGCCCCGTCCTGGCATTCCGGACGGGGCAAGGACCGCGTGACCTACCACATCAGCAACGCCCAGACGGACAACGCATCGCGCATGCAGGGCGCGCGCTATCATGGGGTGGACCAGCAGGGGCAGCCCTTCACCGTCACCGCCGGCAATGCCGTCGAGCAAGGGGCCAACAACGTCGCCCTCACCCAGCCGGTCGGCGACATCACCCTGAAATCCGGCTCTTGGCTGGAGCTGCGGTCGAATACCGGATTGTTCAACCAGAAATCCCAAACCTTGAATCTGGACGGCAACGTCACGCTGTATCGCAATGACGGCACCACCGTCACCACAACCAAGGCTTCCATCAACATGCAGACCGGCAGTGCGCATGGCACCGAGCCGACCGACGTGCAAGGGCCGTTCGGCACGCTGCACGCCGATCACGGGTTCGTCCTGGCCAATCGCGGCACCGAGATCACTTTCAACGGTCCGGCCACGCTGGTCCTGACGCAGATCAAGTGAAACAGGCCGCTGCATTTTTCGGGGGCCTCGCTCTGGCCACCCTGCTGCTGCGCCCGGCACAGGCGCAGACGCTCGATCTCAGCGGCAGCCAGCAAAGCGGTCCGCCGCTGCCGATCCAGATCAACGCCAGCCAAAGCATCCAGTGGAACCAGCAGGCGCAGACCGTGACCGCCACCGGCAATGCCAAGGCGGTGCGCGGCAATGTCACCGTCACCGCCGACGAGCTGATCGCGCATTACCGCAAGAAGGCCGCGCCGCCCGGCGCCAAGCCGGTTCCAGCGCCAACGCCGTCGAGCAGCACCGCCGGCGGCACCAATAACGGCGATCCGCTGGATCAGGGCGGTAATGAGCTCTACGAGCTGGATGCGGTCGGCGATGTGCACATCTACACCGCCACCGACAATGCCTGGGGCGATCACGCGGTCTACAGCCTGGACAACGCGGTCCTGGTGCTGACCGGCCAGCATTTGAAATTGACGACCCAGCATGACGTGATCACCGCCAAGGACGCGCTCGAATATTATGCGCAGAAACGCATGGCGGTGGCGCGCGGCGACGCGCTGATCGTGGCCGATACCGGCCGCTCGATCGCCGCCGACACCCTGATCGGGTATCTCGCGCCGCCCGCCGCGGCTAACGCGCCGCGCCCGGCGTCACGCCCGGACCAGAACGCCGATCCGCTGGACCAGGCGGGGCAGCTGCAAAAAGTCGATGCGATCGGCCATGTGGTGGTCCGCACCACCACCGACACCGCGACCGGCGATCGCGGGGTCTATCTGCCGCCCACCGGCCTGGCGCGGCTCGGCGGCGATGTGCATGTCATCCACGGCCCCAATCAACTGACCGGGAACGACGCGCTCGTGAACATGAAAACCGGCGTCGCCACGCTGCTCGCCGCCCCTGGCGGTCAGGTGGCGGGAACCATCGTGCCGAACGCCGCTCCCCCAGCCCCCGGCGCGGCAACGGCCAGGCCGTCGAAATGAGCGGCTTGAGGGTGATCGAAGGCCAAGGCGGCTTGTACGCGACCGGGCTCGGCAAGCAGTATAAAAAGCGCCCCGTGGTCCGCAACGTCTCGCTCTCGGTGAAACGCGGCGAAGCGGTCGGGCTGCTCGGCCCGAACGGCGCGGGCAAGACCACCACGTTTTACATGATCGTGGGGTTGATCGCCCCGGATAGCGGCAACATCGTCCTCGACGGCGCGGAGATTTCCGCCCTGCCGATGTATCGCCGCGCGCGCTTAGGCATCGGCTACCTGCCGCAGGAGGCGAGCGTATTCCGCGGCCTCAATGTCGAGCAGAACATCATGGCCGCTTTGGATGTGGTCGAGCCTGATCGTGATAAGCGCGAGGCCATGCTCACCGCTTTGCTGGCGGAATTCAGCATCAGCCATCTGCGCCGCACGCCGGCCCTGGCTTTGTCCGGCGGTGAACGGCGGCGCGTGGAAATCGCCCGCGCACTGGCGACCGCGCCCAATTACATTCTGCTCGACGAGCCGCTGGCCGGCATCGACCCGATCGCCGTGGGGGAGATCCGCGATCTCGTGTCGCATTTGAAGCATCGCGGCCTCGGCGTGCTGATCACCGACCATAATGTGCGGGAAACGCTGGAGATCATCGACCGGGCTTATATTCTCTACGACGGCCAGGTGTTGATGGAGGGTGCGCCGGAGGCGGTGGTGGCGCATGAGGACGTGCGCCGCGTCTATCTCGGCGAGAAATTCAGCCTGTAACTTTTCGGTTACGGGCCGGCCGTTTTATCGGGCTTTTGTTCTGCCATGCAGTTTTCGGACCAAAAACCGGTGGACAACGCGCAGGTATGATCTAACCTAGAAGCATGGCTTTTGCTCCTCGTCTCGATCTGCGGCATTCACAGTCCCTGGTGATGACGCCGCAGCTGCGTCAGGCAATCCATTTGCTGCAATGTTCCAACCTGGAAGTCGGCCAGTTCATCGAGGATGAGCTGCTGAAAAACCCGTTGCTCGAACGCGCCGAAGCGGTGGAGGCTGTGCCGGCGGTTGAACCCGTTTTGCCCGCCCCGCCGCCGGAAGCGATCGATGCCGCCAGTTTCGCCGGGTCGGGGTTGATGCCGGATGCGGCCAGCGCGCCGCTCGATATCGACGTTTCCAACACCTATGACGCCGGCACCGGCTCCGACGGCTATGCGAGCCACGGCGCCTCGGCCGGCGCCGGCGAGGATGAAGACTGGAACGGGATCGAGGCGATCGGCGACAGCAAACCAAACCTGCGCGAACATCTGGAACAGCAGGCCCGCCTCGCCTTCACCAGCCCGAGCGACCTTGCCATCGCCGCGGCGCTGATCGCCGCCCTCGACCCCGCCGGCCGCCTCGCCGAGCCGCCGGAAGTGCTGGCCCTGACGCTGGGCGTGGAGCTGGAGCGGCTGGAGGTCGTACGGCGCAAAATGCTGTGTTTCGACCCGACCGGTATTTTCGCCTGCGACCTCGCGGAGTGCCTGGCCGTGCAGCTCGCCGAACATAACCGGCTGGATCCCGCGATGCAGGCGCTGCTGGACAATCTCGACCGCCTGGCCAGGCGCGACATGCGCGGGCTGATGGATCTCTGCGGCGTGGATGCCGCCGATCTGGCCGACATGATCGCCGAACTGCGCCGGCTGGACCCGAAGCCCGGCGCGAAATTTGAGAACGAACCGCTGCGGCCGCTGATCCCCGACGTGCTGATGCGGCCGATGCCGGTGAAATCCGCCGAGGCGGGCGACTGGCTGCTGGAAATCAACCCGGAAACCATGCCGCGCTTGCTGATCCGCCGTGGGTTTCATGCCCGCCTCAGGGCCGGCGCGTCGCGCGAGACCAAAACCTTCCTGTCCGAACAGTTGCAAGGCGCGACCTGGCTGGTGAAAGCCCTGGAATCCCGCGCCCAGACGATCCTGCGCGTCTCCGGCGAAATCGTGCGCCGTCAGGACGGATTCTTCCGCCACGGCATCTCGCATTTGCGCCCCCTCACCTTGCGCGACATTGCCGTCGAGGTTGAGTTGCATGAGAGCACGGTCAGCCGCGTCACCTCGAACAAGTCGATCGCCACGCCGCGCGGCATTTTCGAGCTGAAATTCTTTTTCACCACGGCCCTGGCCGGCGCCAATGGCGAGACGCACAGCGCCGAAACGGTGCGCCACCGGGTGCAGAGCCTGATCGCCGGTGAAAGCCCCAGGCAGATTTTATCCGACGATGCCATCGCCGCTATATTACAAAAAGAGGGCATAGACATCGCGCGACGGACCGTGGCCAAATACAGGGACGCGTTGCGGATACCGGGCTCAGCGCAACGCAAGCGGGAAAAAATGCCCGCCTGAGGCGCGCTTTCACGAGCGCCCGAACCAAGAGCCCAAAAGTTCGGGAGAAGGCCAATGCAATTAACGGTCTCTGGCAAGCAAGTTGAACTCTCCGACGCCTTGCGCGTCCACGTGGCGAAGCATCTCGAGATCATCACCGCCAAATATTTCGACCATGCCCTGGAAGCGCATGTCACCTTCGGCAAGGCGCGCAGCTTTTTCACCTGCGATATCAATCTCCATGCCGGCCGCAACATTACCGTGCGCGGCGAAGGTGAGGCCGCCGACGCGCATGCCGCCTTCGATGACGCCGCGGAGCATATCGCCACCCGCCTGCGCCGCTATCGCCGGCGGGTCTCCGCGCATGCGCGCGATCTTAACAACCGCATCAAGCCGCAGGCTGGCCGCCAATACGTGCTGGCCTCCGAGACCGCCCTCGCCGAGCCCGAACTCCCGGCTGATACCGAGGAACTGCATCCGACCATCATCGCGGAAGCGACGGCCGTGATCGAAATTCTCTCGGTGCGCGACGCCGTGATGCGCATGGATCTGGCCTATCTGCCGGTCCTGATGTTCCGCAATTACAAGACCGGCCAGCTCAACGTGGTCTACCGCCGCTCCGACGGGCATGTCGGCTGGATCGATCCCTGCGACGAGCCCTGAGACCCGACGGGCCCGAGCTAACTACAGCGTGCGGGCGAGGCGGAGCGACGCGGTCTCGAAACCGATCGCGTGATAGAAGGCATGAGCCTCCTTCCGCTGCAGCCCGCTCGTCAGTTCGAGGATTCCGCAGCCCATCTCGGCGGCGATGGCGGCGGCGTGATCGACCAGCATCTTGCCCACGCCCTTGCCGCGCGCCGCCTCGTCAACGACCAATGTCATGATGCGCGCGGCTTGCGTCTCATATTGCAAAAGCGGCGCCCAGTGCAGGGTAATCACCCCGAGCAGCACGTCACCATCAGACGCGACGAGGATACGGTGATCCGGTTCCGTCATCAGGCGCCTGAAGCTCGTGGCAAGGGAAGCGGCGGAGGGCTCGTAGCCGAGCTGGCGAACGAGGTCCCGGATCGCACCGAGATCGGCGTCCCGGGCGGGGCGGATTTGAATAGGCATGGGCGCGGACGCTAGCCGGGGGCAAAGTGCAAGGCAAGGAAGCAGCCGCTTTTTGAAAAAAGCGGCGCAAAAACTTTTACTATGCTGGGCCATTGGCGTTGGCGCTGACGCAGCCTGAGGCCCAGCATAACAAAGTTTTTTTGCTACTTTTTGTTCACAATAAAGTAGCGCTTACTCCTCTTAAGCGTAAGGCGGCGCGGTATAGCCGGCGGGCGACAGCGTGAAAATCTCGCAGCCGGTCTCCGTGACGCCGACCATGTGCTCGAACTGCGCGGAGAGCGAACGGTCGCGTGTCACCGCTGTCCAGCCATCGTCGAGAACCTTCACGTCCGGCCGCCCGACATTCACCATCGGCTCGATGGTGAAGAACATGCCCGGCTTGAACACCGCCCCTTCGCCGCGCTTGCCGAAATGCAGCACGTTCGGCGGTTCGTGGAAGCGCCGGCCGATGCCGTGGCCACAGAAATCCCGCACCACCGAAAAACGCTGTGCCTCGACATAGCTCTGGATGACGTAACCGACATCGCCGAACGTGTTGCCTGGCTTCACTTCTGCGATGCCGCGCATCATCGACTCATACGTGACGTCCAGCAGGCGCTTCGAGCGGGTGCTGAGCTGGCCGGCCACATACATGCGGCTGGTGTCGCCATACCAGCCGTCGAGGATCACGGTGACATCGATATTGAGGATGTCACCGTCCTGGAGCTTCTTCTCGCCGGGAATGCCGTGGCAGACGACATGGTTGATCGAGGTGCAGATGGATTTCGGGTAGCCGCGGTAGTTCAGCGGCGCCGGGACCGCGCCATGCGCGACGATGAAATCATGGCAAAGCGTGTTCAGCCGTTCGGTGGTCACGCCCGGCACCACATGCGGGCCGATCATGTCCAGAGTCTCCGCGGCCAACCGCCCGGCGGCGCGCATCGGCGCGAAATCCTCCGGCTTGTGAATCGTGATCCGCCGCGATTCGGCGCCGCCATCCATCATCTGCTACTTTCACTATGCGGCGCTCCCAGGGGCCGGCGCCAAATGGTTCTCTGCTATTAGATGCAGATGCATGTCGCCAAGGCAAGGCATTAAGCGGGCATCACCAAGCGGACGCCGGCCGATAAACCCGTATTGACCGCATGGCATGGGTCTCCTTTAATGATGTCAGGCCTCGTGAAGTTCGGGTGCGGGCGGTAACGTTCCCCCTGCCTGGGCTGGCCTTCGCCCCTGCCTTCGCCTCATGACAAGTCCAGCATAAGGAACGCCTGAGATGACAAAATTCGGTGTCGCGCAGCCGGTGCGCCGTGTCGAAGACCCGCGCCTGCTCCTGGGGCATGGCCGCTATACCGACGATATCGCGCCGGTGGATGCGCTGTTCGGTTTCGTGCTGCGCAGCCCCTATGCGGCGGCGAAAATCCTTTCCATCGACACCGAGGCGGCGCGGCAGATGCCGGGCGTGAAGGCGGTGTACACCGGCGCCGATCTTGAGGCCGATAAGATCGGCGGCGTGCCCTGTGTGATACCGCTGAAGAACCGCGACGGCAGCGCCAGAGCGGAGGCGCCGCATCCGGCCCTGGCAACGGGGTTTGTCCGCCATGTCGGCGATCCGGTCGCCTTCATCGTTGCCAGCACCGCCTCGGCGGCGCGGGACGCCGCCGAGGCGGTGCTGGTGGATTACGACGCAATGCCGGCAGTGACCGACATGCAGGCCGCCATCGCGCCGGGCGCGCCTTTGGTCTGGCCCGAGGCTCCGAACAACATCGTCTTCGACTGGCACACCGGCGACAAGGACAAGACCGATGCGCTGTTCGCCAAGGCGGCGCATGTCACCAAGCTTACCGTGGTGAACAACCGCATCATCGTGAACTCGATGGAGCCGCGGACCGCCTTCGCCGCCTTAGAAGATGGGCGCTGGACGCTCACCACCACCAGCCAGGGCGGATGGAGCCTCAAAGAAATGCTGGCGGAGCAGGTATTCAAGGAACCGGTGGAGAAATTCCGCATCGTCACGCCGGATGTCGGCGGCGGTTTCGGGATGAAGCTGTTCCTTTACGCCGAGCATGTGCTGGTCTGCTACGCGGCGCGCAAACTTGGGGCGACGGTGCGCTGGACCTCCGAGCGCGGCGAGGCGTTCCTCTCCGATACGCAGGGGCGCGACCAGATTTCCGACGCCGAGCTGGCGCTGGATGCCGAACATAAATTCCTCGGCATGCGCATCCGCACGCTGGCCGGCATGGGCGCCTATCTTTCCAATTATGCGCCCTTCATCCCCACCCTCGCCGGCTCGAAAGTGCTCGGCAGCGTGTATGATTTCCAGTCGATCTACGTGAACGTTCTGGGCGTCTTCACCCATACGGTGCCGGTGGACGCCTATCGCGGCGCGGGGCGGCCGGAGAGCAATTATCTCGTCGAGCGGCTGATCGATGCGGCGGCGAACGAACTCGGGCTGGACCGCGCGGGCTTACGCCGGCGCAACATGGTGCCCGCATCCGCCATGCCGCACGTATCGGCGATGGGCCAGAAATACGATTCCGGCGATTTCACCAAGGTGCTCGACGCTGCCCTCGACGCGGCCGACTGGCGGGGCTTTCCGGCCCGGCAGCAGGAGGCCGTGCAGGCGGGCAAAAGGCGCGGCATCGGCCTGGCCTATTATCTCGAAGCGACCGGTGGCTCGGACTCCGAACGCGCGGAAATCCGCTTTTCGGCGGATGGCTATGTCGATGTCTATGTCGGCACGCAATCTTCGGGCCAGGGGCATGAGACCGCCTATGTGCAGCTCACCGCCGCCCAGCTCGGCGTGGACGGTGAAAAAATCCGCATTCACCAGGGCGATACCGACACGATCCCGACCGGCGGCGGCACCGGCGGGGCGCGCAGCCTTTACTCTGAAGGCCAGGCACTGCGGGTGGCGGGCATGTCGGTCATCGAAAAAGGGCGGCAGCAGGCCGGCGCCTATCTGGAGGCGGCGGAAGCCGACATCGTGTTCGCCGACGGCAGGTTCAGCATCGCCGGCACCGACCGGGGCGTGGATATTCTGACCCTGGCGGCGCAAAACCCGGGCGCGCTGAATGCCGCCGAGGTGGCGGCGATCAACGCGCACACGTTTCCGAATGGTTGCCACATCGCCGAAGTGGAGGTGGACCCGGAAACGGGTGTCGCCCGCGTCGCGCGTTATCTTGTGATGGACGATGTCGGCAAAGTGGTGAATCCGATGATCGTGCGCGGCCAGGTGCATGGCGGCGTGGTCCAGGGCGTGGGCCAGGCGATTTATGAACGGGTGGTCTACGATGCCGAGAGCGGCCAGCTCCTCTCCGGCAGCCTGACGGACTATGCTTTGCCGCGCGCCGATGACATGCCGGACATCCGGGTCGAATTCATCGAAATCCCCTGCGTTTCCAATCCGCTCGGCGTGAAGGGCGCGGGCGAGGCCGGCGCGGTCGGCAGCCCGCCGGCGGTGGTCAATGCCATCATCGACGCGCTGAAGCGGGACGGGGTGATTTCGGTGGACATGCCGGCGACCCCGGAACGGCTTTGGAAGGCCATCGTCGCGGCGAAAGCCGCGTAACGATAGGAACTTTCTACCACCCCATATCGAAAAGCTTATAACATGTTGAAAAAATTACAAAATTTTACGTAGCTGCAGGGCAGCCACGCTGTCATGTACTAGCACTGGTCATCAACATCATCTAACGATCTATCAAGGGCGTCTCTTGAGCATGTCGAGAGTGCCCGCATTATTAACGTCAGATATGTTGGAGATGACCTTGGATTACGTTTCCCCCCTCGAACTGACGGGCAGCATGCTCGAGAGCGGCGCAAAGAAGGCTCGCCTTAGCGTCTCCGATATGCTGATCCGCGGTGCTTTTGCCGGCGCCCTGCTGGGCATGGCCGCCACCCTCGCCAATGCGGCCACGGTGGCCACCGGCGACGCGCTGATGGGCGCCGTCACGTTCTCGTTCGGCTTCGTCATGATCGCCTTGCTGAATCTTGAACTCTTCACCGGCTGCTGCGTCATGCTGCCCTTCGCCGCCTTCGGCGGCCGCGCCACCAGCGGTCAGGTTCTGCGCAACTGGGTGTTCGTCTATATCGGCAACCTGATCGGTTCGCTGCTCTACGCCATCATCTATGCCGCGGCCAACACCAAGTTCTTCACCGTCGCCCCGGACCCGGTCGGCGCCAAGGTGGTCGCGATCGGCATCGCCAAAGTGGTGCCCTATATGCATGCCGGCACCGCGGGCTGGGGGAGCGCTCTGCTGAAGGGCGTGCTCTGCAACTGGCTGGTGGCTCTGGCGTCCGTGCTGGCGCTCGTGTCCCGCTCCACCATCGGCAAGATCGTCGCCTGCTGGCTGCCGATCACCGCCTTCGTGGCGCTGGGCTTTGAGCATAGCGTCGCGAACATGTTCGACATTCCGGCCGCCATGATGCTGGGCGCGCCGATCACCGTCGGCCAGTGGCTGATTTGGAACGAGATCCCGGTCACCATCGGCAACATCATCGGCGGCATGATCTTCACCGGTCTGGCGCTGTATGTGACCTACAAGCCCGACACGTCCAAAGTGGCGTCCGCCGCGGCCGTGCCGGTCGCCGCCGAATAAGCGGGTAAGACCTCAATCAGAAAGCCGGAGCGGCGACGCTCCGGCTTTTTTTATTTAAGAAAGCAGGCGCTTTTTGAAAAAAGCGTCGCAAAAACTTTTATTATGCTGGGGCATGGGCTGTGTCAGCGACAACGCCCATGGCCCAGCATAACAAAGTTTTTTTGCTACTTTTTGTTCACAAAAAGTAGCGCTTCCTTCCCTTCCCTAAGACAACCGCCCGTTCAAGAACCCCAACGCCGGCAGCGGCTTCCAGCGGCGCGGCAGGTCGGAGCGGCGGATCGGGCGAATGGCATAACGGGGATAAGGCTGGTCGGTGCGTTCGAGGAACCCGGCATAGGCCCGCACCTCCGCCTCGCGCCAGGCCTGATCGGCCAGGGCGGCGGCGCGGCTGGGATAGATTTCTGCGATGCGGATGACCCGGTCGATGATCGCCACCACCGCCCACAGTGAGTCCTCACTGCCTCGGCGTTTTTCAGCAAAAAATTCGACCATTCACGCCCTTGCTCCGAGTGCCGCTTCGGTTACGTATGGTCCCAACATAAGGGAGATCAAATATGGATCAAGAAGTTCAAGTCTGGCGCGAAGGGCGGGCGGGACGCATTCGGTTGCAGCGACCGCAGGCTTTGAATGCGCTGAATTTGGGCATGATCCAGTCCATCCATGAAGCGTTGAATCTGTTTTCCGTCGACCCGGACGTGCATTTTCTGCTGATCGACGCGCCGGAGCGCGGGTTTTGCGCGGGCGGTGACGTGCGCGGCATCCGTGCCGCGGCGCTGGCGGACGACCGCAGCGCGGCGAGGATATTTTTCGCCGCGGAATATAAGCTGAATCAGGCGATTGCCGCCTGCCCGAAACCGTTCGTGGCACTGGTCGACGGCGTCTGCATGGGCGGCGGTATCGGCATTTCGGTGCATGGCAGCCACCGCATCGCCACCGAACGGGCGATGTTCGCCATGCCGGAAACGGCAATCGCTTTGTTCCCCGATGTCGGCACGAGCTACCTGCTCCCTCGCCTGCCCGGCGCGCTGGGCTTCTATATGGGGCTGACCGGCGCGCGAATGGTCGGCGCGGATGCCGTGCATGCAGGCCTTGCCACGCATTTCGTGCGACGCGAGTCATTGCCGGCGCTGGAGGCGGCACTCGTGCGCGATGGCGTGGCGGTGGTTGCCGCTTTCGCCGAGCCCCTGCCCGCTTTTTCCCTGGCGGCGGCGCGCCCGGTGATCGACTTGGCGTTCAGCGCGCCATCGGTCGCGGACATCATGGCGCGGCTGGCGGCGGATGGCGGCGCCTTCGCGCAGGAGACGCTGGCCATTTTACGCCTGCATTCTCCCAGCGCCGTGCATTGGAGTTTTGCCATCCTCCGCGCCGGGGCGCATCGCAGCCTGCCGGAGGCGCTGGCGGCGGAACTGGCATTGGCGGTGCAGGTTACCAGCCTGCCGGAATTTTTCGAAGGCGTGCGCGCCGTCCTGGTGGACAAGGACCGCGCGCCGCACTGGCAGCCGGCGCGGCTGGAAGATGTGGACCCGGCCGCGATCAACGCGCTTTTCGCCGATAGGCCTCCAGCGCCAGAAACAGCAGCACTTTCGGATCGGTGATGAGGTAGCGCCGAGCCAGGCGGTGCGGCTCCTGGAGCAGCCGGTAAAACCATTCAAGCCCGCGCCGCCGCATCCATCGCGGCGCGCGCTGCCTGGTTCCGGCGCAATATTCGAGCGCGCCGCCGATGCACAGCCCGGTGCCGGTGGCGTCCAGCCGCGTGGCGATGGCATAGGCCAGCAATTCCTGTACCGGCGAGCCGACGGCGAAAAATATGAAATCCGCCTGCTGCATGCGGATGAAATCGCGCGCCCGGCGGAAGGCCGGCAGATCGTGCAATAACCCCATCGGCGGCTGATGGTGCAGAAACCGGACGCACGGGTAGCGCGCCTGCAACGCCCCGACATGGTGCGCCGTCATGCCCAGCACGGCGACGCGCCTTCCATCCAGCCGGGAAAGCAAGGAGGCGGTGAGATCGGCGCCGGTGACGACCTGCGGCCGGCGTAGCCCCAGCCGGTCCGCGCAAAGCCCGATCAGCTGTGAATCCAGCAGGCAGAACATCGCGCCGCGATAAGCGGCTTGGAGCGGCGGCATGCGCGACAACCGCTCTATATGGTCGGCATTCGGCGTCACCACATAGGCAAAGCGCGCCTGTTGCGGCCGCGCCAGGAGCGTCTCGACAATCTCCTCAAGGCGGCGATCGTCGAATTCGACGTCGAGCAGCCGGATGGTGGCGGCCCTCACGGTGTCCATGTCGCCCCGATCGTCACCACATGCTCATTTGCGGCGGGCAGGAAATTGGCTTGGCGGTCGTTGAAGGCGTAGGCCGCGTTCAGCGCCAGCACGGTATTGAGCTGCCAGGACAGGCTTGCTCCCGCGCGATAAATCGTCTCCTCATCCGGCGTGAGCAAATAGGCGGCATGGTCGGCCTCAGCGGAAATCTGCACAATCGTCTCTCGCGTAGCGCTGCGGCGAAGCGAAAACCTGGCCTGGGTGAGCGTGTAAGGCACGGCGCTGATCGCGTCCGGGTCGTCGATTTCCCGCGCCACGGTGAGTCGCACATGGTCGAGCCTGTCCGGCAGCCAATCGAGCCCGGCCTCCAGCACCGGCGCCAGCAATTTGTCCCCCTGGCGCGGTCGGCGCTGCGCGAAGCCGGCCAGCGCGCTGAATGTCCACAAACCGTCGGCGGTGTCGACCAGACCGACGAGCAGCGCGTTGGTGTCGGCGTTGAGCGCCTGGTCGCGGTAGAGCGATTGCGCCGCCTGCACGCGCACCACCAGGCTTAACGGGCTGCCCGGCAGATAAGAGAGGGTCGCGCGTTCGCGGTCGTCGCGCCGGTTCTGTGCGGCGTCATCAGGGAACCGGAAAGACGTGACGGATATTTCCGGCGTCAGGCTGAACTGCCCCAGCACGATGGAATCGCTGGCGCGCAGATCGGTTGCGGTGAAGGGAACCGGCGTGACGATTCCGAGCGTGCCGATGTCGAACCCGCTCTCCTGCGCGTTGAGAATGCCGCCGCTGAGCGTGATGGTTTCACGCGGCAGCGCGACGCGCTCGCCCAATGCCAGGGCCGAGCTGGAGAGATTCTGCGCCTGGTCCTGCGGATAGCGTGCAAATGCGCCGGAGGCGAAGACGCCCAGGCCCAGAAGCGGATCGGTCACCAGGATTTGCGGCGCCACATTGTACACAGATGAACCCGCCGCGCCGTTCGGTGCTGAATCGTAACCACCCGCCAGCGCCACCGACGGCGCCACCGACACACCGCCGAATTGCCACGGCACGGATGTAAGCTGCCGGTCCGGGTGCGGCGCGGTGACGCTGAACGAATTTTCGTAGCCAGGAATGCCGTCCGGCAGCACGGACTCCAGCAACTGCCCGCGCGCCGCGCATATGGCGCAGAGCCACAGCACCGAGGCCAGCGCGAGGCGTGGGTGACGCATAACCATGGCTTAGCAGTATCATTTTGATATCAAAATATCTATTGCACTGCTGTTTGCTAAAGGAAGGAAGGCTACTTTTTGTGAACAAAAAGTAGCAAAAAAACTTTATTTCCGCTGGGCCATGGGCGTTGTCGCTGACACAGCCCATGGCCCCGCATAAAACAAAAATTTTTGCGCCGCTTTT
>NZ_DATLPB010000018.1:0-2480 GCF_035535915.1 Acidocella sp.
GACCATTACCCAGCAGATCCGGCGCTATTCCGATGTCGGTATCATCATTGTCAGCGGCCGTGGCGATCTGGCGGACCGGGTTGTCGGACTGGAGATCGGCGCTGACGATTATGTCACCAAGCCCTTTGAACCCCGTGAAATCCTGGCCCGGGTGCGCAGCGTGCTGCGCCGCGGCCGCCGGCAGGAAGCGGCTGTGCAGATAGAGGGCCATAATTGCTATGTTTTCGGCGATTGGAAGCTGGATGCCACGGCGCAGGCGCTGCAGGACACGACCGGCCGGCCGATCGCGCTGACCAGCGGGGAATTCCGGCTGCTGGAAGCCATGGTGACCCGCGCCAACCGCGTGCTGAGCCGCGATCAGCTGATGGACGCCTGTTACGGGAACAATTCGCCCGCTTTTGATCGCAGCATCGATGTTTGTGTCGGCCGGCTGCGCAAGAAATTGCACGACGATCCGCGCAATCCCGCCATCATCCGCACTGTCCGCAATGGCGGCTATATCTTCTCCGCCAAAGTCGCCAGGCACTGATTGCAGTCTGCATTCCTTAACCGTTAAGAACGGGAATTAACCTTAAGACTTATTTTACGACCGGACCTATTTTCAGCTCCGCACGTCCGTGACAGGATCGGGGCATGAAAATACGAATCGTTCTCAGCACCGCAGCTTTGGTCATTTCGACGTCTGTCGCTATGGCCGATACTTCCGATATCGCCACGCATCGGCGTGCCGATTTCTACGCGCCGGGCAAGCACCAATTCTACGCCTGGTGCACGAACGGTCAGGATCGCCGTGTGGCTCAAACCGGGGATTCGGCCCGCGATGCGGAAGCCAGGCTGTTGGCTTCGCAGAAGGTCGCGGAGTCTTGCCGTCTGGTCTGGCAGGGCCGCATCCACGCCTGATCGGCCGCATGAAGCGGTTGTCATGAACTGACATACATCGAAATTCGGGCGAAATATCCCGGCTAACTGGCCGTTTCAGGCTGCATCCCGTCGCCATGGGGCTCAGGTCCTTTGGTTTTCGGGAGACCTGATCGTGCGCAAAATCCTCAAAACGCTGGCAACCCTGTTGCCGCTCGCGCCTGCCGCAGCCTGGGCGGGTGATGATCTCATCGAATTTTCCGCCACCAATATCAGCGATGTGCTGGGCAATGTCCGGGGCGGGTTGAAGCGCGGTGTGCGTGTGCTCGACAAGGCCGATGTCACTGCGACGTTTCTGGGCGAGGATCATGGCATTCCCGGCCTCACCGTGTTTGTCGATGGGCAGGTCACGGACGCAACCAATTTCTCCGGCGCGCTGGTCGGCGATGCGCAGACCGTTTCCAGCCTGGATGCACCGGCGGGCGTTCGCCTGGCCAATGCCTGGATTGCCAAGGAGTTTGATGGCGTCGGCGGTCTGAAAGCCGGTGTGGTCGATCTCAATACCGAATTCGACGTCCAGTCCACGGCTGCGCTGTTTCTTAACGCCGCGTTCGGGATCGGGCCGGACTTTTCCCAATCAGGGCTGAACGGCCCTTCCATCTTTCCGTCCACCGGTCTTGGCCTGGTCGGCTGGTGGCTGCCGGGCGGTCATTGGCAAGTGAAGGCCGGCGTCTTCGAAGACACGCCCGGCGATCCTTCGCATCCCGGCCGTACCCATTTCGCCTTCATGCGGGAGGAGGGCGCGCTGGTCGTTGCGGAAGTGCGCAATCAGATCACGCCCGATACCGTGGTCGGCATCGGCAGCTGGCGTTACACCGCATCCTTTGACGCCATCGATCCTGTCCGGGGCCGTCTTTCCGGAAATTCCGGCTATTATGCCATTGCCGACGCCCTGCTTTATGCCGCGCCGGAAGGCGACAAGGCCGGCTTGAGAGGCTGGGTTCGGGTCGGTTTCGCCGACGACCGCATCAACGCCATCAACGCGACGGTCAATGGCGGGCTGGTCTATACCGCACCTTTTGGCCGCGAGGCCGATCAGGCGGGCATTTCCTTCGCTCATGCGCGCTTTGGCGGCGCCGCGCGGCAATCAGGCCTGGGACAGGCGGAAACCACCATCGAAGCCACCTACAGTTTCGGCCTCAACGACCATCTGACTCTCCAGCCGGATATTCAATATGTGATGTCGCCGGCCGGCGATCCGGCCATCGCGGATGCACTTGTCCTGGGCAGCCGCGTCATCGCGAGCTGGTGACCTTTACACGCGCCGACGCTGCTTTTCGTGAAGCGGCGGCCATGCGATAACCTCGGGTCTTTGCAAAGACCAGGGAGCGCGCATGCTGTACCGGACCATCTGCCTGTTTTCGGCGCTTATGATTGCGGGTGCCGGCGCCCAACCTGCCCAGCCGCCCGCCAAGCGCACCATCCTGCAACAGGCCGATGTCGCGCCTTCACCGGCGCAGGAGACGCTGTTCGGCACGGTTGAGATTGCGCCCGGCAGCGGCAATGCCTTTCACACCCATAATGGGTCCGAGATCGGTTATGTGCTTCAGGGCCATATCCGC
>NZ_DATLPB010000019.1:0-5739 GCF_035535915.1 Acidocella sp.
GACCGCGCGCTCACTTTGGCCTATGACGAAGGCGTCTCCCCGGTCGGCATCCTGCGCATGCTGCTGAGCGAACTGGCCCGGCTGCGCGTGGCCGCCGGCGCCATCGCCGAGGGGGCATCAGCCGCCGAGGCCATGGGCGGCATGCGCCCGCCGGTCTTCTTCAAGCGCCAGAAATTGGTGACGCAGGCCCTTGCCACCTGGTCCGTCCCGGCGCTCACCGAGGCGATCCGCGCCGCCCTGACCGCGGAGACCGCCTGCAAACAGACGCACGTTCCGGACCAGGCCTATTGCCGCCAGACCATGCTGGGGCTCGCCAGCCGCGCCCGCAACGCGGCACGGCGTGGGTAGGCAAGGCAAGGAAGCGCTACTTTTTGTGAACAAAAAGTAGCAAAAAAACTTTGTTATGCTGGGCCATGGGCGTTGTCGGCGACGCAGCCCATGGCCCAGCACAATAAAAGTTTTTGCGCCGCTTTTTTTCAAAAAGCGGCCACTTTCTGCGCTGTGCGGTTGGCGTATGATCTGCCGCATGTTCCGCCAGATGTTCGTCATCACCAGCCTCTGGCTCGGCATTTTCGCCGTGGCGCTGTTTGCCGGCGCCGGCACGCTGCATTGGCCGCGCGGCTGGGCGTTTTTCTGGGAAATTGCCGTTTTCTCCTATGGCATCGGCGCCTGGCTGGCGGTTTATGACCCGGATTTGCTGAAAAGCCGGCTGTTCGTCCGGCTGCGCAGCGGCGCCGCGCCGGACCGCGCGCTGCTGCCCGCCGCGCTGCCCAGCTATTTCGCCTGGCTGGTGCTGATGGGCTGCGATGCGCGCCGCTTCGCCTGGTCGCATATGCCGGCCGCTTTGGGGTGGCTGGGCGCGGTTTTGATCGCGCTGTGCATGGGCATTTCAGTAGCTGCCTTCGCCTATAACAGTTTTGCCGCCCCGGAATTGCGCCTTCAGGCGCAACGGGCGCAGCATCTCATCACCAACGGTCCTTACGCGGTGGTGCGCCACCCGCTTTACGCCGGCGCGCTCTTCTATTTCCTCGGCGTCCCGCTGCTGCTCGGCTCCTGGTGGGGCCTGCTCATGCTGCCGCTCGGCACGGCCGCCTTGGCGTGGCGGATCGGCCGCGAGGAAGACATGCTGCGTATGGCCTTTCCGGACTATGAGCGCTACGCCGCGCGGGTGAGGTTCCGCCTGATCCCGGGAGTCTGGTAACGCTCCACGTGGAGCGCGGTGGTCCGGCGGGCGGCGCGGATGCTCCACGTGGAGCATCCTGTTTTGATTATGCCGGGCCTGAGACTGTACCGGCGCCAACGCCCCCGGCCCAGCATAAAAAAAGTTTTTGCGGCGCTTTTTTCAAAAAGCGCCTGCTTTCTTTCCTATCCGTTCAACAGCGCCAGCAGCGAATCCATCTGGTCGAGATCGGCGTAATGCAAAATCATTGCCCCGCCTTTGCCATTGAACTTGATCTGCACCCGCACCCCGAGCTTCTCGCTCAGAGTCTTCGCCAGCGCCTCGATCTCGCCGTCCGAGCCCTTCTCCTTCGGCCTGACTTCCTTCCCACCGCGCCCTTGCCGCGCCACCAATTCCTCGGTCTGGCGCACGGAAAGATGCTTTTTCGCGATTTCCTGCGCCGCCTGCACCGGATCGTCCAGCGTCAGCAGCGCCCTGGCATGGCCGAAGCTCAAGCGCCCGTCCCGGACCATGTCCAGCACCGGTTTCGGCAGTTTCAACATGCGCATGGCGTTGCCGATATGCGCGCGGGACTTGCCGAGCGCCTCGCCCAACCCTTCCTGCGTCATGCTGAATTCTTCGACAAGCCGCTTGTAGCCTTCCGCTTCTTCCACCGCGTTGAGGTCTTCGCGCTGCAGATTCTCCACCAGCCCGGCCGCCATGGCATCGGCATTGCTCAGCTCGCGCAGCAGCACCGGCACCTCGTGCAGCCGCGCGCGTTGCGCCGCCCGCCAGCGCCGTTCCCCGGCGATGATCTGGTAGTGCCCCGCTTTGTCCGGGTTCGGACGCACCAGCAGCGGCTGGAGGATGCCCCGCTGGCGGATCGATTCCGCCAACTCGGCCAACGCCGTCTCGTCCATTTCCATGCGCGGCTGGAACGGGCTTGGCTCCAGCACATCCACCGGCAGCACCTGCACGCCCGGCGCGCTCACGCTTTGCGGCGTCGCCGCATCGCCCAGCAGCGCCGCCAAGCCGCGGCCGAGCCGCCTGTTTTCCGTCCGTCCGCTCATGCCGCCACCTTCCGCGCCCGCGCGCGCTTCAAAAACTCCGCCGCCAAGGCCAGATAAGCCTGTGCCCCCGCCGAGCGGAAATCATACAGCAGCACCGGCACGCCATGGCTCGGCGCCTCGGTGATGCGAATGTTGCGAGGGATCGCCGTGTTATAAACTTTCGCGCCAAAATGACCGCGCACATCGGCGCTCACCTGTTCCGACAAATTATTGCGTTTGTCCGTCATCGTCAGCACGATGCCCTCGATCTCCAGCGCCGGATTCAGACCGCGCTTCACCGCGTCGATGGTGCGCATCAGCTGGGAAATGCCTTCGAGTGCGAAAAACTCCGCCTGCAACGGCACCAGCACCGCATCGGCCGCCACCAGCCCGTTCAGCGTGAGCAGTCCCAACCCCGGCGGGCAATCGATGAACACCGTATCCGCCTCACAATGCGGGAGCAGCGCGTCGCGCAGCAGAAACTCCCGCCGTTCCTCCTGGCCGAATTCGATGTCCGCGCCGATCAGATCCGCCACCGCCGGCACCAGCGACAGATTCTCGATGCCGGTCGGCATCACCAGCTCCGGCAGCGCCGCCTCGCCGGCAAACAGCCCGTAAGTACCGGTTTTGCGTGCCCCTGCCGCGATTCCGAGCCCGGTGCTGGCATTGCCCTGCGGATCGATATCCACCAGCAGCACTTTTTGCCCGCTCACCGCCAACGCGCAAGCCAGATTGATGGCGGTCGTGGTTTTGCCGACACCGCCTTTCTGATTGGCCACGGCAATGATCCGCGGGCGTTTTTTAGCTTCCGACATGACGGATCTGGCTCACTTTCAGGATACACGCATCGTCAGCCTGCAGCGACAAACGTTCAACCTCCATGTGCCAGAGCGTCCGCGCCGCCGTCAATTCAGCTTCTGCCGTTCGGCCTTTGGGAAACAGGCACACACCGTCGGGCGCCAGATGCGGCACAGCCAGGCCCAGCAATCTATCCAAGGGCGCGAGCGCGCGCGCCGTCACCAACGGCGCCGGCTCGGTCTTGGCGGTCTCGATGCGCGTGTTCAGCACTTTCACCTTCGCACCGGTCTCGCGCGCCGCCTCCATCAGAAACGCCGCCTTGCGCGTGTCGGATTCGATCAACGTGAACTCGATCCCCGTCTCTATCGCCAGAATCATCCCCGGAAACCCGGCGCCGGAGCCGAGATCGATCGCCCGCGTGATCCCGGCCGGAATGTACGGCACAAGCAACAGCGAATCCTCGACATGCCGCGCCCACAGATGCGGCAAATCATGGCGGCTGACGAGGTTGATCTTCGCCGACCATTTTTCGACCAAAGCGGCGAAGCTTTGCAGACGTGCTGTTTCCATGCGGCGCTGGGTAGCGCAGGACAGACAAGAAAAGAAAGAGGCCGCTTTTTGAAAAAAGCGGCACCAAAAACTTTTGTTTATGCTGGGCCATAGGCGTTGTCGCTGACAAAGCCCCTGGCCCAGCATAAAACAGATTTTTTGCTACTTTTTGTTCACAAAAAGTAGCACTTCCTTTCTACCTTTCTACGCTGCCCGCCGGCGCTTCAACGCCCCAAAAATCGCCCCCAGCGCCGCTGGCGTCATGCCTTCGATGCGCCCTGCCGCGCCCAGGCTTTCCGGCCGCACGCGTTCCAGCTTCTCGCGCAATTCGGCGGACAGACCGCCGACCGTTGCGTAGTCAAAACCCTCAGTGATCAGCACCGCTTCGTCGCGCTCGCGGGCGCGGATTTCCGTATCCTGGCGGTTGAGATAGCCGGCATAATGCAGATCCGCCCGCAGGATCTCCGCCGCGCGGCTCTCGCCCTGAGGTTTGCCGCCCATCGCCGCGATTTCCGCCTCCAGTGCGGCAAAGGCGGCCTCGCGTTCCGGCCCGACGATGCCCCAGCCCAGCCCGAGCGGGGTCAGCCGCAATTCGGCATTGTCCGAGCGCAGCTTCAGCCGGTATTCCGCGCGGGAGGTGAACATGCGGTACGGCTCGGTCACGCCCTGCGTCACCAGATCGTCGATCAGCACGCCGATATAAGCATCGGCGCGGCCGAGTTTGGCCGCATCCCCACCGCCGGCCGCCCGTGCCGCGTTCAGCCCGGCCATCAGCCCTTGCGCCGCCGCCTCTTCATAGCCGGTGGTGCCGTTGATCTGCCCGGCCAGATATAGGCCCGGCAGTTTCTTCAACCGAAGGTCGTGGCCCAGCGCGCGCGGGTCCACATAGTCATATTCCACCGCGTAGCCGGGCCGCAGGATCACCGCGCGTTCCAGGCCGGGGATGGAATGGACCAGCAATTGCTGAACATCCGCCGGCAGCGAGGTGGAAATGCCGTTCGGATAGACCGTGTCGTCGTCCAGCCCTTCCGGCTCGAGGAAAATCTGGTGCCCCGGCTTTTCCGCGAACCGCACCACCTTATCCTCGATGGACGGGCAATAACGCGGCCCGCGCCCGGCGATGTTGCCGCCATAGACGGCGGATTTATGAATATTGGCGCGGATGATCTCGTGCGTCCGCTCGGTCGTGCCGGTGATGAAGCAGGAGACCTGGGGATTGGCGACCTTGGTGGTCAGGGCTGAGAAAAACCCCGGCGGGTTTTCGCCTTTATCTTCCGCAAGGCCTGCCCGATCGATGGTCTTGCCGTCCAGCCGCGCCGGCGTGCCGGTCTTCAGCCGGCCCAGCGGCAGCTCCAGCCGGCGCAAATCCTCGGCCAGGCTCACCGAAGCCGCATCGCCGATCCGCCCGCCCGCCTGCATCTCGGTGCCGAAATGCAGCACGCCGCGCAAAAAGGTGCCGGTGGTGAGCACCGCGGCGGCACAGGAAATCTCCCGCCCGTCGGCCAGCACCACCCCGCTCAAATGCCCCGAAGCGTCGCGCCGCAGCCCCGCCGCCTCGCCCTCCAGCACGGTCAGGTTCGGCTGCGCCGCCAGCAGCGCCTGCATCGCCTGGCGATAGAGTTTGCGGTCCGCCTGCGCGCGCGGCCCGCGCACCGCCGGCCCCTTGCCGCGATTCAGCAGCTTGAAATGAATGCAGGCCGCATCGGCGGCCTTGCCCATCAGCCCATCCAGCGCGTCGATCTCGCGCACCAGATGCCCCTTGCCGATGCCGCCGATCGCCGGGTTGCACGACATCTCCCCCAGCCGGTCCGCCCGGTGGGTGACAAGCAGCGTGCGCGCGCCGAACCGGGCGGACGAAGCCGCCGCCTCGCAGCCGGCATGGCCGCCGCCAATGATGATCACGTCGTACGTCATGCCTGCCTATTAGCGAATTTCGCGAAGGAAAGCTAAGGCCAGGGCTCCGCCCTGGACCCGCTGGGGCCGAAAGGCCCCAGACCCCAAAACTTAGGCCGCACAAGTGCCGCTGGCACGGGCCCAAAAAAGCAAAAGTTTTGGGGCTGTCCCAGATGTTAGGTTGAATTCTTTCTGACCCAGCGCTTGAGCTGCTTCAAGAGCTGGGCGGGAGAGCCATCGTTGAACCTCCACTCGCATTCCTTGAGGAAGAGGTGGAAATTGGCTTTTGGG
>NZ_DATLPB010000020.1:0-67098 GCF_035535915.1 Acidocella sp.
TTTTTTGCTACTTTTTGTTCACAAAAAGTAGCCTTCCCTTTCTTCCCTTTCTTCCCTTGCCTGACCCTTGACCATCGGCCAGCGTTGGGCCCTGTGAGCTTTATGAAGATATTTTCCGATTGGCGGGGGCTGCCGGCTTCGGCGCAAGGGGCGACGGTGGCGTTGGGCAATTTCGACGGCGTGCATCTCGGCCATGCCGGGGTGGTGCAGGCGATGCACGCCGCGCGGCCTGGCGCGCCGTTGGCGGTGCTGACGTTCGAGCCGCATCCGCGCAGTTTTTTCCGCCCGCAGGACCCGCCTTTCCGACTCACGCTGAGCGCCGAGCGCGCCGCCGCCCTGGCCGCCTTGGGCGTGGACCTGCTGTATGAACTGCCGTTCGACGCCGCCTTCTCGCACCTCACCGCGGACGAATTCATCGACCAGGTGCTGCATGCGGGCCTGCGGGCAGCGCATCTTGCCTGCGGCGGGGATTTCGCGTTCGGCCATCGGCGGGGCGGCGATGTCGCCATGCTCGGCCGCCGCGCCGGCGCGCTCGGCATGGGGCTGACGATCGTGCCCCCCGTCGTGGACGCGCAGGGGCCGATTTCCTCCACGCGCATCCGCCGCCTGCTGCAGGATGGCTACCCGGAGCGCGCCGCCGCTTTGCTGGGGCGCAACCATACCATCCGCGGCATGGTCACGCATGGCGACAAACGCGGGCGAACCATCGGCTTTCCCACCGCCAATATTCCGCTCGGCGAGCATCTGGAGCCCGCGCGCGGCGTGTATGCCGTCACCGCCCGGCTGCCGGACGGCGGCACGGTGCAAGGGGTGGCGAATATCGGCCTGCGCCCGACCGTGGGCGGCAAGGAATCCCGGCTGGAAGCGCATCTGTTCGACTTTGCCGACGACCTTTACGGCGCCGAGCTGACCGTGGCGCTGCATGCGTTCTTGCGTGAGGAACGCAAATTCGAGACATTCGACGAACTGAAGGCGCAGATCGCCGCCGACGCCAAGGAAGCCCGCCTGCTGCTTGACAGAAGGCCAAAACCCGCCAATCCCCTAGCCTCATGAGCGATACCAAGGCCGATTACAAAACCACCGTCTTCCTGCCCACCACGGAATTCCCGATGCGCGGCGAGCTGCCCAGGCGTGAGCCTGACATGCTGCGCCGCTGGGAGGAGATGGGCCTGTGGGACAAATTGCGCGCGCAGTCGCAGGGCCGGCCCAGCTTCATCCTGCATGACGGCCCGCCTTATGCGAACGGCAACCTGCATATCGGCCACGCGCTGAACAAGATCCACAAGGACGTGATCAACCGCGCGCAGCAAATGTCCGGGCGCGATGCGAACTACATCCCCGGCTGGGACTGCCATGGCCTGCCGATCGAATGGAAGATCGAAGAGCAGTACCGCAAGAAGAACAAGGACAAGGACGAAGTCCCGGTTCTGGAATTCCGCAGGGAGTGCCGCGAATACGCGCAGCATTGGCTGTCCGTGCAGTCCGAGGAATTCAAGCGCTTAGGGGTGGCCGGCGACTGGGCGCACCGCTACGCCACCATGGATTTCGACTCGGAGGCGCGCATCGCCGGTGAGATCGGCAAGTTTCTGCTCAATGGCGCGCTGTATCGCGGCCTGCGCCCGGTGATGTGGAGCCCGGTGGAGAAGACCGCGCTGGCCGAGGCCGAGGTTGAGTATTACGACAAAAAAGACACCGCGATCTATGTGCGGTTTCCTTCCGCCGCGACGCAAGGCCCGCTCATGGGGGCTTCCGTCGTCATCTGGACCACGACGCCCTGGACCATCCCCGGCAATCGCGGCCTCGCGTCCGGCGCCGAGTTTGATTATATGGTCCTGCACGTCGATGCGGTCGCCGAAGGCAGTTTGGCCAGACCGGGTGAAAAACTCATCGTCGCCCAGGCGCTGCTTGAAGATTTCCTGAAAGCCGTCGGCATTGTCGGCCACACGGTTCTGAGCCTTTTCAAGGGCGCGGCGCTGGAGGGGGCGAAATTCCGCCATCCGCTGGCGCGCCAGGACAAAGGCTACGATTTCGAGGTCCCGCTGATGCTCGGCGAGTTCGTGACCACCGAGGCCGGCACTGGCATCGTGCATATGGCGCCCGGCCATGGCGAGGACGATTTTTTCCTCTGCCGCGCGCATGGCATCGCCGTGCCCGACACGGTGCAGGGCGACGGGACTTATTATCCGTCGGTGCCGCTGTTCGCGGGCGTGCATGTGTACAAGGCGGCGGACCCGGTCTGCGGGGCCTTGGCCGCCGCCGGCACGCTGCTGCACCGCGCGGAGTTCGTGCACTCCTATCCGCATTCCTGGCGCTCCAAGGCGCCGCTGATCTATCGCGCCACGCCGAACTGGTTCATCCGCATGGATGGCGCGGAGCATATCCGCCAGAGCGCTTTGGCGGCGATCGACGCCACGCATTTCGTGCCGGAAATCGGCCGCAACCGCATCCGCTCGATGGTCGAATCGCGGCCGGACTGGTGCATCTCCCGCCAGCGCGCCTGGGGCGTGCCGATCCCGATTTTCGTCCACAAAACCAATCATGAGCCGCTGCGCGACCCGGCGGTGGTGGCGCGGGTGGTGGAATTCTTCACGGCGGAAGGCGCGGATGCCTGGTATGTCCGCCCGGCGCAGGATTTCCTCGGCCCTGACCACAAGGCCGAGGATTACGAGCAGATTTTCGACATCGTCGATGTCTGGTTCGAATCCGGCTCGACCCATGCCTTCGTGCTGGAGGCGCGCGGCCTGCCGACCCCGGCCGATCTTTATCTCGAAGGCTCGGACCAGCATCGCGGCTGGTTCCAGGCCTCGCTGCTGGAGTCCATCGGCACGCGCGGCGCGGCGCCGTTCAAGGCGATCGTGACCGACGGGTTCGTGCTCGACGAGCAGGGGCGGAAAATGTCGAAATCCCTCGGCAACGTCACCGCGCCGCAGGAAGTCAACGACAAATACGGCGCGGACATTCTGCGCCTGTGGGTGATGAACGCGGACACCTCCGAGGATCTGCGCATCGGCCCGGAAATTCTCAAGCAGCAGGCGGAATTGTACCGCCGGCTGCGCAACAGCCTGCGCTGGATTCTCGGCTCGCTGGACGGGTTCACGGAAGAGGAGCGCGTGCCGGCGGCGGAATTTCCGGGGCTGGAGCGGTTCCTGCTGCACCGGCTCTGGGAGCTGAACGAAAAAATCGCCGGCGCGGTGCGGAACCATGACTGGACCGGGGTCTATCCGGCGCTGCATCAGTTCTGCACCACGGATCTCTCGGCCTTCTATTTCGATATCCGCAAGGATTCGCTGTATTGCGACCGGCCGGACGCGCCGCGCCGCCGCGCCAGCCGCAGTTTTCTCGATATTCTGTTCCGCGCCCTCACGGCCTGGCTGGCGCCGGTGCTGCCCTTCACGGCGGAGGAGGCGTGGTGCGCCCGTTTCGGCGACGATGTTTCGGTGCATCTCACGCAGTTCCCGGAAATCCCCGAGGCTTGGCGCGATGATGCGCTGGCCGGGCAATGGACGAAAATCCGCGAGCACCGCGCCGGCGTGACCGGGGCGATCGAGCTGATGCGCAAGGACAAGCAGATCGGCTCCTCGCTGCAGGCCGAGGCCATCCTTTCGCGCGAGGCCGAGGCCGTGCTGGGCGACGCCGATCTCTGGGCCGAGATCTGCATTTCCTCCGCCGCGTTGTTCGGCGCGCAGGATGGCGCCGCCATCGCCGCCGGGCAGAAATGCGAACGTTGTTGGCGCGTTCTGCGAGAAGTGGGCGCGGACCCGAACCACCCGACGCTCTGCCGCCGTTGCTGTGAGGCGGTGGCATAATGGACCGCCGTCTTGCCGGGTACCTGCTGGGGCTGGCGGTCCTGGTGGCGGACCAGGCCACAAAATACTGGGTTTTGCACGGGCTGCATTTGCAGGACGGGTCTCGGCTGGCGGTGCTGCCGGTGGTGAATTTCGTGCTGGTCTGGAATCACGGCATCACCTTCGGGATGTTTGCCGGCGCCGGCGCCAAGGTTCTGCTCGCCACAATCGCCTCCGCCGTCATCATCGCGCTCTGCGTCTGGTTGTGGCGCAGCCGGAACTGGCCGACCGTGCTGGCGATCGGGGCGATCACCGGCGGCGCCATCGGTAATGTCGCGGACCGGCTGCGGTATGGGGCGGTGGTGGACTTCATCCAGGCGCATATCGCCGGGATCTATTTCCCCTGGGTCTTCAATGTCGGGGATTCCGCGATCTGCTGCGGGGTTGCGGTGTTGATGCTGGAAAGCCTCCTCCGCCGCTCCCCAGTTGCGGCCGGCGACAGGCAGAGATAGGAAAGCGGCATGACAATCAGATTCGCCGCCGCCGGTTGCACCTTCGTTCTCGCGCTCGCCCTGACCGGTTGCAGCGATTCGACGAAGAAAGAGTTTGGCCTGGAGGCCAATCCCCCCGACGCGTTCCAGGTCGGCACGCAGGCGCCCCTGGCGCTGCCGCCGGAGCTGAGCCAATTGCCGGCGCCCAACCCCGGTGAGCCGCGGCCGCAACAGGAAAATGCCGCGCAGGCGGGCGCCGAGGTGCTGGACCCCGAGAACGCGCTGGTCGCCGCCCCGTCGACCTTGAGCGCCGGCGGGCAGGCGCTGCTGCAGGAAGCCGGCCCCACGCCGCCGAACAATATCCGCGCCGAGATCAACCAGAACGCCCTGGTCGCCAGCAAGCCGGCGGGCTTTGTCTCGTCGCTGATGGGCAATGGGCCCACGCCGCCCCCGACAGTGAATGCCCCGGCCGAGCAACGCCGCCTGCAGGAGAACGAAGCGCTGGGGCAGCCGGTGACGCAGGGGGCCACGCCGCAGGACAGCAATGCCAACTCTGGTTTCTTGAACCGCCTGGCGAATTTCTTCTGATTTGCCGGGCAAAATCGGCATGTGATTTCGGTTTGTTCAGGAAGCGGCCAATGACATTTCGCGCCCTCTGTCTTGCTCCTGTGCTGGCGATGCTGGCGGCCGCCCCGGCTCTGGCCAATGTCACGCTGGTGCTGGCGAACCCTGCCCCGCGGGCAGCTGTCGCGGCGCCGCCGCATATACTGGTGCTCTCTTTCAGCGCCCCGCCGCAAATGGGCTTTTCCAATGTTGCCGTCACGAATCAAGCGGGCAATCCGGTCCAGGCCGGGCGGCCGGAGGCTGTGGCCGGTCAGCCTTTTGAGCTCGCCGTGCCCGTGGCGATCACCCTGCCGGGCCGTTACACCGTGAACTGGCAAATTCGCGCCTATAACCAGCGCAGCACCGGCAGTTACAGCTTCACGGTCACCCAGTAACCAATGGATGGCGGCGTCTGGCTGGCGCTGCGTGCCGCCATCCGCGGCGTTCAGATGGCGGGTTCCTTCGGGCTGTTCGGCACGTTGCTGCTCAGCGCCACGTTGCTCCGCCGCCATCATGTGGTGGGGCTGAGGCGTCTCGCCTGGGTCTGTCTCGCCGTGGCGCTGGGGGCGGGGCTGGTCTGGTTCCTGTTGCAGGCCGAAGAATTGTCTGAGGCCCAGACCATGCCCGATCTGGTCGCCGCCCTTCCCATCGTGGCCTGGGACACGCGTTTCGGCACAATGCTGCTCGGGCGTTGCGCCGCCTTGGGCGTGGCGGCGGTCTGCTACCAGCTTGGGCGCGTGCGGCTGGCCGCCTTGCTCGCCGGCGGAGCGATCGTCGCGGAGGCCTGGCTTACCCATGGCGGCTCGATGGAGGGCCGGCTCGGCACCGTGCTGCTGTCGACGTCCGTGGTGCATATCCTGGCCGGGGCGTGCTGGCTTGGAACCCTCCCGGCTTTGTATCTGGCGATCCGGCGTTTGCCTGAGCCCCAAATCGCCGCGCTCGCGGCAAGCTACTCGCCGCTCGGTATGGCCTGTGTCGTGGCGCTGTTGCTTACCGGTTTGATCGAATACCTGGTCTTGATCGACCAGCCGGGGGCCCTGGTCAGCACGGCCTATGGCCTCGCCGCCCTGGCAAAAATAATCAGCTTTGCCTTTCTCATCGCGCTTGCCGCCATGAACCGCAATTGGCTGACACCGCGTTTGCCGGCAACGCGGCGGCATTTGCTGCGCAGCATCGGCGCGGAAATGCTGCTCGGCCTGCTCGTGCTGGTGGCCGCCGGGCTGATCCTGCAGTTCACCCCACCCGCCATGGCGGGCATGCAGATGGGCGATTGATCTAAAGCCCGTTTGAAGCAGGCCGGTTAAGCCGCCACCGTGGCCACGAGCGTGGCGATGGCCGTGCCGGCATCGATCTTGCCCTTGAGCGCGTGGCGGCCATGGTCCCGGAACTCGATCCATCCCTCGTTGAAGCCGTCGAGCATCCTGATCCGTGGCATCGGATTTTTCATCCCTTGTGAACGGAACAAGCCTTCCCAGGAATCGCGCGGCACGATCTCAACGCGTACGGGCCTGCCAAGGGCATTTGCAAAAGCCGCCGCCAGATCATTGGGCGAGACGCGGTGCGGGCCTTCCAATTCGACGACGCGATGGCCGCTCCATTCTTCCTGGATCAACGCTGCGGCAACCTGTCCGACATCTTGCGTCGAGACCATCGGGAACGGCCGGTCGGCCGGCTGTAGAAAACTGTAAATGACGCCTGCGTCGCGGGCCGAGGAAACGTCCCAAAGCGCATTATCGATGAACCAGCCGGGCCGCAGGATCGTCAATGGCAGCCCAATGGTGCTGACGGCCTGTTCCAGCATCGTTCGCTGCGACAGCAAATTATCCTCAGCGGCGTCCCCCCCAATGGTCGAGAGACAGAGCACCTTGCGCGGCCGCGCGGCCTTAAGCGCCGCGACGACGCTGTCGATAATGGTCTGTGCCTCGGGATAGCCCGGCTGCGGATCGAACTCGGGTGGCGGCAGGATGAACACTGCGGAAGCCCCCGTAAAGGCGCGCGTCAGCGCCGCCGCGTCATCCATTTCGGCGAGGGCGATCTCGCAGCCCAGGGCGGCCCAGACATTGCCCTTCCGCTCGTCACGCAGGATGGCGCGGACCTTCTGGCCGGCCGTCAGGAGCGTGCGTGCCATTTCTCCGCCGACTTTGCCCGTAACGCCTGTGATCGCATACATTTTCGTTCTCCGGTTCAAACCAACGGGTTGTTTCGCAAATGCTTAGACTTGGCGAGCGCTTGGCCCGCCGCGGGCTTTTACGTAGAGCAAGCGCGGTGATGACTTGAGCGCATAAAGATCAATGCTAAGATGACGTTTAATCACCATGAGGCATGAGTGAGCTTCGATGCGCGGATCCTGACTGGCGTCGGTGTGCTGGCCGCCGTTACGGAGGCTGGAAATTTTGCACGCGCGGCCGAGACGCTGGGCCTGACCCCGTCGGGGGTCAGCCGGGCCATCGCGCGGCTGGAGGCGCGGGTTGGCGTGCGGCTATTCGACCGTACGCCGCGTTCCGTGACGTTGACCGAAGAGGGGAGGCGCTTTCATGCCCGCGTGATGCCCCTGCTTGCAGGCATCGACGAGGCGGCGACCGAAATTGCAGGGGCTGCTGCTGCGGTGAGCGGCAAGCTCAGGCTGAACATCGACCCCTGGTTTGCGCGCATCGTTTTGGCACCGAACCTGCCGCGCTTCCTGGAGCGGCATCCGCTGCTCTCGCTGGACATGATCGTAAGCAACCATCGAGAAGAGATGATGGGTGGGATGGATCTGGCCGTGCGATTTGGACCGATGGAAGGCGCCTCGCTGATCGCGCGCAAGCTTCTGGAAACACGCGTGTCGACATACGCCGCGCCCGCTTACCTCAAACGGAACGGCGTACCCGGCACACCGCACGAACTCCTCCACCACGAAACCATCCTGTTCCGCGACCCGCAAACGGGCCGGCCCTTCACCTGGGGGTTTTCACGGGACGGTGAAACATTCGACGTGGACGTTCGCGGGCGATTCACGACCGACGATCCCACAACGGCCATCGAAGCCTGCATCGCCGGCCAGGGCATCTTTCAAGGCTTGGAGCTGGGAATTGGCCGCTGGATAGAGCGTGGTGAGCTGGTCCAGATTCTCGCCGACTGGTCGGACGAGACCTATCCGCTCTACGCCTACCGCGCATCGCGACACCTGCCGCCCGCAAAGGTTCGCGCGTTCCTGGATTTCGTGCAGGAGATTGCCCGCTAGCTTGTTTATTTAGAGGCGGATTCAGATTTTAGAGCGGATCGCTACGCGATTCGCGATCTAAGATCATCCGGCTCCAGGCGGCAGATACAGGCGCAGCGTTTCGCAATTGGCTGGCGCGGACAGTCCAATCGATCACGACATCGTAGATGATCGGCGGCATCTAAATTTTCAGTTGACGCGACACAAAAACAATTACAACTATGGATTGAAATAACCAAGAGCGAGTTAAAATGCTGCCGCGTTTGTCGATCACAACTCAATTCACGATTATCGGTCTTTTGGGTCTTTTCCTGACCGTCGCGGCATTAGGCCTGAGCCTGAACGCCTCCTATAATCTCGATCTCCAAGCCAAGAAAGACGCAATCAAGTCTCTCGTCGAGGCTGGCGTCACCACGACGGAAGGGTTTGTGGCGCTTGCGCAAGAAGGAAAAATGTCCGAGGCGCAGGCGCAGGCAGCGGCGAAGGCCGTATTGAGCTCCGCGCGGTTTGATGGCGGCAACTACTACTTTGTCGATTCTTACGACGGAACGGGCATCGTCCATCCGGACAAAAGCGTTATTGGGACGAATCGATTTCTCGCTCTGGACTCCTATCGCCATCCAACCGACGGTCCGATGATCGACGCGGTGGTCGCGGGCAAAACGGCCTTTAATCATTATTACAAGCCAAAAGCAGGCTCGAACGTCCCGCAGCCGAAAATTTCCTACATGCAGGGCGTGCCGGAATGGCACTGGGCCATCGGGTCGGGGGTCTATGTCGATGATGTCGAAACGGATTTCCTAAACCGCCTGTATAATCTCGCGATGATTTTCTCACCGCTCTTCCTGGCGGGCATGGTCATCGTCTATCTGGTGCGCCGGTCGGTCGCCAGACTGCTGTCCGAGATGACCCGGAACATGGAGCGTATTGCCAAAGGTGATCTGCAGGCCGAAATTTCCGGGCTCAGCCGTAAGGACGATCTCGGCAGAATGGCGCAAGCGGTGCTGGTGTTTAAAAACGCCGCCATCGAAAAGAAGGCGATCGAGGAAGCGATGGCCACGGAAAGAACCGCTGCCGACGCGGAGCGCGAGATGGCCTCTCAAGAACGTGAAGCAGCGACGCGCCAGTTGGAATTCGTCGTCGAGTCTCTGGCAACCGGTTTGCAAAACCTCTCAGCCGGTCAGCTGACATATCGGCTCCAAGAGACATTTGCCGCAGGGTATGAAAAGCTGCGCGGCGATTTCAATGCGGCGATGGAGAAGCTGCAGGTGACGATGCAGTCGATCGCCGCCAACACGCAAGGCGTGCGCTCGGGCGCCGAGGAAATCACCCAGGCGTCGGACGATCTGTCGCGGCGCACCGAGCAGCAGGCGGCGAGCCTGGAAGAGACGGCGGCCGCACTCGATGAGATCACCGCGACGGTGCGGCGCACCGCCGAGGTGGCGAACGAGGCGCGCGACCTGGTCTCGACCTCGAAGACCGATGCCGAGCGGTCCGGCGAGGTGGTGCGCCAGACGGTGGGGGCGATGGACGGGATCGAGACCTCGTCCAAGCAGATCGCCAACATCATCGGGGTGATCGACGAGATCGCCTTCCAGACCAATCTGCTGGCGCTCAATGCCGGCGTGGAAGCGGCGCGCGCCGGCGATGCCGGGCGCGGCTTTGCGGTGGTGGCGACGGAAGTGCGGGCGCTGGCGCAGCGTTCGGCCGATGCCGCGAAGGAGATCAAGGCGCTGATCTCGGCCTCGACGCAGCAGGTCGATACCGGCGTGAAGCTGGTGAGCGAGACCGGCCAGGCGCTGGGGCGGATCGTCGCGCAGGTGAGCCAGCTGAACGGGCTGGTGGTGGAGCTGGCGGCCTCGGCCAAGGAACAATCCACCGGCCTCGGCGAAGTGAACGCGGCGGTGAACCAGATGGACCAGGTGACGCAGCAGAACGCGGCAATGGTCGAACAGGCGACTGCGGCCAGTCACAGCCTGGCCGCAGAGGCCGAGGCCCTGGCGCGTCTGGTTGGGCGGTTCCACATCGGCGCGGAACATGTTGCGGGACTCAGCGAGCCACTGGCCGATCACGCTTCTTCAAGGAAGGCATTACCGCGCCAGCCACGCTTGATCACGGGAAACAAACGAAACGTCGTTGCTCTTGCCTAGAGCCGGATGATTTTAGATCGAATCGCGTAGCGATCCGCTCTAAAGTCATCGCGCTCTAGCGTCGCTGAAGGGCCACAGATCAAGGGAACAAAACATGCGCACTCAACTTATTGAAGGCGCATGTTTTCTCGGCGAGACCAGATAAACCTCACCGCTGCTGCGCAATCTCGTGTGCCGTGCAAGCGAATCTACCAGCGTGCCAGGTACGGCAACAGCGCGCGTGACAGCAAAGTGACGGCGCCACAGCCCACGCCATACCAGATGACGATGTAGAGAGCATCGTTGAACGGGCAGGCGAAGACGAAGACGAAGGCGCCCCAGGCCGCGGCCGCGATCCCGATCAACCAGGCTGATTTCGCCTGGTCTGTCGGTGCACCACGGCGCATCAGCATACCGAGCCCGACCATCGGCGGTATCGACAAGGCGAACATCTTGAATGCACACTGAACGCCGTCCCGCCAATCGATGCGGTGGATGAGGCCTGCGAGTCCGTCCCAGCCGATATCGAACCATAGCCCTGTCAGAAGACAGATGCCGATCACGGCGTAGATCCAGCGCAGCGCGCGCCGCGGCGAATAGGCCGGGTTGAAGGAAAGTATGGCCGGGATGCAGCTGATCACGGCGATCAGCCCGAGACTTATGAGACGCCACCAGAATGTCGGCTGACGCATTTTCATCGGCATGTTCGGCAGGGCGGCGCCGAGGGCAAAAAAGATGCCGATCTCGGCGATGCAGATTAACGCAATGATCGCCGCATCTTGCCCAAAACGGCGCGGGCGCACCGGTTTCAAATTCCCAGCGAGTTGGTCGATTAGGGGGTCAAACGACATCCTGTGCCTCTATCGGAGACGAAACATAGCATGTGGTGCTACGCGACGCCACGCCAGGGCAACATGGCCGGTCCCCAGGGTCTTGATCCGCGGTGACATTGCCGAGGCGTTGCCCCGCATCAGGCGAAGAGGGCGGCGCGCGCGCGCAGCCGCCGAATCATGATCCGCTGAACCAGTTGTAGCCCTGGTTTTCCCAATATCCGCCGGTCCATTTGTTGGTGACCTCCATGGCGACGATCGATTTTGGATTTTTGAAGCCCAGTTTGGTGGGAATCCTCAGCCGCAGCGGCGCCCCGAAGGGCGCTGTCAGCGGTGCGCCCAAAAAGTCGAGCGCGAGAATGGTCTGCGGATGCAAGGCCGATTCCATGTCGATGCTGGTGAAGTAGCCATCGGCGCAGCGGAACGCGACATAGCGGGCTCTGGTGTCCGCGCTGACGGCGCGCAGAAAATGGCGCAGCGGCACGCCGCTCCATTGCCCGATCGTGCGCCAGCCCTCGACGCAGACGAAGCGGGTGATCTGGCTCTCCTGAGGCAAGGTGCGGAGCTGGTCGATACGCCAGGCGCGCCGGTCGCCGATCTGGCCCGCCAGTTCGAGCTGCCATGCGGCTTCATCGACACGCGGCGCTTGGGCGATGTCGTAGAACGCGTTGAACCGCGGCGGCCGCGTGATCTGCGAAGCCTGGAAGGTGGGCGCCAGCGTGTTCGGGTTGAACAAGGCGGCCTGCACTTCATTGTTCCAGCCCGACATCAGCCGGAGAAAGTCGTCGGCAAGGTCGGGATGGCTGGGGTCGTCGAAATCGCAGCCGGGCAGCAGGCTCACCGCGCCAAAGGCGGCGGCGCGCGTCAACAGTTTCCGGCGCGAGGCAGTGAAGCTGGTCATTGGTGGGTCTCCGAAACATCGAGGCGGCCGCCGGTGATCATCGGCAGCACAACGCGCGGGACGAGAGCGGCGAGCAGAATATGCACCGCCAGAAACAAAACGATGCCGGTCATCGCGATGAAATGGATGACACGCGATATGAAGAAGCCGCCGAACAGATCCGAGAGCGGCCAGAGCTGGACCGGCTTCCACACGGCAAGGCCGGTGAGCACGGCGAGAAGGCCGAGCGCGATCACGCCGAGATAGAGAGCGCGCTGCACGGCATTATAAACCCCGACCTCGTGCGGCAGGCGAAACCGCACGGCGGCCCAGACATCGCGCAGCACCGAGCGTGGCGAAACCGGCCAGAATTTCCGGCGGAAATGCCCGGTGGCCAAACCCCAGGTCAGATAAGCCAACCCGTTCAGCATCAGCAGCCAGATCGCCGCGAGATGCCAGGCGATGGCGGCGCCAAGCCATTCTCCGATCGTCGCCCAGTGGGGAAAAACGAAAGGCAGGAAGGGCGAGGCGTTATAAATCTGCCAGCCGGTGCCAATCAGGGTGACGATGGCGACCGCATTCAGCCAGTGCATGACCCGCAGTGGCCAGGGGTGGATCACGCGCCGCGCCCGGCCCTTGCCGTGGGAACGCGCCGGCGGTGGATTTGCCATTTGTGTGCCGGTCATTGCGGGCTCCTAATCGGCTGAAGCAACGCGCACCTGCGAGGGTGTTGCGCGATAATAAGTCGGGAACAGCTGCGCCAGCGCGGCGACTTTGGGGGCATCGATGATCGCGATGTAAGGGTAGTCGGGATGCAGCACGGCGAAATTCTGATGATAGGCTTCCGCTTGATAGAACGGCATTGCCGCGGCCACCTGCGTGGCGATGGGGGCATCGAATGTGTGCGCGGCGGCCAGCTGCTGCAGATAGGCGGTTGCGACCATGCGTTGTTCCGGGTTTTCCACCCAGATCATGCTGCGGTATTGCGGACCGTGATCCGGCCCCTGATAGTCGAGCTCGGTCGGGTTGGCCGCGACGGACACGAATATGCGCAACAGCGTTCCGTAGCTGACGATGGCCGGATCGTAGGTGATCTTTAAAGACTCGGCATGCCCGGTGGTGCCGGTGCTCACGGTCTCGTACTGCGCGGTGCTCGCGCCGCCGCCGGTATAGCCGGAAACCGCTTGCTCCACGCCGGCAACATGCTGGAAGACATCCTGCATCCCCCAGAAGCAGCCGCCCGAGAGGATCGCGGTTTCGGTGCCATGCGTTTTGGCCAACGGCGCGTCGACGGTCGGCGCTGGCGCGAGCACCACGGATTCGGCGGCTGATGCGCCCCCTCCGGCAAAGGCCGCCAGTACGCCGGCGAGGCAGCTCGATAAAAACAGTTTACGCATCATGCAGTTCTCGGGGTGAAGGACAGCGCCACGCCGTTCATGCAATAGCGAAGTCCGGTTGGTTGCGGGCCGTCGGGAAACACATGGCCGAGATGGCCGCCGCACTGGCTGCAATGCACTTCCGTGCGCTGCATGCCGAAACTGTCATCCCCCGACGTGAGGATCGCACCGGGCAAATGGTCCCAGAAGCTCGGCCAGCCGGTGCCGCTGTCATATTTGGTCGCGGAGGCATAGAGCGGCAGCGCGCAGCCGGCGCAGCTGAAGACGCCCACGTGCTCCTCGTGCAGAAGGGGCGACGTAAAAGGTGGCTCGGTGCCGGCCTCCCGGAGCACCTCGTAGGCGGCGGGATTGAGCAGCTTGCGCCATTGTGCATCGGTGTGAACGACCCGGTAATCAGCGCCCGTTGCCGGGGCCGCGTTCGCGGCACGGCGCCGCGTGAGCCCGGCCATCACCACGGCCGCGATCGCGCTGGATGCGTAAAGAATCTTGCGTCGGTTCATGGTCTCTTGCTCCTGTTCGGCTTGAGATCTCGGATCAGCCGACACCCCGAATACCGGAAGGCTTCCTGGAAGGGCGATCCGATACCTGCCGAATCGCCCTTCGCACGAAAGGGCCACGCCCTTTTCGGCACAATCGGCCGGCTGGTTACTGGGGCTTCGACATGTGGTCGTTGCTCATCATGTTGTGCGCCATCGAATTGCCCATGCTGTCATGCGACATGCCGTTGCTCATCGTGTCGTGCGCCATCGAATTGCCCATGCTGCTGTGCGACATGGAATTGCCCATGCTGTCATGCGACATGCTGCTCGGGGCCATCATGTTGTTGTTCGACATGCTCGACGAGCTTTGCGCCAGGGCCGGGGCGACGGAAGCCACGGTGAGCAGGGCGACGGCAGCAAAGGTCGGGACGCGTTTAAACATAAGAGTCTCCATTGATATGTTGTGTCGACGTGCAGCATCGATCGCGCATGTCTGCCTCTGTATCCGGTCGAATGGGTGCTTTGGTTACAGCACGACAGAAAGATTTTTACGGACAGGGAGATTTTTGGCGTCACCTACGTGTCATGCCCGTGGAGTTGGCGACGGCGCTCAAGTTATTCTATAACACTCATACTAAAACCGGTCCGTCGCCACGGATGCCGGGGCGACACATGGATTTCAGGAGACGGCGTAAGCTGTGGAGCAATTCTTAAGCCTGCCCGGAAGATGCAGTCGGCTCGTCACCGTGGGCTCGGCCAGTCTGCGTCACGGCCAGGGCGGGGCACGAACCCGCCCCGCCGTGAGACCTCACCATCGTAGCGCCGCAGATCGCTAAAGTGCCGGCGTCCACCCCCACACCAGAGCCGGAGGGATCCGTCCCTCATGACGGACAGCGGCTGGGGTGGGACGCGCTGATGGAAGCGGCGCAAGCCGGCGACGCGGTGGCATATCGTCGATTGCTTGGCGAGATCGGCCCCTGGCTAAAGCGCTATTATTCCCGACGCCTTCCGCCTTTCATGGTCGATGACGTCAGCCAGGAGGTGCTGCTCGCGGTCCACGCCAAGCGCCATACCTACGATCCTGAACGGCCGTTCATCGCCTGGCTCGCCGCCATCGCCCGCTATAAATGGATCGATTCGATCCGGTCGCTCCAGTCGAACGCGACCGTGCCGCTCGACGACGAGCTGGCCGCCCCCGGTAATGATGAATCGACGGTAACAAGCGCATGGACGCTCGAAAAACTTCTCGGCACCTTGAAGCCCGCGCAAGCGGAGGTCATCCGGCTGGTCAAACTCGAAGGGCGCAGCGTCGAGGAAGCCTCGCGGGCAACTGGGCAGTCGGCATCCCTGGTAAAGGTCAATATTCATCGCGGATTGGGCCGGCTGGTCGCATTTCTCGAAACGATCCGCGATGACTGAGTGGTTGCGCGCCCGTGGAGATCGCGCTTCGCGCGGTCACACCTGGACCAGGAAATGAGCGGGCTTACCTGGCGTGGCAGCCGAGGCGCCGATGCAGCGCCGCGTGCGTTCATGTCGTTCATGTATGGATGGGGGAATGCCGAGACCAAGGGAATTTGACGAGGACGCCGTGCTCGATGCGGCGATGCAACGCTTCTGGGCGCATGGTTATGAATCGACCTCGGTTAAGGACCTGGTCGAAACAACCGGAATCTCATCGGCCAGTTTGTACAACGCCTACGGCAATAAGCGTGCGATATTCGGGGTCGCATTTGAACATTACGTAAAAAAATCGTTCGTGGAGCGCCTGGCGCGATGCGAAAAATTGGCCCCACGGGAGGCCATCAAAGCATTTTTCGATGACATACTGTGGCGCTCGATCAATGATCCTGAGCACAAAGGGTGCATGGTTGTGAACGCCGCCATGGAGCTTGCAACGCATGATCGCGCGGTGGGCAAGGCCGTGGCGAAGGTGCTCCGGCGATTGGAAGCGTTTTTCCGAACCTGCGTGGAGCGAGGCCAGGCCGAGGGAACGATCACCCGGTCGCGGCCGGCTGCCACCATGGCGCAGCATCTGCTGAGCGTGCTCATGGGCGTCCGCGTCCTGGCGCGCGTGCGCCCGGAGCGGCCGCTTCTGGAAGGGGTGATCGCAACGGCGCTCGCCTCGCTCGATCCGTAATAAAGGCGGGGGCGGTTGCCCGCCATGCGGCCGGTCGCGTCGTTCGCGGCTAACGATAGATTAGGACTTGCATACGATTCATTATTTCGATTACATCTTATTTTGGAAGTGAATTCACGTTCGCTACGGAGGTATAACGTGACCCTTGTTACTTCGCCTAACGCTCCTGCGAGCACGGAGCTGTCCGATAATACCCATGTGACAACGACGGATCCGATCATGTCCGGCCAGAGTCACATTCCTGCCGGTGTCAATGGCACGGTCATCACCGAAATGGGGGGCGGGGCCGCTGAGGTCCTTTTTGGCCCGCCGGTAAATGCGACTGAAACCGTCTCGGATAGCTTGCTCGCCGTCGCGTAAGCACCGTCGGCCGCCCGGAAAATTTTTTGGGCAGGATTTTTAGGGGGATTCCCGGCGTAGATGCACGCGCGGCCGCCTGCGCCGGCGCGGGAAGCTGGCGTTCGGTCCTTCCTCCACGCCACGCAGCCGCTCAAGGGCGGCGATTGAGCTTGGTCCCTGGCGCCATTTTCTTGCAAAAAATCACCGCTTTCCGATCTGGCCGCCCGCTGCCCCTCGTCAATTGTTGGGCGTGAGCAGCCGGTGCAAATAATGATGCGTCGGAGCGGGCAGGCTGGGATCGGCGTCGCGTTTGATGATCTCCTGCTCGATCGCATCGGCGGGGTTGCGGCGCTGGAAGCCGAGATCGGGGTTGGCGTTGTCGTCGTTGGAACCGTTCTGGCTGTCGCCGAAACCGTGCGCGCCGGGCATGCCGCCATTGGTGGCGTCAAGCGACATGCCCTGTTGCATGCTGCTTTGCAGTGCCGCCGCGGCCTGCTGGAGATTCTGGATCGCCGCCGATTCCGCCGATTGCGCGTGGCCGTTATCCTGCCGGCTGAGGGCCGATTGCGCTGCCTGCATGGCTTGCCCTGCCTGGGCCATGCCCGGCAGGTTGGCGATGCCCGCTTTTTGCAATCCGGCGCCCAGGCTTTGCAGGCCGGCGCGAAGCTGCCCTTGCTGGCCGGCGGTGGCGTTGCCTTTGGCGGTCTGGTCGAGCAGGCGCGCCTGATTCTGCATCAGTCGGCTCAGCGCCTGCGCGCTCTGCGCGGCCGCTTGCGCGCGTGCCGCCTCGGCGGCGGACATCGGCCGCGCCGCTTGCAGTGCCCGCAGCGCTGCGGCCAGTTGCTGCAACTCCGCCTGCGCCTGCTGGCTGCGCCCGGCCTGCTGGTCGGCGGCGATCTGCTGCGCCAGCCGGCTCAGTGCCGAGCGGTCGACATTCTGCGCCTGGGACGTGTGGGATGCCTTGGCGAGGGCCGCGAGATGCTGGGCGAGCGCCTGCTGCATGGCCTGCAGCAGCCGGTTCAGCGTGTTCTGGTCGACATGGCCCCGGGCCAGCGCCTGCAGCAGCGCCTGCGCGGCGTGGGCAAATGCCTGGGAGGCGGCGTAATCAGGGCCGGCCTCGAGCTGCCGGATCAGCGCGAGAAGACGCGCTACGGATTGGGCGGGGCTGGCAGCGTGCAGACGCATATCGGTGGCCAGCGCCGCGAGTTGCACATCCACGGCGTAGGATATGCGGCTGGGCGGGGTTTGCGCGGTCTGCATCAGCTCCCGGGCGATGAAAGGCGCGCGCTCCGGCATCAGGGCCAATGTCTGCCGGTCCGCGGCGAGCCGCCGGGCGGTTGGGTCGTGCAGTGGCACCGCCGGCAGGGTTATGCTTTGCGTGCCGGACATTGCGGTGAGCCCGGCGAGGTTTCGCGCCTGCAGCATCACATCGACGGCAAGGCCGCCATAAGGGCTGTCGGAAACATCGAGCCGGGCCGTGCCCTTGCCCGTGGCGGTGGGCAATGACGTGCTTTCAGGCAAGGCGCGCGGATAACCGTGCGGGCGCAGCGTGGCCCGCAGCGCGGCAAGGCCGTAAGGGTCGCTGGCCTGCCAGGAAAGTTGCGGCGCGTCGCGCACCAGCGTGACGGGCGCGAGGCTCAGAACCGGCGCGGCCGGCGGAACGACGGTGACGCGCCAGCGCGCCAGGCGGTGCCACCACGGGCCGATGCTGATGACGCCCGAGGCCGACAGCATCCCCTCGGCGCGCCGGCTATGCGCGGCCAGAGTCGCGGTGGGCAGTCTGGCGCCGGCAAAGCGGATGGCATCATCGCTGCCATTGACGACCACGGTGAGCCGGCTGCCTTGCAGCACCGTCACAGCCTGCCCGCGCGTCAGCAGCAGGGGCGCCTGGCCGGCATAGGCGGGCGGGGTGACCCAGGCGTTCACCTGGGGGACGGCGAAAAGCCGCCAGGCGGGGAGCGAGAACGCGCCGGAAAAGCGGGCCGGCAGCTCCGGCCCGGCGATCACCAGGCCGGTGACGAGCAGCAACCAGAGCAGCGCGCGCAAGGAATACGGGTCGCGCAGCGCCGCCAGCGGCGCCGGCCAGCCGGTGCGGGCCCGGGCCAGTGAGGCAGCCGCCCGCGCCTGGTGCGTGGCCCAGAGCGTCTTGCCCCAGGCGCCCTCGGTCTCCAGCTCATCCTGCAAGGCGAGCAGAGGCCGGTGTTTCAGGCCCGAGGCGCGCTCGATCCGGCGGTCAATGTCCGCGGCGCGGGGGAGCCGGAGGCGAACCGCCTCCCAGCCGAGGGAAACCAGGGCCAGGATCAGCGCGGTGACGAGGAGCGGAAACCCGCCGAAACCGAAGATCACCGCCACCAGCCAGGCGGCGAGGATGAAGGCGGCGGGCATCACCGCGTGGCATAATGTTTCAGTCCACAGCACAAGAGCGGCGCGCCGCCGCAGGCGGAGCAGAATCCGGTCCGGTGCTGCCGCGCTCATCCCGCCAGCGGGGGCAGCATTTCATCTGCCCACAAATTGTCGATGGTCTGGCGCGGCGTGATCAGATGGAATTTCCCGCCATCGATCAGCACGGCGGCGGCGCGGGGGCGGGCGTTATAGGTGCTGCTCATCACCGCGCCATAGGCGCCGGCATCGAGCAGCGCGACCCGCGCGCCCGGCTTCATCGCCGGCAGGTCGCGGCCGGTGGCGAAGCTGTCGGCGCTCTCGCAAACCGGCCCCACCACGTCGGCCGGGGCGCGGGGGGCGCGAAACTGCGTCGCCGAGACCGGCAAAATGCCGTGCCAGGCATCGTACATCGCCGGACGCATCAGATCGTTCATCGCCGCGTCCAGCACGACGAAGCGTTTCTGCCCGCGCTTTTCCAGGATCACCGAGGCGAGCAGCAGCCCCGCCGGGCCGACCAGATAGCGGCCCGGTTCCATCAGCAGCTGCACGCCGAGATCGCCGACTTCTTTCTTCACCACATTGGCGAAGGCGGAAAGCGACATCCCCGGCTCGTCGCCATAGCCGATGCCCAGGCCACCGCCGAGATCGAGCACCGACACGGTCTGACCGGCGGCGCGCAGCCAGCGCACCATGTCCGCCGCCTTGGCATAGGCCTTGGCGTAAGGCGCAGGGGAGAGGATCTGGCTGCCGATATGCACGGCGATGCCGACCGGCTGGATGCCGGGCAGCGTCGCGGCATGGGCGTAGAGGCGGGGCACATCCTGGGCGGGAATGCCGAATTTGTTGTCGGCGAGGCCCGTGGTGATCTTTTCATGGGTCCCGGCATCGACATCCGGGTTCATGCGCAGCGCCACGCGGACAGGGCGGCCCACCCGCAGCGCGATGGCGGAAATCATCTCCAGCTCTTCGGCGCTCTCGACATTGATCTGCCCGAGCCCGGCGACGATGGCCGCGCCCAGCTCCTGCGTCGATTTGCCGACGCCGGAGAACACGACATCGGAAGCCGCGATCCCGGCCTTCCGCGCGCGCATGAACTCGCCGAGGCTCACCACGTCGGCGCCGGCGCCGAGGGCGCGGAACAGGCCGAGGATGGCCAGATGGTCGTTGGCCTTCACCGCGTAATGAATATGCACGTTCAGCCCGGCCTCGGCCAACGCGCCGGCCAAGGCCCGGTAGCGGGCGCGCAGCGTGCCGGCGCCATACACCCAGCAAGGCGTACCATGCGTATCGGCGACGGCGTGCAACGGCACATCCTCGAAGCACAGCCCGTCCTGGGCGTGCATGGTCAAAGCCGGGCGCGCGGCCAGCAGGTCGTCGAGGTCGGGATCGGCGGTCAGTGGTTGTACAAGGGCCATGTCAGTTCGCCGGATAGGTGTGCGGGTAAATGATGTCCGCCGCCGGGCCGGGCGGGGTGGGCGCGCCGCGCCGGCCGCAGGCGGCAAGCGCGAGGCAGAGAGCAAGCGCGATGAAACAGGCTTTCATGCCAGTTGGTCCAGCCATTTTTGCGCCGCGCGGGCGACATTGCCGGGGGCGGTGCCGCCATAGCTTACGCGCGAGGCGACCGAAGCTTCAACCGTCAGGACGTTGAACAATTCGGCAGTGATGCGCGGCTCGACGCTTTGCATTTCCGCCAGGGTCAGGCCGGCGAGGTCGAGCTTCTTGGCCTCGGCTAGGCGGACGATCTGCCCGGTGACATGGTGCGCGTCACGGAACGGCATTTTCAGGACCCGCACTAGCCAGTCGGCGAGATCGGTGGCGGTGGAAAAGCCGGAGCCGGCGAGCTCGGCCATGCGCGCGGTGTCGGCGTCCATGTCCCGCACCATGCCGGCGGTGGCGGCGAGGCACAGGGAGATCGCGGCGGTGGCGTCGAACACCGGTTCCTTGTCCTCCTGCATGTCCTTGGCATAGGCCATCGGCAGGCCCTTCATCACGGTGAGCAGGCCAACCAGCGCGCCGGTGATGCGCCCGGTCTTGGCGCGGGTGAGCTCCGCGGCGTCGGGGTTGCGCTTCTGCGGCATGATCGACGAGCCGGTGGTGAACGCATCCGACAGCTTGATCAGGCCGTAGGGCGAGGAGCACCAGATGATGATCTCCTCGGCGAAGCGCGAGAGATGCATCGCCAGGATCGACACGGCGGACAGATATTCCAGCGCGAAGTCGCGGTCAGAGACCGAGTCCAGCGAGTTCGCGGTCGGCCGGTCGAAGCCCAGCGCCGCGGCGGTGGCGTGGCGGTCGATGGGGAAGGAGGTGCCGGCGAGCGCCGCGGCGCCGAGCGGGCATTCGTTCAGCCGCGCGCGGGCGTCGCGCAGGCGGCCGGCATCGCGGTTCAGCATTTCCACGTAAGCGAGCAGATGGTGCCCGAACGTGACCGGCTGCGCCGTCTGCAGATGGGTGAAGCCCGGCATCACGGTGCCGGCATGCTCGGCGGCGCGGGTGGCGAAGGCGCGCATCAAATCCTGGACCTGCAGCAGCAGATTGTCGATCGCGCCGCGCACATAGAGGCGGAAATCGGTCGCCACCTGGTCGTTGCGGCTGCGCGCGGTGTGCAGGCGGCGGGCGGCCTCGCCGATGCGCTCGGTCAGCCGGACCTCGATATTGGTGTGGATATCCTCCAGCGCGTCTGCGAAACTGAAGCTGCCGGCCTCGATCTCACCGGCGATCACGGAGAGGCCGCTATTGATCGCAGCGGCGTCGTCGGCGCTGATGATGCCCTGGGCGGCCAGCATCGCCGCATGGGCGCGGCTGCCGGCAATGTCTTCGGCCCAGAGCTTGGCGTCGAAGCCGATGGAGACGTTGATGGCTTGCATCACGGCGTCGGGTCCGGCACCAAAACGCCCGCCCCATTGCAGCTGCTGAGAAATCGGAGAATTGCTCTTGTCAGTCAAACCGTCACGCCCACTCTTGTTGTCCCGCCGATCCGTCATCGCCGGTGCATCTGGCTTAGCCCTCGCGGGGGGCTTGGGCAATTGTGCCGTCGCACAAATTGCCGAGGGCGACCTGCCGGACGCCGCCGCGGCGCTGACGCAGGTCATGCCGACTTTGGCGCCGCCGGTGCGCTTCGCCGACCCCGACGGGCGGGCGCTGGCCTTGGCGGATTATCGCGGGCACACGCTGCTGGTGAATCTGTGGGCCACCTGGTGCGGCCCCTGCATCGCGGAAATTCCCAGCTTCGCCGCCTTGGTGCCGCAACTGAAGAGGAGCGGCGTGCTGGTCCTGCCGATTTCCGTCGACCTGACCGGGGCGGCAGTGGTGCGGCCGTTCTACGCAAGGCACGGCATCGACAATCTGCCGATCCTGCTGAACCAGGACGGCAGCGACCTGCAGACGCTGGACGCCAACGGCATTCCGCTGACCGTGGTGATCAACCCGCTCGGCCAGCTCGTGGCGCGTATGGACGGTGCGGCGAACTGGAATACGCCGGGCACCATTGCCTTTCTGCGCGGCCTCAGCGCCGCGACGCCGCGCAGCCCCGCCGGGCGGGTGCCGGCGTGAGCCGCAGGACAAGAAAGGAAGAGGCCGCTTTTTGAAAAAAGCGGCGCAAAAACTTTTGTTTACGCTGGGCCTGAGGCGTTGAACCGGCACGGGCCCAAATTGACAAAGTTTTTTTGCTACTTTTTGTCCACAAAAAGTAGCGCTTCCTTCTTTTTACTTAGGCGTTCCCAACCGGGGCGATACCGGCGGCCTGGGCGCGGCGCGCCTGCCACAGCCCGACAAAGTCGATCGGCCCCAGCATCACCGGCGGGAAGCCGCCGTCGCGGGTCACGTCGGCCAGAATGTTGCGGGCGAAGGGGAAGAGCAAGCGCGGGCATTCCACCAGCAGCACCGGCTCCTGCTGTTCTTCCGGCACGCCGTTGAGGGTGAAGATGCCGGCATAGGACAGATCGGCGATGAACACGACCATCGGCTTTTCCGCGCCGTTTTCGGGCGAGGGGATGGTGGCTTCGGCGCGGGCCGCGAGCGTGACTTCGAACACGGTCTGGCCTTCCTGGACCCGGCGCACCTGCACGTCGAGATTGATGTTGACCATCGGCGCGGTGCGCAGCACGGTATAAATGGCCGGTGCGTTCGGGACTTCGAACGAAAGATCCTTCGTGTACTGAACATTCACGACGAGCGGCGGCTGGGGCTGGGGCGCGGTTTCTGACATATGATGTGCTCTCTGTTGTGCTATGCGGCGATGCTATGCGGCGCCCCGCCTAGCACGGCGGCAAGGTCGTGATAAGGGAGAAGCATGAGCGCGAAACTATTCATCGACGGGCAGGCGGGCACCACGGGGCTGGGCATCGCCCAACGGCTGGAGGCGATGCCGGGCATTGCCTTGGTGACGATCGATGACGCGCACCGCAAGGATTCTTCGGCCCGGCGCGACGCGATGGCGCAGGCGGATCTGACAGTGCTGTGCCTGCCCGACGAGGCCGCGCGCGAGGCGGTGGCGCTGGCGCCCGAGGGCACACGCATTCTCGATGCAAGTTCCGCGCATCGGACGGCGGAGGGCTGGACCTACGGGTTCCCCGAACTCGGCCCGGCGCAGGCGCAGCAAATCGCGCAGGCCCGGCTGGTGTCGAACCCGGGCTGCTATGCCACCGGCGCGATCGCGCTGCTGGCCCCGCTGGTTGAGGCGGGTCTTCTGCCGTCCGACCATGATGTCACCATTCACGCGGTTTCCGGTTATTCGGGCGGCGGCAAGGCATTGATCGCCGCGCACGAAGCCGAGGGCGGCCCGGCCTTCGAGGCCTATGCGCTGGGGCTGGGGCATAAGCATGTGCCGGAGATCATGCTGCGCGCCGGGCTGACCCGCCGGCCGATTTTCGCCCCTTCGGTGGGGCATTTCGCACAGGGCATGCTGGTTTGCGTGCCGCTGTTTCTCGACCGGCTGCCGGGCAAGCCCGCCGCGCTGGACCTCGTGGCGGCCTTTCAACGCCGCTATGACGGCGCGGAAAACATCGAGGTCCATCCCGAGATCGCCTCCGGCACCTTACGGCCTGAGGCGCTGAACGGCACCAACAGGTTGGAGATCTTCGTCTGCGCCAACAGCGCTTACGACCATGCCATAGCGATCGCGCGGTTGGACAATCTCGGCAAAGGCGCTTCGGGTGCCGCCGTGCAAAACATCAAACTAATGCTGGGAAACTAACCGATGCCTGACACCCCTGTTGCCGCCAAAAGCTCGGGCCTGCTTTACGCGCTGAACGGCGTGATGCCGAGCATCGACCCCACCGCCTGGATCGCGCCGACCGCGGTGCTGATCGGCGACGTACGGGTGGGGCCGGGGGCGAATATCTGGTTCAATTGCGTGCTGCGCGCCGACACCAACCCGATCATCGTCGGCGCCCGGTCCAACATCCAGGACGGTACGGTCATCCATGTCGATCATGCGGAGAATTTCACCGAGATCGGCGCCGATGTGACCGTGGGTCATGCCGCGATCATCCATGCCTGCAAATTGCGTGACCGCGCCTTCATCGGCATGGGCGCCACGGTGCTGGACGGCGCGGTCGTGGAGGAAGCTGGGCTTCTCGGCGCGCGCGGCCTGTTGGGGCCGGGCAAGCGCATCGGCCGGCAGGAATTATGGGTCGGCATGCCGGCGCGACGGATCCGGGTGATGACCGATGAAGAGCGCGCGGGCTGGGACGAAACCGTGCCGCATTATCTTGGGTTGTCGAACCGTTACCGTGGCGGCCTGACTGCGCTTTAGGGTAAGTAAGCAGGGCGCTTTTTGAAAAAAGCGCCGCAAAAACTTTTGTTATGCTGGGCATGGGCTGTGTCGGCGACAACGCCCATGGTCCAGGATAAATAAAGTTTTTTTGCTTCTTTTTGTTCACAAAAAGAAGCCTTTTCCTGCAACCTGTTGGCAAGCGGGGCGCGCGGCCCTACATCGGAATTCATGACAGATGTGGAATTTGATACCGCGCTGGTGAATGCGGCTTTCTCTCTGGCAGCGGAGCAGGGGTGGCGGCACGTGTCGCCGGCCGCGGCGGCGCGCCGGGCCGGGCTGGACCTCGCCGCCACGCGGCAGCGTTACACCGGGCCGGGCGGCATTTTGCGTGCCTTTGGGCGCCTGGCGGATGCGCATGCGCTGACCGGCGCCCTCACCGAGGGGCCGGTGCGAGAGCGGCTGTTCGACATCATCATGCGCCGTTTCGATTTCCTGCAGACGCACCGCGCCGGGGTGCTGGCCTTGCTGCGGGCGCTGCCCGCCGAGCCGCCGCTGGCGCTGTGCCTGGCGCGCGCCACCGTCACGTCGATGGGCTGGATGCTCGAGGGCGCGGGGGTATCCGCGCAAGGGGTGCGGGGCGAAATCCGCAAGAAGGGCCTGGCCCTGGTCTGGGGCTATGGAATGCGGGCCTGGTGCTGCGATGAAAGCGCCGATCTCACCGCGACCATGGCGGCGGTGGACAAGGCGCTGGACCGGGCTGACGCGATCGCCGCGCGCTTCCATCCCGCGCCGGCCCCGGCGGCCGAGGAGCCCGAAGCGCCATTGCCAGACGATCCGGCTGGAGTAATCTGACTCTGGGCCGATTTCGGCTGACACGGGGGAAACGATCATGGCTGACAAAATGACAAGTCAAAAGCCGGACGCGGAAACCACTTCCGCGGCCCGCAAAACCGCCTTCGAAGCGTCCGCGGCGGGGCAGGGGGCGGCACCGATGCAGGATTTCGATTTCAAGAAAATGTTCGACGAAATGAAGTTGCCACAGATGCCGGATGTCGAAGCCGTTTTGGGCGCGCATCGGCGTAATCTCGAGGCGCTGTCGGAGGCCAATCGCCTGGCGCTGGAAGGCGCGCAAACGGTGGCACGCCGGCATATGGAGATCATGCAGGCCACGATGTCGGGCCTGACGCAAACCTTGCGGGAGATCGCCGCCACCGACACACCGAATGAGCGCGCCGCCAAGCATGCCGAATTGCTGAAGCAGGCTTACGAGAACGCGGTGTGCAACACGCGCGAACTCGGCGACCTGATCCAGAAATCGCACGCCGAGGCGATGGAGAAGCTCAACCGGCGGTTCTCCGAGGCGATGACCGAGATGCAAAGCGCGCTTAAGAAATAGGGTAGGAAAGCAGCCGCTTTTTTGAAAAAAAGCGGCGCAAAAAACTTTTATTTACGCTGGGCCGCGGGCTGCGTCGCTGACACAGCCCATGGCCCAGAATTAACAAATTTTTTTTGCTACTTTTTGTTCACAAAAAGTAGCGCTTTCTATCGCTTGCCTGCTGTGTCCTAGCCCTTCTTTCATTTCCGGCCCGGCGGCGCATATTAAGCGCATGTCCACCGCTTTGCTGCGCACCGCGCCCGTCACCTTCATCCCTGAAAAGCCGGAGGCGCGCGCGCCACGGAAACCGTTGCGCGTCGTTTCGGATTACGCGCCGGCCGGCGACCAGCCGGAGGCGATCAAGCAGCTTCTGGCGGGGATCGGGGCGCAGGAGCGCGACCAGGTGCTGCTCGGCGTCACCGGCTCGGGCAAGACCTTCACCATGGCCAAGGTGATCGAGGGCTGCCAGCGCCCGACCCTGGTGCTGGCGCCGAACAAGACGCTGGCGGCGCAGCTTTATGCCGAGATGAAGGCCTTTTTCCCCGATAACGCCGTGGAATATTTCGTCTCGTATTACGACTACTTCCAGCCGGAAGCTTATGTGCCGCGCTCGGACACGTATATCGAGAAGGATTCCGCGATCAACGAGACGATCGACCGGATGCGCCATGCCGCCACTCAGGCGTTGCTGGAGCGCTCCGATGTCATCATCGTCGCCTCGGTCTCCTGCATTTACGGCATCGGCTCGGTCGAGACCTATTCGAAAATGGTCGTGCGGCTGGAAACCGGCGGGCAGATCGACCGAGACACGCTGGCCAAGGCGCTGGTGGATTTGCAGTACCGCCGCAACGACATCGCCTTCGCCCGCGGCTCGTTCCGGCTGCGCGGGGAGGTGGTGGATATCTTCCCCAGCCAGTACGAGGACCGCGCCTGGCGGGTGACGCTGTTCGGCGATGAGATCGAGAAAATCTCCGAATTCGATCCCCTGACCGGCGAGCAGACCGCCGTGCTGGAGAGCATCAGCATCTACGCCAACAGCCATTATGTGACGCCTCGGCCCACTTTGACCCAGGCCATCGGGCGCATCAAACTGGAGCTGAAGCAGCGGCTGGACGAGTTGACCGCCGAGGGCAAGCTGCTGGAGGCCGAACGGCTGGGGCAACGTACCGCGTTCGATATCGAAATGATGGAGACGACGGGCGCCTGCAAAGGCATCGAGAACTATTCCCGCTATCTGTCCGGCCGCAATGCGGGCGAGCCGCCGCCGACCTTGTTCGAGTATTTGCCGGCCAATGCGCTGCTGGTGGTTGATGAATCGCATGTGACCGTGCCGCAGATCGGCGGCATGTTCAAAGGCGACTACGCGCGCAAATCCATCCTCGCCGAATTCGGCTTCCGCCTGCCGAGCTGCATCGACAACCGGCCGCTGAAATTCGAGGAATGGGACACGTACCGCCCGCAAACCGTGTTCGTGTCCGCGACACCCGGCCCGTGGGAGTTGGAGCGGACCGGGGGCAGTTTCGCCGAACAGATCATCCGGCCGACCGGGTTGATCGATCCGGTCACGGAAATCCGCCCGGTGGAGCACCAGGTGGACGATCTGCTGGGCGAATGCCGCAACGTCATCGCCAAAGGCGGGCGCGTGCTGGTGACGACGCTGACCAAGCGCATGGCCGAGGACCTGACCGAGTATTTGACCGAGCAGGGCATCCGCGTGCGCTATCTGCATTCCGACGTGGACACGCTGGAGCGGATCGAAATCATCCGCGACCTGCGCCTGGGCGCCTATGACGTGCTGGTCGGCATCAACCTGCTCCGTGAGGGGCTCGATATTCCCGAATGCATGCTGGTCGCCATTCTCGACGCGGATAAAGAAGGCTTCCTGCGCTCCGTGACATCGCTGATCCAGACCATCGGCCGCGCCGCCCGCAATGTGGACGGGCGGGTGATCCTCTACGCCGACGTGATGACGCGCAGCCTGCAACAGGCGCTGGAGGAGACCGCGCGGCGCCGCGCCAAGCAGACCGCCTGGAACGTGGAGCACGGCATCACCCCGCAGAGCGTGCGCAAGCATATCGGCGAGGTGATCCACTCGGTGTTCGAGCAGGATTACGTGACCGTGGCGCCGGTGAAGGATGCCGAAATCGACGAATTCGTCGGCAAGGACCTGCAAACCACCATCGCGACGCTGGAGACACGGATGCGCAACGCCGCGGCGGATCTGGAATTCGAGGAGGCGGCGCGGTTGCGCGACGAGATCAAGCGGTTGGAAGCGCTCTCCCTCGGCCTCGCGCCGCCGCCGCCGGCGCCGCACCGGCCCAAGGAACGCGGCCCGGTGCCGCTGGGGCCGGGCGGCGGGGGGTACGATCCGGCCCTGCGCAAGGGGCGGGGACGGAAGAAAGGGTAAGGGGAGGTAAGAAAGGACTACTTTTTGTGAACAAAAAGTAGCAAAAAAACTTTATTATGCTGGGTCAAGGGCGTTGGCGCCGACACAGCCCATGGCCCAGCATAAAGAAAGTTTTTGCGCCGCTTTTTTCAAAAAGCGGCTACTTTCTTCTCTTTTTCCTATGGGGTTTGACCTGCTTTGCAGAGGCGGCATTATGGCCCGTATGAAATCCGTTTTTTTATTCCTGGCGGCCATGGCGATGCCCGGCGCCGCCTGCGCCGCCGGCCTGACCGGCCAGAATGCGGTTTACGATCTCACGCTGTCGAAAGTCCGCACCCATGACGTGACCGGCGCGGTCGGGCAGATGACCTTCGACATCGTCGATGGCTGCTCCGGCTGGGCGACCACGCAGCATCTGACGCTGCTGGTGCGCAATGTCGACGGCTCGCTGAACAAATCGGTGACCGATTACATCACCTGGGAAGCCAAGGACGGCAAGAATTTCACGTTCAGCCTGCGGGAACGCGACAATGACGGCAAGGAGCAGGTCGACGATGCCGGCGCTGCCGTGCACACCGGCGACAACGATGCCGGCATTGTCACCTACACCACGCCGGCGAATACGCGCATGGCGCTGCCGCCGGGCACGCTGTTCCCGATGCAGCATACCGCGGCGCTGCTGGCCGCCGGGCGCGAAGGCAAGAAATTCATCGCACCGCCTTTGTTCGACGGCACCTCGGCCGATGGCGCGCAATCCACGTTCGTCGCCATTCTCGGCCATCAAGGGCCGATGCCGGACCGCTTCGCGGCCCTCAGCGACCTGCCGAGCTCGAATGTCGACATCGCCTTCTACCCGCGCAAGCCGGGCGACCAGAACCCGGATTTCCGCACGCAAATGCGCTATTTCGAGGATGGGGTGGCGACCAATCTGGTGCTGGATTTCGGCGACTTCGTGATGACCGGCAAGTTGGCACATCTCACGATCCCGCCCACGCCCTGCAAGTAGCAGGAGGAAAGAAAGCGCTACTTTTTGTGAACAAAAAGTAGTTTTTTGTCAGTTTGGGCCCGTGCCGTTTCAACGCCACAGGCCCAGAGTAACAAAAGTTTTTGCGCCGCTTTTTTTAAAAGCGGCTGCTTTCCTTACTTCTTACTTTTTAGCGCGCGCCAGGCTGTCGGCGATCGCCTTTTCGGCGGCGGCGCGGTCGGCCCAGCCGGTGATCTTCACCCATTTGCCTTTTTCGAGATCCTTGTAGTGCTCGAAGAAATGCTTGATGGCGTCGCGGGTGATGGCGGGGAGCTGTGCGACCTCGGTGATGTCGCTGTACTGCGGATGCACCTTGTCGTGCGGCACGCAGACGATCTTTTCGTCCTGGCCGGCTTCGTCTTCCATTTGCAGCAGGCCGATGGGACGGGCGCGGATCACCGCGCCCGGGGTCACGGCGGCCGGGATCAGCACCAGCGCGTCGGCCGGGTCGCCGTCATCGGCCAGCGTGCCGGGAATGAAGCCGTAGGCGGCGGGGTAGCTCATCGGCGTGAACAGCACGCGGTCCACGACCAGGGCGCCGCTGTCCTTGTCGATCTCGTATTTGACACCCGATCCCGCCGGGATCTCGACCACGATGTTGATGTCGTGCGGCACGTCCTTGCCGGGGGAAAGCTTGCTCACATCCATGATAGGGGGCTCCCTGTTGCGTTCCCGCGCCCTATACTCCGCCTGTCCGCGGCTTGCCAGCATGGGGTGGTGCCTTGACGGTATCGCCTGGCTTGTTGATAGGTTCGCGCAGGGCGCGGCGAGCGCGCCATGCGCGCCGGTAGCTCAACGGTTAGAGCGGACCGCTCATAACGGTTTGGTTGCGGGTTCGATTCCTGCCCGGCGCATACCGCTCGCGGCGCGGCCCCCGTTGCTGCTCGCGGGCGCCGCCCTTATACCCGGCTCAACTGTCGCAGAAAGCAAAAGATCATGGCCGCTTATCAATATGTTTATGTGATGAAGGACCTCACCAAGGCCTATCCGGGTGGGCGCGAGGTTTTCAAGGGCATCACCCTGTCGTTCCTGCCGGGCGTGAAGATCGGCGTGCTTGGCGTGAACGGCGCCGGTAAGTCGACGCTGCTGAAGATCATGGCCGGCATCGAGAAGGAATATGGCGGCGAGGCATGGGCGGCTGAGGGTGCGCGCGTGGGCTATCTGCCGCAGGAGCCGCATCTCGACCCGACCAAGAACGTGGGTGAGAACGTTGCCGAGGCGTTCAAGGATCTGCGCGTGGCGATCGCCCGCTTCAACGCCATTTCCGAGGAATTCGCCCAGCCGATGGACGACGACAAGATGAACGACCTGCTGGCCGAACAGGCCAAGCTGCAGGAGATCATCGACGCCCAGGACGGTTGGGACCTGGACCGGCAGATCGAGATCGCGCTCGACGCGCTGCGCTGCCCGCCGGCCGATGCCGCGGTTGGCCCGCTCTCCGGCGGCGAGCGCCGCCGCGTGGCGCTCTGCCGCCTGTTGCTGGAAAAGCCCGATCTGCTGCTGCTCGACGAGCCGACCAACCATCTCGACGCGGAGTCCGTGGCCTGGCTGGAACGCACGCTTCAGAAATATACCGGCACCGTGATCCTGGTGACCCACGACCGTTACTTCCTGGACAATGTGACCAACTGGATCCTGGAAATCGAGCGCGGCCGCGGTTACCCGTATGAGGGCAATTACTCCGCTTGGCTGGAGCAGAAGCGCAAGCGCCTGGCCCAGGAAGAGAAGGAAGAGTCCGCCCGCCAGCGCGCTCTGGCCGAGGAGCAGGACTGGATCGCCTCGTCGCCGAAGGCGCGCCAGACGAAGAGCCGCGCGCGCATTCAGCGCTACGAGGAAATGCTGCAGAAATCCCAGGAGCTGGCGACCGGCGTGGCGGAAATCGTCATCCCGCCGGGCCCGCGCCTGGGCGGCACTGTCATCGAGGCGGCCGAACTGTCCAAGGGGTTCGGCGACCGCGAGCTGATCGACAAACTCAACTTCAAGCTGCCGCCGGGCGGCATCGTCGGCGTGATCGGCCCGAACGGCGCCGGCAAGTCCACCTTGTTCAAAATGATCACCGGGGTGGAAAAGCCGGATTCCGGCGCGCTGAAGATCGGCGAGACGGTCAAGCTCGGCTATGTCGACCAGTCGCGCGATTCGCTGGATGACAGCAAGAATGTCTGGGAGGAAATCTCCGGCGGCACCGATGTGATTCATCTCGGCAAGCGCACCGTCGCCTCGCGTGCTTATGTCGGCGCGTTCAACTTCAAGGGCGCTGACCAGCAGAAGAAGGTCGGCGTGCTCTCCGGTGGTGAGCGCAACCGCGTGCACCTGGCGAAGATGCTGAAATCCGAAGCGAACGTGATCCTGCTCGACGAACCGACCAACGATCTCGACGTCGACACGCTGCGCGCCCTGGAAGAGGCGCTGATGGAATTCCCCGGCTGCGCCGTGATCATCTCCCACGATCGCTGGTTCCTCGACCGGCTGGCGACGCATATCCTCGCGTTCGAGGGCGATTCCCATGTCGAATGGTTCGAAGGCAACTTCCAGGCTTACGAGGAAGACAAGCGCCGCCGCCTCGGCCTGGACGCCGCCGAGCCGCACCGCATCAAGTACCGCCCGCTGACGCGGTAAGTGCGGCACGCGCGCCGGAAGGCCCAAGGGGGCTCCGCCCCCCTGGAACCCCCGCCAAGGGCCGAGCCCTTGGAACTCATGATTCAGGCTTTGAACGGGGATGCCCTCCTGGCGTTGGAGAGGCTTTGGGGCATCCCCGTTCAAAGCCTGGGCGGATTCCAAAGGCTCTGCCTTTGGCAGGGGGCCCAGGGGGACAGCGTCCCCCTGGGTCTTTCGGCATGATCGGGCTTTCGCCTTGGAACCTGACCACGGCGCGGTTGCGGATGACGCCGGTGGGGTATCGGGACCTGCCGGATCTGACGGCTTTGAAGGGCGATCCGCGGGCTTATGCCTTGATGCTGGGCGGGGTGCGTGGCCCCGTGCAGGTGGCCGAGGAGCTGGCGCAGGAGATTCGCGACTGGGGTGCGCATGGCTATGGCATGTGGGCCGTGCGGGCGCTGCGCGGACGGTTTCTTGGGGTCACGGGGCTGATGGCGCGGGCGGATGGGCGCGGCGTGGCGCTGCGGTTTGCGTTCTGGCCGGAGGCGCGCGGGGTTGGCCTGGCGCGTGAGGCAGCCGGCGCGGCGCTGAATTATGCGCACGACTCGGCGGGGCTGGCACGGGTGGTGGCGGTGGCGCGCGAGGACAATTTTGCCTCCCGTACGGTGTTGGGTTCGATCGGCATGGCGGAGGTCGAACGGTTTACCAGGGACGGCGTCTTACTCCTTGTTTATCAATCTATTCGACGGCATGCGGGCGGGTGAAACCTCTTTCATGACCGACATTATGTATTGCGTCGCCCCTGGTTTCGGGTCAAAAAATAGTTTGTGACACGGGATCAGCACAAGGCAATCATCGCTTTCATCAGTGCCATTACCGGCGGTGAACAGCCGCCGATGGATGTTGAAGCGGATGCGATTATCAGGGCGTTGTTTGTGCGCAACCCGGACGCTGCATATCGCGTGACGATGTTGGCGATGTCGCTGGTGGCAAGCGCGGAGACGCAGCGTCCTCCGGATCTGCCACGGCATAAAGGCTGGTTTTCCACTTTGTTCGACAAGCGCTCCGGTGAATCCCAGGGGCCGAACGACCGCCGGGAACCGGTGGTTTCCTGACAACAACCAGTTAGATGTTATGGCTTGAAATCGAAGCCTGCCGGGATTTGATTTCAAGCCATAAAATTTTTGGCGGCGCTGGCCGTTAAGATAGGCTTAAACTTTGTTAATCTTGGCCGCGCAGCTTTCACCGCAGCAGGCCCAAGCTGACAAAAAGTTTTTGCGCCGCTTTTTTCAAAAAAGCGGCCGCTTCCTTTATCCGAGTTGAAACCGTGCGGTGGCCATCACGTCGCCGGCCAGGGCTTCGCGCACCGCCGCCTCGCCCCGCGGTGAGGCCAGCACTACCACCCGTTTGAAAAACGGCGCTGCGCCCGTGGCGCGGGCGCGGAAGAGCTCGCCGAGCGCGGCGGAAGCGGGACTGCGGAAGGTGCAGCAGGCGCAGCCGAAGCTGTGGCTCGGCTGGGCGGGCGGAGAAAAGCGCACCGCATAGCCTTCCGGCGGCATCGCCTGCCCCTCTTCCACAAGCACCGCATCCTCGGCGCGCGGCGGGATCGCGAAGAAAATCGGTATACGCATGTCTGAGACTTGAAGCATTCTCTAGACATGGGGTTATAGCCGTGTATCTGACAAGGATGTCCAGACCACATCTTCTTGACGCCCTGTCCCGCAATGTTCTGCTCTGTGACGGCGGGATGGGATCCCGCGTGCAGGCGCTCACCCTCGATATCGAGAAAGATTACTGGGACAAGGAAAACTGCACCGAGGTGCTGAACCTGTCCCGGCCGGATCTCGTGCGGGAAATCCATCGCGGCTATTACGAGGCCGGGGCGGACATGGTGCAGACCAACAGCTTCGGCGGTTCGCCGATCACGCTGGGGGAATTCGACCTGCAGGACCGGGCCTTTGAGATCAACAAGATCGCCGGGGAGCTGGCGCGCGAGGCGGCGGAGACGTTTTCCGACGGCCGCACGCGTTATGTCCTGGGCTCGATCGGGCCGGGGACGAAGCTGCCGAGCCTGGGCAATATCGCCTACGACCCGCTGGAAGAGGCGCTGTTCGTGCAGTCCCAGGGGCTGATTGCCGGCGGGGTGGATGCGATCCTGATCGAGACCTGCCAGGACACGCTGCAGATCAAGGCGGCCGTGAATGGCGCCAAACGCGCCCGGGCGCAGGCCGGCCGCGACCTGCCGATTTTCGTGCAGGTTACCGTGGAGACCACGGGCACGTTGCTGGTGGGGCCGGACATCGCCACCGCCGCCACCGTGATCAACGCGCTGGACGTGCCTCTGATGGGCCTCAACTGCGCCACCGGCCCGCAGGAAATGGCCGAGCATGTGCGCTGGCTCAGCCAGAACTGGCCCGGCCTGATTTCCGTGCAGCCCAATGCCGGCCTACCGGAGCTGGTGGACGGCGCGACCCATTATCCGCTCGGCGGCGCGGAAATGGCGAGCTGGGTGGAGCGTTTCGTCGTTGAGGACGGCGTGAACCTGATCGGCGGCTGCTGCGGCACCTCGACCCCCCACACGTCCGCGCTCGATGCGATGCTGAAGAAGCTCGGCAACCCGCGCCCGACCCCGGTGCCGCGCAAGTCGGTCTGGGTCCCGTCGGTGGCCAGCCTGTACAGCGCGACGCCGCTGCGGCAGGAGAACAGCTATTTCTCCATCGGCGAACGCTGCAACGCCAACGGCTCGAAAAAATGGCGCGAGCTGCAGGAAGCGGGCGACTGGGATGGCTGCGTGGCCATGGGCCGCGAGCAGGTGGCGGAAGCCTCTAACGCGCTCGATATCTGCACCGCCTTCGTCGGCCGCGATGAGATGGCCGAGATGAACGAGGTGATCACCCGTTTCACCTCCTCCGTGAACGCGCCCCTGGTGATCGATTCCACGGAAACCCCGGTGATCGAGGCGGCGCTGAAACGCCATGGCGGCAAGCCGATCATCAACTCGATTAATTTCGAGGATGGCGAGGGGCATGCGCATGACCGCCTGAAGCTCGCGAAAAAATTCGGCGCCGCCGTGATCGCGCTGACCATCGATGAGATCGGCATGGCCAAGGAGCCGGCGGACAAATTGCGCATCGCGCGCCGGCTGGTGGAGTTTGCCTGCAGCAAATACGGCCTGCCGCAATCGGATCTGCTCATCGACCCGCTGACCTTCACCATCGCCACCGGCAATGAGGACGACCGCAAGCTCGGCCTGTGGACGCTGGAGGGCATCCGCATGATCCGGGAGGAATTCCCGGACATCCAGATCATCCTCGGCCTGTCCAACATCTCCTTCGGTCTCAACCCGGCGGCGCGCGCGGTGCTGAACTCGGTGTTCCTCGACCATGCGGTGAAAGCCGGCATGACCGGGGCGATCGTGCATGTGTCGAAAATCCGGCCGCTGCACATGATCGATCCGGCGGAAGTGAAGGTCTGCGAGGACCTGATCTATGACCGCCGCTCGGAAGGCTATGATCCGCTGCAAAAGCTCCTGGAACTGTTCGCCGACCGCAAGGCGGCGGACGCGACCAAGAAGAAGCGCGCCGACACCGCCGAGGGGCGGCTCAAGGACCGCATCGTCGACGGCGACCGCAAGGGGCTGACCGAGGATCTCGACGAGGCGCTGAAAACCAATAAACCGCTCGACATCATCAATAACATTTTGCTCGACGGCATGAAGGTGGTGGGCGAGCTGTTCGGCGCCGGCAAGATGCAGCTGCCCTTCGTGCTGCAATCGGCGGAGACGATGAAGGCGGCGGTCGCCTATCTCGAGCCGATGATGGAGCGGGTCGAGGGCGAGGAGCGCGGCATCATCGTGCTCGCCACGGTGAAGGGCGACGTGCACGATATCGGCAAGAACCTGGTCGACATCATCCTCACCAATAACGGCTACAAGGTGGTCAATCTCGGCATCAAGGTGCCGCTCGCGGACATGGTGGCGGCGGCGCAACAGCATCGCGCGCATGCCATCGGCATGTCCGGCCTGCTGGTGAAATCCACTGTGGTGATGCGGGAAAATCTCGAAGAGATGTCGCGCCAGGGGCTGGAGATTCCGGTGCTGCTGGGCGGCGCCGCGCTCACCCGCAACTATGTGGAGGATGATTGCGTCGCCTCCTACGCCTCCGGCCACGTCGCCTATGCGCGCGACGCGTTCGACGGGCTGCATCTGATGGACAAGGTTGCCGGCGGCGAGTTGGAAAATTACCTGGCCGCGATCCAGTCCAAGCGGAAGGGCAAGGCGCGCAACACCAAGCGCAAGCTCGGCCAGGCGGATGAAAAGGCGTTCGCGCCGGTGGACGTGAACGCCGCCCAGGCGCGCCGCCGCCGCCTCACGCAGAATGAGCCGGTGATCACGCCGCCTTTCTGGGGGAGCCGGATCATCGAGGCGGCGCCGAAAGCCATCGTGCCGTTCATCAACGAACGCTCGCTGTTCCAGTTCCAATGGGGCTTCCGCAAGCAGGGCAAGTCGCTGGAGGAGTTCCTCGGCTGGGCGCGGCAGGAGTTGCGGCCGGTTATGAAGCGCATGCTCGATCTGTGCGAGGCCGAGCAGATCCTCAAGCCGCAGGCAGCCTATGGCTATTGGAAGGCCGCGGGGCAGGGCAACGATTTGATCCTGTTCGCCGAGGACGGCAACACCGAAGTCGCCCGCTTCTCGCTGCCGCGCCAGCCCAAGGAAGACGGCGAATGCATCGCCGATTTCTTCCGCGATGTGGACGATTCCGAGCGGGACGTGATCGGCTTGCAGGTCGTGACCGTCGGCAGCCGTGCCTCGGACGTGGCCCGGGAATGGTTCGAATCCAACCGCTACCAGGATTATCTCTATCTGCACGGCATCTCCGTGGAGATGGCCGAGGCGCTGGCGGAATACACGCATAAGCGCATCCGCGCCGAACTCGGCTTCGCCGCCGAAGATGACCGTGACATCGAGAAGATGCTGCAGCAATCCTATCGCGGCTCGCGCTACTCCTTCGGCTACCCGGCCTGCCCGAAAATCGAGGACCAGGACCAGTTGCTGAAGCTGCTGGGGGCCGAACGCATCGGCGTGTCGCTCTCCGATGAGTCGCAACTGCACCCGGAGCAATCGACCAGCGCCATCGTGGTGCTGAATTCGAAGGCGAAGTATTTTTCAGTGTAAGGGTAAGGCAAGGCCAGGGCTCCGCCCTGGACCCGCTGGGGCCGGGAGGTCCCAGACCCCGATAAATTTATGCATGGGATAAACAATTTGGGGTCTGGGGCCTTTCGGCCCCAGTGGGGTTCCAAGGGGCAAAGCCCCTTGGCCCTGGCCTTTGCCTCATAATTCCCTAAACTCTTCCCATGACCCACGCCCAGGAAATCGTCGTCGGTGACATCGGCGGCACGCATGCGCGTTACGCGCTGGCCGAAATCTCCGGCCGGCATGTGGTCAGGTTAAGCGAACCGGCCACCTTGCTGACCCGCGATCATGTCAGCCTGGCGGCGAGCTGGGCGGCGTTTGGCCGCATGCTCGGGCGTGAGTTGCCGCGGGCGGCGGCGCTGGCGGTGGCGAGCCCGGTCACGGGGCAGGTGCTGAAGCTGACCAACAATCCCTGGGTGATTTGTCCGGGCACGTTGAAGCAGGAGCTGGGCGTCGACGCGGTGACGCTGGTGAATGATTTCGGCGCGGTGGGTCATGCTCTGGCGGCGCTGAAACCCGCGGATTTTTCGCATCTGGCAGGGCCGGATCGGGACCTGCCCGCCGATGGCGTGATTACCGTGATCGGCCCCGGCACCGGGCTGGGCGTGGCGCAGGTGCTGCGCCGGGGGTGGCAGGCGCACGTGATCGAGTGCGAGGGCGGCCATATCGATTTCGCGCCGCTGGATGCTCTGGAGGATACGATCCTCGCCCGGCTGCGGCAGCGTTTCACGCGCGTTTCGGCGGAGCGGATCGTCTCCGGGCCGGGCTTGCTGAATCTCTACGAAACGCTGGCGGCGATCAAGGGGCAGCCGGTGGCGGTGCGGGACGACAAAACGCTGTGGGTGCTGGCGGCAAGCGGGGAGGATCGCCTCGCCACGACAGCGCTGCAGCGTTTCTGCTTGAGCCTGGGCGCGGTGGCGGGAGACCTGGCGCTGGCGCAGGGGGCGAGCGCCGTGGTGGTGGCCGGCGGCATCGTGCCGCGCATCGCCGCCCGGCTGCCTGAGTCGGGCTTCGCGCAGCGCTTTGTCGCCAAGGGGCGGTTCGAGACCATGATGGCGGCGATGCCGATCAAGCTGATCACGCATCCCTATCCTGGCCTGCTCGGCGCGGCCGCGGCCTTCGTGGCAGAGTAGGAGAAAGTGGCCGCTTTTTGAAAAAAGCGGCGCAAAAACTTTTGGTTGCTCTGGGCCGATGGCGGCGAAACCAGCACGGCCCAAAGTAAACAAAGTTTTTTTGCTACTTTTTGTTCACAAAAAGTAGCGCTTCCTTATCTTCTGCTGGCCTGTCTAAACGACGCGCGTGCTGCGGCGCACCGTCAGGCGGACGCCGATATTGATCGCCAGCACCACCATCATGACCAGGAAAGCCGCGGCGAAGGCGAGGGCGTGCGATTGCGCGTTCGGCTGATCGATGAAGGTCCAGATCACGTAGGTGAGGTAGCCGACCGGCTCGTTAGTGAACCGGCCGTTCCACAGGAAGTTCGACCAGCCGGCGGTGTAGATCAGCGGCGCGGTTTCGCCCACCGAGATCGCCAGGGCCAGCAGCGCGCCGGTCATGACCCCGGTGGCGGCGCCCGGCAGGATCACCCGGAACACCACCGTGGGCTCGGTGGCGCCGAGGGCGAAGGCCGCCTCGCGCATGGAAACCGGCACCTGGCGCAGGGCCAGCTCGGTGATGCGGGCGAGATACGGCACGATCAGAATGGCCAAGGTGATGGCGGCGGCGATCAGCGAGAAACCCCAGCCGAGCGAGGTGACGAAGACGATGTAGGAGAAATAGCCGAGCACGATGGAGGGCGTGCCGGTCAGAACATCGGACAGGAAGCGGATGACCCCGCCGACGCGGTTGCTGCCATATTCGGAGAGATAGATTCCGGCGCCGATGCCGACGGGCACGGCGATCAGCATGCCGAACAGCGAGATGATGAAGGTGCCCTCGATGGCGTTGAGCAAGCCGCCGGTGACCCCGTTGGACGTTGAGGTGAATAATTTGATGGAAAAGGCTGCAAGACCGCGATAGGCGACCACGCCGACGATATCGAGCAGCGGTCCGATGACGCAGAGCAACGCGAGGCCGCAGGCGACCCAGCCGATGCGGCTGACGATGGTCCGCCGCAGTTCCTGCAGCGAGCGGGCAGGGCGGGCAGTCAATTTAAGCCTGGCGCTTGCGGACATTGAGCGCTCCGGAGGTGAGGAGTTTGGCGCCGGCATTCATCGCCAGCGTGATGACGAACAGCACGAGCGCGATCTCCGCCAGCGAGCGGACCGCCATATTGGTCGGGTCGGATTCGGCGCTGTCGAGCTGGGTCAGGATGAACGAGGCGATCGTGGAGATGGGGCTGAAAAGGCTGGTCGGCATGATGTTGAGCGCGCCGCCGGCAACCATCGCGACCGCCAATGTCTCGCCCAGCGCGCGGCCGAGGGCCAGCACGATGCCGCCGATCAACGTGGTGCGGACCATCGGCATCATCGCCTTGGTCACGACCTCGAAATGGGTGGCGCCGAGGCCGAAGGCGGATTCGCGGTTTTCCTTGGGAACCTGCAGGAGGGCGTCGAGCAGGGTGGTGGCGATGATCGGGGTGATCATCAGCGCCAGGACGATGCTGGCGGTGAGCAAGCCATAGCCGTTGCCGCTGGGGCTGACATAATGGCCGATCAGCGGAATGAGCACGGCGATGCCCCAGAGACCGAACACCACCGAGGGGACGACCGCGACCAGCTCCACCAGAAGCGAGAGGACGGGACGGATATGATGCGGCACGGCTTCCGCGAGGAAAATGGCGGCGCCGACCGAAAGCGGCACGGCGATGAGAATGGCAATGAACGAAGAGAGCAGCGTGCCGGTGACGAAAACCAGAATGCCGTAATCGGCGCCGTTCGGCACCGTGAAGCCGCGGACACTCACCGGGTCGCCATAGAGATCGCCCAGGTTCCAGGTGATTCCCGTCACGAAGCCCAGTCCGTTGAAGCCGATGGCCGGCGCCGAGTAGATCAACAGAAATAAAATCACCGCGCATAGCGCGGCGGGGATCAGCAGGCTTAGACTGAGAAGGGAGAGACGGAAGGGCCGGAATTTCATGGGGCACCCGTTACATGAAACCCTCCCGGTTTGCACCGGGAGGGGCAGCCAAAAAGCCTTTACTTGATCTTCGCGATCTGGGTCTGCGAGAGAGTCTGGATCGCGGCCGGCAGCGGCAGGAAGTGGACCTGGTCCAGGAACTGCGACGCATTGCCGTCGGTCACCGCCCAGTTCAGGAAGGTGCGCAGGGAGGCGGCGGTGGCCGCGTCCGCCTGCTTGGCGTTGATGATCGCATATTCGTAGTTGGCGATCGGGTAGGCGTTGGCGCCTTTCGCGAAGATCATGCTGATGCGCTCATCCGGCGGGGTGATGGTCACCACGGAAGAGGCAGCGGCGCCCACGGTGGCGGGGTTCGGCAGCACGTACGCGCCCAAGGCGTTCTTCAGCGCGGCAACGCCCAGACCGGCCTTTGCGGCGGGAGCGGCATAGCTCACGCCGATATAGGCGATCGAGTATGGGTTGGCGGCGGCGGCGGAGACCATGCCGGAATTGCCGTTCGCGCCAATGCCGCCGGCAACCGCCGGCCAGGACACGGTGGTGCCGTAATGCACGCTATGCGCCCAGGAGGGGGTGGAATCGGACAGATACTGGGTGAAAATGAAGGTGTCGCCCGAACCGTCGACGCGGTGGACGGGGATGATCACGTGCGCCGGCAGATTGACGCCCGGGTTGGCGGCGCGGATCGCGCGGTCATTCCACATGGTGATCTTGCCGGAATAGATGCCGGCGAGGATCGGACCGGAAAGGTTGATGTGGGTGTTGGCCAGGCCCGGCAGGTTGTAGTTGATCGCCTGCGCCGAAATCGCCAGCGGGATGTTCAGCATGTTCGGGTTATGCTGAACCAAGGCGTCGGACATATACGCGTCGGACGCGCCGATCTGCACCAGGTTCTTGATCGACTGCGCGATGCCCGCGCCTGAGCCGGTCGAGGTCGTGGTGATCTGGACGTCGGGGTGAGCAGCGGTGAACGCAGGGACCCAGAGGTTGAACAGCGGGTAAAGCAGGCTGGACCCGGTTTCGACCAGGGTGCTCGCAGCATGCGCGGCGCCGGCGGTTGCGACAGTGGCGGCGAGAGCCAGAGCGGCAACACCAGAGCGCAAAGCGGTCGAGCGGCTGAGCAGGTTAGAAAGTTTCACGTTCGCGTTCCTTTTATTAAGAGTCCCTTGAGTGGGTGTTCCTGTCGACTTACGAGGGGGATCCCCCTGCCGGGACCGCAATAATCAATGGATGTGACAAAGGCGACATCTGTTTGATTGCGTTTGTATGACATTTTGTAATGCGTTGAGGAATCGAACGGAAAAAAGATCAAATCTCGTTGTTCGACATGATGGCGAGGCATGCGGCATACCGCCGGCTTTGGCGGCGGTCGCTAAAATGGGGCCCGTGACGCCGAAACGCCGCGGGCCCCATTTTTCAAAAAAGAAGCCTTACCTTCTTTAGCGCAGATGCTCGGCGAAGAAAGCGAGGCTGCGCAGCTCAGCGAGTTCGCAATCCTTGGCGCTGTAGCTTGCCCGCGCCTCGCAGCCGAAACCGTGCTGGGCGCCGGGATAGGTGAAGATCTCCACGCCCGGCTGCGCCTGGCGGATGGCGTCCACATCGGCCATCGGGATGCCGGTGTCGGCCTCGCCGAAATGCAGCTGCACCGGGCAATGGGGGCGCAGCGTCTTTTCAGCGGCGATACCGCCGCCATACCAGCCGATTGCGGCCTTGAAGCGCTCGGTTTTCGTGGCGCCGAGCCAGGCAATGGTGCCGCCCCAGCAATAGCCGATGATGCCGACCGGGCGATTGCCCAAGGCGGTGACGACCGCCTCGATGTCCTGCATCACCGCACTTTCGGGAATTTTTGCGCGCAGTTCCAGCCCCTTGTCGCGGTCAGCGGGGCCATAGCCCAGTTCCACGCCGCGTTCGACGCGGTCAAACAGCGCCGGACAAAGAACATGGTAGCCGTAACTCGCGAGGCGTTCCGAGACCAGGCGCATATGCGGGTTCACGCCGAAGATCTCCTGCACGACCACGAGCGCGCGGGGCGCGTTGACGGTACCGGCTTCGAAACTCTGGAATTCATGCCCGTCGGCAGCGGTCAATTTCAGCATCATAAGGTCCAATCTTGAATGGGTGATCGTCAAATGCGCAGGTCAGAAGCGTGTGTAAGGCGCGAAATCCTGCGCCAGCCTCTCGTAAATCGGACGTTTGAAGGCGACCGCAAGCCCCGGCAGCGCGGCGAGTTCGACCCATTTCCAGGCGTCGAATTCCGGGTGGGCATGCGCATCGAGCCGGATCTCGGCGTCGGCGCCCAGGAAGCGCAGGGCGAACCATTTCTGCCGCTGGCCCCGATAGCGACCGCGGAACGCCTTGCCGATCAGTTCCGGGGGAAGGTCATATTGCAGCCAGTCAGGATGCTCGGCGAGGATATTCGCATGGGCGGTGCCGATCTCTTCCTCGAGCTCGCGGAACAAAGCCGCGCGCGGGTCCTCGCCTTCATCGATCCCGCCTTGCGGCAATTGCCAGGCGGCGTCGGCGAGGCCGGCGCGGCGCGCCACCAGCACCCTTCCGCCGGCGCCGAACAGAACGGCGCCGACATTGAGACGATAGGGAAGGTTGGAATGATCAGTCATAATCATCAGTCAGGGGGCGGTCTGTGTGGCGAAAGAGAAAGCGCGGCTCAACGGCGCTGCGTGCCGGATCGAACCGCGCCGGGACGGCCTCCCGGCCGGCGTCAATTCGTCGATGCCGTGGCCGTGTGCGCGGGGCCCATCGCGTCCACCAGCTTGAGCGCCATCTGCAGCTGGAAGTCGGTGGACGGGTTGGCGGCGTCGAAGGTTGGCCAGCCCACGGGCGGCTTGTCGGGGATGGTCTTGGCGATGGCGGGCAGCGGCGGCGCCGGCGGCAGCGGCGTGGCGGTCTGCCCGGTCGGGTTGGCGAAGGCGTGCAGCAGGTCGGTTTCGCGCAATTGCGCGAACGTGTCCTCCGGCGTGCGGGAGTCGGAGACGATGATGTTCGGGGTCACGCCATAATCCTGGATCGACCGGCCCGAGGGGGTGAAATACAGCGCCGTGGTCAGGCGCAGCGCGCCGGCATTCTCGATCGGGATGATCGTCTGCACCGAGCCCTTGCCGAAGGTCTTGGTGCCGAGCACCAGGGCGCGGTGGTTCTGCTGCAAGGCCGCGGTGACGATCTCCGCTGCCGAGGCGGTGCCGGCATTGGTGAGCACGACCATCGGGATGCCATGGGTCATGTCGTTGTCTTGCGCGTACCAGACCTGGTCATCCTGCGCGTGCCTTCCGTGGGTGGAAACGATCTCGCCGCTATTGAGGAAATCGTCGCTGACGGCGACAGCCTGGTCGAGCAGGCCGCCGGGATTGTCGCGCAGGTCGAGGATGTAGCCGCGGATATGGCCATGCGCCTGTGACGCCAGCGAGGTTACCGCCGTGCGGATATGTGCCGAGGCGTCTTCGTCGAAACTACCGAGGCGGATATAGCCCACCGCGCCGGCCGGTGTGGTGAACAGCCGGTCTTTCACGTCCTGAATTTTGATGATTTCGCGGGTGAGGGTGACATGCACCGGCGTATTGACGCCGCTACGCTTGATCGTCAGCGTCACCTGCGTGCCGGGCGCGCCGCGCATCTGGGTCACTGCATTGTCCAGGTTCAGGCCCTCGGTGGAACGGCCGTTGATCTCGACGATGATGTCGCCGGGCTTGATGCCGGCCCGCGAGCCCGGCGTGTCATCGATCGGGGTGATGACCTTCAGCAGTCCGGACGTTTCGGTGACTTCCAGGCCAAGGCCGCCGAACTGGCCGGAAGTCTGCACCTGCATGTCCGCATATTGCTGCGCGTTCATGTAGCTGGAATGCGGGTCGAGGCCGGACAGCATGCCATTGACGGCGTTGTAGATCAGCTTGTCAGACGGCGGATCGATGACGTAATTTTCTTTCACCAAGGTGAGGATGTCGCCGAAGAGCGAGAGCTGCTGGTAGGTGCTGTCATTGGCCGCCTGCTGGCCCATGGCCCGCTGCAAAGGCTGCGCCATCGTGCCCATCGCCAGGCCGGCGAGAAACACACCACCCAGCATCAAACTGTTCCGCAACCGCATGCTCTTTAATCCTTACCTGATCCCCGACCGCTTCCGTCGCCCGGCGGGGCGATGGCCGTCATCAGTTATTAGATAGTATAGCCGGTCATTTATCCAGAGCCGCATGCGGCAGGGCCCGACTCCGGCGGTTAAAAATGCGCGTGTGCGAGCCAGGGGGCGGGATCGACCGGCGTGCCGTTCCGCCGCAATTCGACATACAGGATCGGTTGCCGGGCCGGGGCGGCGGGATCATAGCCCTGCATCTCGCCGACCGGCTGGCCGTGGGCGACATGCTCGCCGGTGGCGACGTCGAGCGTCGCCATGCCGGCCAGCACGATGTTGGTGCCGCCGCCGCAGCCGGTAATGACGACATGGCCATAGGCCGGAAACGCGCCGGCATACAGCACGCTGCCGGCGCAGGGGGCGGCGACCCGGGCGCCGGGGGCCGCGCCATAACTGATGCCTTGGGCCGGGCCGGCCGCCGTGGCCGCACCATAAGCCTGCAAAACCTGCCCGGCCACCGGCGCGCCGGTGGCCGGCGCCTGTGCCGGGGGGATAGACGTTGCATGCAGCGCCGCCGCCCTGGCCGCCGCGGCGTTGGCGGCGATGCGGTCGAGGGTGCGCTGCACCTCGCGGCTGGCGCTGTCTTCCCGCGCTTCGATGTCGGCTTCGGCCATTTCCGTGGATCGGGCGGCGGCGATCTGGGCCGAGAGCTGCGCTTCGGCGCTCTGCTGCGTGGCGACCGCCTGGGTCAACTGCGCCTGGGCGGCGCGAGTTTGGTCCGCCAGGGCGGTCAGCCGCGCGGTTTCGGTCTTCACCGTCGCCGCCGCGGTCTCGATCTGCGCGGCGATGCCCTGAATGACCGCGATGGCCCGAATCGTGTCCACCGGGGGTTGCGGGACGGCGAGCATGGCGGCGGCGGGCTGTGCGCTCAGCCGCTGCATGACCGGCAACAGCCGGCCGAGCTCGGCCTGCGCGAGGGTCAGGCGCTGTGCCGCCGCCTCCTGCTGGGCGTTCAGGCTGGCGAGCAGCTGCGTGTCGGCTTCGGTCTCTCCTTCGAGTTGCCGCAGGGCGGCAGTGGCGCGCACCTGCTGTTGCGCCAGGGCGGCGGCCCGGCCGGCTTCCGCCTGGGCCTGCTGCCGGGCCAACGCGGCGGCATGGCGGTGCGCGGCGAGTGCGGCCTGGGCCTCGCCTCTGGGGTCGGCCTGAGCCAGGGCCGGCAGCAAGGCGAGCAACAGTGCGGCGCGGCGGAGGGTCAAGCGATGAGGGAGCGGCCGGTCATTGCCGCCGGCTGGGCAATGCCCAGCAGGGCGAGCAGCGTGGGGGCGATGTCGGCCAGCGAACCGTCCCGAAGCCTGGTGCCGGCCGGCGCGCCGGCCAGCAGGACCGGCACCGGGTTGAGCGTGTGCGCGGTATGCGGCCGGCCGGTCTCCGGATCGCGCATCATTTCGCAATTGCCGTGATCGGCGGTCACCAGCAGGGTACCGCCTTGCGCCAGCGCGGCGTCGGCGATCGCGCCCAGCCCGGCATCGGCCGTCTCCACCGCTTTGATCGCCGCCGCCAGCACGCCGGTATGGCCGACCATGTCCGGGTTGGCGAAATTGAGGATGATCAGGTCAAATTTCTGAGTCTGGATCGCGGCGACGGCTTTGGCGGTGAGTTCCGGGGCGGACATTTCCGGCTGCAGATCGTAGGTCGCGACTTTGGGCGAGGGGACCATGATCCGCTCTTCGCCGTCGAACGGCGTTTCGCGCCCGCCATTCAGAAAATAAGTGACGTGCGGGTATTTTTCCGTCTCCGCCATGCGCAGCTGCCTCAGGCCACGCGCCGCGACCACGCCGCCGAGCAGGTCGTTCATCGGCACCGGGGCGAACAAGGTCTGCATCAGCGGGGCCAGCTCGTCGCTGTAGGCGGTCATGCCCAGGGCGGCGCAAAGTTGCGGGCGGGCGCGGGCAAACCCGGCGAAAGCGGGGTCGAGCAGGGCGGCGAGGATTTCCCGCACCCGGTCGGCGCGGAAATTCACGCACAGCACCGCGTCGCCGTCGCGCAAGCCGGCATAATCGCCGATCACCGCGGGCGGGATGAATTCGTCGGTCTTGCCGGCCGCATAACTGGCGGCGATCGCGGCCTCGGCGGTGGGGAAGCGATCGCCCGTGCCGGTCGCGATCAGCTCATAGGCCTGGCGCACCCGCTCCCAGCGCTTATCGCGGTCCATGGCATAATAGCGGCCGATGAGAGTCACGACCCGGCCGCGATCGCCGAGCTTGGCCTGAAACTCGCGCATAAAGCCGGCGCCGCCGTCAGGGGCGGTGTCGCGCCCGTCCATCCAGGCATGGACGGCGACCGGAATGCCGGCCGCATGAAGCAGCGCCGCCAGGGCGACGGCATGGTCGAGGTGCGCATGCACGCCGCCCGGCGAGATAAGGCCGAGCAGATGCGCGGTGCCGCCGGTCTTTTTCAGCCTGGCGATGAAATCCTGCAGCGCCGGGTTTTGCGCCAGCGAACCGTCCTCGATCGCCGCGTCGATGCGCGGCAGTTCCTGCATCACCACCCGGCCGGCGCCGATATTCAAATGGCCGACCTCGGAATTGCCCATTTGCCCCTGCGGCAGGCCGACCGCTTTGCCGCAGGTGGTCAGGAAGGCATGCGGCGCGCCGGACCAGAGGCGGTCGAAATTCGGCTTTTTCGCCAGGGCGACGGCATTGTCCTCGCGGCGCTCACTCCAGCCGAAACCGTCGAGAATGACGAGCATTACGGGCTTTGCGGGCATGTCTGGTCCTTCACTCCGGGCATTGAGTCGTGCCGGCAAATGTCGCCCCGGCGGAGGGCGCGTCAAGGGGTGGCGGGCGCGGCGAAGCTGGCGACGCCGCAGGACGGGACTATTACGAAGTTTATCTAACGTAGGGTTGCAAAAAGATATTGTAGCTTTTGCAATCTAAAGTTACTAAATTGGTAATGATGCGGCTGAATAGGTTTTAAGGTTGAATTTGCATTGGCATGCTCCTGAAGACCCCCACGGCCTATCCGGTTGCGGGGGAGGCTTCGATAAATTGGCGCCGGCGGCGGTGGAGCAGGTCATGCCGCGGCGCTCGCCTCGTGATGAGAGGCTCCCTGGCGGCGTGCCGCATGACGCGGCTTTCGTCTCGCCGGCGCGCGTGCGCGTGTTTGAGGCGCTGCACTTTGCGTCTGCAGCGGACGACATAGTATCATCTCAACGAATTAGCCGATCTGGGTGAGGGCATTGATGCCGACTATTCTTATTATCGACGATTCTGCGACCATGGTGATGAGCCTGGGGCAGATTCTGCAGACGGCGAATTACGAGATTTCCACTGCCAACAACGGCAAGGAAGGGCTGGACAGGATTACCGGTGGGCTTAAACCTGCCGTCATTCTTACTGACCTTAACATGCCGGAAATGGACGGGATCGACTTCATCAAAGCGGCTCGCAAATTGCCCGAGACGAAATTCACCCCGATCATCGTGCTGAGCGGTGAGGCTGACGGGCGGAAAAGGGACGAGGCGAAAGCTGTTGGTGCGTCAGGTTGGCTGACCAAGCCGCCGAAGCCCCCTCAACTGCTTTATGTCGTGAAGCAATTGCTGCCTGTGGCGTGAACGTGCCGGCGTTCAATATGACAATGGACGGTGCAAATGTTTGATGCGACCCAGGATGCCAAGCCGCTGGACCTGCTGGAGGCGGCCCGCACGCCGCAGGCCCGCTCGCAGTTGATGGAAAGCCTCTGCGAACTGATCATGCGGAAGGTCAGCTTCCTGACGTTCCAGAAACTGCGTTGCAAAACCACGATTTTGAGCTGCGTTAACGCCGTCGTGAGCCATGACGCCGCCCTGTCGTCTTTTCCTGACATCATGTTGGCAGGCATCGTCGACCTCAAGTCGCTGCACGCGCGCGCCATCGTCGCGGTGGAGGGCGACCTGATCGGCGCCGTGGTCGATGAGCTGTGCGGCGCCACCAGCACCGACATGTATGTCCGCGAAGAGCTCTCGGTGATGGAAGTGCGCTTCGGCAAGCAGATGATCGACATCACGATCGCGGCCATGTCCGAAGTGTTCGCCAATCTCGTCCAGCTCGATGGCGTGGTCGCGCAATACGAGACGTCGCGCGGTATGTTGTCGATCGACGAGGCGCAGGCCTGGATGATCTCCGCGACCGGCATTTTCGAATCCACCCTCGGTTTCGGCTCGGTCAAGCTGATCGTTCCCTACGCCGCGTTCGAATCGCTCGAAACCAAGATCAATTCGCGCGGCGCCCTGATCTCCGCCGGCGAGGCCGATTTCAAATGGGCGCGCGACCTTGACCATCTGGTGGATGAAACGCCGGTGGAGGTGCAGGTGGAAATCGCCCGGGCGCGCGTTTCGATCGGCCTGCTCGATGCGCTGAAAGAGGGAGACAAGCTGCCCTTTACCTTGCTCCCCGAGGCGATCGGCGTGGTCGACGGCGTTGACCTGTTCCGGGCCGAATACGGGCAGAGCGATGGGTATGTCTGCTGCCGGCTGCAAGCCTCCGTCCGCGACGGTGACGACGCCCAGCCGGCGCTCGCCGTGCCGGGCTCGGACAGCCGGGGGCGTGTTTCGCCTCTGGGGCGCCCCAAAGGCATCGTGCAGCGCATCGCCGTGGAGCTGACGGTGGAGCTGGGGCGGGTGCAGATGTCGGTGGCGAATCTCCGCCAGTTGCGGGAGGGGCAGGTGCTTGTGCTCGACCAGCCGGTCGAAGAGCCGCTCTGCATCTACGCCAACGGCCGCCGCTTCGCTTATGGCGAGGTCGCCGCGATCGGCAAGGACCAATACGGCATCAGGTTCCTGGCGCTGGCCGAAGACTTCAATCCCATGGAGGCGATTGCGGCGTGATGCGCACCTTCCTGTCATCGCTTCTGCCCGCGAGCCGCCTTGCCCGTGCGCAGCATCTCGCGGGCGCGGGTTCGGCATTCATGACATTCATTCCTTATTCTAACGGTTTCGTTGCGAAAGCCCAGACGCATGCAATCTAACGACGTCTCAGATACACTCACATTGCCCGTCAGTCTGGATCTGGCGGCGGCGACGTCCCTCAAGCAGGAGTTTCTCAGCCGGCGCGGGCGGAAAATCCATCTCGATGGCGCCAACGTGGCGCGCGCCGGGGTGCCATGCCTGCAAGTGCTGTTGGCAGCCCGTAGACTATGGGCTGATGATCAAATCGAATGGGTAAGCGGCAAATTTTCGGTCGAACTCGTTTCGGCGTTGAATGAACTAGGCATCGGTCTGGAAAGATTCGGTCTGGAAAAGGAACCAGCCAAATGACGACAACGGTTTTGACGGTTGACGATTCGCGCTCCATGCGAGACATGCTGCGGCACTCGCTCAGCGAGGCGGGCTACCGCGTGGTGCAGGCCGAAGATGGGGTGCACGGGCTGGAAGTGCTCGAAAATGAGACCCCGGACGTCATCGTAACGGACATCAACATGCCGCGCCTCGATGGCTTCGGGTTCATCGAGGCGGTCCGGAAGGATGCGAAACGGCGTGGCACGCCGGTGCTGGTTCTGACCACCGAGGTCGACGCGGAAAAGAAACTGCGCGCCAAGGATGCGGGCGCCACCGGCTGGATTGTGAAGCCGTTTGACCCGGTGAAGCTTGTTGCGGCGATCCGCCGCGTAACGGCCTGAGCGCAGGAGCGACAATCTTGGATCCTATGGCCGCCATTCGGCAGACTTTCTTTCAGGAATGCGAGGAGCAGCTCGCGGAGCTGGAATCCGGTCTCTCCAGCATGGACGGCGGTGCGGCGGATTCCGAGACCGTTAACGCGGTCTTTCGCGCCGTCCACTCGATCAAGGGCAGTGCGGGCATTTTCGCGCTCGATGATCTGGTCAAATTCGCCCATGTGTTTGAAACCACGCTCGACGCGGTGCGCAGCGGCCGCCTGGCCGCGACGTCGGAGGTCATCAAGGTCCTGCTGCAGGCTTCCGATACGCTGAGCGACGTGGTGCGGGCAGCGCGGGGCGACGGTCCGGCCGACGAGGCCAAGACGCAGAAGGTGGTGGCCGAGCTGACCCGGCTGATCTCGCCGGGCGCCAGTGCGAGCGAGCCGGCGGCGGCCAAGCCGGCTGAAGCGAAGCCTGAACCCGCAATGCCGGCGGAAAAAATCTGGGTCATTTCGTTCAAGCCGCGCGCCGCTCTGTACGCCAACGCCAATGAAGCTCTGCCACTGCTGCGCGAGCTCGGCCGGCTCGGCCGGACCGAAGTGGTGCTCGACGATAGCGCGCTGCCGTCGCTTAACGAGCTTGACCCGGAGGGCGCTTATTTCACCTGGACGGTGACGCTGCACTCCGCCTGCGACGAACGCGCCATCCGTGACGTTTTCGAATTTGTCGAAGATGATTGCGTGCTGGAGATCTCGGACCAGACGGCCGACACCGCGGAGTTCGATCCGGCCGATTTGGGCGAAGGTTTTGAATTCGAGATTTATGCGCCGGGCGGCGAGGGCGTCGAATTCGAGATTTATGCCCCTTCGATCGACGAACCCGCGGTCATGCCGGCGGCGGTGGAACAGGCCGCGTCGGGACCGGTTGAGGCGATGGCGGCGAAGGCCGAGTCCGGCGCTCCGGTGGGGGCGACGATCCGCGTCGACCTCGATCGCGTCGACCGCCTGATCAACCTCGTCGGCGAACTGGTCATCAACGAGGCGATGCTCAGCCAGCGCGTTCTGGAGGCAGGCATCGCGCGCGCTTCCGCGGTGGTCGTGGCGCTGGAAGAGCTGGAGAATCTCACGCGCGAGATTCAGGATAGCGTGATGGCGATCCGCGCTCAGCCCGTGCGCTCCGTGTTCATGCGCATGCCGCGCCTGGTGCGCGAAGTGGCGGCGCAGACCGGCAAGCAGGTGCGTCTGCTCACCGAAGGCGAGGGCACCGAGGTCGACAAGACCGTGATCGAGCGGATCGCCGATCCGCTCACGCACATGATCCGCAACGCCATCGACCACGGGCTGGAATCGCCCGAAGACCGGGCTGCTGCGGGCAAGCCGCTCGAAGGCACCGTCAAGCTCACAGCGGTGCACCGCTCCGGCCGCATCGTGCTGGAAGTTGCCGACGATGGTGGCGGCATCAACCGGTCGCGCGTGAAGCAGAAAGCGATCGAGAAGGACCTGATCTCGCCGGACGCGCAGCTTACCGACAACGAGATCGACAATCTGATCTTTCTGCCGGGCTTTTCGACCGCGGCGACCATTTCCAACATTTCCGGCCGCGGCGTCGGCATGGACGTGGTGCGGCAATCCGTGCAGGCCCTGGGCGGCCGCATTTCCATCACCTCGGTGCCGGGCGTCGGCTCGACCTTCAGTTTGAGTCTACCGCTGACTCTGGCGGTGCTGGACGGCATGGTGGTGCGGGTCGGCAAGCATACGCTGATCGTGCCGCTTGGCGCCGTCATCGAAACCCTGAAGCCGAAGGCGGAGAATGTGCATGCGCTCGATGCGCAGCAGCGCGTGCTGTCGCTGCGCGGCGGCTATATTCCGCTGATCGATGTCGCCGGCGCGCTGGATTACAGCGACACGCCGATCGATCTTGCAAACGCCGTGGCGCTGCTGGTGGAGGGCGAGGGAGGACGGCGGGCCGTGCTCCTGGTCGACGCCATCGACGGTCAGCGCCAGGTGGTGATCAAGAGTCTCGAGGCCAACTACCGCGCCGTGCCCGGCATCGCCGCGGCGACCGTGATGGGCGACGGCCGCGTGGCGCTGATTCTTGATATCGACAACATTGTCTCCGTCTCGCGCGATGGCGGACGCCGGACGGATGGCGAAGCCAAGGAAATCTCTTTCAAAAGCGAGATGACTCATGTTTGATTCCCTGACCGGACATCAGGATGCCCGCGAGCTGATCGCGTTTCGCGTGGGGGTCCTGGAATGCTGCATCGACATCATGATGGTGCGGGAAATCCGCGGCTGGACGCCGACCACGGCGCTGCCGAAATCCCCGCCTTATGTGCGCGGCGTGATCAATTTGCGCGGCGCGGTGCTGCCGGTGGTCGACTTCGCCGTGCGCCTCGGCCTGCCGGAAACTGAAACGACCGAGCGCAACGTCATCATCGTCGTGCAAAGCGGCTCGCAGCAGATCGGCCTGCTCGTCGATGCGGTGTCAGACATCCTGACGATGACCGAGGCGGAGATTCACCCGACCCCGGACGTGTCCTCGCCGATGCTGAAAATGTTCGTCCGCGGCCTGCTATCCGTCGACAAGCGGATGATCAGCCTGATCTCGCTGGAGAACGTGCTGCCGGCGCTCGAACCCGAAGCCGCATGACCACCGGCACGACGGAGGCAGGCACGCCTTCCCCCGCCGGCGCCGTTGACGCCGGCGAATTTCCGTTGACGATTCGCGACTTCGAGCGCATCGCGGCCATTGTGCACGCCGAAGCCGGGATCTTGTTGCAGAGCAACAAGGTGAACTTGGTCTATTCCCGCCTGGCCAAGCGCCTGCGGATGCTCAAGCTGCGCAGCTTCAAGGAATATTGTGCGCTGGTCGCCGACCCGGAGGAGCATGAGGAACGCGGCGCGATGATTCGCGCCCTCACCACCAACGTCACGCGCTTTTTCCGCGAGCCGCACCATTTTGAGCATCTCAAGGCCAACCTGCTGCCTTCCTTGCGCGCCCAGGCCATGAAAGGCGGTCGCGTGCGTCTGTGGTCGGCCGGCTGCTCGAGCGGCCAGGAGCCGTATTCGATAGCGCTGACCCTGCTCTCGGCGTTTCCCGACGCCTGCTCCTACGACGTGAAAATTCTCGCCACCGACATCGATGAGAGCATGATCGAGAGGGGACAGGCCGGAATTTTCGACCGCAGCACTGTTGCCGACGTGCCGCCCGATATGCGGCAGCGCTGGTTCACGCCGCTGGAAAGGCAAGGCGGGGCGATGCAGGTGGGCGAGGAGCTGCGCACCCTGGTGACGTTCAAGAAGCTCAATTTGATCGGCGCCTGGCCGATGAAGACCAAGTTTGACGCGATTTTCTGCCGGAATGTCGTGATTTATTTCGATTCCGACACGCAGACCACCCTATGGTCGCGCATCGTGCCGCTGCTGGCGTCGGACGGGGCCTTGTATATCGGCCATTCCGAACGCGTTGCCGGCCCGGCCGAAAAACTGCTGGTCAGCGATGGCATCACAACTTACCGGCCGCAGGGGTGGAGACCGAATTGACCAGGCCTGTCCGGTTGCTGATCGTCGATGACTCGGAGACGATGTGCCGTTTCATTGCCAGCGTGGTGCAGACCGATCGGGATGTCGAGGTGGTCGGTATCGCGGGCGATCCGAACGAGGCGCGCCAGGCGATCAAACAGCTCAATCCCGATGTAATCACGCTCGATATTGAAATGCCGCACATGAACGGCCTCGAATTCCTCGAAAAGATCATGCGGCTGCGTCCCACGCCGGTGATCATGGTGTCGTCGTTGACGCAGGAAGGCGCCGAGGTTTCATTGCGCGCGTTGGAGATCGGCGCGGTCGATTGCGTGGCCAAGCCCAGCGTGGCCAACATGCACAGCCTGGATTCGCTCGCCGATCTGGTGAAAGCGGCGGCGAACGCACGGCATGTGATCCGCCGGAACACTCTGGCCGATAGCGGAGAGCCGGAAGAGTACGCCCCCGATGGCCGCATCATCGGCATCGGCGCGTCGACCGGCGGGGTCGAGGCGCTGATCCGGATCATTTCCGAATTCCCGAAGAACTGCCCGCCCACGGTCATCAGCCAGCACATGCCGGCAACCTTCACCAAGAGCTTCGCGCAGCGCCTGAACAAGTTGTCGCAGGCGGAGGTAACGGAAGCGGTCGACGGCGCGCCTTTGGTCTCGGGACATGTTTATCTCGCCCCGGGTAATCACCATCTCGAGGTCACGAAATCGGCAGTGCCGCGCTGCCGCCTCAGCGATGCGGACCGCGTGAACGGCCACCGGCCCTCGGTGGACGTGATGTTTAAATCGTTGGCGCACAATGCCGGTGAGCGGGCGATCGGCGTGATTCTCACCGGCATGGGCCGTGACGGGGCCGAGGGGCTGCTCGGCCTGCGGCGTACCGGGGCGATGACGCTGGGCCAGGATGAGAGCAGCTCGGTCGTCTATGGCATGCCCAAAGTGGCCTTCGAGATCGGCGCGGTGACGCGGCAATATCCGCTGGATCAGATCGCGATGCGGCTGCTGCAGATGTCGAACGCGAAACGCAAGGACCACGCCTGATGTCAGCCCCGAGGCCGGCCATGCCAGACAGATTGTTAGTTAAAATATCATGACGGTTTCGACGGATACGCAGGTATATCGCCGCATCAATATCGTGCAGGGCGAACAGCATGTGGACGACAACGCGGACGTGGTGCTGACGACGCTGTTAGGGTCATGCGTGGCGGCCTGCCTCTGGGATGCGGAGATGGGCGTCGGGGGGATGAACCATTTTCTCCTGCCCGGGGGCGGCGGCGAGCCGGAGGTGAGGGAGTCGTCCGGCGCGTCGATGCGCTATGGCGTGTATGCGATGGAATTGCTGGTCAACGGGCTGCTGCGCAAGGGCGCGCAGCGGAGCCGGCTGCAAGCGAAATTGTTCGGGGGGGCCTGCATGATGCAAGGGCTGACCGATATCGGAGAACTTAACGCGACGTTCGCCGAGCGTTTCCTGCGCGCGGAAAACATTCCGCTTGTGGGCGGCAGCCTGCGCGGCTCGCACGGCAGGCGCATCCAGTTCTGGCCGGCCACGGGCCGGGTGCGGCAGGCACTCTTAACGGGCCCGACAAAAGCGATTTTCCAGGAAGAGCGCAACGCTTCATTGCCGAAATCTTTGGGCGATGCGGGTGCGGTCGAATTGTTCTGACGGCGCAGATGAAAGTGGAAGCAATGACTCAAACCGGCCTGGGGGCTATGAGCCTGCAACTTGTGTTCTCGCGCCTCGGCGCGGAATGTGCGGACCTTGCCGAGCTGGCAGAACGGTTGCAATCGGTGCTGGCGCCGGCCTTGCTGCGCCTCGCCGATGATGCGGATTGCCATCGCAATGTGCAGAGCCTCGATTTGTTCGCGCAGCGGCTTGCCGGCGTAGCGACGATTCTCGATGCGCTGCACGGGCAGGTGCCCTCGGCCTGGCAAGCGGATGTCGAGGCGGCATTGCGTGACGTGACGCTCTCGGAGCTGGCGACGCGGTTGCGCGGTGAACCGGTCGAGGCCACACCTCATGAGGCGGGCGTGCTCGACTTGTTCTAGAAGATAAGGAAGAAAGCAGCCGCTTTTTTGAAAAAAAGCGGCGCAAAAAACTTTCTTCAAATTGGGCCTGTGGCGGTGAACACCGCACGGCCCAAAGTTAACAAAGTTTTTTTGCTTCTTTTTGTTCACAAAAAGAAGCGCTTGCTTTCTTGTTTAAGGCCGCCCGGCGCGGTGATACGGATGCCCGGCCAAAATCATCTGCGCGCGGTAGATCTGTTCGGCGAGCATCGGGCGGACCAGCATATGCGGCCAGGTGAGCCGGCCGAGCGATAATCTGGCATTCGCGCGGGCGATCACGGTGGCGTCGAACCCTTCCGCGCCACCGATCAGAAACGCCAGTTTCTTCCCGCTCTCGGTCCAGCGCGCCAGCAGCCGGGCCAGTTCCTCGCTATCGGGCGTCTGGCCGCCGGAATCAAGGGCAATCGCGAAATCCTGCGCGGCGAGGGCGCCGAGCAGGGACTCGGCTTCGCGCCGCTTGATTTCCGCCACGCTGCCCTGGCCGGGGGCGAACTCGACCAGGGTCAGGCTGGGCCTGATGCGTGCGGCGTAGCGGGAAAACAGTTCGGCCTCGGGGCCCGCTCCGGTCTTGCCGATGGCGAGCAGGCGCACCTAACTTTCTGGCCCGGCCTCGCCGGAACTGTCGGGTGTGGCTTCGTCCAGTTCGGCGCTCCACATTTTTTCCAGCCCGTACAATGTGCGGGCTTCCGGCTTGAACAAATGGACGATGATGTCGCCGGCATCGATCAGCACCCAGTCGGTGCCGGTCGCCCCTTCCATGAGGGCTTTCTTGAAGCCGGCCTCGACGAGTTTTTCGTTGAGATGCGTGGCCATGGCGGCGATCTGCCGGTCGGCGAGACCGGTTGCCACCACCATGCGGTCAGCGAAGCTGGCGCGGCCGGCGAGGTCGATGGCGACGATGTCTTCGGCCTTGTCGTCCTCGAGGCTGGCGCAGATGACCTGCTGCATGCGGTCCAGCTCGGGCAAAGCCAGCTTCGGCGCCGCCTTTTTGCGGCGGGGACCGGCGATCGTGGCTTTCTTGCGCGGCGTGCCGGGCATCGCCGGCAGCGATTCGGCGGGAGCGGCTTTGGCCACGCGTTTGCGCGGGGCGGCGGTGCCGCGCGGGGCCGGCGGCTTACGGGTCGGTGGGCGGGTTATGACGAAACTCCTTTGAACGTCCGGCGCAAGGCGGTGGCGGAGGCCGAATTCTCCTTCACCGGGAGGAGAATCCAGCAGGGCGCCGCCGCCAGGGGCAGACATAGCCCAGAGCGCGCGGGAAGGCGATGTTTTCGAAAGCGCGAGGCCGCCCGGCCGGCCAGGGCCGGGCGCGTGGCGCCCGGGCGCGGCAGCACCAGCATCGGCATGGCGTGCATGATCCGCAGCCAGTTGCCCCAGCGCGGCAGCTGCCGCAAATTGTCGGCCCCCATCAGCCAGACGAATTTTTGCGCCGGAAAACGCTGTGTCAGCGCGCGCATCGTGTCCCAGGTGTAGCGGGTGCCCAGGCGCTGTTCGATATCGGTGGCGATGATGCGCCGCCCGTCGGCGATTTTTTGCGCCGAGGCCAGGCGCTGCGCGAAGGGCGCCATGCCGTTGGCGGATTTCAGCGGATTGCCGGGGGAAACCATCAGCCAGAGCTGGTCGAGGCGCAGATGCGTCATCGCCTGGCGGGCGACATGCAGATGCCCTTCATGCGCCGGGTTGAACGAGCCGCCGAGCAGCCCCACCCGCAAACGGTAACGGTGCCCGTAGCGGGGAATGGAAAAACTCACGGGATCAGACCGCGCCGAAGTTCAGGGCCGGACCTGGCCCGTGCCGAGGACGAGGTAGCGGAAAGTGGTGAGCTGCTCCGGCCCGATCGGCCCGCGCGCATGGATGCGGCCGGTGGCGATGCCGATTTCCGCGCCGAACCCGAATTCGCCGCCGTCGCAGAACTGCGTGGAGGCGTTCCAGATCCCCACCGCGCTGCTGAGACGGCGCAGGAAATCGTGCGCGACCGCTTCGTCCTGGGTGATGATGGCGTCGGTGTGCTCGCTGCCATGCGCGGCGATATGGGCAAGCGCTTGGTCCGGCCCGTCGACGATGGCGATGTTCAGCACCGCATCCAGCCACTCGGTGTCGAAATCCGTGGGTCCTGCCGCCGGCAAGGTGGGGAGGATGGCGCGGGCTTGGGCGTCGGCGCGGAAGGCGCACCCCAGGGCGGCGAGGTCGGACACCAGCTGGGGCAGCAGCGCGGCGGCGATGGCGCGGTCGAGCAGCAGCGTCTCGGTCGCACCGCAAACGCCGGTGCGGCGCATTTTCGCGTTGGCGAGGATGTTCCGCGCCATGGCGATATCAGCGGCTTCATGGATGTAGGTGTGGTTCAGCCCTTCCGCATGGGAGAGCACCGGCACCCGCGCTTCGCGCTGCACGCGTTCCACCAGAGCTTTGCCGCCGCGCGGAATCAGCAGGTCGATCAGCCCGCTGGCCGCGAGCATGGCCGCCACGAAGCCGCGGTCGGTGGTGGGTGCCACCTGCGCCACATCTTCCGGCAGGCCTGCCATGCGCAAGCCCACGGCGACCGCCTGATGAATGGCGGCGGCGGAGTGAAAGCTTTCCGAGCCGCCCCGGAGCAGAATCGCATTGCCGGATTTGATGGCGATGGCAGCGGCGTCGGCGCCGACATTGGGCCGGCTCTCATAGATCATCCCGAGCACGCCGAGCGGCTGGGGCACGCGGCGGATCACCAGCCCGTTCGGCCGGGTCCATTCCGCGAGGGTCCGGCCGAGCGGGTCCGGCAGGTCCGCAACCTCTTCCAGCCCCCGCGCCATGGCTTCCACGCGCGCCTCGTTGAGCATCAGCCGGTCGGCGAAGGCGGCGGTGCCGGAAAATGCTGCGAGATCCCGCGCGTTTTCCGCAAGGATTTTCGGCGCTGCGGCGCGCAGGGCGGCGGCGGCGGCGCGCAAGGCGGCGTCGCGCGTTGCGGCATCTGCCTGGGCCAGCACGGCGGCGGCGGCGCGCGCCTTGGCCCCGGTTTCGGCCATGCGTTGCGCGTAAACATCAGGTTCAGCATTCATGGCGGGCATGGTTGCCTAGTCCTGGCGGGAAGATCAACTGCACGCTATCTCTGTGGCACATGCCAGACCATCTCGATTCGCTTGTGCGGGACCGGACGGCGCCGGCCGGGCCCCAGTTGCATACCACGCGCCTGCTGTTGCGTCCCCTGGAGCCGGGTGACGCGCCGGCTTTTCACCGTTTGATCAATGATTGGGATATTTGCCGCAAGCTGCCGGAAGCCCCGTTCCCCTATCCGGCCGAGCTGGCGGCGCAGTGGATTGCCGCCGCCAGCGCTGACCGTGCCGGTGGCGTCGCCGAGCAGTTCGCGGTGGTCGATCGCGAGAGCGGCGCGCTGCTGGGCTCGGCGGGGCTGCGCCTGTCGCGCGACCGCCAGAGCGCCGATCTCGGCTACTGGCTGGGCCGTGCCTTCTGGGGGCAGGGGCTTGGCGTGGAGGTGGCGCGGCGGCTGACCGAATGGGCTTTTGCCGCTCTGCCGATCGCGCGCGTCACGGCAACGACGGCGGCGGATAACGACGCCTCGGCCGCGGTGTTGCAACGCCTGGGGTTCGGGCTCACGGGCAAGGGGGCGCAGGTCTTCCAATGCCGGCCGGGGCAGAAATTGCCGGTGCACCATTACGCGATCGAGCGCGAGGTGCCGATGGCCACCGCGGCGGCGCCGCCTTCCGCGGTGCTTCTCGTGGTGGCTGTGGCGCTGATCGACAAGGAAGGAAAAATCCTGCTGGCGCGTCGCCCCGAAGGCAAGAAAATGGCCGGCATGTGGGAGTTTCCCGGCGGCAAGGTGGACGCGGGGGAGATTCCGGAGGCCGCCCTGGTTCGCGAGCTGCGCGAGGAGCTTGGCATCGAGGTGTCGGCCAACGACCTCGCGCCGTTCGTGTTTGCTTCCCACCCTTATGACAATTTCCATCTGCTGATGCCGGTGTTTCTGTGCCGGCGCTGGCAAGGGAAGCCGGCGCCGAAAGAAGGTCAGGCTCTGGCCTGGGTGGCGCCGGACCGGCTGGTGGAATATCCGATGCCGCCGGCCGACCGGCCCCTGATACCGATGCTGAGGGATTTTTTATGACCAATCCGACCGCTGCGATTCTGATCATAGGCAACGAGATCCTGTCTGGCCGCACCCAGGACATCAATGTGCAGTTCATCGCCAGGCGCCTGGCCGCGCGGGGGATTCGGCTCTCCGAGGTGCGGGTGGTGCCGGACGTGGCGGCGCGGATCATCGGTGCGGTCAATGAGCTGCGCGCCGCCTGTGACATGCTGTTCACCACCGGCGGCATCGGCCCCACGCATGATGACATCACCAGCGAATGCATCGCCGCCGCTGTCGGCGTGCCCTGGGAAGTCCATGATGAGACAGACCGGATCCTGCACGCGGCCATGGGCGAACGCTACAACGCGGCGCGGCGGCGCATGGCGACGCTGCCCCGCGGCGCCGTGCCGATCACCAGCGAGGCGTCGCTGGCGCCGGGCTTCTCCATCGGCAATGTGCATGTGATGGCCGGGGTGCCGCGCATCATGCAGGCGCAGTTCTCCGCCCTGGAACCTTCATTGCCGGAGGGAACGCCGATCGCGATGCGCGCGGTGCACGGCATGGGGCTGCTGGAAGGCAGCATCGCCGCCGATTTGGCGGCGATCCAGGAGCGCTTCGCCGGCATCGATCTCGGCAGCTATCCGTTCCGCCGCGGCGAGCTCGGCGGGGTCGCCATCGTTGCCAAGGGCACGGATGTGGCGGCGCTGGAAGCGGCGATCGAAGCGGCGACCGGCATGATCGCCGGGCATGGGGCGGTGCCGGTGCAGGGCGAGCCACCGCCGGCGGCGTGATCCGCTTCTTGGCACCGCGCGGCCGCAGCGGGGCTTTTTCTCGCGGAAAAATGCGCTTATCTTGGTGCCAAGGCGGTGCGGGCACGACAGTTCAGGGCGAACGGGGTTGCCAAAACCCCCGCGCTGCCGCAAAAGCCGCGCCACGCATGCTGCTTATCAGTGGCGGCGACCCCTTTGTATTTTTTTAGTCGCCCGTGGAGGCTCTTATGGCTGATTTCGACCTAGGCAAGATCCGCAATATCGGGATCACCGCGCATATCGACGCGGGCAAGACCACCACCACCGAGCGAATCCTGTACTACACCGGCGTGTCGCACAAGATCGGCGAGGTGCATGACGGCAATACCACGACCGACTACATGGATCAGGAGCGTGAGCGCGGCATCACCATCACCTCCGCGGCCGTGACCTGCGAGTGGAAAGACCATCGCATCAACATCATCGACACGCCCGGCCACATCGACTTCAATATTGAAGTTAATCGGTCCCTCCGCGTGTTGGACGGCGCGATCTTCATCATCGAGGGCGTGGCCGGCGTGCAGCCGCAGTCCGAGACCAACTGGCGCCTGGCCGACCGCTACAATGTGCCGCGCATCATTTTCATCAACAAGCTGGACCGCACCGGCGCCGATTTCTTCCGCGCCTTCGCCACGCTGAAGGAGAAGCTGGACATCGTCGCGCTGCCGCTGCAGCTGCCGATCGGCATCGAGGACAATTTCCAGGGCGTGATCGACCTGATCGAGATGAAGGCGATCGTCTGGGAAGGCGGCGAGCTGGGCGCGAAGTTCCATGACGAGCCGATTCCTGAAGACCTCAAGGAGCAGGCCGCGGAATACCGCCAGCTGCTGCTCGACACCGCGCTCGCGGTCGACGATGCCGGCATGGAGGAATATTTCGAGAAGGGCGACGTTTCGGTCGAGACGCTGAAGCGCGCGATCAAGACCGGCACCATCAGCGGCGCCTTCCGCCCGGTGCTGTGCGGCACCGCCTTCAAGAACAAGGGCGTGCAGCCGTTGCTCGACTCCGTGCTCGATTTCCTGCCGTCGCCGGTCGACGTCGCGGGCATCAAGGTCGCCCCGCCGGAAGGCGAGGAGGAAGACCCCAATGCCCGCCGCATCAAGGCCGACGTGAACGCGCCGTTCGCCGGCCTGGCATTCAAGATCATCAACGACAAATACGGCACGCTGACCTTCGTGCGCGTCTACTCCGGCATGCTGAGATCCGGCGACACGGTGCTGAACACCACCAAGGGCCATAAGGAGCGTGTCGGCCGCATGTTCCAGATGCACGCCGACAAGCGCGCCGAGATCAAGGAAGTGCATGCCGGCGATATCGCGGCGTTCGTGGGGCTGAAGGATTCCGGCACCGGCGACACGCTGGCCGCCTCGGAAGACCCGGTGGTGCTGGAGCGCATGGCGTTCCCGGTCCCCGTGATCGACATTTCCGTCGAGCCGAAGACCAAGGAAGGCATCGAGAAGATGACGCTCGGCCTGCAGAAGCTGGCGGGCGAAGACCCCAGCCTGCGTCTGAAGACCGACCAGGAAACCGGCCAGACCATCCTCTCCGGCATGGGCGAGCTGCACCTGGAAATCATCATCGACCGCCTGCGCCGCGAATATAACGTGGACGCCAATATCGGCGCGCCGCAGGTGGCGTATCGCGAGACCATCAGCAAGGCGCATACCGAAACCTATACCCACAAGAAGCAGTCGGGCGGTTCGGGGCAGTACGCCGAGGTGAAGATCGTGTTCGAGCCGCTGGAGCGCAACCAGGGCATCGAATTCGAGAACAAGATCGTCGGCGGTTCGGTGCCGAAGGAATATATCCCGGCGGTGGAAAAGGGCATTCGCAACCAGGCCGATACCGGCGTGCTGGCGGGCTTCCCGACCGTGGACTTCCGCTACTCGCTGGTCGACGGCAAGTATCACGACGTGGACTCGAGCTCGCTGGCGTTCGAAATCGCCGCCAAGGCCTGCTTCCGCGAAGGCATGAAGAAGGCCGGCCCGGTCATCCTCGAGCCGATCATGGACGTGGAAGTCACCACCCCGCAGGACCACGTGGGTGACGTGGTGGGCGACCTGAACCGTCGCCGCGGCATGATCCAGAACCAGGAAAGCTCGGGCTCGACCGTGATCGTGCGCGCCCATGTGCCGCTGAAGGAAATGTTCGGCTACATCTCGCATCTGCGCTCGATGACCAAGGGCCGCGCTTCCTTCACCATGCAGTTCCACCACTACGATCCGGTGCCGCGCAACGTCGCCGACGAGATCATGGCGAAGTCTGCCTGACGTTAGGGAGGCCAGGGGCTTTGCCCCTGGACCCCACCGGGGCCGAAAGGCCCCGGACCCCATGAATAAAAACGGCGCCTCTGGGCGCCGTTTTTATTTACCCGCGCTGTTTCAGCGCCGCCGGCCCAGCATAAAAAAGTTTTTGCGCCGCTTTTTACAAAAAGCGGCCGCTTTCTTACTTATTTCCCGAACACATACCCGGCCTTGGCAAGGTTCGCGGCCTTCCACAGATAGTGCGCCACGGTGGACCGGTAGGGCGCGAAGGCCTGGCCGATCGTCATGAAGGCCTTCGGCTTTGGCTGCGCCGCCAGGCCGTGTACGAGGCGATAGCCTTCGCGCACGCCGAAATCGTCCACCGGCAACACGTCGGGACGGCGCAACGTGAAAATCAGCAGCATTTCCACCGTCCACTGGCCGACGCCACGGATGGTGACGAGACGGCGGATCAGTTCCTCGTCGCTCAGGCGCATGGCGCGGGCGCGGTTGGGGATCAGCCCTTCCGCGGCTTTGGCCGCGACGTCGCGCATCGCGGCGATTTTCGCGCCGGAAAAACCGCAGCCCCGCAACGCATCATCCGGCAAGGAGAGCAGTGCGGCCGGGGCTGGAAGGACATCGCCGGAAAGAGACTTGAGGCGCCCGAGGATCGCCAGCGCGGCGCGGGCGTGCAGTTGCTGATGCGCCACGGCGCTGAGCAACGCGTGGTAGGGCTCCAAGAATTCCGGTTTGGCCCGCGTGAGCGGGCCGGCCGTGGCGATGAAGGTGCCGAGTACGGGATCGGCGGCGGCGATGTGGGCAAGGGCCTGCGCCCTGGTGGGGCGGCCGGACCGGTCAGGGATGATTGCGGTCATGGCCGTTCTGAGGTTGAGGGTGAGGCGGCGCGGCGTGCGGCTGCGGGGCCGGCGGGTGGTAGGCCGGCATCGACGGCCGGAATTGCGGCTCCGGCGGATGATAGGCCGGCATCGGCGGGTGGAATTGCGGGGCCGGCGGGTGGTAGGCCGGCATCGGCGGATGGAAATTGCCGGCGGGTAGCCGCGGCGGGGGTGCCTCGTGAGGCTGGTAAACAGGCGGCATGGGTCGAGGGAAATTCGCGCCGGGCGGCCGTGGCGGCAAGGCTTCGCGGGGCTGGGTGAGCGTGCCCGGATGGAAAGGCTGAACGGCGGTATGCGGGACGATGGGCGGCACCCCATGCGGCGTCGCGAAGCCGCTCGGGTGCGGCGCCGCGGCGGGTCGGTGCGTAATGTCCGGGCGCAGCGCCGGCGCGAAATTGTCGAACTGATGCGCCTGGCTGAACTGGCCCGGCGTCACCGGGCGGCCGAAAGATGCCGCCGAAGAGCCGTGCGCCATTGCCGAAGCGGGCATATAGGTGGCGACCCGGCGGTTGACGAATTCACCCGGAGCGGGTGGCCGATGCGCGGCGGGATCGAAATGGCGCACATCGCCCTGGTTGATCCGCCGCAGATAGGCCGGATTGGCGTGGTAGGCCGGATAATAAGGTTCGCCGGGCGCCAGCGGCACCCAGCCGACCGACTGCGAGGCCAGCAGCGACGCGGTGAACGCGGCGCCAGCCGCGAGGCCGAAAAACCCGACCACGGCCGGGGCATAGACCGGTTGATCACCCGGCCCGTAGGCATAACCCGGCCCATAGGCTCCGGCCGGCACCCAGCCCCAGCGCCCGCCATCATCGATCCAGCGGCCGTAATGGAACGGGGCGAAGCCCCAAGGCTCGAAATCCACCCAGGTCCAGCCCCAGGGCGCGACATAGGCCCAATGGCCATCCCGGAAGGGCGCCCAGCCGGTAGGGACATAGGGGTACCAGACTGCCCCGTAACCCGGACTCATGCTCCAGCTGCCATAGGCGGAAAGCTCGTCCACGCCGCTCATCTGCTGCACCACGGGCGGGGCATAAGGCGGCGGCGGGGGCATGGTCGCCGCGAGCACGTAATCCTCGAGGGCGTCGCGCTGCAGCGGTTCGAGCTGCGCCGTGGTCTGGTCGGTGCCGGAGAGCACGCCCTCCTGGCCGGCCGGGATCCCCAGCGCCCCGATGCTGGCTGCGCCTGCCAGCACCGAGACAATGGTGGGGGTCGCCGCGTCCCCGGCGACGATGTCGTAGGCGCCGGCTTGCGTCATCGTCACCGTGCCGCGCGGCGTGTCGATCGTAACGCTCTGGCCGGGCGGCATGTCCGTCAGGCTGAGGAACAGTTCGCCCTGGCTTTCCCGCGCGGCGAAATGCGTGTCATCGAGCGCGTTGATCTGCAATTCGGTGTTGGCGCCGAGGGTCAGGCGGCTGGCATTCAGCACGATCGCGGCTTCCGCGCCGGCCTGCGTGAACAACGTGTCGCCGCTGGTGACCGGATAGTTCGGCGTGGCGGCGATCCACTGGCCGCCGGAGCCGGCGCCATTATACGACACGTTGCCTGAGAGCGAGGTGAGCTGGCCGACCCGGGACGGGATCGCTTCATTCTGGGCTTGCGCGGTGGCGGGGAGAAGCAGAGCGAGGCAGCTGGTTGCCAGGAGGCAGCGGCGCATCTTCTTGTGGGAGGCGAGCAAAGACAGACTCCTTCAACGCGGTATCGAGAAGGCCCAAATCGAGCCTCGGCAGCCGTATATAGACCGGAAATATGGCGAATTCAGCGCGGCGATTCCACATCTCCAACGGGTTGCACTGTTTTACAATCGTGCCGCTTTGGTGTCGCAAACATGCCGCAAATGCCGGGCAGGTTACGATCAGCCGAAGCTTTCGGCGCGTTGAGTTAAGGAGTGAGTGACATGGCTGTTCCCGGTTTGAAACGTTCCAAACGCACGCTCGGCCTGATCGCGGCGCTCAGCCTGGCCGGGCTGTCGCTGGCGGGCTGCGTGTATTACCCGTCCGGTTACGGCTACGCGCCGGGTTATTATGCGCCCGCCTATGCCGCGCCCGCGCCGGTTTATGGCAGCGTGTGGATCGGCGGCGGCGGGCATGGGCATTGGCATTGAGAAAGGAAGAAAAAAGTAAGCGCTACTTTTTGTGAACAAAAAGTAGCAAAAAAACTTTGTTAAACTGGGCCCGCGGCGTTTCAGCGCCACGGGCCCAGTTTAAAGAAAATTTTTGCGCCGCTTTTTTTAAAAAGCGGCTTCTTTCTTACCTAAATCCTACGCAAAATCTCCGCGACCAGCGCGTCGACATCCGTCTCATCGGTGCGGTGATTGACGATGGCGGCGCGGATCGCGCGGCGGCCGCCGATGGTTGTGGTCGAGGGGGCGAACAGCCCTTCTTCCTGCAAATCGGCCACCAGCGCGTCGGTCTGCTCGTTGGTGAAACCGTCGATGCCGAAACACACGATGTTGAGTTTGACCGGGGCCATCAACGTGAGCCGATTGCTGGCGTTGACACTGGCGGCGAGGCGCTGGGCCAGGGCGCAGCTGGTTTCCACCACGCCGCCAAGCTGCGCGCTGCCATAGGCGGACAGCGTCATCCAGATTTTCAGCGCCCGGAAGCCGCGCGAGAGGTCGGGGCCGAGATCACACGGCCAGGGCTGGCCGCCGGCGAGGCCGCGCGTGGCGGCGGCCAGATAGTTGGTGGCTTGCGCGAAGGTCGCGAATTCGAGATCGCGGTCGCGCACCAGCAGGCAGCCGGCATCGTAAGTGACCTGCGCCCATTTATGGAAATCGAAAGCGACCGAATCGGAACGCTCGATGCCGGCGAGATTAGGCGCCAGCGCCGGTGCCAGCGCGGCCAGAGCGCCAAACGCGGCGTCAACATGGAACCACATGTCTTCCACCGCCGCGATGTCGGCCAGCGCCGCGAGATCGTCGAACGCGCCGACATCCACGCTGCCTGCGGTGCCGACCAGCAGGAAGGGTGTGAAGCCCGCTTGCTTGTCGGCGGCGATGGAGGCGCGAAGTGCGGCAAGATCCATGCGGAATTCGCCGTCCAGAGGGATTTGGCGCAGCGCGGTCGAGCCGAGGCCGGCCATGTCCAGCGCGCCGGGCACGCAGCGATGCACGCCGGCGCTCGCATAGGCGGTCAGCTTCTTGCCCTGGATGCCGTCGGTGCGGCCGGCATTGCCCAGCGCCTTGTAGCGGGCGCACAGCACGGCGCAGAAATTCGCCATCGAGGAGCCGGTGAGCAGCACCCCGCCGGTGGTCGCCGGCATGCCGAGCATCTCCGCCGCCCAGGCGATCACCTGGCGCTCCACCGCGATGCCGACATGGTCGCGCCCGCCGCAATTGGCGTTCATCGCCCCGGTGAGAAGCTCAGCCAGCATCGACACCGGATTGCCGCCGCCATGCACCCAGCCCATGAAGCGCGGGTGCGTGTTGCCGGTGACATAAGGCTGAATGGTTTCACGAAAATTTTCGTACAAAGCTTCGGGCGCGGTCGGCGCGGCCGGCAGCGGCGCCTGAAAGCCGGCACGTATTGTTTCCGGCATTTTCCGCCAGACCGGGCCAGCGGCGATGTTGGCGAGATGGTCGATCATGTCGTCCATCATGCGGTGCCCGAGGGCGCGAAGTTCGGACCAGTCCTGGGGGTCTAACGTGCTCATGCGGCGTTTATAGAGGCTCGCCGGAGGGGCGCAAAAGACGCGCAGGAGGAAGAAAGGAAGCGCTACTTTTTGTGAACAAAAAGTAGCAAAAAAACTTTGTTATGCTGGGCCATGG
>NZ_DATLPB010000021.1:0-13780 GCF_035535915.1 Acidocella sp.
CAGCGTCGCCAGCAATACCAGCATGGCAAGGTAGATCGGCACCAAAAGCATCCGGCCGCCGAACAGCAGCGCTTCGACCCAGCGCGACAGGAATTTCATGCCGGCCAAGCCTCACGCAAGACGGGGTTAACCCTGGAGAGCGGGAAGGCCATGCGAAGCTCCGATCCTGTTAGCATCATTGCCACTATTACCGACAAACCGGAGATCAGGTAAACGATAGGGAAGGGGAGCGGCGTCAACTCGGGCGGCCATCTGCCGCTGAACCAGGTAACGTCGCGCGTCATTCCATGGCATGACCGCTGATAATTGAGAGGCTTTGATGAACCAGATGACATTCCACGCGCCGCGCCTGATCGAAATCGGCGGCGGCAAAGTCGCCGGCATCGCCGCGCTGCTGGCCCGGCTCGGCCTGTCCCGTCCGCTCATCGTCAGCGACCCGTTCATGGTCTCGTCGGGCCTGCTCGAGCGGCTGACACAGCCGCTGCGCGCCGCCGGGATCGCGTTCGACGTGTTTTCCGAGACCATCCCCGAGCCGACAGACATCGTCGTCGAAGCGGGCGTCAAACGTATCGCCCCGCATCATGACTGCCTGCTGGCCTTTGGCGGCGGCTCGCCGATCGACACCGCCAAGGCCATGACCATCCTCGCAGCCGGCGGCGGCAAGATGCGCGATTACAAAACGCCGGCCGTGGCCGACCGGGCGGCGCTGCCGCTGATCGCCGTTCCGACCACCGCGGGCACCGGCTCGGAGGCGACGCGCTTCACCATCGTCACCGATTCGGAGCGCGACGAGAAAATGCTCATCGCCGGGCTCGGCGCCATGCCGCTCGCGGCCATCGTCGATTACGAGCTGACCTTTTCCGTGCCGCCGCGCATCACCGCCGATACCGGCGTCGACAGCTTCACCCATGCGCTGGAAGCCTATGTCTCCCGCCGGGCCAATGCGTTCTCCGATCCGCTGGCGATCTCCGCCATGCGGCTGATCGGCGCCAATCTGCGCACCGCCTATCACGAGCCGAACAACGCGGCGGCGCGGGAGGCGATGATGCTCGGCGCCACGCAAGCGGGCATGGCCTTTTGCAACGCCTCCGTCGCCCTGGTGCATGGCATGTCACGGCCCATCGGCGCGCATTTCCATGTGCCGCACGGCCTGTCCAACGCCATGCTGCTGCCCGCCGTCACCCGGTTCTCGCTGGAGGCGGCCCTGCCGCGTTACGCTGAGGCGGCGCGCCTGGCGGGGTTCGCGGCGCCGGACGATGCCGACCAGCTGGCCGGCGCCAAGCTGCTCGAAGGGCTGCAGGCGCTGAATGCGGAACTCAGTGTGCCGACGCCGAAGCAGTTCGGCATTGCCGCCGCCGACTGGCAGGCCAAAATCGCGCTGATGGCCGAGCAGGCGCTCGCTTCCGGCAGCCCGGGCAACAATCCGCGCGTGCCCGATGCTGCCGAGATCGTCGCGCTGTATGACGGCATGTATGAGTAATTTCCGGCGCCGGCGATGAATTCTGCGATCGGCTTTGTCACCGGCCTCACCGCCGAGGCCCGGTTATTGGAAAAAACCGGGTTTCTGGTTGCGGCCGGCGGCGGCGGGCCGGAGGGTGCCTACCGCGCCGCCGAGCGCCTGATCGGGCAGGGGGCCCAGGCGCTCGTGAGTTTCGGCCTCGCCGGCGGGCTGGCGCCCGACGCCGCGCCGGGCGCGCTGCTCGTGCCCCGGGCGGTGGCCGAGGGCGCCGATTATTATCCCTGCGATCCGGCGCTCATCACCTTCCTGGGCGGATCTATGGGCGACACGATTCTCGCCGGTAGGGACATTGCCGCCACGGTTGCGCAGAAAGCAGCGCTTTATGGCGCGACGCGAATCGGTGCCGTCGATCTCGAATCTGGTGCCGTCGCCCGCGCGGCCAGGGCGCATGGGCTGCCTTTCGCGGTCCTGCGCGCGGTCGCCGACCCCGCCAGCCGTACCTTGCCGCCGGCGGCCCTGGTGCCTTTGCAACCGTCAGGCGCCATCGACCTGCCGCGCATCCTGCGGTCCGTGGTGGCGAATCCGGCGCAGATTCCGGCGCTGATCGGCCTAGCGCGCGATGCCGGAAGGGCGCGGGCGGCTCTGGTCGGCCGCGTGAAGACGCTCAAAAGATAAGAAAGCAGCCGCTTTTTGAAAAAAGCGGCACCAAAAACTTTTTGAAATTGGGCCCATGGCGGTGAAACCGGCACGGGCCCAAAGTTATCAAAGTTTTTTTGCTACTTTTTGTTCACAAAAAGTAGCGCTTACTCTCACTCAGCCGGAACGGCGGCCGCCTTCTTGGCCTGAATTTCGGCCATTTTCGCCTGCACATGCTTGGAGAACACGAACTCGGCCTTGCGCGCCTTGTCCAGCGGGATCTCCTTGGCCATGGCGCCTTCGGTTTTGATGCCGTTCAGGGCCAGCGCGGCCATCTTCCAGGGGCGCTTCACCGAATCGACCACCGCGGTGGCCTCGAAGCCGGAATGCACCATGCAATCGGCGCATTTCTCGTAATTGCCGACGCCATATTTGTCCCAGTCGGTGCTGTCCATCAGCTCCTTGTAGGTCTTGGCGTAGCCTTCGCCGAGCAGGTAGCAGGGGCGCTGCCAGCCGAACACGTTGCGCGTCGGGTTGCCCCAGGGCGTGCAATGGTAGGTCTGGTTGCCGGCCAGGAAGTCCAGGAACAGCGGGCTCTGGTTGAACTTCCAGTTCTTGCCGCGCTTCTTGCTCTCCTTGCCGTGGCGGAAGATCGCCCGGAACAGTTCCTTGGTGCGCTGCCGGTTCAGGAAATGCTCCTGGTCGGGGGCGCGCTCATAGGCGTAGCCGGGGGAGGTCATCACGCCGTCGATGCCGAGATCGGCGATGGTGTCGAAGAACTTGGCCACCCGCTCCGGGTCCGCGCCGTCGAACAGGGTGCAGTTGATGGAGACGCGGAAGCCCTTGGACTTCGCCAGCTTGATCGCGTCGACGGCGCGCTCGTACACGCCCTCCTGCGACACCGCGGCGTCATGCATGTGCTTGTCGCCGTCCAGATGGATGTCCCAGCAGAAATTCTTGTGCGGCGTGTACTGGTCGATCTTCTTTTCCAGCAGCAGCGCGTTGGTGCACAGATAGATGAACTTGCCCTTGTCGAGGATGCGGCGGGTGATTTCCGGCATTTCCTTGTGCAGCAACGGCTCGCCGCCGGCGATGGCGACGATCGGCGCGCCGCATTCATCGACCGCGAGCACGGCGTCTTCCACGGAAATGCGCTGGTTCAGGATTTCCGACGGGTAGTCGATCTTGCCGCAGCCGGCGCAGGCCAGGTTGCAGCGAAACAGCGGCTCCAGCATCAGGACCAACGGGTAACGCTTGTTGCCCTTCAGATGCTGCTTCATCACATAAGCGCCGACTCGGAGCGCCTGGTTCAATGGCACGGCCATGTTTTTGTTACCTTTTTAAACGTCTTATACGTCGGCCACTTCGGCCGGGAGCTTGAACTTCACGTCCTCGGGGGTTCCGGCCAGAAGCTCGATGTCGACCTGGCCGAAACGGCGCAGCCCCTCGATCACGCCCTGGACCAGCACTTCCGGCGCCGAGGCCCCGGCGGTGAGGCCCACCGTGCGCACGTTCTGGAACCATTCCGGCTGCAGCGCCGCTGCGTCGTCGATCAGGTAGCTCGGCCGGCCCAATTCCGCGCCGATTTCCCGCAGACGATTGGAATTGGACGAATTTTTGCTTCCCACGACCAGGATCATGTCGACCAGCTTGGCCAGATGATGCACCGCTTCCTGGCGGTTTTGCGTCGCATAGCAGATATCGCGCACATCCGGCCCGGTGATCGCCGGGAAACGGTCCTTCAGCGCGCTGATGATGCCGCGCGTGTCATCCACCGACAGGGTGGTTTGGGTAATGTAGGAGAGTTTCTCCGGGCTCTCGACGACCAGGGCGTTGGCGTCCTCGACGGTCTGCACCAGGTAGACCTGCCCGTCGATCTGGCCGATCGTGCCCTCGACTTCCGCATGGCCGGCATGCCCAATCAGCACGATTTCCCGGCCCTGAGCGGCGTAGCGCCGGCCCTCGGCATGCACTTTCGCGACCAGCGGGCAGGTAGCGTCGATCACCGGCAGCGACCGAGTCGCCGCGGCGCTTTCCACCTTGCGGGCCACGCCATGGGCGGAAAACACGGTGATCGCGCCTTCTGGCACCTCGTCGAGCTCGTCGACGAACACGGCGCCGCGCGCGCGCAGATCGGCGACCACATGGCGGTTATGGACGATTTCGTGCCGCACATAGATCGGCGGCCCGAACTTGGTGAGGGCGCGCTCCACGATGTCGATCGCGCGCTCGACGCCGGCGCAAAAGCCGCGCGGCTGCGCCAGGATCACACGAATCGATTTGGGTAATTGAGAGCCATCCATGTCAGGGTTCCTGTTGCCAGTCGGTCACGCTGTCCGTCTTTCTGTCACCCCCCATATGTCATTGCCTCCACAATCGGCAAGCTTGGGCGTAAGGAGGACCTTCAGACTCGATGTAACGGCCAACGTGACTGGTTTGCAGCAGAGGGCGCGGCGCTGGCAATTGGTTTTCCAATCCCTTATGTGCTTTTGAATGCAGGTGTTGCGCCGCTGCCAGATCGCGGCGCAACTCGATGGGCTTCAACGAAGGATAAAGACGAGACATGCGGATGATTGTGGCGCGAGTTATCGGAGGATTGACCTAATGCCGCCGCGGACGCCGCTCTTGGATCGGGTGACATACCCGTCTGACTTGCGAAACCTCTCTCACGAGCAGCTGAAGCAACTGGCGGATGAGTTGCGCGCCGAGACCGTGGATACCGTCTCGGTCACCGGCGGCCATCTCGGCTCGTCCCTTGGCGTGGTCGAGCTGACCGTGGCGATTCATGCCGTGTTCGACACGCCGCGCGACCGCCTGATCTGGGACGTCGGCCACCAGGCCTACCCGCACAAGATCCTCACCGGCCGGCGTGACCGGATTCGCACCCTGCGCCAGCCGGGCGGCCTGTCCGGCTTCACCCGCCGGTCCGAGAGCGAGTACGATCCGTTCGGCGCCGCGCATTCCAGCACCTCCATCTCGGCAGGTCTCGGCATGGCTGTGGCGCGTGACCTCAAGCAGGAGGAAGACCCGCGCCAGGTCATCGCCGTCATCGGCGACGGGTCGATGAGCGCCGGCATGGCCTATGAGGCGATGAACAATGCCGGGGCGATGAAGTCCCGCCTGATCGTCATTCTCAACGACAACGACATGTCCATCGCCCCGCCGGTCGGCGCGATGAGCGCCTATCTGTCGCGTTTGATCTCGTCCCGCAGCTTCATGTCCCTGCGGGACTTCGCCGCGAAAATGGCCAAGCGCTTCCCCCGCCAGCTCGAGCGCACGGCGCGCCGGGCGGAGGAATATGCGCGCGGTATCCTCACCGGCGGTACGCTGTTCGAGGAGCTGGGGTTCTATTATGTCGGTCCGATCGACGGGCATAATCTCGACCATCTGTTGCCGGTGCTGCGCAACATCCGCGACCTGGACAGCAACGAGCCGGTTCTGCTGCATATCGTTACGCAGAAGGGCAAAGGCTATGCGCCGGCGGAAGCGGCCGGCGACAAGCTGCACGCCACCGCCAAGTTCAACGTCGTCACCGGCGAGCAAAGCAAGGCCCCGCCCGGCCCGCCGACCTATACCAATGTCTTCGCCAAGGCCCTGATCGCGGAAGCCGAGGCCGATCCGCGGATCGTCACCGTCACCGCGGCCATGCCGGGCGGCACGGGGCTGGACAAATTCGTCAAGAAATTCCCCAACCGGATGTTCGATGTCGGCATCGCCGAGCAGCACGCGGTCACCTTCGCGGCGGGCATGGCGACCGAGGGTATGGCGCCGTTCTGCGCGATCTACTCCACCTTCCTGCAGCGCGGCTACGACCAGGTTGTGCATGACGTGGTGCTGCAATCCCTGCCGGTGCGATTCGCCATGGACCGCGCCGGTCTGGTCGGCGCCGACGGCGCGACCCATGCCGGTGCTTACGATCTCTGCTATCTCGGGGCGATGCCGAACATGGTTATCATGGCGCCCTCCGACGAGGTGGAGCTGATGCATGCCGTGGCCACGGCGGCGGCGATCGACGACCGGCCTTCCGCCTTCCGCTACCCGCGCGGCGAGGGGCTGGGCCTGGCTTTGCCGGAACGCGGCACCCCGTGGGAGATCGGCAAAGGCCGTATCCTGCGCGAGGGGTCCCGAGTGGCGCTCCTGGCGCTGGGCCCGCGTCTGGCCAACTGCCTCAGCGCCGCCGACGAGCTGGCGGCGCGCGGGTTCCCGACCACGGTTGCCGATGCCCGCTTCATGAAGCCGCTCGATACGGCGCTCATCAACCAGCTCGCGCGCCATCATGAGGTGCTGGTCACCATCGAGGATGGCGCGGCCGGCGGCTTCGGGGCCGCCGTGGCGCATCATCTGGCCTGGTCCGGCGCCTTCGATTCCGGGTTGAAGTTCCGGCCAATGACGTTACCCGACCGGCTCGTCGACCATAACACACCTGCTGGGCAGCTCATTGACGCCGGCCTGACCACGCACGATATCGTGCAGCACGTCATGATGGCGTTGGGGTCTGATTCGCTTCAGGATCTGGCTGCCATTCCCGCTCAGTAAACACCAACTATCTGCATTTAGAGCCATGAAACATTTGCTCCGTTCCACCATGCTGGCGGCGGCGGTGCTGCTTCCAGCCGCCGCCATCGCAGCGACGCCGGAAGCCGTGCCGGTGCAGGCACTCAACGCGGCCCTGATCGCCAGCATGAAGGCCGGCTCCGCCGGCGAGAGCTTCCAATCGCGCGCCGCCGCCTTGGCGCCGGTCGTGAACGCCAGCTACGATATGGCCGAGGTCGAAAAGAATTCCGTCGGTTTTTTGTGGTCGACCATTCCCGCTGCCCAGCAGGAGCGGGTGGCGGCAGCCTTCGAGAAATTCACCGTTGCCAGCTATGTCAGCGAGTTTTCCAAATATAACGGCGAGACGATCACGCTGCTGCCGACGGAAAAGGCGCTCGGTGCCGACAAGATCGTCGAGACGGAGATCGTCCCGGCGGACGGCTCCGCCCCAACGCGGCTCGATTATGTCGTCGCCAACGGTCCAGCCGGCTGGCAGATCACGGACGTGCTGCTCAACGGCACGATCAGCCAGGTGGCCATTCATTCCTCCGATTTCAGCTCGTTGGTGACATCGGGCAATGCCACTCAGTTGATCGCCGCTCTGGAGAAAAAGACCGCGACGCTGGCCAGCGGTGCGGGCTCCTGACATGAGGGACGCTCTCCCGCAAGGTGCTTGCGCCCGCCATCTCGCAAACCGAAGTCGCTGACGTGGCGCTCATTGCCTGGATTGCCGGGCTGTTCGCGCTGATCGGCGTGATTCAGCAATATATCGGCGTACTCATCATCCAGCGTTTCTGCGCCGCTCCCGCGCCCGTGCTGGGCGAACATCCGCCCGTATCGCTGCTGAAGCCGCTCTGCGGCGTCGAGCCGCTTACCGAGCTCGCGCTCGAATCGTTCTTTCTCATCGAGTACCCGGTCTATCAGCTGGTGTTCGGCGTCCAGAACCCGCGGGACCCGGTGCTGGACATCGTCGCACGACTGCAAGCCCGCTACCCGCAGCGCGACGTGACCGTGATCATCGATTCGACGCTGCATGGCACCAACAGGAAGATTTCCAACCTTATCAACATGTATCCCTCGGCGTCTTACGAGACGCTGGTGATGTCGGATGCCGATATCCACGTGCCGCCTTATTTCCTGGACCGCGTGGTCTCGGCTTTGGGCGAGAAGGGGGTCGGGCTGGTCACCACGCTCTATACCGCGCTTCCGGGCACGCCGCGTCTGGCCACGCTGATGGGCGCCAACCAGATCAACTACACCTTCCTTCCCGGGGCGCTGCTGGCCCGCAAGCTCGGCCGCCAGGATTGCCTGGGCGTCACCATGGCGCTGACCAAGACCGTGCTCGCCGAGGTCGGGGGGCTGGAAGCCGTGTCCAACCATCTGGCCGACGATCAGGTGCTGGGGCGCCTGGTCCGCGCCAAGGGCTATCAGCTCACGCTGGCGCCGGTGATTCCCGCCACCACCGTGCCGGAGGCGGATTTCCGCGCCCTGTTCCGGCATGAATTGCGCTGGGCGCGCACCATCCGCGCCCTGGTGCCGCTTCCCTACGCGGCTTCGGTGCTGCAGATCTCGCTGTTCTGGGCCGGGCTGGCCGTCATTTTCAGCGGGGTTTCGGCCTGGGCGGTGGGGCTGATCTTGTTCGTGCTGCTAACGCGCTATATCGCCGCGCGGCGCATCGACGCGCTGCTCCGCCTTGCCAAGGCCGGCGATGCGTGGCTTTTCGTGGTGCGGGATTTCTGTTCGGCGCTCATATATCTCGTCAGTTATGCCGGTGATACGGTAGACTGGCGCGGGCAGAGGATGCGTGCCGATTCCGGGAAACAGCCGGACGCGCCGAAGATTTGAGCCGTTAAGACATTTGAACCGTTGAAAAAAGAGTGATGCCATGTTGAAGACCCTGTTTTTGCAACCTCCCTCCTTTGACGGGTTCGATGGCGGCGCCGGTTCCCGCTACCAGGCGCGCCGCGAGATCAAATCCTTCTGGTTCCCCACCTGGCTGGCCCAGCCCGCCGCCCTGCTGCCGGACAGCACGCTGATCGACGCCCCGCCGGCGCGTCTAACCATGGCAGATGTGCTTCCGCACGCGAAAACCCACGATCTGCTGATCATCCATACCTCCACCCCCTCGTTCGGCAACGACGTGAAGGTGGCGGAGGCGTTCAAGGCCGAGAATCCGCAGCTCCTCATCGGCTTCATCGGCGCCAAGGTGGCGGTACAGCCGGAGGAATCGCTCGCCCGCGCCGCGGTGGTCGATTTCGTCGCCGGCAACGAATTCGATTTCACCATCAAGGAAATCGCCGAAGGCAAGCCACTCGCCGAGGTTGACGGCATCACCTACCGCGACGCCGACGGCCAGCTGGTCAAGAACAAGGACCGGGCGATCCTGCACGACATGGATCAGCTGCCCTTCGTGACCGAGGTGTATAAGAAGCATCTTCGTATCGAAGACTATTTCATCGGCTATCTGATGCACCCCTACATCTCGATGTATACGGGGCGCGGCTGCAAATCCCGCTGCACCTTCTGCCTCTGGCCCCAGACCGTGGGCGGCCATACCTACCGCACGCGCTCGGTCGAGAACGTGGTGGAAGAGATCCGCCGCGCCAAGGAAATGTTCCCCGAAGTGAAGGAGTTCATGTTCGACGACGACACCTTCACCGACAACCTGCCGCGCGCCGAGGCGATCGCCCGGGAACTCGGCAAGATGGGCGTCACCTGGTCCTGCAACGCCAAGGCGAACGTGCCCTACAACACGCTGAAGGTGCTCAAGGAAAACGGCCTGCGCCTGCTCCTGGTCGGCTATGAGAGCGGCAACCAGCAGATCCTGCACAACATCAAGAAGGGCATGCGCATCGACGTCGCCAAGCAGTTCACCAAGGACTGCCATGCGCTCGGCATCAAGATCCACGGCACCTTCATCGTCGGCCTGCCCGGTGAGACGCAGGAGACCTTGAAGGAGACCATCGCGTTCGCCAAGGAGATCAACCCGCACACCATCCAGGTGTCGCTGGCCGCCCCTTATCCCGGCACGTTCCTGTACGAGCAGGCGGTCAAGGAAGGCTGGCTCGATATCGAGCATGCCGAACTGATCGACGAGCACGGCGTGCAGATCGCGCCGCTGCATTATCCGCATCTGACGCACACCGAGATCTTCAAGTCGGTGGAGACGATCTATCGCAGCTTCTATTTCCGGCCGTCGAAGATCATGTCGATCCTGAACGAAATGATCCGCAGCCCGCAAATGATGAAGCGCCGCCTGCGCGAGGGCGTGGAGTTCTTCGCGTTCCTCAAGGAACGCAAGACGGCTTAAGAAAGAGAAGGGCTTCTTTTTTGAAAAAAAGAAGCAAAAAACTTTTTTTAAACTGGGCCGTGCCGGTTTCATCGCCGCCGGCCCAGCGTAAACAAAAGTTTTTGCGGCGCTTTTTTCAAAAAGCGCCCACTTTCTTATGAATCCGATTTTCTCAGCCGATGATTTTGGCCTCACCGTTTCCGTGAACGAGGCGGTGGAGCGGGCGCATATGGATGGCGTGCTCGGCCAGGCCAGCCTGATGGTCGCCGCCCCGGCCGCCGCCGATGCGGTGCGCCGCGCCAAAGCTCTGCCGGCGCTCAAGACCGGCCTGCATCTGGTTCTGGTCGACGGCGATTCGTGCCTCGGCCATTTTCATCTGCCGACCATCACCGGCCCGGATGGGCGCTTTTCCGCCGACCAGGCTTCGCTCGGGGTGAAGTATTTTTTCTCCCCCGCGGCCAGGCGGGAACTGCGCGCGGAAATCCACGCCCAGTTCGCCGCCTATGCCGCCACCGGCCTGGAGATGCATCATGCGGACGCGCATAAGCACATGCATCTGCATCCGACCGTGGCGCGGCTGATGATCGAGATCGGGCGGGAATACGGATGCAAGCGCATCCGCGTGCCCGCCGAGTCGCCCGCCATCATGGCTCTGTGCGGTGAAAAGATCACCGCCGGCGACCGCGCGCTTTACGCCTGGAGCCGCGTGCTGCGCGCCCAAGCCAAACAGGCCGGACTCGCCGCCACCGATCATGTCTTCGGCCTCAAATGGTCGGGCCACATGACCGAGGACAAAATCAGGCTTTTGCTCCGGCATCTGCCCGAAGGGAGCGCGGAAATCTATTTCCATCCGGCAACATATCGCGACGATGCCCTGGTGCGCCTGATGCCCGGCTATGAGCATGAGGCGGAGCTGAAAACATTGTTGGCGCTGCGCCGGGAGTGAGGAAGGAAGCGCTTCTTTTTTGAAAAAAAGAAGCAAAAACTTTTTTAAACCGGGCCGTGCTGGTTTCAACGCCATTGGCCCAGCGTAACCAAAAGTTTTTGCGCCGCTTTTTTCAAAAAGCGGCTGCTTGCTTAAGTGTGATGCCAAGCTGCGCCGGTATAGAAAAACTGCCCAAGCCCGATGGTGAAGATCAGGCAGCCATAGAGCGCGTGCTCCATGCAGGCGAGATAGAGTGAGCGTTCCCGTGCGTAATTCCAGGCGAACATGGCGCCGCCGGCGGTGGTCAGCGTCACCGCGATCGGGTTCAGGAAAATCACATGCGCGAAGCCGAAAGCCAGCGCCGAGGCCAGCACCACCCCGCTTTCCCCGAAGACCCGCGCATAGCGGTGGAACAGGAAGCGCCGAAAGATCACTTCCTGCGGCCAGACCGACAGTACCGGATAGAGCACCATGATCGCCAGCCAGAGGATAGGATGCTCACGCGGCAGGGACAAAAACAGGTGGGGAAGCAGTGCCCAGGTTGCCAGGGTCAAAATTGTACCGAAGACTGCAAACCGCAGGATCACGCGGGCCATCCGTTGTTCCGCCGGCTGTTCCGTCGACGTTGGCAGGCCGAGTAGCAGGCGGATGATGATTTGTATTTTGACGGGCAAAAACCAGGACACGGCTTGCAGGCGGCGGCGCCAGTTGGGCGGCGAGGGGGGCTTGGCCATCCGGCTGGCCTGATAGGTGATCACGCCGCCCACCCAGAGCACCAGGAACAGGATCCCCGGCCGGCGGACTTCCAGGATCGCCAGCGGGCCCAGGGCGAAGAGGAGCAAAAACTCCAGATACAAAAAAACCCGGAGTGATCCGGGTTTTTTTTCGGCGATCAACGCTTGCTGAACTGGAAGCTGCGGCGGGCTTTCGCCTTGCCGTACTTCTTGCGTTCGACGACGCGCGAGTCGCGGGTGAGGAAGCCGGCGACCTTCAGGATGCCGCGCAGATCCGGCTCATAGAGCGTCAGCGCGCGGGAGATGCCATGGCGCACAGCGCCGGCCTGGCCGGAAAGGCCGCCACCGCTGACCGTGCAGAACACGTCGAACTGGTTGTAGCGGTCGGCGACCAGGAAGGGCTGGGTGATCAGCATGCGCAGCACCGGGCGGGCGAAATAGACCGGCGCCTTCTTGCCGTTCACGATGATCTCGCCCTTGCCGGGCTTGACCCACACGCGGGCGATCGCGTTCTTGCGGCGGCCGGTGGCGTAGGAGCGGCCGAGCGCATCGCGCTTGGGCTCACGCTTGGGCGCCGCGGTCTCGGCCACGGCGGCCACGGTGGGCAGGTCCTTCAGGCCAGCAAAAGAATTGGTGGTTTCGGACATGCTCAAACTCTCCGGTTCTTGGCGTTCAGCGCGCCGACATCAAGGGGTTTCGGCTGTTGCGCGCTGTGCGGGTGCTCGGCACCGGCATAGACATACAGGTTCTTCATCTGCTGGCGCTGCAGCGGGCCGCGGGTGATCATGCGCTCCACGGCCTTTTCGAGCACGCGCTGCGGATGGGCGCTGGCCAGGCGGTCCTTGAGGCTGCTGCCCTTGATCCCACCGGCATAGCCGGTGTGGTAATAGAACATGGTCTTCTCGGCCTTCTTGCCGGTCAGCTTCACCTTGTCCGCGTTCACGATCACGATGTTGTCGCCGCAATCGACATGCGGGGTGAATTGCGGCTTATGCTTGCCGCGCAGGCGGGTGGCCACGATGGCGGCCAGACGGCCGAGCACCAGGCCCTCGGCGTCGATCAGGACCCAGTCCTTCTTTACATCCGCCGGCTTCAGCGAAATCGTCGTTTTCATCATTTTGCACCTCAAACTCGAGCGCGGTGTATCGGGATGTTCGCGCATGAAGTCAAGTCTTTTAGGTTGTGGTATTATAATACCGCGCAGTCTCCTGGAAAGTTTCCGCCAGGGACGCGGCCGGTTCCCAGTCCATGGCGCGGGCCGCGGCCGGGTTGGCGACGAAATCGCCGGAGAGGCTCTGCCACATGGCCGAGCGCCCCAGCATGGCGGAAGCGGCGGCGAGAATATGCGGCGGGCATGCGGGCAGTCTGGCCTCGGTTCCCAGCCCTTGGGCCAAAGCGCGTATCAGGTCCGGCGTGCTGATCGTCTCCCAATGCGCCGCCAGCATGCTTTCGGGCATCGCCGGCGCCTGCAGGGCGGCGCGCACGATTCGCGCCAGATCGTCACGCGCGATGAAACTGCGCCGATTCTGCACCGCGCCGAAGGGCAGCGGAATGCCTCGCGCCAGCAATTTCAGCAGCAATTGGATGTTGCCCGGGCAACCCGGGCCGATGACCGCCACCGGCCGGATGATGCAGAGCCCAGGCCCGAAGGCGGCGGCCACGTCATGCTCGGCCTGTAATTTGCTCTCCGCATAGGCGTCCATGGGGTTGGGCGGCGTCGTATCCGTGACCATGCCCTGATGCACGCGGCCATGGACATGCGCGGTGGAGATCAGGATGAAGCGTTTGGCGCCGGCTTCCCGCGCGGCGCGGGCGAGGTTCACCGCGGCATCCACATTGGCGCGCCGCCAGGTCTCCGTCGCTACGCCGCGCCGGTGTCCCAGCCCCGCGGCATGGATCACGGCCTCCATCGGCGGTAATTTCAATCCGGAACCCGTCAGGTCTCCGGTGAGCAGCACGGTCGCGCCGGCCGGCAATGACGCTGTGGATCGTACTCCGGCCAGAACATCGATTCCCGCTTCGCGCAGGATGTGCAAGATCCCACCGCCAATATAGCCGGTGGCGCCGGTGACCAGAACCGTCAATCCAGTCGCGGCTCCGCCCGCCGCCCATTCCGAGGGGGCGCCGCCGGGTTTGGCGCCAGGCGCTCCCGTGTTGGCGTCACCTGCGGCGGTGTCACCGTCGGCGTCGGTATCACGGAGGGG
>NZ_DATLPB010000022.1:0-35319 GCF_035535915.1 Acidocella sp.
ACAGCCGGCCTAGAATGCGCGCCATGAGCACCGAAACGCCCAAGCCCTCCCCCACCGAAACGCCCGCGCCGAAACCGGACACGGCGAAACTGCCGAAGGAAATCGGCGGCCAGAAAGGCCCCGAGCCGACCCGTTACGGCGACTGGGAAAAGAACGGCCGCTGCACGGACTTCTGACGCCCCGACGCGGCCGCCAATGTCACCAGACCACCATGCGGCGATAAATATGCCAACTGGCGTGCCCCAGAACCGGGAGCACGATGACAATCCCGAGCAGCGCCGGCAAGGCGCCGAGAACAAGCCCCAAGACCACCACAGCGCCCCAGCCGAACACGAAGAGCGGGTTGCGCGCCATGGTCTGGACGGACATGGAAATCGCCTGCGTCGCAGACACGGAGCGGTCCAGCACCAGCGGAAATGAAATGAAGAAGACCGCCAGGGCGCAAACCGCGAAAACCGCGCCGGTGGCGCAGCCGGCGAGGATCAGCATCCAACCCGCCTGGGTGGTGAACACCAGGCCCCAGAAGGGCGCGTATTGTTCCGCCGCCTGGCCCAGCGTGGCCGCGTAGATCAGCCCGGCCACAACATTCCAGGCCACGAACAGCAGGATCGCGAGCATGCTCAGCCGCTGGATCGCGCGCAGCTGCGGCGAGGCGCCGAGATTGGCCGCCGAGGCATCGCCGCGTTCGCGCTGGCGGCTCAGCGCGGTGAACCAGAGGGTCGCCAACGGGCCGAGCAGGGCGAAGCCGGCGCAAATGGGAAACACGAAGGGCCGAAAATCCCTGATGACGATCGCGCTGGCGACAAAGACCGCCGCGAGCGGGTAGATCACCGCCATGGCCAGCGCATCCGTCCGGAAATGACGCACATCATCGAAGCCAAGGGCCAACACCTCCGGAATGTCTTTGAGCGTCAGCCTGCGTATTTCAAACCGGGTGGGCGGGACATCGGAACGATGCGCGGAGAGATATGGAAACGCTGTAAAGGTCATGCGGTTCACTCCTCTGATTTTTCAGCCCTGTTTATTGCTTATTATTGCTTACGAGGGCTTGGTTCGTCGGCATTTCAAGTGCGAACGAGTCGAACTATCGGCAATGCGAAGCCGAATGGTCAACAGAATAATTTGTAAGGCGAACAAGATCTCAACAGGAGGCAGCCGCGGGCCCCGTCTCAACGCCTCAGTCAAAAAAAGTTTTTGCGCCGCTTTTTTCAAAAAGCGGCTGCTTTCTTCTCTCCAAAAAGCCAGCTTGGAATGCGCGCCACGAGCACCGAAACGCCCGCGCCAAAAAGTGGCTCGCAACCGCAAAACGGCTTGGTGCAGAGCATTGCATTGGTCTTGAGGGTTCGTGGGTTAAGACGCAACCGTTAGCGACGACTGGTCTTGAAATCCGCGACACTGATCTTGAGCAAACAGTCTCGCTTAAAGAGCGTTTCGACCTGGCGATGTCTTTGGAGGTCGCCGAGCATTTAACGCCCCAGCGCTCCGACTCGTTCGTTGCAGATTTATGCAAGGCATCTGACGTGGTTCTTTTTAGCGCTGCAACCCCCGGGCAAGATGGACATGGTCATCAAAACGAGCAATGGCCATCCTATTGGGCGGAGCGTTTTATTCGGCTTGGATACATTTTTTTTGATGTCATAAGGCCAATTGTTAAATCGGATCAAACAATCGAAATGTGGTATCGGACGAATGTAATACTTTACGCTCGACCCGAACAAAGTTTATCAATCTTGATGAATCTCAAAAGGAAACATCTAACCAATCTTGACCTTCCGATGGAAACCGTCGGGGTCAAGATGGCTTCTTCGCAATTTCTAGGCAGCACGAAAACATTGCTCCACTGGACAATGCGACGGACGTTGCAACGTCTGCAGCGAAAAGCGTGGCTTTCAGAGAAAAACTATAACCGATAGAAGCGTGGCCGCTTTTTCAAAAATCTCTCAAGCCGCTTCCTGAAAATTCGCGAGTTTCACCAGATGGCGCAGCACGTCGCGGGCGATGGGCAGAGACGTCCATATTCCGTGATATCGCCAGCCTCTGGTCCGGCCGCATTTATGAACTGGGCGGGGCTAATCCCGTGGTGACCGAAGACAGAGAAAGCTGCACTGCCAGCCTCTTGAACTACCTTACAAAAGACTTCATAACGCGTTATATAACACGTTATGGGTTCAATTATGGCAACTGACATATTACGAGACCTGGGCCCGATCTTCCTCGGCAGCCGCCTGAAGCGCTTGGCAGAGCGCATGCAGGCAGGGGCGGCAAGTACAATCGAGGACGCCGGATTAAGGGTACAACCTGCTCATATGCCATTGCTGACAGCCCTGGACCGCGGCCCCATGACGGTTGGCCGGCTCGTTGAGGTGGTTGGCTCCAGCCAGCCTGGCGTTACACGCGCCGCGGGCCAGCTTATCGACATGGGATTGATCCACTCGGTGTCCGGCACGGACCAGCGCCAAAGGACTCTGTCCCTCACCGCTGCCGGAGACGCGGTAATGGCGCGAACCAAGCTGCTGATCTGGCCACGGATCGAGACGGCCGTGAACGAGATCTGCGACGGCCTCTCCGGCCCCTTGCTTGATCAGATCACAGCCATAGAAGAGGCCTTGGCCGCGAAGCCGCTCAATGAGCGTGTGGCCGGCATCGCACGAGACACGCTCATCATCCGTGACTATGGCGACGACCTGGCTGCCGATTTTTATGAAATCAACGCGGAATGGATCACCTCCATGTTCCGCTTGGAGCAAACCGACCGCGAAGTCTTGGAAAATCCGAAGGAGCGCATCATCGAGCCGGGCGGGACGATCCTCTTCGTCGAGGCTCCCCATCTCGGCGTGATCGGCACCTGCGCGCTGCAAAAGACGGGCGCTAGCAGCTTCGAACTGACGAAAATGGGCGTGCGGGCCAGCGCGCGTGGCCTGAAGGCTGGGGAATTCCTGCTTTCGGCGGCGATTGATCGCGCGAAGGCAATGGGGGCGAAGACATTCTATCTCCTGACGAGCAGACGCTGCGAATCCGCAATTCACCTCTATGAAAAGCTCGGGTTCCAGCACGATGCGGAGATCATGGAAAAATATGGAGCACGATATGAGCGCTGCGATGTGGCGATGAGGTATCGCGGTTGAACGGTATTATCTAACATCTCGGCGACGTTATCATCCTGGCCCGCACGCCCGACGATGCCGGTGGCGGCGCCTGACGGGCGTCTGGCATGCCCGGAATCGGTGACACTTATTTAAAAGCACGATCATACACATGTGATTCGACACGCTTCCACCCGGATGTTGGATCCCGCAGGATGATCCCGCACGCCCCGTGGAAGGAAGAGCAAAATGCAAACCGTCAAATACCGCCTGTTCGAGCCTCGTCTGGCGCCCCGACGCACCAAAATCGAGGTCCCCGGCTGGGGCGGCGCGAAGGAACCGCGAAAAGACGGCTCTCACGAGCAGGCCTGGCACTGCCTGCCCTTCGTCGAAGGCGCGCAAGCCGGCATCGAATTATTCTACCCCTATGAGCATGAATTACGCGTCAGCCGGCGCGATGGCGGGCCACATTTCGAGGGGGTCTTCGGCCCCGATCCCCAAAGCGGAATCCAATGGCCGCCGTTCCGCGCTTTTGGTGCGCAGTATTACACCTATCAGCTCCTGCTCGACCTGAAGGTGCCCGAGGGCATGGCGGTCCGCACGGAGCCGCACCCGCGCTTCTACACCAGCGCCACCGATGACGTGCCGATCGCCGTGCCCGCCACTTTGCGCACCAACTGGTGGCCATTGATCGCCTTCGTCGTCTTCAAAACCCCGCCCGCGGGCGGCACCCACATCTTCCGGCCCGGCGAGCCCTTCATGCAGCTCCTCATCCTGCCTACGGACAATCCGTTCGAACTGGTGCCGATGGATGAGACGGAGGCCGCCGAGCGCGAGCTGCAAAGTCGGCGCATCCATGCCAGCCGCGCCACCCTGGCGAAAGACACGACCTGGACCTCCTCGACCCGCACGGTGTTCGACGGCACCTACCGCCACATCCTTGGCGCGGCCCGCGCCAAGGATAAATCCGCGGAGGACTGATAACCGGGCTTCGGGCAACAACCTGCGCGCCCAAACCGCCATTCCGGCGAAAGCGGGACGCTTCTGCCCCCCGGCACTTAGAAAACAATGCCGCCTGGTATGAGAGGGGTTTTTCCAATCAATCGGAAAAAAACCCTCTCGTCTCGGCAATGCACAGGCTCACGCCGGGCATAAAGCTGTCACGCCACGATCAATCGCGGTGGTGATGGTGATGATGATAGTGGTGGTGATGATGGTGATGATGATGATGGTGATAGTAATAATAATACTGCACCGGCTGCGCCCGCATCTGCTCCTGGGCCTGGCGCAATTCGGCATCGCTTGCCTTCAGCAATTCCACCGCATTCGGGATGGGCTGCAACAATTCGGAATAAGACGAAACCTGCATGGGCCGCGCCATTTCCGCCCCGTGATCAACGGCAGCTTGCGCTGAACCCAACCCGGCGAGACTGGCAATCCCACCGATCAACACGGCGGTTTTCTTCTTCATAGTCATTCTCCTAATCAAGGAGCACAGCGTATCGGCGGCGAAGCTGGCCTTTTTATGGCGGACCATGGTGCAAATTTTTGATTTTATATTCGATGGTTTTCATGAATTGGTAAGTTTTTCTGGGGTCCTAACGTGACCGACGTTCAATCGTCACGGCTCGGCTGAATTTTGATCGGGACGAGAAACGCGTGTGGCTGATCCGGCATTTCGTCGTTGAATGGCGCCAGATGTGCGTTGCGTGCGTGAGTCAAGCGGTCGCATCGATCAGCGGGATACCGCTTGACTTGTCCACGCGCGCGGAAATTACCCGGCCGTCAGGCGCCACCTCGATCTCGATTACCGCGGTGCCGGAAGCGCCCATTTGTGCCAGGATGAACGGCACATTTTGGTTAGCCTCAATGATGGTGTACATCTGCGCGGCATAGCTCTGAATACCGCGGGTTGGCGCAGCCGGTGCCGCGCCCACTGGCGGCGCTGCACTGACGGGGGCCAAGATCGGCGGCGGCGCTTTGTTCGCCGGCGCGGAGCTCCGCTCCCAAGACGGCGCATCGCGGATAACAGGATGCAGCATATGTTTTGAAATGTGCCGCACCGACGGCTGGGTGGCCACGGCAATATGACTCGGCACCGGCGGCGGTTTGGGGATCACGTTCGGGACGGGCTTCGATGGCAGCGGGGCTTTTGGCGTCGGAGGCGATGCCGGCGGCGGCAGCTCCGTGAGCGTCACCTGCACTGCCTGCGACACGGGCTTCTGCCCCGAAGTCACGGAAATCCACACGCAAAAGATGGTGATGACACCGACCAGGAGGATAGCGGCGAGCGTGGCTCGCAGCAAGCCGAGTTCGCGTGGTTCCCAGCTGGACAAGCCATTATTGCCGGTCATCGTTTGCAAATCTAAATTCTTCGTCAATCCATGGCCGTCAGCCGCAGCAGCGGATCACGCCGCCCGTTTTCAAAAAACGGTTAAGTACCCTCGCTGTTGGTGGCGATGCCGATATTGGTGATGCCCGCCTTACGAACCAGGTCCATCACATTCATCAGCTGTTGCAGCTTGGTGCCCTTATCGCCGGCGACGATCACGTCGGTATCGTTGCGAGCTTTCACGCCCTGGAGATAGGTCTCCAGCGTGTCGGCACTCATCACCTGATCCTTCACGTGCATTTCTCCCTGTTGATCGATGATGATCACGACATCCGTATGCGGCAGATGCTGCGCGGTGGAGGCGCCGGGCAGCGACAGCGTCACGCCCGAATCCGGAATCATCCGCAGCACGATCATGACAAAAAACACCAAAAGGAACATCATGATGTCGATCATCGGCACAATTTCGAGACGGGGCTTCTCCCGCTCCAGCAGGCCACTGCGTTTGCGCATCGTTAGCCTCCGGCGCCGACGCGCGACGCTACCGGGCGCTGCGCCGCGTTGCCGCTAATGCCATTGCCATGCATGCGGTTGATCAGGATCAACTTGATCAGCTCGAGCTGATGCACGATCCGGCGAGTCAGGTTGTTGAAATAATTGACGAAGTACACTGCAATGATCGCAATCAGCAGACCGGCACCGGTGGAGACCAGCGCGTCGGCGATGCCACCGGTAACCTTCGAGGGACCGCCATTCGCGGACAACACGTTGAAGGCCTGGATCATGCCGATGATGGTGCCAAACAAGCCCAGCAGCGGGGCGATGGTGACGGAGGTATCGAGCACCCAGAGCAGGCGGTTGATCTTCGGCATCGCGGCCATGATCTCTTCCTCAATATGCATCTCCGTGTCGTCCGCATCCTCGCCGCGCGAGGCGATGGCGGTGGCGATTAGATGCCCTTGCAGGGTGTCGGAGAATTCATTGGCGATCGTCTGCAACGCAGCGATGTTCTGATACGGTACCTGGCGCAGGCTGTTATGAATGTCGCTTCCCTCGCGCTGCATCTTCTTCAAAAAATACAGGCGCTCAATGGCCACTGCGAGAGTACTGACCAGCAGCAGCGGCATGATCGCCAGCAACCCGCCCGTGAGGGTGATTAGTCTGATGAGCTCCGTCATAGCCTTAAATCCTAACGCGTATGTTAATGTCCATCTCGACCAAGCGCCGGCTGTAATCGAGGTGGCCGTGCTGGCGCCACGGAAGCCAGAGAGCCGGATGACGGGCAAGCGCCCGCTCACGTCACCCGGCGGATACGCGCGCCGCCAGTGGCCGTGGCACCGGCGGCGGCATCCAAAAGAGGCCGTTCTGTTCAGAACCGTTGCGAGAAGCCGGCCAGGACAGTCCGCCGCAACCCGAATTGCGGTGCGAAGACGCCCACGCCGGCGCCGGTGCGCAGCTCATAGGTGCGGTCGAACAGGTTATACACATCGAGCCGCACGGAGGCGCCATGCCAGCCGGCGAAATTCAGCTGCTGCACGATCGAGCCGTTCACCGTGTAATAACCGGGCACTTCCGCGCCGTTGGGAATATATCCGAGCTCACCGGGGCTCCCGAGATCGGAGCGCAGGCCGCTGCCATAGACCAGATCGGCAGTGAACAAAGTCGGGTTCCGCGTCTTCGCATTCAACGTGTAGGCAACGCCGCCGGAACCAGTCACAAGCTGGTCATGGTCGAGGTGGATCCAGTGGTTCTGGCTGAAGGCCAGGGTCGCGGGGTCGAAATTGAACTGTGCGGTTTCGATATCCTTGCCGATGGCGCGCGACACGGCGAGGTTTCCATAGATCGACCATGGCCCGCGATCGTAGCTGCCGGTAAACTCCACGCCACTATCCTGTCCTTGCGCGTAATTGAAGGCGGTGAGGATCACCGGCGCGCCGAACTGGCCTTCATCGATCAGATCCGTGGCGGTTTTGAAGTAAGCATCCACGCCCACTTGCAGGTACGGCGAGAGCATCTGCTGTACGCCCACATCGTAATAATTATCGCGCTCCGGCTTCACCGTGTTGTCCCCGGTGCCCGGCGCGGCCCCCGATGTGCCATTGAAGGTTGCCACCTGCTCGCCGCCGACCAGCTCGAAAGGCGGCGGCGTGAAGTAGCGCGCGTAGCCGATATGCAGCGTGGTGGTGTTGGTGGCGTTCCACACCACGTTCACGCGCGGGCTGAGCTGCGTGCCCGACGTATATTCGTTCACCCCATCGAAACGCGCGCCATAATTGATCGTCACGCGCGGCAGAATGCGCCATTCGTCCTGCACGTACAGCCCATAGAGCGTGCCTGTTTTCTGCTGGCCCTGATAAATCGTCTCCGGGGTCTCGGAGGTCTGCATGCCGTCGGCATCCACCGGCAGCACTGCCGAGGCGGTGGAGACATTCAGCTGATCCATCTCAACCTGGAAGCCGAAGCGCAGCGTGTGCGCATTGTTGATCCGCCAGCTGCCGTCGCTCTGCACGCCATTCGACAGGATCGAGCGATCCGCGGTCTGCGCAATGCCGGTGAACATCAGATCGCCGATCGGATCGGGCGTGTAGTTCAGGCTGCTATAGCGCGTATAGAGAGAGATCTGCTCATTGACATTGTCGTTGAACTGCTTCTGCAGCGAGAGAATGCCGAAATCAGTAATCTCGCGCTGATATTCATTGAGATCTGCGCTATTGAAATTGCTGATGCCGTCGACACTGTAGATCGGCGTCTGTCCGGGATTGTTTGGAATCTGAAATTCCTCGTTGGAGATACCAACGATCAGGCTCACGCGCGTGGTCGGGTTCAGAATCGTCGAAATATTGCCCAGGAAATGATACTGGTCGCTGGTATCATGAATCGGCGAAAAGCTGCCAGTCGGGTTCTCGATGCCGACCGGGTTGCGCAGCAAATCCCCGGTGAAGAAATAGTCGGTGTTTCCCGCGACGCCGCCATAGCTGAAGCTCGGTTGCAGATAGCCGCGCGAACCGCCTTCCATGGAAATCTCGCCACCGGGATCGGTCGCGCCTGATTTCGCCTGAATATCCACAACGCCCGCCTGGAGGAATCCGTATTCCGCCGGCAGCGCACCGGTGATCAGCGACATCGAGTGCGCAAAGCGCGTCTCCAATACCTGGCCGAACACCGAGAGACCCTCGGGAAGTTCCACGCCATTGATCCGGTACTGCACCTCGTCATGGTCGCCGCGCACATGGATCTGGCCATAACTGTCCTGCGCCACACCGGGCGCCTGCATCAGCACCTGGTTGAACGGGGCGCCACCGTTCCCCGGAATATTCTTCAGCGCCTTAGGGCTGAAATTATAACGGGTCGCCCCGAGATTGGTCTCGATCTCGCTGCGCGCGTCATCGAGCTTCTCCGCGACCGTCACCGTGCGAACCAGGGTCGGACTCGCGGCATCATCGCCCAAGGCAACCTCCGTCGGCGCCACCGGGTTCGTGGTGACGGTGGTGGCTGGCGCGGTCTGCGCCGCCGCCGGCCAAATCCCCAACCCGCCGGCGGTCAGAACCAGAAAAGTCGATTGCAACAATATCTTACGCATCAGCCTGATAGAACCTCTGTCGAACAAAGTATATGTTATACTATAACGTGTAAGACGTTATAGTATAACATCTTCCAGACACAAGCTGTGACACGCCGCAAAAAAGCCACCGGAACATCCGGCGGCTTTCGCGCAAAGCAAGTGGCCGCTTTTTGAAAAAAGCGGCGCAAAAATTTTTTATACGTTCACGCCAGTGGCGCTGAACCAGGCACGGCCAAGTTTAAAGACGCGGACTGCCCTGCCTGATTTAGAGCCGATCACTCGTCACCTTGAGAACCGATCTGCGCCAGATTGACGTTATACAGTCTTGCTGTATATCCAAAATGTCGGGGTTGATAACGAGGAGCCTTCATGTCGATCGAAACTAACAAAGAGATCATTCGGCAGTTCAACGTCGAAGTCATCCAAAATGGGAACCGCGCCGCATTCGAGGCGCTCGTGGCGCCGGACTTCGTCAATCGATCCGCACCGCCCGGTGCGCCAAACGGTCCCGAAAGCCTTTGGGCTACATTCGAGCACGTTCTTCGCCCCGCATTGTCCGGTCTTCGCGTGACGATTCACGATCAGATCGCCGAGGGCGACAAGGTAACGACTCGAAAGACGATCAGCGGCATACATATGGGACCTTTCGCGGGTGTCACGCCGACGAGAAAGCCTGTCTCCATCGATGTGATCGACGTGGTTCGCGTTCGGAACGGTCAGTATGTCGAGCACTGGGGCATCAACACTTTGCCCAGCGTGCTCGCCGCGCTCAAAGCCTGAGGCGCCGGTGGCAAATGAACAGGTGCTTCCGGACGATCTGGCGTTGGCCGAGCGGCTCAGGCAGGCCATCGGAGATTTCGTGCGTGTCGTTCGCGCCCAATCCGACACCCCGACCACAGCGCGTCTTGAAACACTCGATCTTCTCGATCGCGCGGGGGCGTTGACCACCGCCGAGCTCGCTCAGCGTCGTTATGTGAAACACCAGAGCATGCGTCTCGTCATTGAGCAGCTGGAACGCGACGGCTTGGTCGAGAAGACCGCCGACCCTCAGGACCGACGCGGCCAGTTGATCGTGCTCCGCCTCGAAGGACGCGCGGCCTTAGCGCAAGATCGCCAGGCGCGCGCCCTTTGGATCGCCGCGGCCTTGCACGACCACATCGGGTCTGAAGAACGTCGCGACCTTGAACGCGCCATCGGTCTTCTGGAGCGCCTTGCGGAGGGCGCAGTCTGCGCGCGGCCTGATCGGGGCGCGGCAGATCGTCGAACGCGCTAGCCTGCCAATATTTCCAAGCCATTTGGGGCGCTGCTGTGATCGGGCGCCCCTGTCCGCTCGAGGCCGGTTCCGGCTGGTGCGAAGTTCAAGAATTATGCACCTATTCTAACCCGCGGCTAAAAGCGGGGTTTTCGGTTGCAAAAGTCCGGGGCCTCAACCTTCGGCAACCGCCTCTAAGTCGGGCTCCTGAAAGGCGATCCGAACAAACTCATCGTCAAGAAATGGCCCATGTCAAAGCACAATGAACCATCCGGCCATGAAACCGTCTTGACCGGGGCCATCGAAATCTGCAGACATTGCCCAATGGCTTGGGCCATCGCACATGACCATGCAATTCCAGCGGTACTGTCCCGCCTTCTTCGGTGTGAAGGTCATGGTTGTCGTGACTGGCTTGATCGACCCATCCGGTTCGTCAATCCCTGCCTTGATCATGATATTGAGTCCGAGTGCCGGGGACGTCATCGTATGATTACCGTCATCGAAATTCACGATGGTCAGAGTGACCGGAACGCCTGCCCTGAGGACGAAATCCGAAGGAGCGAACATGTCATGATGTGCCTTGTCCGGTCCGGTCACACCCATGCCGCCGGGCAGTACGTACACGGTGTAATGCTGCTTCGTCACACCCTGGAAGGCGGCAGTCACTGCAGAAGAGGTTCCCGGCTGGTTATCCGCGAACGCAGAAGCCGCCGGTAGAGCTAGGCTAAGAACAACGCAGGCCGTGACCGCGACCTTCATCCTCTGACTCCTTCTTTTTTGCTATCCGTAACACAAATGGTTCGATTGCAAAACCGAGTCTCGGCCACGCCGGACCAGCGTCCCGAGGCGCACAACGCGGCGGGGACCACAGGGCGCTTCATTCGACCTGGACCTGTGCTGTTGCGGCCGGCACGGATCCAGATCGGTTATTCACTCTCGTTAGTGCGACTCTTCGAACGTCACACCATTGCCGATTGCGCAAGCAAACTGCGCCTCGTGCAGGACCGTGTCATTCACAGGGGTCAAGAAGACACTGTTCAGATCCACGCGCCCGCCCGGCTGAACGCGAAACGCGTTGAATTCAAGAACCGCCGTCTTATCGGGGCGAACCGTAAAGTGCGTCGTTGAGAATGCAATGCTGTGGTCACCCTGGACCATGAAGGCATCCGGCTGAACGCTGCCGCGAACGGCCGGACCGGCTTTGCCGGTGCCCTGATCCGTACAGCGCGACAAATCAAGAACGACGTGGATATCCTTGCCCCCGAGCACAGCATGTTGAAGGGCCGCCGTGCTGTTCAGCTCCTGCGCCATGGCGTCACGGTGAGTTCCGACCAGAGCGATGAGCGCGGCAGCGGCGACTGTAAGCAAACGGGATGTCATTATGTCTCCTGTTTCGATATTCAGTGCCCCTTTTGGGGCCATGCCTGATATATGGCGTCAGGTCCGGATAACCAGCCCGTCCATCGCTTAAGGCTGCGCCGAATTACTTCCACGCGTGCCCATGCCAACGCCCCAGGCCCACCCAAAAAAGTTTTTGCGCCGCTTTTTTCAAAAAGCGGCTACTTTTTTTCTCTCAAGCCGCTTCCTGCAAGTTCGCGAGCTTCACCAAATTGCGCAGCACGTCGCGGGCGATGCCGACACGGGCTGACACGTCCATGTCGCGCGCCACCACCAGCTTCTGGTCCGGCCGCACTTTCAGCGTGCCGCCGCGCGAGGCGATCCAGCTTAAGAGCCCGGCCGGGTTGTTGAACTCGTTCTTGCGGAAGGAGATGACCATGCCTTTCGGCCCGGCATCGAGTTTTTCTACGCCGGCCTCGCGGCAGGCGCGTTTCAGGGCCACGGTCTCCAGCAGATTCTCGACCTCGACCGGCAGCTTGCCGAAACGGTCGCCCAGTTCCACCGCCAGCGCTTCGCTCTCGGCATCCGAGGTGAGCGCGCTGATGCGCCGGTAGAGGCCGAGCCGCACCGGCAGGTCGCTGACATAGGAATCGGGGATGAGCACCGGCAGGCCGAGATTGATGTTCGGCGTCCAGTCGCGTTCCGCGGCTTTCTTGTTCTTGCCCTCGGCGCGGATGGCGTTCACCGCGTCTTCCAGCATCTGCTGGTAGAGTTCGATGCCGACCTCGCGGATATGGCCGGACTGTTCGTCGCCCAGCAGATTGCCGGCGCCGCGCAGATCCAGATCGTGCGAGGCGAGCGTGAAGCCGGCGCCCAGCGTGTCCAGCGTCTGCATCACCTCTAACCGTTTGGTGGCGGCGGCGGAGAGCACATGGTGCGCCGGCCAGGTGAGATAGGCGTAGCCGCGCTGCTTGCCACGGCCGACGCGGCCGCGCAGCTGGTACAGCCCGGCGAGGCCGAACATGTCGGCGCGGTAGATGATGAGCGTGTTCACCGCCGGCATGTCGAGCCCGCTCTCGACGATGTTGGTGGCGAGCAGCACGTCGAATTTGCCCTCGCCGAACTCAGTCATCACGCGTTCCAGCTCGGTCGGCGCGAGCCGGCCATGGGCGATCACCGTGCGGATGTCCGGGGCGATTTCGCGCAGGCGTGCGGCCATCGGCTCGAGGTCCTCGATGCGCGGCACCACGCAGAAAATCTGTCCGCCGCGGAATTTTTCACGCGCGATCGCTTCTTTGATCACCAGGCTGTCGAACGGCATGATGAAGGTGCGCACCGCAAGGCGGTCCACCGGCGGGGTGGTGATGAGCGAGAGGTCACGCACGCCGGTGAGCGCGAGTTGCAGGGTGCGCGGGATCGGCGTGGCGGTGAGTGTGAGCACGTGCACGTCGGCCTTGAGCTGCTTCAACCGCTCTTTATGCGCGACGCCGAAATGCTGCTCCTCATCGACGATCAGCAGGCCGAGATCGGAGAAGCTCACGCCCTTGGCCATCAGCGCGTGGGTGCCGATGACGATGGAGATGCTGCCATCGGCGAGCCCCACGCGGGTGGAAGCCGCCTCCTTGGCGGTGACCATGCGCGAGAGCTGCGCGACCTTGATCGGCAGCCCCGCGAAGCGCGCCGAGAAGGCGCGGTAATGCTGGCGCGCGAGCAACGTGGTCGGCACCACCACGGCCACCTGCGAGCCCGCCATGGCCGCGACGAAGGCGGCGCGCAACGCCACCTCGGTCTTGCCGAAACCCACATCGCCGCACACCAGCCGGTCCATCGGCTTGCCCGCGGCGAAATCCTCCAGCACGTCGGAGATGGCTTTGGCCTGGTCCTCGGTCTCGGTGTAGGGGAAGCGCGCGCAGAATTCGGCGAAGGCGCCTTCTTCCGGGGCGATCAGCGGCGCCTCGCGCGTCTGCCGTTCGGCCGCCAGGCGGATCAGCCCCGCCGCCATGTCCTGGATGCGGTTCTTGGCCTTGGCCTTGCGCGCCTGCCAGGAGGCGCCGCCCAGCTTGTCCAGCGAAACGCCGTCGGTCTCCTGGCCGAAGCGGGACAAGAGGTCGATATTTTCCACCGGCAGGAACAATTTGTCGCCGCCATCGTAGAGCAGGCGCAGGCAATCATGCGCCGCGCCGTTCACGGTCACCGTCTCCAGCCCGTCATAGCGGCCAATGCCATGGTCCTGATGCACCACCAGGTCGCCGGCGGCGATCTCGGTGGCGTCGGCGATGAACTGGTCGGCGCGTTTGCGCCGCTTCGGCGGCCGGGCGATGCGGTTGCCCAACAAATCCTGCTCGGCCACCAAGGCCAGCCGGTCGGTGAGGAAGCCGCGCTCAATGCCCAGCACCGCGAGGCCGACCGTGCCCTTGGGCAGCGCGCGGGCCTCGTCGGCGGTGGCGATGGCGCGCACCTCGCGGAGCCCATGCTCGCGCAGCATCAGCGTCAACCGCTCGCGTGAGCCGGCACTCCAGGCCGCGAGCACGATGCTGCGCCCCGCGGACGCCCATTTGCCGCGCAATTCCGCGAAGGCTTCGAACGCCGCGATGTTCTGGCCCGCCAGAATCGGGCCCGGGCGGCCGCCGAAATCCACCCCCTCCGCGCCGTCCGGCCGGCTGAAGGGCGAAAAGCTGAAGCAGGGGCTTCGGTTCAGCACCGCATCCCAGGCTTCCTGGTCGAGATAGAGCAATTCCGGCGCGATCGGCCGGTAAGGCTGCTCGCCGGCACGGGCCGGGCCGCGGCGCTCGGCATAATGGTCGGCGATCAGCTCCAGCCGCGCCGCCACCGCCGCCTCCATCTGGTAATCCAGGCTGACCGAGGCGTTCGGCACATAGTCGAAAATCGTCTCCATCTCGCCGGAGAAGAGCGGCGCGTAATGCTCGAGGCCGGCATGCCGCCTGCCCTCGCTCACCGCCTCGTAAAGCGGATCCTCGACCGCCTTGGCCCCGAAAATCTCGCGCCAGGCGCTGCGGAAACGGGCCACGGCGGCCTGGTCGAAGGCGATTTCCGAAGCGGGGTGGAAATCGAGCTGGCCGGTCGCCTCGCCGCTGCGCTGCGTCTCGGGGTCGAAGCGGCGGATGCTCTCGATGGTGTCGCCGAACAGATCGATGCGCACCGGGGCGGCCTCGCCGGCGGGGAACACATCGATGATGCCGCCGCGCAGCGCGTATTCGCCGGCGTCCATCACCGTGCCGGTGCGCCGGTAGCCATCGGCATCGAGAAACGCCGCGATGTCCTCGGGCGACACGCTGTCGCCCACGGCCAGCCGCATGCCCGCGCCCTGCAGGGCGGCGCGCGGCGCGACCCGCTGCAGCGCGGCGTTGATGGTGGTGAGCACGATGCGCTTGCGCTTGGGCTCGGCCTGCAGCCGGCTGAGCGCGGCGATGCGTTCCGCGACGATGGCGCCGTTGGGCGACACGCGGTCGTAAGGCAGGCAGTCCCAGGCGGGAAAGCTGATGACCTCGATTTCCGGGCCGAAAAAGCCGATCGCCTCCTGCAGCCCGGCCAGGCGCGAATCGTCGCGGGCGATGTGCAGCACCGGCGCGTCCTGCTCGGCCCAGCGCCGCACCAGCGCCAGGGCATCCACGCCTTCGGGGACTCCGTAAATCGGGATCATCGGTTGAGCGCCGCCTCGCGGATGCGCCGCAGCATCGGGCTGTCGGCGTGCGCGGGAATCGGCTTGCGCCCGGTCAGCCAATCGGCGAGCTCCGCATCGGGAAATTCCATGACTGCCTCGATCTCATTCAACTCCGCCTCCGACATGGTGGCGACCCGCGCCTTCACGAAATCGCCGATCAGCAGATCGTTCTCATAAGTGCCGCGGTGCTGGGCGCGAAACACCAGGCGGCGGCGGCGGGGATCCAGGGACGACGGATCGTAAGATTCGGGCGTTGTCATGCGGGTTGCGATATAAGGCCGGTTTGGCCATGAGTCAGCCCGTGTCTTCCGAGATTCTCACCCCTCTTCGCGCGCCCCTCAACAGCCTGCCCGGCCTTGGCGAGCGCCTGTCCACGCTCATGGCCAAGCTCGTCGGCGGCGACTCGGTGCGCGACGTGCTGTTCCATCTGCCGGCCGATTTTCTCGACCGCCGGGCCTCCCCACCGTTGCGCGAGGCGCGGCCCGGCATGGTCGCAACCTTGCGGGTGGAGGTCATCCGCCATGAGCCCCCGGCCAGGAAGAGCCAACCGCACCGGGTCGTCATCAGCGACGGCACGGGCATGGCGGAGATCGTGCTGTTCCACGCGGCGCGGCTGACGCAATTTCCCGTGGGCGCGAAACTGCTGGTCTCCGGCAGGCTGGAGGCGTTCTCCGACCGGCTGGTGATGGCGCACCCCAATTATGTCATATCCCAGGCCCAGGCACAAAATTTTCCCTGGATCGAGCCGGTCTGGCCGCTCACGGCGGGTATCGTCCCCCGCATCATGCGCCGCGCCGCTTTGGGCGCACTCTCCCGGCTGCCGGATTTCGCCGAATGGCACGACCCAACCATTCTCGCCCGCCGTCATTGGCCCAGTTTCGGCGCGGCCTTGCACGCACTGCACGCGCCGGAACAAATGCCGGACGACAAGGCGGCGGAACGCCTGGCCTATGACGAGCTCCTGGCCCGGCAACTCGCCTTCGCCATCGTGCGCTCGCGGCGGCGCAAGCAGCCTGGCCGCGCCCTGCACGGCGATGGAAAATTGCGCAAAACGGCGCTGAACCGGTTCGGCCACGCTCCCACCGCCGCACAGTTGCAAGCCCTGGCGGAAATCGACGCCGATCTCGCCGCGCCGCACCGCATGCTGCGCCTGCTGCAAGGCGATGTCGGCTCCGGTAAAACCCTGGTGGCGCTGCTCGCCATGCTGCGCGCGGTGGAAGCCGGCGCGCAGGCGGCGCTGATGGCGCCGACCGAGATTCTCGCCAAGCAGCATTTCGCGACGTTCGAAAAACTCTCGCCCGTGCCTGTGGCGTTGCTCACCGGCGGGGTCAAGGGCAAGGCCCGCGCTGCGATCCTGAAATCCCTCGCCGACGGCACGTTGCCGATCGTCATCGGCACGCACGCGATCTTTCAGAAACATGTGGAATTTTCCGACCTCGCGTTAGCGGTCATCGACGAGCAGCATCGTTTCGGCGTCGATCAGCGCCTCGCCCTCGGCGCCAAGGGCGAGGCCACCGACCTCCTGGTGATGACCGCCACGCCGATCCCCCGCACGCTGCTGCTGACCCATTGGGCGGAAATGGACTTGAGCCGCATCGGCGAAAAACCCGCCGGGCGGGAGCCGATCGTCACCACCATCCACAAGCTCGGCGAGCTGGAAAACGTGCTCGCCGGCATCGCCCGCGCCATCGCCGCCGGCGGCCGCGTCTATTGGGTGTGCCCGCTGGTGACGGAATCGGAAGTGATGGACATCACCGCAACAGAAGTGCGCTTCCGCGAACTGCAAGCCCGTTTCGGCGCGCAGGTCACGCTGGCGCATGGCCAGCAGGAGGCCGCGGTGCGCGACCAGGCGATCGCCGACTTCGCCGCCGGGACCGCGAAAATTCTCGTCGCCACCACGGTCATCGAGGTCGGCGTGAACGTGCCGGAGGCGAATGTCATGGTCATAGAGCACGCCGAACGCTTTGGCCTGGCGCAGCTGCACCAGCTGCGCGGCCGGGTCGGCCGCGGGGCGGCGAAAAGCTATTGCCTCCTCCTGCATGACGACAAGATCGGCGAGACGGCACGCAAAAGGCTCGCGCTGCTGCGCCAGACCGAAGATGGCTTTCTCATCGCCGACGAGGATTTCCGCCTGCGCGGTTCAGGTGATTTCCTCGGCCGCCGGCAGTCGGGACTTCCCGGTTATCGGTTAGCTGACCCGGAGAAACATGCAGAGCTGCTGGCGATGGCGCGGCAGGACGCGGTGCTGGCGCTGCAGCGCGACCCGAAATTGGAAGGCCCGCGCGGGCAGAATCTGCGCGTGCTGCTGAACCTGTTCGACCAGCGCGAGGCGATTCTCACCGTGCGGTCGGGGTAGAAAGAAAGCGGCCGCTTTTTGAAAAAAGCGGCGCCAAAAACTTTTTTTATGCTGGGACATGGGCGTTACCGGCGACAACGCCCATGCCCCAGCAATTATCGGAGAACCAGCATGCCGGAGACCAACTACCCCACAATGCCGCAGGTCGGCATCGGCATCGTCGTGCTGCGCGGCGAGGAAGTCCTGCTGGTCCGGCGTGGCAAGCCGCCGGGCAAGGGCGCATGGTCGCTGCCCGGCGGCCGGCAGGAACTCGGTGAAACGGCGGAAGCCTGCGCCCGACGCGAACTGCTGGAAGAGACCGGCATCATTGTCGGCCCGCTCACCCTCATCGCCCATGTCGATTCGATCCATCGGAACCGCACCGGGCGGATCGAGTTCCATTACACCATCCTCGATTTCGGCGGACTCTATGAATCCGGCGCGGCGGTGCCCGGCGACGACGTCAGCGAACTCGCCTGGGTGCGGCCGGAGGATTTCGACGCCTACAAACTCTGGCAGGTGGCGCGCGACGTGATCGCCCGGGCGTTCACGCAACTCCAGGCGAAGTAAGGGAAGGAAGCGCTACTTTTTGTGAACAAAAAGTAGCAAAAAACTTTGTTATGCTGGGCGGAGGGGCTGAAGGTTCCGGCGGTGCGTAGCACCGTTGGAATAGCCCCGGAGGGCATGGGTTGTGTCGGCGACAACGCCCATGGCCCAGCATAAATAAAAGTTTTTGGTGCCGCTTTTTTCAAAAAGCGGCCGCTTTCTTCCCCTTTTCCCCGCCGCCACGTACAAGCCTCGGCATGAGCACAAAACTCCCCATTTCCGCCCTCATCGAGGTCATGGCGGCGCTGCGTGATCCGGTTTCCGGCTGTCCCTGGGACCGCGAGCAGGATTTTGCCAGCATTGCGCCCTACACGGTCGAGGAAGCTTATGAGGTGCAATCCGCCATCGCCGCCAATGACCCGGCGCAGTTGAAGGACGAGCTGGGCGATTTACTGTTCCAGGTGGTCTACCACGCACGGCTGGCGGAAGAGCAAGGCTGGTTCAATTTCCATGATGTCGCGCAGGGCATCACCGACAAGATGGTGCGCCGGCACCCGCATGTGTTCGGCGACGCAGAGGCGCGCGATTCCGGCGCGCAAAGTGCGGCCTGGGAAGCGCAAAAGGCGCAGGAGCGCCAGGCCCACGCCGAGACCGGCGTGCTGGACGGCGTGGCCGCCGCCCTGCCCGCTTTGCGCCGCGCGCAAAAACTCACAGCGCGCGCCGCCAGGGTAAAATTCGACTGGCCGGATGCCGACACCGTGCTCGACAAGCTGACGGAAGAAACCGCCGAACTGCGCGCCGAGTTGCCGGGCGCGGATGCAACCAGGTTGCAGGACGAGCTGGGCGACATGCTGTTCGTGCTCGCCAACCTTGCTCGTAAACTCGGGCTCGATGCGGAAACCTGCCTGACCGGCGCCAACGCGAAATTCATCCGCCGTTTCCGCCATATCGAGGACTCGCTCGCTGCCCAAGGCAAGACGCCGCGCGATTCCAGCCTGGAAGAAATGGACCAACTCTGGAATGCGGCGAAGGAGGCCGGACTATGAACAATTTGCTCGACGGCTATGCACGCTTCCGCAAAGGCTATTGGCGGCGCCACCAGAAGCGTTTCTCCATCCTGGCGCGGGACGGCCAGTCTCCCCCGGCCATGGTCATCGCCTGCGCCGATTCCCGCGTCGCGCCTGAAGTGGTCTTCGACTGCGCGCCGGGAGAAATTTTCGTCGTGCGCAATGTCAGCAACCTGGTTCCGCCCTACGCCCCGGACTCGGCGAATCACGGCACCTCGGCGGCGCTGGAATTTGCCGTCACGGCGCTGAATGTCCGCACCATCGTCGTGCTCGGTCATAGCGGCTGCGGCGGCATCCGCGCCTTGATGCAGGGGCCCGGCGGCGACCATGGCGACTTCATCGCCTCCTGGATGGCGATCGCCGGCGAGGCCCGCAAGCGCGTGTGCGATGCGCCGGATGCGGCCAGCACGGATTTCGACACGCTCTGCAGCCGCTGCGAGCATGAATCGATCCGCGTCTCCCTGGCCAATTTAATGACCTTCCCGTGGATCCGCTCCCGAGTGGAAGAGGGCCGCCTGACGCTGACGGGCATGCATTTCACTGTGCAAACCGGCCGCGTGGACATCGTGGCGTAAGAAAGGAAGAAAGCAGCCGCTTTTTGAAAAAAGCGGCACCAAAAACTTTTTGTTATGCTGGGCCATGGGCGTTGTCGCCGACACCGCCCATGGCCCAGAGTAAATAAAGTTTTTTTGCTACTTTTTGTTTACAAAAAGTAGCGCTTCCTTACTTTTTCTACCGCAGAATCGCCTCGTCGAAGGCGTGCCAGCTCGCCTCATCCGGGGTCAGCAGCAGCCCGCCATAGAAATTCGACGGCGTGTAGGGCGAGCCATCGAAATGCCGCCCGTACCCGCCGGCTTCCTGGTGCAGCAGCACGCCCGCCGCATGGTCCCAGGGCATCAGCTTGCCGAACATCTGCACGTGGCTGTGGCCGCCGGCGAGCATGCGGTATTGGTGCGCGGCGCAGCGATAATCGGTCACCGACGCCAGCCGGTCCAGCCGGCTCAGCACGCGGCTGCGCCGCGGCTCGGTGAAATAACGCCAGGAAAGCGAGCCGACCATCTCTCCCACCGGCACCGGTGCGGCAACCTTCAGGCGGCGGCGCGTGCCGTCGCGCGCCACCGTCCACGCGCCGCCCCCGGCGAGCGCGACCGCGGTGTCGTCGCCGAGCGGATCGTGGATGAAGCTCGCCAACACCTTGTCGGCTTCGACCAATGCGGCCATCACGCCGAACAGCGGCAGCTCGGCGGCATAATTCGCCGTGCCATCGATCGGGTCGATCACCCAGACCCGGCCCGGCCGCGCCAGGCGCTGCAGCAGTTCCGGATCGGCCGACGCCGCCTCCTCGCCCAGCACGTCATCACCGGGAAACAGTTTTTTGAACCCCGCGGTCAGCGCCCGCTCGGCCGCTTCATCGGCCACCGTGACCGGATCCAGCGGGCCTGATTTGGTGCGCACGTCCTCGAGGCCGAGCCTGCGGAAACGCGGCATGATCTCGGCTTGCGCCACCGCCCGCAGCAAGGCGATGACTTCGTGGGTATCCTGATCGGTCATAATTGTTCGAACCTCGCTTTGTCTGCCGCGCTCAAGCGCAATTGCAGCCGCACATGCGTGTCGGTATCCTCGCGGTGCAGCACCTCGCCATGGCGATAGACCCAGGCCAGCCGGGCGCCGTCGGTGACCGGGATCTCCACCGCGAGCACCTCCAGACGCGTTGCCAGCCGCTCATCGATCACCGCCACCAGCCGGTCCAGTCCTTCACCGGTCAGCGCCGAGACGGCGATCGCCTCGCCCTGGACGACGCCGGCGACCCCGCCCAGCAGATCGGCCTTGTTCAGGACTTCCAACGTGCGGTCCGCCCAGTTTTCATCCAGCGTGCCATCCTTGGCCATGCGGTTCAGCACGCCCCGCACATCGCCGGCCTGCGCCTCGGTGTCGGGATGCGCCACATCGCGCACATGAAGCAGAATGTCAGCCTCGGCGACCTCCTCCAGCGTGGCGCGGAAGGATGCGACCAATTCGGTCGGCAGATCGGAGATGAACCCCACCGTATCGGAGAGAATGATGTTCCGCCCTGACGGAAGCTGCAAACCGCGCATCGTGGGGTCCAGCGTGGCGAACAGCTGATCCTGAGCGGTGACGGTCGCGCCCGTCAGCGCGTTGAACAACGTGGATTTCCCCGCGTTGGTATAGCCGACCAGCGCCACCACCGGGTAGGGCACGCGCTTGCGCGCGCCGCGGTGCAGGCCGCGGGTGCGCCGGACTTCTTCCAGCTCCAGGCGCAGCCGCGCGAGGCGGTCGCCGATCAAGCGGCGGTCGACCTCGATCTGCGTCTCACCCGGACCACCCAGGAAGCCGAAGCCGCCGCGCTGCCGCTCAAGGTGGGTCCAGGTACGCACCAGGCGCGAGCGTTGATATTCCAGATGCGCGAGTTCGACCTGCAGCGAACCTTCACGGGTCCGCGCCCTGGCGCCGAAAATATCGAGAATCAACCCGGTACGGTCGATGACCTTCGCCCCCCAGGCGACCTCCAGGTTGCGCTGCTGCACCGGGGTGAGCGCTGCATCCACCACCACGACACTGACATCGGCGGCGCGCAAAGCGGCCGCCGCCATCGCCACCTGGCCTTTGCCGAACAAGGTCGCGGGCGTGATCGCACGAATGGCGAATACCGCCTGATGCACCACCACCAACCCGATGGAGGCCGCGAGGCCAACCGCTTCGGCCAGCCGGGCCTCACTCGAACGCGAAGCCGTTCCGGTTCGGACCGCAGATTTGTCCCAAGGAAGAAGGATGGCCGCCCGGTTGGGCGGCGGCGCCGTGTCTTTCAGCCCTCGATGTCCTGGCTATAGTCGGGCTCCGCCCGGCTCAGCTTCAACGTGGTGGTGCTGCTGCCTTCCGCCGGCTGCGCGCCTTCGGTCTTGGTGGAGTCGAACAGCATGATCGGCGCGCCCGGCATCACGGTGCTGATGGCGTGCTTGTACACAAGCTGCGTATGGCCGTCACGACGCAGCAGAACCGAGAAATTGTCGAACCAGGTAATGACACCCTGCAGCTTCACGCCATTCACGAGGAATACCGTTACCGGCGTTTTGCTCTTTCGGACATGGTTGAGAAACACGTCCTGTACATTCTGGGATTTTTCATTGGCCACGGCGGGGTATCCTTTATATTTTTGTCGTCATTCTGACGATGAGAGAGTTGCAGATCCTAAATGCCCAAGTTTTCAGCACGTACGTGGCGCACGTTGCCGGGGTCCTTCCTATAGCGATTTTGTGCGCCGCGGCAACGGGTTATATGCCTCTCTTCAATGCAGGACAGGCTTGCAGAGCGGCGCGCCGTTCGCACAGAATTGATGGATCGGCGCCGTCCCAATCGAACCAGGTCCGCTCGCGCGCGCGGCGGCATAGCCATGCGTAAATCAGCATGAACAAACGAACCGTAAACGTCGTTACCACCTAACAACAATTTGTTGCCTGCCACCGTTCATGCCAGGGCTTCAACGGACTTTGCCTCATGTGGCCTCGGCGACTCTATTGGCAACCTTGCGCGGATAAAATTTTTCAGCCAGAAACTCGTGTTTCCTGGAGTCATGTCGCTTGCCGCTGCCACCGCCCCCGAGAACCGCCACCATGCCAGCCGAGCCGACACAGGCGAAGCGCTTCGGTAAAACGCGCGCCGCGCAGAGCCAGGCGCTGCTGGAAGATTACGCGGAATTGATCGCCGATTTGCTGGCCGCCGAAGGCGAGGCACGCCCGACTGACATCGCGCGCCGGCTCGGCGTCAGCCACGCCACCGCCATCAAGACGATCGGCCGGCTGAAGCGCGAAGGGCTCGCCACCTCCCTGCCCTATCGCGGCGTGTTCCTCACCCCGGCCGGCGAGGCCCTGGCGAACAAGGTGCGCACCCGGCACCGCCTGGTGGTCGCCGTGCTCACCGCCATCGGCGTGCCGCACGAAGCCGCCGAGCAGGATGCCGAAGGAATCGAGCACCATATCTCCCCCGCCACCTTGCGGGCCTTCGCCGCATTCCTGAAAACCCGGGAATAAAAGGAAGAAAGCAGGCGCTTTTTGAAAAAAGCGCCGCAAAAACTTTTTGTTATGCTGGGCCATGGGCGGTGGCGCTGACGCAGCCTCAGGCCCAGAGTAAACAAAGTTTTTTGCTACTTTTTGTTCACAAAAAGTAGCCTTTCTATCCTTCTTCGCGCCGCCATTCCGCATCGAGCGCCGCGTTCACCTCGGCGCCGAACAGCACGGAATACGCGGTCAGGTAGAACCACATCATCAGGCCGATGATGGTCGAAAGCGGGCCGTAGGTCACGCTGTACGCGGCGAAGCGCCCCACATAGAGGCCGAACGCCCAGGAGCCGAGCAGCCAGATCACGGTCGCAAGCCCGGCGCCGGGCGCATAAAAGATACGGCCGGCTCCGGCCGGGCCGTATCGGTACAACAGGCCCAGCGCCATGGTCGCGAACACGATCATCACCGCGAAACTCGGCAACACGACCAGGCCCCGCGCATAGGCGGAGAGGCCGACGCGGGCGACAATGATGGGGATCAGCACCAGCACGCCGATCGCCAAGGCCGTGCCGAGCACCGCGATGAATGTCATGCCGAGCGACACGAGCTGGAAACGGAAGAAACCGCGCGTCTCGTCCTGCTTGTAGGCGAGCGACAAGGCGTTGAGCACCGATGTTGTGCCGGCCGCGGACGACCAGAGCGACAGCGCCAGGCTGATCAGGAAACTGATGCCAAGCCCCCGCGCCGGTTGCGACACCAGGCTCTGGATCCGCTCGGAAATCAGCACGAAGGCGGCAGGCGGCATGAAATGGCGCAAATAATGCAATTGCGGCTGCACGGTATCCGGGTTGTAAGCCAGGCCATAGAGGGAAATCAGCATGGTGATGCTCGGGAACAGCGCCAGCGTCGCGTAAAAGGCACAGCCGGCGGCCGCCAGGGACACGCCCTGCGAGCTGGTGGCGCGCCCGGCCGCGATCACCGCGCGTTTGATCAGCGGAATTTTGTTCCGCCGGAGCAACTGGCCGATCATTGATCGCCCCCCGTTTTCATGCCCGGATGGCGCCGCTGAGCGCGGCGCCCCCAAAGCGCGACGCCGTGTTTTTCTCAGCCCTGAAGCAAAAACGTCCGAATCGCGCCGATTGAAGCGGCATCCATCAGGGCCGGCGCGTGGCCCGCGTCCGGCACGATATGGCTCTTGGCCCCTTCTTTTTCCATGCGCTCGAGAGTCTCGGGCAGAAGCAGGTCGCTTGTCGCGCCGCGAATCGTCAGCACCGGCACCTTGATCGCCCCCCAGACTGGCCAGAGATCGACATCCAGCGGCATCGTGGCGCGCATCGGCTCGGCAATTTTCGGGTCGTAATGCAAAGCGAACGCGCCTTCCTGCCCGGCCTCCGGCACGCTGCGCCCGGAATAGCGGGCCAGCAACGCCCACTCGGCATCGTCGAGCTTGCCGAACGGCGCGTGCACTTCGCGCAGATGCGCCTCCAGCGCCTGCATCGAGGGGAAGCGCTCCGGCACGCCGAGCATATAGTCGCGGATCCGTTTCAGCGCCGCCGCCGGAATGAACGGGCCGACATCGTTCAACACCAGTTTCGTCACCGGCGCGTTCTGCGCCGCCGCGACCATCATGCCGCAAATGCCGCCGAGCGACGTGCCGACCCATGTGACCGGCTTGTTCAGCGCGGCCAGCAGATGCGCCAGCGCGACCACATAAGTCGGCGGCTGATAAGCCATCCCCTCGCCAAGCCATTCGGACTGGCCCCGCCCCGGCAAGTCCGGACAGATCACGTGGAACTGGTCCGCCAAAGCTTCCGCCAGCAGATCGAAATCCCGGCCGGTACGGGTCAGCCCATGCACGCACAGCACCGCCGGCGCCGCCGGGTTGCCGAACTCGACATAGGCCATTTTGTAGAATTTGGTGCCCAGAAGATAGGTGACGGTGTTGAAGCGCGCCATGTTGGTCCTTTCTTCACGCGGCCATCGACCGCCTCTCTGTGCTTGGTTATGGCTTAGAACATGATCGATCTGAAGCTATCATGCGGAAGAAAGGCAAGTGGCCGCTTTTTGAAAAAAGCGGCGCAAAAACTTTTGGTTATGCTGGGCCAGCGGCGGTGAAACCAGCACGACCCAAAGTTAATAAAGATTTTTTGCTTCATTTTGTTCACAAAAAGAAGTTTTCTTTTCTCTTCCTCACCGCGCTGATCGGGCGGCGACCGACCCGTCTTTGAACAGCGATTTTCTGGCTTTCTGGTCGTATCCGCGCTTCGCCGCCGCGCAGCCGGTCCGGGACATCTACGACAGCGCGCGGCTGCAGGCGCTCCAGCAGCTTTTATATCCCGGGTTTCGCAGCTTTTACCCTTATCTGTACCCGCCGACATTCCTGCTGGCGACCTGGTGGCTGCGATTTTGCGGCCTTGGCATGGCGCAGCTGCTCTGGAGCCTGACGGGGCTGGCTTGCTTGCTGGCCGCCAGCCCTAGCCTTTTTCCGCCGCCGGCTGGTGCTGCTGGCGCTGCTGGTCAGCCCCGCCTCTCTGCTCACTTTGGTCTCCGGGCAGACCGGCTATTTCACCGCCGCACTTCTGCTGTTCGGACTCGCTGTCCTGCCGCGCCGGCCGGTTCTCGCCGGCATCGCCTTCGGGCTCCTCACGCTGAAGCCGCAGTTCGGTGTTCTCCTGCCGGTGTTTCTCCTCGCCCGGCGGGATTGGGCCGCGATCGCCGCCGCCACGATCACGGCGCTCGGCCTCATCGCGGCGTCCTGCCTGACCTTTCTGCCCGCGCTCTGGGGCCTATGGCTCCACGCTTTGCCGGCCGGCCAGAACGCGTATTTTTCCTCGACCGGGCTGAACCTCATCATCACCCCGGCCGCCAACCTGATCTCTCTCGGGCTGGCGCCCGGCATGGCCTGGGCGGCGCAGATGCTCTGCGGCCTCGCGGTCGCCGCTGCGGTCTGGCTGTGCGCGCGCCGCGCCTCCTACCGGCACGCCATGGCGGTTTTGCTCGCCGGGATGTTTCTCGCCGTGCCGCATGCCTACGCCTATGACAGCCTTCCTTTGATCGCCGCCATGGCGCTGTGCTTGAGCGAGAGCACGCCGCCCTGGCAGGTCCTGCTCGGCGGCATCGTCTATCTCGCCCCTCTGCTGCTGCTCACCCCGGCGCAAAGCTGGTTTCTCTATGCCATCCCGCAGGCCCTGCTCTTCGCCATTACGATCGCGCTTGCCTTGGCCCGGCCTCGCGGCGCAATGTCCGGTCATGAGCCAAACGCTGCTTCCCTCCGATCGTGACTGGCTGCTGACCCATGGCGTGATGACCCGCCGCGTGCTCGCGTTGATCGCCGACTGCCTGCTGATCGGCATCGCCGGTTGGGCCGGGGCACTCGGCATCGCCCTGTTCGGCGTACTCACCCTCGGCCTCGGCTGGATGGCGTTCCACATCCTGCCCTGGATGCCGCTGGTCTACTATGCCTTGTTCATTGGTTATGCCGGCGCCACGCCGGGCCAGCGCCTGTTCGGCCTCGCGGTCCGCCAGGATGCCGATCTCGCGCGCCCCACCATGGCGCAGGCCTTGGTGTGGACGCTGCTGCTCTGGATCAGTTTCGGCCTCGCTTTCGTGCCGTTTCTGCTGGCGCTGATCACGCCGCGCCACCGCGCCACGCATGATCTGCTGTCAGGTCTGGTCGTCGTACGATCCACGCAAAACAATTATTGACGCCTCGCCGCGATCAGCCAAACATAACGAGACAATGAGCTTCAAGCCCGCCCGCCGCCCGCATTTTTTCTACACCACGGCGCCGTTGCCCTGCCCCTATCTGGCCGGGCGCACCGAGCGCAAAGTGGTCACGGAATTGGCTGGGGTCTCGGCGGAAAGCCTGCATGACCGCCTCTCCCGCGGTGGGTTCCGGCGCAGCCACAACATCGCCTACGCGCCGGTCTGCCCCAATTGCAACGCCTGCGTGCCGATCCGCATCCGCGTCCGGGATTTTCAGGCCAACCGCACGCAAAAACGCGTCGCCAAAGTCAACCAGGACCTGCTGGTGCAGGAAATGCCGCCGCGCGCCACCGCCGAACAATTCCATCTGTTCCAGCGCTACCAGCGCCAGCGCCACAGCGACGGCGACATGGCGACGATGAGCTTCTACGACTACCGCGCCATGATCGAAGACACGCCGATCGAAACCTCGGTGGTGGAGTTCCGCCTGCCCGACGGCACGCTGGTCGGCGGCTGCCTCACCGACCGGCTCGGCGACGGGCTCTCCGCGGTCTACAGCTTCTTCTCGACCGAACTGGACCAGCGCTCGCTCGGCACCTACGCGATCCTGTGGCTGATCGACCACGCCATGGCCCTGGACCTGCCGCATGTCTATCTCGGCTATTGGGTCGAGGAGAGCCGCAAAATGGCCTACAAGGCCAAGTTCAAGCCCAGCGAGATTTTCCGCAGCGGGCAGTGGCTGCCGCTGGTCGAACGACAGGAAGACGTCAGGCAGGAAAGTAAGGAAGTGGCCGCTTTTTAAAAAAAGCGGCGCAAAAACTTTTACTATGCTGGGTCTGAGGCTGTGTCAGCGCCAGCGCCCATGACCCAGAATAATAAAGTTTTTTTGCTACTTTTTGTTCACAAAAAGTAGCGCTTCCTTTCTATTTCTAGAACCCAAACATGTGGTCGAACGAGAACCCGCCGGCGCCGTTATCGACACCGTGGAACCCGAACAGCCGGCAGGTGGTATCGCGGATCAGCACATAGCCGGTCTCGCTCGCCTCCCGCAGTTTTTCCGCCGTGAAATAGCGTGAGGTAAACACGATCGCCGAGCCGGAGCAGGCGATCGAGAATTTCGCCGTGTCGAGCAGCGTCCCGTTCGCGCCGTAGAGTTCCAGCGCCGTGTCGGACTGCGGCGCCCACGGGCCGGAGGCCGGGTAGATCAGCACGCAGAAGCTCTCGCGCCCGCCGAACCCCAGTTTCAGGAACAAGCGCGTGGAGAGGCCCGGCGGCTTGCCGCTGTAGCTTTGCGGCTCGTTCTTGTAGGTCATGATGGTGTTGAAGATATGCGCGCCGAAGCTGCTCTCGGCGGCATGGCCGCTCTGCCGGTCCTCGAAGCGGAACAGCGCGTGCATCCAGCCATTCGCCTCGCCGCCCTCACGGAAATCATACACCAGCTCGGCATGGCCGCCTTCGGCCAGCGCATCCGGCGCCAGCACGTCGTCCAGATCCAAAGCGAGATCGTGGCGGCGCGGCAGCTTGCCCAGGAAACGCTCGAGCAGTTTCGTGCCGTCGGCGGCGAACACGTCCAGCCGCAGCGGCAGGTTCTGTTCCGAAATCGCCATCGGCGTCGGTTGCACGATGGTTTTGAACCGGGTGCGCGGCAGAACCGGGAACGGAAGCAGAAAGCCGCGCCCCATCGACGGGTGCAGGGTTTTGATGCCCGGATCGTCCTTCAAGTCGCCGCGTTCGACATTGATGTGCGCGATGCGCGTGCGCCCGCCGCGCACCACCTCATAACGCGGCCGCACCACATGGCGCCCGGCGCGCAACTCGAGCTGCGCCGGCCAGTGCAGGCCCGGGAAATAATCGGCGACGTCGAGCGGATAGCTGGCGAACGGGGCGATCTCCATATCGATCGCCACCGGCGCTTCGGCTCCCATGCGGTCCAGCGCCATCGCCCCGGCCGGGATCGGCACGGCGTGGCTGTTCTGCACCCAGAGGATCACGCGTTCATCCGCGCGCGGCGCCGGCAGGCCGGCGAAGCGCTCGGACGGCCAGGCATTGGCGTCGTGCGTGCAGGACAGTGACGCGCCGTTATCGGTGGCGTAGGTGTCGAGCGCGTATTTCACCACGTCATGCCCGGCCACGCCCATGGCATGAATGAAGAGCTGCCCGGCGAACGGCCCGAGGCCGAAGCGGCGCCGGATGACATTGCTGTCCAGCACATAGCCGCCGGGGCCGGCCGGCGCCTCGTCTTCCCACTCCGCCAGCACCGCACCCGCGCCGTCATACAGCCGGTGGAAGAAACGCACGGCTTTCGCACCGTAGCCCGACCAGTAATTAGCGGTCGTCAGCCGCGTGGCGAACTGCCCGTCATCGCGGAAGAAAACGAAATTCGTCGCGAAATTCACCGATTCCAGATAGCGGGTCTTGTTGGTGAGCATCGCCTCTGGCAGGCGCGCGCCATCCAGCGTGAGGATCTTCGCGCCCTGCGGCGCAAAGGGCACCAGCCGTTCCGCCATGCGCTGGCCGTCGAACGCGGCGATCAGCACGCACTTCACATTGGCGTGAGACAGTTCGGTGAGCGGCCGGGCGGCATGCCCGCCGCGCATTTTGCCCAGCGCCAGCGTGTCCTGCACATACACGCCCTCGACATCGAAGCCGGGGCAGAGCGCCAGAAGCGGCCCGGCGATGCCGTCCGGGTCGAAGATCGCCACCTTCCCGGCCGCGGCGGCAAGGACTGCGAGATTTTCGGCCGCCACCGGATGCGCCAGCGCCTTGTACGCGACATTGCCGCCGCGAAGATTGTCGAAGGTTTCAATATCCAGCATCATTCCAATCCCAAGCGGCGACGCAGCTCTGCGGCCGCCATCGCGGTGTCATCCAACGGTTTCGTATCCCATAACTTAAGATGCCCGGCAAAATCGCAAGCCCGCCCATCTTCCACCAGCGCATCCATGAACGCGCCGATCCGCGCCGATCTGCCCGGCAGGCGCACCAGCAGCACAGGCGCCGACGTCGCCACCGCCTCGGACACCATGGAGACCGAATCGGCCGTGACGATAATCGCGTCGGCGCAGGCGAGCATGCCGAAATAGGGATTCTCGCCGCTGCCGTCCCAGATCCAGGCCCCACGGGGCAGCAGCGCCTCCTGGAGGATTTTGACCACGTCCGGATCGGTCCGGCGCGAGGGCGTGATCACCAACCCGACGCGGTCGCGCTCCATCATCGCGGCAAATTGCGCGGCGAGGTCGCGGGCCTGCGGCGGGTCGAAACGATAGCGGCCGTTGCTGCCGCCAAGCAGCACCGCCACGAGCGGCCGGCGGAACGGCGCGAAGAACGGCGCCCAGGCAATGGCCTCGGCGGCCAGCCGCGCTGGCGTGACGCGGTGCAAGGCGGTGCGCGTCACCACCACATTGTCGCCGCTGATGCCGTCATGCCGCGCCGCCATAACGAGATCGAATTTGTCCAACGCCATGCGCGGGTGCTGGATCGCCACGGTTTTCACGCCCGGCCGGCGCAGCGCGGCGGCCACCCGCGCGCCGGCCCCGCCCGCCCCCATCACCACCGGCGGCAACGGTTCGGCGAAGGCGGCGCCCTCCACCGCCCAGCGTGCGCTCAGCCACAGGCCGGGCGAGATTTTATCCCAGGGCGAACGGAATTTCAGGTTCTGCAGGTCCGGCGTGAGCCCCGCCGCCTCCGCCAGGCCCAGCGCCTGGGCCCGCAGGCCGGCCAAATCGGTACATAATATCCGCGTAATCATGGCGCGGCTTTGCTGTGCCGCTTGGGCTCCGTCAATCCCGGCGGGCATGATGATACAACAAGCCCGATTGCGCCTTGTAATAATCCGGTTACACTGCCCTCATGTCGTCACGGTCCCCGCCGGCGAACAGTAACCGACCGGAGCCTGCCCTGCCCGCCGATCTGCCGGAATTTCCGGTCTATACGGCGGCGCCGGACTTCACCCCATTCCTGGCGGGCAATACCGGCATACGCGGCTTCACCACGCGCAATTCCGGCCGGCCCGGCCCGCATGTAGTGCTGATGTCCCTGATGCACGGCAACGAACTCGCCGGGGCTATCGTCATCACTGAATTGCTACGGCAGAATTTCATGCCGCTGCGCGGGCGGGTGACGATGGGTTTTGCCAATATCGAGGCTTTTGCCCGCTTCGACCCGACCAACCCGCTCGCCTCGCGCTTCGTCGAGGAGGATTTGAACCGGGTCTGGGACGATTCCCAGCTATTCGGCGTGCGACGTTCGCTGGAGTTGGACCGGGCGCGCGAAATGCGCCCGATCATCGACGAAGCCGACCTGCTGCTGGACCTGCATTCGATGCTGTGGCCGTCGGACCCGCTCCTGCTCTGCGGCCCGACCGCCCACGGGCGGCATCTGGCGCAGACTCTGGCCACCCCGCACATGGTGATCGCCGATCATGGCCATGCCGGCGGCAAGCGGCTGATCGATTACGGCCATTTCACCGCCGCCGTCACCCCGGCCGCGGCCATTCTGGTGGAAGCCGGGCAGCATTGGGAACCGGGCAGCGTCGTACAAACCCGCGCCACGGTCCAGCGCCTGCTGAGCCATGCCGGGATGATCGCCCCTTGCCCGGCGCCGCGCCGCATGCCGGTTTTCGCCCAGGTCACCCGCGCGGTCACCGCGCGCACCAACCGCTTCGTCTTCACGCACGCCTATCGCGGCGGCGAGATCGTCCGCGCCGCGAACAGCCTGATCGCGCACGACGGCGACGAGGAAATCCGCACCCCATACGATGACTGCTTGCTGGTCATGCCCAGCCTGCACGCCGTCCGCGGCCATACCGCCATACGCCTGGCGCGGCTGGTTTAGGGCAAGGCAAGGCAAGGCAAGAAAGCGCTACTTTTTGTGAACAAAAAGTAGCAAAAAAACTTTGATTTTATGCGGGCCTTGGCTGCGCTCAAGCGCAAGTTTGCGTAAGTGCGCCATTCATCGATGGGTTTACCCGTCGATGCGTTCTACCCGGGAAAGCAGGCAACCAGGTCTCGCCGTGTGGATGTTAACGAAAGCGGTTCGTGCATCGCCTAGCGCGCGCTCAAGGGGTGCATCCACGTCTGCCCCCGAACAAACGTGGCCAAGCTCGTATAGGCACTGATCCGCCGCGTCGTAGGCTCGGACAGACACCAAGGCGTTCAAGCGGACGATCGGCGCTACCTCGTTCTCTGATGCAAACCGCGCGCAAGCCTCAGCGTGCAAGAAGATCGGGCTCGGCGTCCAATAGATCCCGCGCGGCCAGGGGAGATTGTAAGAGCCCAGTAACATTGTCTGGCCTGAAGCGGCGCATCGTAGGCAATGTCGGCATGGAAATCTGCCCGCAGCACCTGACGCTTCGACAGATTTGATTGCGTTGCCGTTGTCATCCAATCCGGTGCGGCGGAAACGGTCGGCGATTTCTGTGGCGATTGGGACGCAGCGGAATGCGGTCATGGCGGCTCCTCCTGTTGCAGGCAAAACTGCCCGCGCCAGGCGCAGCACGCATCCCGTTTCTTGCTCTGTTATTCGTGGGTATTCGCATAATAAAAATTTTTGCGCCGCTTTTTTTAAAAAGCGGCCTCTTCCGTCTCTCCCTGCGGGTTCGCCAAGTCGCTCAATTTCTGGCATAGCCAGCGATGCGCCAGGTCCGGCTCGGAGCGCCGGTGCCACACGATCCAATGCCGGATGGCGGGCGTCTCGAAGGGCAATTCCACCAGCGCGAGGTCCGCGGCGGCGCAGAATTCCGTGGCGGCCCGCCGGCTCATGACCGCGATCATATCGGTCTTCCGCAAGATCGGGGGCGCGGATAGCAACGGCGCGTTGATGCCGATCCGCCTTTCGCACCCGGCCGCGGCCAGCCTTTCATCGAGAAATTGGTCGTCCTCCCCGGTCGAGCTCAGCACCAGATGCGGGAACGAAGCGAGACATTCGCCCGTGATGGCCGGGGCCATACAGACCGGGTGACCGCGCCGCGCCACCACCACATAGGAATCCGCGGCCAGCTCGCTCACCATGAACCGCCCGATCGGCGGCTTGTTGGTCACCGCGAAATCCAAGCCTCCACGGTCCAGCAGATCGCCGATATTCTGCCGCCCCACCGGGCGTATTCTGAGGAGAATTCCCGGCGCCTCGGCACGGCAAACCGCAGCAAGCGGCGCCGCCAGCGTCAGCGCCGCCCAATTATTCATCACAATTTCAAAATCCTGCGTGTGCGAGGCGGGATCGAACAACTTGTCGCCGCCGATCGCCCCCCCCAGGCTCTGAAGCGCCTCCCGCACCGTCCCGGCGAGCAATTTGGCGCGCGGCGTCGGCACCATGCCCTGGGCGGTGCGAATGAACAGTTCGTCCTTAAGGGCCAAACGCAGCCGCTTCAGCGCGTGGCTGAGCGCCGGCTGCGCCATACCCAGCTGCGTCGAAGCACGCGTGACGCTCTGCGTTTCAAACAACGCATCGAACACCGTGAGGAGATTCAAATCGAAAGAGCGTAGATTCATCATGAGCCTGCAGAAAATCACATATAGGGATTTTCTTATATGAACTTAAGGCATGATGATGCCCCTCATTCGATGAACATTACCTTTTGTAAAAAATCACCGGACGGCGTCCGGATGGAACCTCTGCGGGCTCCGAACACAAAAAAGGCGGCGCCTGACGGCGCCGCCTCATATCGAGCAGGACCTGGACGGTCTTACCCGACCTGCAGGTTCTCCGCGGAAACCTTGCCCTGGTGACCCGCCTGCGTCTCGTAGCGGACCTTCTGGCCCTCGTTCAGCGTGCTGAGATTAGCGCGCTGCACGGCGGAAATGTGCACGAACACATCCTTGGAGCCGTCATCGGGCTGGATGAAACCATACCCCTTGGTCGCATTGAACCACTTCACCGTACCTGATGCCATATCGCATCTCCTTACAAACAGCGATCCGCAACATGCGGATTCAAAACTCTTTCGATCGTTTGTCAGGAGGCCAGTAAGCACGCCAAAACAAGAACGGGAAAGCGCCTTTATCATTATACGACAAATCTCCGGTTGCGACAACCGAAGGGAGTCAAGGCGCGAACGGAAGGTGCGCCTGCAATTGCGCGGCGCTCGGCAGGTCGGCGGCCAGGAAGCCGCCGCCGAGATCCTGGAACAGCGACACGCTGGCCAGCAACCGGTCCTGCTGCACGACCAACGCCGCCTCCTGGTCGCTGAACAGGGTCACCTGCGCCGTCACCACCGTGGTATAGGTCACCGTGCCGGCCTGGTATTCGTTCAAGGAAATCTGCAGCGCCTTCTGCGCGTCGGCCACGGCGGCGGCCTCGACCTTTGCCTGCTGCGCGAGAATCCGCAGATTGGAAAGGTCGTTCTCGACGTCCTGGAACGCGGTGAGCACGGTCTGCCGGTAGGTTTGCGTCGTCTCGTCGTAAAAATCACGCGCCGCGGCCACGCTGGCACTGCGCGTGCCGCCTTCGAACAAGGTTCCCGACAGGCTCGCCCCCAGCGACCACAGGCTGTTGGAAACCGAAAACAGCCCACCGATCGGGTTGGCGGCATAGCCGCCCATGGCCGACAACGTAAGTTGAGGATAATAGGCCCCCACCGCGACGCCGACGGCGGCGTTCGCCTCGGCCATGCTGCGCTCGGCGGCAGAGATGTCGGGGCGGCGCTCCAGCAGCGTGCTCGGCAGGCCGGGCGGCGGTACGGGCACGGTCATGATCTGCGAGCCCGGCGGAATAGTCAGCTCGGCCGGGGCCTTGCCCAGCAGCACGGCGATGGCATGCTCGAACTGCGCCCGCGCCACGCCGGCATTGATCAATTGCGCCTGCGCGCCCTCGAGCTGGGTGCGCGCGGTGATCACATCGGACGGCGGCACGGTCCCGGCATTGAACTGGTTGATGGTGATCTGCAGCGCCTGCTGGTCCGCCACCACGGTCGCCTGGCTTAACGCGATCAGCGCGTCGGATGCGCGCAGATTGACATAATCGGCGGCCAGCAGCCCCTGCTCGCTTAACGTGGCGTTGGCGAGGTCGGCGGCGGAAATTTGCGCGGCGGCGACATTGCTCTGCACCTCACGCCGGATCATGCCCCAGATGTCCGGCGTCCAATCGACGGTCCCTTCGAAATTGCCCGAAGTGCTCGGGCCTACGGAAAAACCATTGCCCGTCCTGGTGCCGCTCGCCCCGACATTGCCGCCGCCCTCGCCGCTGCGCGTGGCGCTGCCGCTGAGGCCGACCGTGGGAAACAACCCGCCGCGCGTCTCCTGCACGATCTGGGTCGCTTGCTGGTAAGCATAGTAATCGGCGGCGACGGTGGCGTTGTTCACCATCACCTGCGGCTCCATTTTATCTAACAGCGGATCGCCGAACGCGGTCCACCAGTCGCCTTTGGGACCGGCGGCGGCGGGTTGCGCCGGCAGCCAGCCGGCAG
>NZ_DATLPB010000023.1:0-13398 GCF_035535915.1 Acidocella sp.
TTGCGTGTTGGTGGCGATGGCCTGCATCGTCACCTGCAGCTTCTCCATCGCCGCATTGAAATCGCCACGCAGCTTTTCGTAATCGGCCGAGAACGCTTCCGTCAGGCGGAACATCAAATCACCGCTGGAAAGCTTCTCCAGCCCCGCCGCCACCGAGTCCACCACCCGGCGCTGTTGCGCCGCCGTCTCGGCGCGCACCGCCTCGTTGGCCACGCGCTCGGCTTCCATTTGAGCGGCAGCCGCCTTGGCGTCTTTCTCCAGGCGCTGTTTCTCCAGCCCTGAATCTTTGAAAACCTGCACCGCGCGGGCCATGCCGCCGATCTCGTCCCGCCGCTCGGTGCCCGCCACGGCAGCCTGCAGCTCGCCCTGCGCCAACCGCCCCATCACCTCCCGCAGCCGGTTCGCCGGCACTGTGATCCAGGTGCGAACCGCGAAAAACCCACCCAACATCACCACGACCAAGCCTGCAACGATCAGCCCGAACGTCATCCAGATCGTAGCGTTCTCGGTGGCCCCCATCGTCGCTTCACGCGTGCCGGCCTCCGCGTCGAGGCGGTGCGCCGCCGCCAATATGTCCCGTTCAATGCTGTCGAACTTCGCCGCGCATGTGTTCAGGAACACCGCCTGAGCGTTGGCCAGCTCGGCCGCGTTACCGGCAGCGGCGGCGAGATTAACGGCATTGGCGCAGTCGCCCCGCAAAAGCTGCTGGCTCCTGGTCACAAGATCCTGCACGGTCACGGCCGCAGCCGGCGCTTCAGCCATCGCCGCTTCCATTTTCTTCGCATACATCGGTTCATCGTAGGCGATATCGGCCTGCAATCCGGCGCGGGCCGACGAATTCGGCCCCAACAGCAGCTCGGCCATGCTCGCCCGCGCATCCTCGAGAGCCCGGTTGGCCCTGGTGATGTTATAGGCCGCGCCGGCCGGGCCATTCATCACCTGGCTGTAGGCGCTGCCGACCGCGCGCATCCCCTGCGTCGCGTAAATGACCGCCGCTAGCGAAAAAACGCCGAAAACCACCAAAATCGCGGCGAACTTCCCGGCAATCGGGATATTCTTCATAAGTCCGTTCCCCTTAATTTTTTTTTGCAAGCTTTATGCTTTAAACATTATGTTAACCAAACTGTAGCATGGAATGCGACTAAACGTAAAGTTGCACGCTTGACATGCCCGTCGACGAGCGGTTGCAGCTTCTCTACGAACGACGGATCATGAACGTCACCGGGTCCAAGCACGGCCCCCGCACGGACTCGCTTGCGCATCGGGTCGGGGCGCTGCATGCGCATATTGCTCTTGCCACGCCACAAGCCGTAAAGGGGCGCCATTCAGCTTTTATCTGTGAGGACACGCGCATGTCTGACTCCGTCACCCCTGTCATCGGCATCATAGGTGGATCCGGTCTCTATAACATCGAAGGCCTGACCGAGACGCGCTGGGAAAAAGTGGAAACCCCCTGGGGCGCGCCCTCCGACGAGCTGCTGGTGGGCCGGTTTGGCGACATCAAGACCGTGTTCCTGCCCCGGCACGGGCGCGGCCATAAAATCTCGCCGAGCGGGCTGAACTACCGCGCCAATATCGATGCGTTGAAGCGCGCCGGCGTCACCGACATCATCTCGCTCTCCGCCGTCGGCAGCCTGAAGGCGGAATTGCCGCCCGGCCATTTCGTGGTCGTCGACCAGTTCATCGACCGCAGCTTCGCCCGTGAAAAGAGCTTTTTCGGTACCGGCTGCGTGGCCCATGTGTCGATGGCGCACCCGACCTGCCCGCGCCTCGGCGATGCGTTGGAGGCGAGCGCTCGGGAACTCGGCCTGCCCGTGACGCGGGGCGGCACCTACCTGGTCATGGAAGGCCCGCAATTCTCCACGCTCGCGGAAAGCATGCTGTACCGCAGCTGGGGCTGCGACGTGATCGGCATGACCAACATGCCGGAAGCCAAGCTCGCCCGCGAGGCGGAGATTTGTTACGCCTCAGTCGCCATGGTGACCGACTATGATTGCTGGCACGAGGACCATGACGCGGTAACTGTGGATGCCGTCATCAAGGTGCTGCTCGGCAATGCCGACAAGGCGCGCAACCTGGTGAAGGCGGTGCTGCCGAAAATCGGCAGCGCGCGGGGCCCTTGCCCCGCGGGCTGCGACCGCGCCCTGGAATATGCGCTGATCACCGCCCCGGAGGCGCGTGACCCGGCCATGTTGGCGAAACTGCAAGCAGTCGCCGGCCGCGTGCTCTAAAAAGGCAAGTAAGGAAAGGAAACGCTACTTTTTGTGAACAAAAAGTAGCAAAAAAACTTTGTTATTTTGGGCCGTGCTGGTTTCAACGCCGCCGGCCCAGCGTCGATAAAAGTTTTTGCGGCGCTTTTTTCAAAAAGCGCCCGCTTTCTTCTCTCTAACACCCTCATGCTCTAGGGTCAGGCCATGATTTTCCAAGGCGCCCTCGGGGCATTTCTGCTGGCCTTTCCGGCGCTGTTCTCCATCGTCAACCCGCTGGGCGGTTCCATCATCTTTCACGAGGTGACGGCGCTGCAGGAACATGAGCGGCGCATTGCCCTGGCGAAGCGGGTCGCGATCTATTCCGCTCTGGTCATGCTTGTGGCGCTTTGGGCCGGCACCTATATTCTGAGCTTCTTCGGCATATCGCTGAATGCGCTGCGTATCGCCGGCGGCATCGTCGTCGGCACCCGCGCCTATGAAATGCTCTCCGCGCCGGACAGCAATTCGGCCCGCAAGCAGGAAGAGGCGAAGCCGGTCAGCGAGGCCGCCACCGAAGATCTGGCCGGGTACGCGTTCTTCCCGCTGACCCTGCCCTTCACCACCGGGCCCGGGACGATCGCGGTCGCGGTCTCGCTCGGCACCGAGCGGCCGGGAACGTTCGCCGCCACGGCCGCCTTCTATACCGGGGTTAGCCTGGCGGCGCTGGCGATGGCCATGATCATCTGGGCCTCCTACAGCACGGCAGAACATCTGGCCGCTGTGCTCGGCAAATCCGGCCGGAGTGTCGTTTCGCGCATCGCCGCGTTCCTGCTCCTGGGCATCGGCGTGCAGATCGCCTTGTCGGGGATCATTCCGGTCCTGCACAGTACGCTGGCCAGATAGACGGAATCCACGCGGCTAAAAATAATAAGCAGGCTTATTATATGTTCCGCTATGGGACAAGACTTCGACTGTGATCTCTTTCTGCTCCTCCACGACGTCGCGCGGCTGATTCGCGTCGAGGCCGATAAGCGCGCGCGCACTCAGGGCATGACCCGGGCGCAATGGGTGCTGCTGCTGCGGCTCTCCTACCGCCCCGGCCTTAGCCAGAAGGAGGCCGCCGACCTGTTGGAGGTGGAGCCGATCACGGTGGCCCGGCTGGTGGACCGGCTGGTCGCGCTCGGCATGGTCGAACGCCGGGCGGACATGCAGGACCGGCGGATCTGGCGGCTGCATCTGCGGCCCGCCGCCACTGCCATGCTGGATGAGATCAGCCGGCAGCGCGCCGCCGTGGCCGATTTTGTCGGGGCCGGACTGTCCGCCGAAACCCGCGCCACCATGGTGCAAGGGCTGCAGCGCATGAAGGCCAATCTGCTGCTTGCCCCCGAGCAAAACGCACCGCGGGAACAACCCGCGGAAACAATGAAGGAGACGGGGTAATGTCGCAAACGAACACGGTCGCCCGGGACCAACCGGCCGCGCGGCCCGGTGCCGCGGCACCGGGCGAAACCTCGCAGCGACAGGCCAGGCGCACCAGCCTCCTGCGTCCCATCCTGATGCTTGGCGGAACCTTGGCCCTGGCCTTGGGCGTGCTGCTGTTCTGGCTGCAGGGCGGCCAATATGTCTCCTCCGACGACAGCTATGTCGAAGCGGCGAAAGTTTCGCTCTCCACCGACGTGTCCGGGCTGGTCGGCAAAGTCTACGTCCATGACAACCAGCATGTGCAGGCCGGCGAGACATTGTTCAGCCTCGACCCGGCCAATTTCGACATTGCGGTGGCCAATGCCCGGGCCCAGCTTGCCCAGGCGGTGCTGGACATCAACGCCGCCAAGCGCGGCTATGCCGAGGCGCTGGCGCAGATCGCCGCGCAGCACGCCCAGCTCGCGGAGGACCAGACCAATCTGCAACGCTACGCCGCGGTGGTGGGCAATGGCGGCGTGACGCGCGCCACCTACGATAACGCCCGCTACACCGTGCAGGCATCCCAGGCCCAGCTCGCGCAGCTCGAAGCCGCCGCCGGATTGCAGCTTGCCAAGCTGAGCGGCGATGCGGACACCCCGGTCGAGCAGATGCCGGAATACCGGACCGCGCTCGCCGCGCTGAACAGCGCCCTGGTGGCGCAGCGGCACAGCGTCGTCCACGCCCCCTTCTCGGGCTATGTCACGAATGTCGACCAGTTGCAGCCGGGCATGTACCTCTCCGCCGGCACCGCCGCCTTCGGGCTGGTCTCCGATGACCATATCTGGGTCACTGCCCAGCCCAAGGAGGACGAGCTCACCTGGGTGCGCCTCGGCCAGCCGGTGTCGATCAGCGACGACACCTATCCGGGCCAGACCTGGCGCGGCGTGGTGGAGAGCCTGAGCCCGGCCAGCGGTTCGGAATTCTCTCTCCTGCCGGCGCAAAACTCCTCCGGCAACTGGGTGAAGGTGGTGCAGCGCATCCCGGTGCGCATCCATATCGTCTCGGGCCCGAAAGATCTGAAGCTGCGTGACGGGATGAGCACGGAAATCTCCATCGATACGAACCACCACAGGCATTTGTCGGACCTGTTCTGATGGCAGGACCGGGCGACACCATGCCGGCCGCGCCGCATCGCACGCTGATCACCATCTGCCTGATGCTCGCGACGCTGATGCAGGCGCTGGATTCCACCATCGCCAACGTCGCCCTGCCCTATATGCAAGGCAGCCTCTCCGCCTCCTACGACCAGATCACCTGGGTGCTCACCTCCTACGTGGTGATGGCGGCGATCTTCACCGCGCCGATCGGCTGGCTCGCCAACCGGTTCGGCCGGAAAAACCTGTTCATCGTCTGTCTGGCCGGTTTCACCATCACCTCGATGCTGTGCGGCATCGCCGGCTCGCTGACACAAATGGTGGTTTACCGGTCGCTGCAAGGCGCTTTCGGCGCGGCGCTGGTGCCGCTCTCGCAAGCGACCTTGCTGGACATCTACCCGCCGGAGCAGCGCGGTTCCGCCATGTCGCTCTGGGGCATGGGGGTGATGGTCGGGCCGATCCTGGGCCCGACCCTGGGCGGCTATCTCACGGCCGATTTCAACTGGCGCTACGTGTTCTTCGTGAACCTGCCGTTCGGCATTGTCGCCATACTCGGCCTGCTGTTCCTGATGCCGAAGGTGAAGCTGGCGCCGAAAACCTCGTTCGACTGGATCGGCTTCTTCGCCCTCTCGCTCGGCCTCGCCGGGCTGCAGATCGGCCTCGACCGCGGCGAGGAGCTGGACTGGCTGAGCTCGACCACCATCATCACCAGCTTCATCCTCGCCGGGCTCGGCTTCTATCTCTTCCTCGTACATATGCTCACGGCGCGGGCGCCGTTCATTCCGCGGGCGATTTTCAACGACCGCAACTTCGTCGCCGGCCTGATCACGATGTTTTCGGTCGGCATGGTGCTGCTTGCCTCCTCGGCCCTGCTCGCCCCCTTCCTTGAAGAGCTCGGCAATTATCCGGTGGCGACCGCCGGCCTGGTGCTGGCGCCACGCGGCATCGGCACCATGGCGGCCATGATGATCGCCGGGCGCGTGTCGAACCGCATCGACCCGCGCCTGGTCATGCTAAGCGGCTATCTCGCGCTGGGCGCGTCGCTCGCCATGCAGGAAAGCTGGACACAGAACGAATCCGAACTGATGATGATCGTCACGATCGTGATCCAGGGCGTCGGCCTGGGCTTCGTGTTCGTGCCGCTGCAGGTCGTGTCTTTCTTCACCATGAAAGCGGAACTGAGGACCCAGGGCGCGGCCTTGCTCAGCCTGGTACGCAATGTCGGCAGCGCCATCGGCATCTCGATCACCTCGGCCTTGCTGGATCACATGACGCAGTACGAACATGCCGTGCTCACGCAATACGTCACCCCCTTCGCCCGCCCTTTGCAGGCCGGCGGCGCGGTGACCCACATGCTCAACCCGTCCACGCCTCACGGCGCCGCCTTGCTGAACAGCATGATCAACACGCAGGCGCAGGTGATCGCCTATATCGACGATTATAGCTTCCTGCTCATGACCGTGCTGCCCGCGGCCGCCTGCCTGCTGCTGATGCGCAAACCCGGCAAAGTCGCCGCACGGCCGGCGCGTGCTGAAGTGATGGAGTAGGAAGGAAGCGGCCGCTTTTTGAAAAAAGCGGCGTAAAAACTTTTATCGACGCTGGGCCTGAGGCGTTGAAACCGCACGGGCCCGGAATAACAAAGTTTTTTGCTACTTTTTGTTCACAAAAAGTAGCCTTCTCTTCTTCCCTTTTCTTTCCTCCTTGACAACTTCCCCGCCGGCGACGAAGGAACAAATAACAATATCATAACGAGGTCGAAATGTCCTCTTTGCTGCAGGCCGAGACCGAGGCTGTCCGCCATAGCGGGCTGTTTCTCTCCGCATGGTATCTGCGGCAGCATGAAGACGCCACGGGTGATGGTGCGGAACATTTCTGCACCATCGGGTGGCGCAACGGCGCATGGCCCAACCCTTATTTCAATCCTGCCTGGTACCGCGCGCAGAATCCGGCAGCCGACGCGGCCGGCATCAACCCGCTGCTGCATTATCTCGGCTATGGCGAAGCACTGGGGCGCGATCCCTGCCCGCATTTTTTCAACCTTTGGTATCGGCGTACCTACGGACTTGGCGCGCAGGAGCCTTGCCTCGGGCATTTTCTGGCGCGCCGGTTCACCGGGCAGGTCAGCCCTGTGCCGCTTTTCGACCCGGCCTGGTATCTTGAGCAAAATCCCGACGTCGCGGCCAGCCATTTCGATCCGTTCGAACATTTCCTGCTCTATGGCGTCGCCGAACTGCGCGCGCCCGCCGCCGATTTCGATATCGGCTTTTATGCCAACCGTTATGGGCCGGCGCTCGAGGGGCAGAACCCGCTGCTGCATTATCTCGCGCATCAGGACCAATGCCTGACGCAGCTCCCCGAACGGGAAAAAGGCGTGGCGGGTGCGGTGAAGTTCGCCACGCGGCCGGGGCCGGCCTTCGAGGCGTTCGCGCCGTTGCGGCCGGGTGCAATGCCGCGCGCCAAACTGCTCGCTTATTACCTGCCGCAATACCACCGTGTGGCGGAAAACGATGCCTGGTGGGGCGGAGGGTTCACCGACTGGACCAATCTCGGCCGGGCGACGCCGCGCTTCGCCGGGCATTTGCAACCGCGCATCCCGCGCGATCTCGGCTATTACTCGCTGGACGATCCCGCGACCCTGCGCCGGCAGATCGCCCTGGCCAAAGGCGCCGGCCTGTCCGGCTTCGTGTTCTACAGCTACTGGTTCAACGGCCGCCCGCTACTGGACAAGCCGATCAACCAGCTTCTTGCCGACCCGACGCTCGATTTCCCGTTCTGCGCCATGTGGGCCAACGAGAACTTGACCCACCGGTGGGACGGGCTGGAGCGCGACGGGCTGATCGCCCAGGACTATCGGGCGAGCGACGATGCGGCTTTGGTCACGCATTTCACCACGCTCTTCAAGGATCCACGCTATATCCGCCTGCAAGGCCGGCCGCTCTGGATGATCTACCGGGTCTCGCTGATTCCCGACGCGCAGCGGCGCCTCGCGCGCTGGCGCGGCATGTTCCAGGCAAGCGGCGAAGACCCGCTCATTATCATGGCGCAGAGTTTTGACGATGACGACCCCACGCCCTACGGGCTGGACGGCGCGGTGGAATTCCCGCCGCACAAAGTGAGCCAGGAGACCGCCCGACTGAACGGCACGCTCGATTTGTTCGATGAGGGCTTCGCCGCGACGGTGCATGATTACGAAGCCCTCGCCGAAACCTCGCTGCGCCTGCCCGTGCCCGACTATCCGCTCATCAAAACCATCGTGCCGGGCTGGGACAATGAGCCGCGGCGCGAAGGCAAGAGCCTGGTGCTGCATGGCGCGACGCCCGCGAAATACCAGGCCTGGCTCGAAAACCTGCTCGGCTACAGCACCAAAAACCCGTTTTACGGCGAACCGGTGGTGTGCGTGAATGCCTGGAACGAATGGGCGGAAGGGGCGTTTCTGGAGCCCGATCTGCATTTCGGCGCGGCTTTTCTCAACGCCACCGCCCGCGCGCTCTGCCCACGGGAACAGCCCGCCGTCAACCGGATCTTGCTGGTCGGCCACGATGCGCAGCCGCACGGCGCGCAGATGCTGCTGCTGCATCTGGCGCGCCGGCTGCGCCGGCAATGGGGATTCGAAATTCATCTGCTCTTGCTCAAAGGCGGGCCATTGCAAGGCCGATATGGCGAGCTGGCGGAACTGAGCGTCGCCGACGACAGCGCTTCCATCGGCCGGGCGCTCGACCACGCTTACGCGCGCGGTGTCCGCGCCGCCATCGTCAACGCCGCCGCCGCCGCCCGCATCGTTCCCGCCGCCGAAGCGCGCGGCATCGCCACCACCTTGCTGGTGCATGAAATGCCGCAATTTCTGCAGGAGCACCGCCTCAAAGTGCAGGCGCGGCACGGCGCGGCGCGCGCGCAAAATCTGGTGTTCGCCAGCGCATCCGGCGCGGCGGCGTTTTTCCGCGCGGTCGATCTGTACGGTTTGCCGCATCATGTTTTGCCGCAGGGCCTCTACCAGCCCGTCACCCACGATGCCGAAGCACGCAGCGCCGTGCGCCAGGCGCTGCGTGTGGGAGACGAGGAATTTCTCGTGCTCGGCGCCGGCTATGCCCATTTGCGCAAAGGGTTCGACCTGTTCCTGCAACTCGCGCGCAACGTCGCATCGTGGCGGCGCGACGTGCATTTCTGCTGGGTCGGCGATGTCGAAACCGTGCTGCACACCTATCTTGCGCCGGAAATGACGCGCGCCGCCGCCACCGGCCGTTTCCACCATGTGCCGTTCACCGAGCGGATCGCGGATTATTACGCCGCCGCCGATGCATTCGCGCTCACCTCGCGGGAGGACCCTTACCCCAGCGTGGTGCTGGAGGCGCTCTCCGCCGGGCTGCCCTGCGTCGCCTTCGAGGACAGCGGCGGCATCCCCGCCTTGCTGCGCGCGCATCGCGCCGGCGCCTTGGCGCAGGCGGCCAACCTTGACGATTTCCAGGCGCAAACGCTCTCCCTGCTCGACCACGCCGCCCTCGCGCAAGCGCGCCCCCGCCTCATGGCGCTGGCGGAAACTTTCGATTTCGCAGCCTACACGGAAAAACTTCTCCGCCTGGCCCAGCCCGCCTTGCGCGGCGTGAGCGTGTGCGTGCTGAACCATAATGACGCATCTTATTTGCCGGGGCGGCTTGGTTCGATTTTCGCCCAGACCTATCCGGTCCGCGAAATTCTCCTCCTCGACGACGCTTCGACCGACGACTACCTAACGGTGGCGGCCGCAGCGGCGGGTGCGGCGGGGCGCGACGTGACAATGATCGCCAACGCCGAGAACCAGGGGATTTTCGCGCAATGGCGCCGCGCCGCCGAGGCCGCGCAAGGCGAATATGTCTGGCTGTGTGAAGCCGATGATGAGGCCGCGCCGGATTTTCTCGCCCGGCTGCTGCACGCCATCGGCGACGGCCCGGCCCCGCTCCTCGCCTTCACCGACAGCCGCGCGATCGACACGGACGGGCGACAGATCATGCCGAGCTACCAATCCTATGCACTCGAAGCGGGCGTGCCGGCCCTCATTGCCTCCGGCCGCTGGGAGGGCAAGGACTTCGCCGGCATGGCGCTGGGCATTTGCAACCTCATCCCCAATGTCAGCGCCGTGCTCTGGCGCCGCGACGCGTTGCGCCGCGCGCTCGATGCGGTCCCCGACCTCGCCACGTGGCGCCTGGCCGGGGACTGGCGGCTCTATCTCGCCGCCCTGACCGCGCAGGCCGGCGAAATCCTGTATGTCGCCGCGCCACTGAACACCCATCGCCGCCACAAGGGCGGCATGACGCAACTCCTGAGCGCGAAAGAACATCTGGCGGAAGTCGCGCGCATGCACAAAATCGCCGCTGAGACGTTGGGCACCCGCACAGAGGCGCAAAAACATTATCGCGCGCGGTTGCGAGAACAGCTTTTAGGAAGAAAGTAAGCGCTACTTTTTGTGAACAAAAAGTAGCAAAAAAACTTTGTTATGCTGATCATGGGCTGTGTCGGCGACACAGCCCATGACCAGCATCCAGAAAAGTTTTTTCCGCCGCTTCGATCCCGATGCGCTGGCCGCTGCTCAAGATCAGCGGCAAGGCGTCATGCCTTCTGGCATCGTGCCTTCGTCAACCGAGCAACTCGCGCAGCGCTTGGTCGATGAAGAGGCGATCTTCGGGATTCCACACGGTCATATGCCCCCAGATCGACGGTATCGGACGGCACTCAGCGTTCTTCATCAGTTGGACTTCATTGACGTTGTCAATCGGCGGGAAGTAGCGATCATATTCACCCGGCATGACGATCGCCCGCGCTTTAATCGCACCGAGCGCCTGCGCAAGATCGCCCTGATACATCGCGTTCGCGCTGATATCACCGTCAAACCACGTGCGCATGAGAGCGAGAAGGTCATTGGCATCCAAATGCTGGAAGGCCGGTTCCCAGTACCGTTCAACGAAACTCTCACTGCTGTCGGCGCCGAACTGACGGAATGCTTCCGTGCGGAAAAATGGTTCGGAGAATCCCCAGCCGGCATAGATCGCCGCGAACGCCTTCAACCCGCGGATCGGCGGGCGGCGATAATAGCCATCTTCAAATGCCGGATCCAATTCCAACGCACGGCGAAGCGCAATCAGGAAAACCTTATTGAAGTTCGCCGTCCGGGCGGAACAGTTCAGCGGCGCAATCGCCTCTACCATGTCGGGGTATTGCGCCCCCCATTGATAGGCCTGGCATCCCCCCATCGACCAGCCAGCGACCAGCTTCAGCGTCTCAACGCCCAGGGCTTCCGTGACAAGCTTGTGCTGTAGCCGCACGTTATCAAAAAGCGTCACAAGCGGGAAACGTGCTGCTTCAAAAGGCGACGGCGTGTTGCTGGGTGAGCTGGACACACCATTGCTCAGCAAGTTCGTCGCGACGATAAAATGGCGGTCCGGGTCGATCGCCCTCCCTGGACCGGTGAGGCATGCGAGGGACTCACGATGCGTGCCCGCATACCAGGACGGGATCAGCACAACATTATCCTTGTCCGGCGACAGGGTGCCGAGCGTCGCGAATGCCAATCGCGCGGCCGGCAACGTGGTGCCGCCTTGCAGCTCAAAATCCTTGGCTTCGAAAATACTGAAATCCTGACTCATGGAAATTCCTATTGTTAAGCAAGCCGAGCCGCGATGCAGTTTGGCCGGAGAGATACGGTCGGCTGAAAACTAACTATAAGTCACCCCATCCATCAATCTTCAGGCCCTCAGCCCCGCTGATCCGGGTGCATGGTGGCAAAATTGGCCCGAAAGCGGCAAATTCCGCATAAATTCTAAACTTTATAGAATTGTTTTGTTTAATATTTATTCAACACAACAACTTATACGGCTCAGCATGAATAAAATATATTCAATTTATGATTTTTATTGATTGTTTTTCCAGCATTCGTGCGCATCTGTGCAACGCGTTTTTCCGGCGCTCTGCCTAACCTGATGGCCATGCTGGTTTGATGGAGACTTTCATGCAGACGCCGGTATCGACCACTGCCTTGGGGCAGGAAGGAACTTTCGCAGAAGAATTCGAACATGAGCCGGTGCCCCTACAGCGCCGGCATTCGCTGAAATCCGTCACCGCCGTCTGGGTCGGGTTTCCGATGGTGCTGACCCAGGCCGTGTTCGGCGGGATCATCGTCTACAATCTCGGATTTATCGAGGGCGCGTCAGCGATTCTACTGGGCAACCTCGTTCTGTGTCTTTATGTTGGCGCCCTCAGCTATGTCGCCGGCTCGACCGGCTTGAATTTCGCGATGCAGGCGAAAAAGACGTTCGGCGCGAAGGGCTATAGCGTTGCCTGCGGCCTGCTTTCGACTCTCGTGGTCGGCTGGTATGCCTTCCAGACCGGCCTGACCGGGGCCACCATCCATACGGCTTTTGGCTGGAACATGACGGCGGTGATCGTGGTAGCGACGCTGCTTTATACGGCCACCACGTTTCTCGGCATCCGCGCACTCGCCATCGTCGGCATGATGGCGCCGACACTCTTCATTATCATGGGCCTGATCGCTTTGGTTTTGGCATCCTTGAAGAGCGGGATGGCCGACGTCTGGCATTTCAAGGGCCTCGCGCATGGCATGACGTTCGGCGGCGCGATCAGTCTGGTCATCGCCGGTTTCGCCGATGCGGGCACGATGACGGCGGATTTCACCCGCTGGTCGCGTAACGGACGCGAAGGTGTCCTCGCCTCACTCTCAGCGTTTCCCCTCGCCAACGGCTTCGCCTTTCTGTTCGGCGGGGTAATCGTCGCCGCAGGTGCGGCGATCAATCCCACCCATAACGGCGGCGACTTCATGCCCTTATTAACGGGACATGGCGTTCTGCTGACGGCACTTGCCCTGGTCTTCGTGTTCATCAATCTCGGCTCCGTCTGCGCGCACTGCCTCTACAACGGCGCGGTCGGCTACAGTCATCTGCTGAAGAACCGGATGCGCGTTCTCACGCTCGTGCTGGGCATCCTCGGAGGCGTCGCCGCAATCCTCGGCATTTGGAGCCTGTTCCCTTACTGGCTCAGCCTGCTCGGCATCTTCGTCCCTCCCATTGGCGCGGTGATGATCATGGATCAGTTGATCCTCGGCCAGGCCGCCAGGCTACGGGCAGACGCCGATTTCCATCCCCGGGCGTTTGCAGCATGGGCTCTCGGGTCGGCCGTCGCGATCGTGTTTCACATCTGGATGCCGCAATATGGTGAGGCCCTGGCCGGGCTGCTCGTGAGCGGCGCCGCCTATGCAGCGCTCGGCCTCGGCCAACCGAGCCGAGAAGCGGCGTTGGATACGATCACCTAGCTTTCGCCCCCGGCTCCATAGAGTGGCGAATGATCCGTCGATCATTCGCCACTCCCGCTATGGAAACAAAAAAGGAAGGCTACTTTTTGTGAACAAAAAGTAGCAAAAAAACTTTATGACTCTGGGCCTATGGCTTTGTCGGCGACGCAGCCCATGCCCTCCAGGGCCATTCCAACGGTGCTACGCACCGCCGGAACCTTCAGCCCCTCCGCCCAGCGTCACAAAAGTTTTGGGGCTGTCCCAGATCCTGAGCGGATCTAGGATGGTTTTATGGACCTAAGGTACTGTCGTTTAACGGAAAAACAGCAAGATCGTCTGGCTGAGTTTTTTGTGGCTGGCGTGACGGCACGTACGGCGGCGG